>CAZNOZ010000016.1:7240-42172 GCA_964574935.1 uncultured Devosiaceae bacterium | reverse complement strand
CCGGACGTGCGCGAGATGGCGCCTGAAACCCAGCTGCCGGCCACGCCGGACACACCGGTGGACCCGAATGCGACCGTCGCGGTCCGCCCGACAACCGATCCGAGCGAAATGGCGACCGAGATCGGGCCCAATCCGTGGCAGGATCGCCCCGAGCTCTACTGCCCGCCGGAACCACCGGGGCCGCGCCCCGGCGACGCCCCGAATCTGTACGAATACGAGCCTGGCGGCTGGCTTGCGGAACGCGGGGTCACGGAAGCCGATATCCGGGAGCTGGTGGAACGCAGCCGCCGCGGCGAATTGCTGACAGCGGAGGAAATATTGGACAAGATCGACTATCTGCGCGCCCGGCGGAAAGCGGACCCCACCGATGCCGATGCCGCCGAGTAGATACGCCAGACGCGCCGCAACGAAGAGCCCCATGCATTTGACATGAGCGACCGCAACATCATCGCCATTCTGCGCGGCATTCGCCCCGCCGAGGCCGTCGAAATCTGCGAATCGCTGGTCAGGGCCGGCATCACGCGCATCGAGGTGACACTCAACTCCCCCGACCCGCTCGCGACCATCGCGGCGGCCGCCAGGCGCTTCCGCGAGGTCGCCGAAATCGGCGGCGGCACTGTGCTGACGCCCGACGAGGCGGTGGCGGTCAAGGACGCCGGGGGTCATTTCATCGTCTCCCCAGACTGCAACCCTGATGTCATCGCGCGGACGCTCGAAATCGGGCTCGCGTCCTATCCGGGGGTGTTCACACCCACCGAGGCCTTCGCCGCCATCCGCGCCGGCGCCTTCGGCCTGAAGATCTTTCCCGCCGCCGTGCTCGGTCCCGAGGGGATCAAGGCCTTGATGGCGGTGCTGCCCCCGCATGTGCCGGTGTTCGCCGTCGGCGGCGCCGCACCGGATAATTTTGGCGCCTACGCGGCGGCGGGCTGCACCGGCGTGGGGCTGGGCACCTCGCTCTACCGCCCGGGGATGAGTGCCGGCGAGGTTCGCACCCGCGCCGACGAAGCCGTCGCCGCCTACGATCGGGAGTTCAAGAAATGAGCGAGACCCCCCGCATTCTGGTCGACTGCAAGGCCGATCTCGGCGAGGGGCCGATCTGGCACCCCGATCGCGCCGAGTTCATCTGGTTCGACATCAACGGCGCCCTCCTCTACCGCGCGGACGTTGCGGGCGAAATCGCAGGCACCATACAGTTTGACGAGCCCGCCGCGGCGGCCGCCATCGTCGACGCCCGCACCCTCGCCGTGATCACCGCCAGCCAACTGGTGCGCGTCGATCTCGAAACCGGCGCCATCGCGCCCATCGTCGAGGTCGAGGCCGACAATCCCGTCACGCGCAGCAACGATTCCCGCGTCGATCCGGCCGGTGGCTTCTGGATCGGCACCATGGGGCGCCACGCCGAACCGGGGGCCGGGGCCTACTACCAGTACCGCGCCGGCCGGCTCACCCCCCTCTTCGACGCCGTCACCATTCCCAACAGCACCTGCTTTTCGCCCGACGGGGGCACCGCCTATTTCACCGATTGCGTGACCCGCAGGATCATGAAGGTGGCCATCGACCGTGATACCGGGTTGCCGGCGGGCACACCGGAGCTCTTCGTGGAGATCGACGGCGACGGGGTCCCCGACGGATCGATCACCGACTCCGCCGGATACATGTGGAACGCTCAGTACGGCGGCGGCCGGCTGGTGCGCTACGCCCCCGACGGGACCGTCGATCGCATCGTCGCGTTGCCGGTCAGCCAGCCCACCTGCCCCTGTCTCGGCGGGCCGGACCTCAAGACGATGTTCGTCACCTCCGCCCGCCAGAACATGAGCCCCGAGGCACTCGCCGCCGAGCCGCACGCGGGAAGCTGCGTTTCGTTCGAGGTCGACGTGCCGGGACTGCCCGAGACGCCGATCAGGCTCTAGTCGCGGCGCCCGGCCCGCCACGGCCGCGCGAGGTCGCTGAAGGCCGGCTCCAGCCACAACCCTGCCGCCCCCTCGCGGACCGCCTGCACGCCGCCATGCCGCAGATCGGCCTTGGTGATCACGATCGACATGCGTGCGCACGACGACGGCGCGCCGGCCCGCGCCACCAGCACCGCCACGCCACCGCAATCCTCGGCCGCCGCCGCGAAGGACCGGTCGACCGCCACCGTCCATCCCCCCGCCGCCCGCGCGACGCAGCCCAGACGGTCGCAGGCGCCGACGGCCTCGTGCCCGGTCAAATCGACCCCGAACCGCTCCGACCAGGCGCGCACCGCGAAGCTGGTGCGGTTCGAGCCGATCAGGCGCAGCCCTTCCGTGGTGCCGATGGCGACCGCCTGAGTGCTGTCCGAGACGATCAGGGAAGGCGCGGGCCGCCAGCCGAACGCCAGAACCAGCGCGAACGCCGCCGCCGGGCCCGCGAACCGGATCGGCTTGCGCAAAAAGGCGAACCAGCCGAGCCCCGCCGCCACCGCCAGAAGCGTCCATCCGCCCAGCTCCGGCGTCGTCGTCAGGGGCCCGCTCAGCGCCGCCACCCAATGGGCGATCGCCAGCATCGTCTCGATCCCCGCCCCCATCAGCGCCAAGAACGGGGCTTCGAGCCCGAACGGGATCATCAGCACCCCGACGAACCCGGCCGGCAGGATCACGAAGCCGACGATCGGCACCGCCAGCAGGTTGCCCAGAATGCCCAGAGGCGCGAACTGCTGGAAATGGAAGGAGGCGAACGGCGCCGTGGCGATGCCGGCGATGACGCTGGTCAGCATCAGCGCCCCCGCATAACGCACGAACGGCGGCCGCCGCGCCCGATCGGGTCGCCAGCGTACCCCCTCGTAGCAGCCGATCAGGGCCACGATGGCCGCGAACGACAGCTGAAAGCCGGGCCGCAGCACGCCGACCGGGTCGAGCGCCAGGATGGCCAGCGCCGCGAAGGTCACATTGCGCATCGTCAAGGCCCGCCGGCCGGCGATCACCGCCGCCAGAACCAGCCCCAGCATGATCGTCGCCCGCACCGTGGCCGTGCCGGCCCCGGAGATGAACAGATAGGCCAGCGCCACCCCCATCGCCGCCAGCGCCGCGACCGTCTTGGCGGGCACGCGCGCGGCCGTGGGACCGATCGCCAGCAACGCCCGCAGCACCAGGAAGGCGACGCCCGCCACCAGCGACAGATGCAGCCCGGAAATCGCGATCACATGCGCCAGCCCCGACCGCGCCATCGCGGCCCGGTCGTCCTCGCTGATCTCGCCCTGCTCGCCGATCGTCAGCGCCAGCGCGAAGGCCCGCGCCGGGGCCGCCAGGTGCGCCGCGATCCGCTCCGCGATCACCGCCCTGACCGACGCGACCATGTGCGCGAACCCGGTCCCCGGCGCCACCACGGTGGGCACCTCGAGCGACGACGCATAGGCCCCGATGCCGGCGAAGTAGCCGTGCAGTTGCGGATCGTACCCGCCCGGAGCAACCGGCCCCGGCACCTCGAACAGCCACGCCCTGAGGGCCACCGCGGCGCCCGGCAGGATCGGCGGCGCTTCGTCGACACTTACCCGCACCCGGCGGATCCCGGCCAGCCGCTCTGCCGCGTCGCTGCCCGTCAGCCGGACGAAGAGCGTCTGCCGGTCGGGGCCGGACCGATCGCGCTCGTCGACGACGCCCTCGATCACCGCCGCGGTCGGCTCGGCGAGCATGGACGTGCCGCTCAGGAAAGCATGCAGGCTCGGCAGCGCGAATCCGGCGCTGGCCGCCAGGGCCAGCACCAGCCACCGTAACGGCACGAGCGCCCGCCGCCGCCGCGCTTCCAGGGCCGCCGCCGCCAACGCCGCCACCAGCCCCGCCGAGGCGAGCGGCGCCGGCTCGAAGGAGGCGCCGAGATAAACCAGCACCCCGCCAATGACCGCAAACGGCACCACGACGAAGAGCCGGCGATGCTCCAGGGCATCTCCGATCGCGCCCAACACAACGGCCAGCGGCCGCGTCCGCGCCCGGCGCGCATGGAACGCTTCGGCACCGAGCGGCCGCGCGCCCGCCGGCGCCTCTGCCGTCCTTTCGGACGCCGTATTGACCACGCCGCCCCCCTCAGCTTGCGCAATCGCCGCCCTATGCTACACACGGCGCGGTCTTTGACCACCCGGCATGCCGTCCGCCCGAACCCGCATCCAGGACCGATCTCATGCCCGCGCCCGTCGTCACCCGCTTCGCGCCCTCTCCGACCGGCATGCTGCATATCGGCAGCGCCCGGACGGCCCTGTTCAACTGGGCCTTTGCGCAGCACGCGGGCGGCAGGATGCTGCTGCGGATCGAGGACACCGACCGCGCGCGCTCGACGGATGAAGCCGTGCAGGCGATCCTCGATGGCCTGAGCTGGCTCGGGATCGGCTGGGACGGCGAGCCGATCTCGCAATTCGCCCGGGCCGACCGCCATCGCGAAGTTGTCGAAACGCTGCTCGCCGCCGGGCACGCCTACCGCTGCTACGCGTCCCCCGAGGAGTTGGCCGAGATGCGCGACAAGGCGCGCGCCGAGGGCCGCCCGCCGCGCTACGACGGAAGATGGCGCGACCGCGACCCCTCCGAGGCGCCCGCCTCCGTCGCCCCCGCGATCCGGATCAAGTCGCCGCTCACCGGCGAGCTGGTGGTCCGGGACCACGTGCAGGGCGACGTCACCTTCCGGGCCGCGGAGCTCGACGATCTCATCATCCTGCGCTCGGACGGCACCCCGACCTACAACCTGGCCGTCGTCGTCGACGACCACGATCTCGGCGTCACGCACGTCATCCGCGGCGACGATCACCTGACCAACGCCGCACGACAGCTCTCGATCTACAACGCGCTGGGCTGGCAACCCCCTGAATTCGCGCACATTCCGCTCATCCACGGGCCCGACGGCGCCAAGCTCTCGAAGCGCCACGGCGCCCTCGGCGTCTCCGCCTACCGGCAGATGGGATATTTGCCTGAGGCGCTGCGCAATTATCTGGCGCGGTTGGGCTGGTCGCACGGCGACGACGAGATCTTCTCGACCGATGAGTTCGTGGCGTGGTTTTCACTCGCCGGCCTGAACAAGGCCGCCGCCCGCTTCGATTTCGCCAAGCTCACCAACCTCAACGGCCACTACCTGCGCGCCACCGCCCCGTCCGAGCTCTACCAAGCCATGGTCTCGCTGGCCGAGGAGCTCGGTCGCGACGCCGACGCCGCCGGCCTGAAAAGCCGCAGCGACACCGTCCTGGCGGCAATCCCCGAGCTGCAACCACGCGCCAAGTCCGTTCTCGAGCTCATCGAAGGCGCCGCCTTCATCCACGCCGCCCGTCCGATCGCCCCGGACGCGGCCGCCGCCAAGGTGCTCGACGAAAGCGCGCGGCAGCTGCTTTCGCGCCTCGCCGCGCGGCTCGAGGCCTTCCCCGACTGGTCCCGCGACGGGTTGGAGGCCGCAGCGCGCGAATTCGCCGAGGCCAACCAGGCCAGGCTCGGCCAGATCGCCCAGCCCCTTCGTGCCGCGCTGACCGGACGCACCGTCTCGCCCGGCGTCTTTGAGGTGATGGCGCTCCTCGGGCGCACCGAATCGCTGGCCCGGATTGGGGACGCCGTCGGCTCGTAATCCCCGCTGACTCGGCCTTTACGCCCGCCGGCTATTGCGGCTGACGGCCAAATCCGGTACCCACTCCCCACCTCGCGCGCAATGCGCGCCAGTGGCGCCCCGCGCCACCGCCTGCCCGGGCCGACCACGGGTCACCATATCGCGACATGGGGTGAAGGAGGCCGGAAATGACCGAGAAAACCGCCCGTCTTGTCGTCGGCGACAAGAGCTACGAATTTCCGATCATGTCCGGCTCGGTCGGCCCCGACGTGATCGACATCCGGTCGCTGTATCGGGAGACCGGGATGTTCACCTTCGACCCCGGCTACACCTCGACCGCCTCGACCCAGTCGCGCATCACCTATGTCGACGGCGGCACCGGCAAGCTGCTCTATCGCGGCTATCCGATCGAACAGCTGGCCGAGCAAAGCTCTTTCCTCGAGGTGGCCTATCTGCTGCTCAATGGCGAGCTGCCCAGCAAGGCCGAATTCCGGCAGTTTTTCGACACCGTGACCCGGCACACGATGCTGCACGAGCAGATCGTGAAGTTCTATTCCGGGTTCCGCCGCGATGCCCATCCGATGGCGATCACCTGCGGCGCGGTGGGCGCGATGTCGGCCTTCTACCACGACTCCACGGACATCAACGATCCGCATCAGCGGGTGGTCGCCTCGCACAGGCTGATCGCCAAGATGCCGACAATCGTCGCCTGGGCGTTCAAGTACCATATCGGCCAGCCTTTCATTTACCCGCTCAACAACCTCGACTTCGCCTCCAATTTCCTGCGCATGTGCTTTGCGGTGCCGGCCGAGGAGTACACACCCAATCCGGTGCTGGCGCGCGCCATGGACCGCATCTTCATCCTGCACGCCGACCACGAGCAGAACGCCTCGACATCGACGGTCAGGCTGGCCGGTTCCTCGCAGGCCAATCCCTTCGCGTGCATCGCGGCCGGGGTCGCCTCGCTGTGGGGGCCCGCCCATGGCGGCGCCAACGAGGCGGCGTTGATGATGCTCAGGGAGATCGGCACCCCCGAGCGCATCCCGGAATATGTAGAGCGGGCCAAGTCCAAGGACGACCCGTTCCGCCTCATGGGCTTCGGGCACCGCGTCTACAAGAACTACGATCCGCGGGCCAAGGTGATGATGGACACCGCCCGCGAGGTGCTTGCCGAGCGCGGCGTCGACGACAATCCCACGCTGCAGGTCGCCCAGGAACTCGAGCGCATCGCGCTCGAGGACGAGTATTTCATCGAAAAGAAGCTCTATCCCAACGTCGATTTCTATTCCGGCATCGTGCTCGATGCGATCGGCTTCCCGACCTCGATGTTCACGGCGATTTTCGCCCTCGCCCGGACCGTCGGCTGGGTGGCGCAGTGGGCGGAGATGATCGAGGATCCCACCCAGAAGATCGGCCGTCCGCGCCAGCTCTACACGGGCGCGCCGGAGCGCGACTACGTGCCGATCGGCAGCCGCTAGCGACCCCGCCCGACCAGCCCCAGAACCCTGTCCACCGCCCGTTGCCGGGGCGCGTCGGGCGCCCCCTTGGCCATCAGCGCACGCATGTGCGCGAAGGCGGTTTGCTGCGCCGCCCGGGCCGCCGGGTCGCGCCACAGCGTCAGCGCGGCCTCCGCAAGCCGGCCGGCCTCGAGGCCATCGGCGACGACCTCCTCGACAACCGCGGAATCCAGAACGATGTTGGGCAGGGCGAAAAACCGACCCTGCAGTTGCGCCTTGAGGCGCCGCGGCACCGGCGTTGAATCGAAAAACGCCACCATCGGCGTGTCGGCGGCGGCAAGCTCCAGGGTCGCGGTGCCGAATGCGGCGACCCCTACCGCCGCCCCGCGCATCATCGCCTCGGCCTCCTGCCGCCCGGAAGCGACTTCGATGTCCACCCCGCTCGCCGCCACCGCACGGACCACCCTGGCCGTCTGGGAGGGCACGGTTGGCAGCCCGAAGCGCAGTTGCGGCTCTGCCCGCTGCATCTGAGCCGCCGCGCCCAGCACTAGCGGCAAATGCAGGCGCAGCTCGGCCGGCCGGCTGCCGGGCATCAGGACCACCAGCCGCGCGTCGCGGGCCGGGGCCGGCCCGGCGCCCAGGGCGTCGACCGTCGGATGGCCGACATAGGTGGTGGGCGGACCGCCGAGACGCGCCATGACGCTCGGCTCGAACGGCAAGACGGCCAGGATTTCCGTGTAGAGCGGCGCGACTTCACGCGCCCGCTCCGGCCGCCAGCCCCACACGGTCGGGGCGACGCAAAGGACGATCGGCAGCTCGGGTGCGAATCGCCGCACCGCGCGCGCCACCCGCACCGAGAACTCCTGGGCATCGACCAGGATCACGATATCGGGTCGCCGGCGCCGGATTGCGGCGACCGTCTGGCGCAGCCGCCAAACCAGCAGCGGCAGCCGCCTGAGGACCGCGGCCAACCCCATCACCGCCAGATTATCCATCGGGAACAGCGACTTCAGGCCGGCGGCGGCCAGGGCCGGGCCCCCGACGCCGCTCAGCTCGACCGGCACGCGGGCGGCGAGATCGGCGACCAGCGCCGCCCCGATCCGGTCCCCCGACGCCTCTCCGGCGAGGACGAAGACCTTCAGCTTGTCACCCATCCGGTGTCAGGCCGACCAGCGCCACGCCGTGCGTTTCGGCGGCTTCGACGAGCCGCTCGCGCTCGATCAGCAGCGTGCCCCCGGCTTCGACCACGATCGCCGAGATGCCGGCCCGGGCTGCGGCTTCGACGGTCGCCGGCCCGATCGCCGGCATGTCGACGTAGCGCGGCTGGTTCGGTTTCAGGCACTTGGCGAGAATGAGATGGCTGCCCTTGGCGTCCACGAGGCCGGCGGCGACATAGTCAGCCACCCGGTCGATCAGTCCGCTGGTGCGCTCGATGCCCTCCGCCGCCACCACGCGGTCGTCGGACAGCACCGCCGCCTGCCCCAGATCCAGCGCGCCGACGGCCCGCGCGACCCGAAGCGCGTTGGCGGCGAGCTGTGGGGGCGGCACCTTGTCGGCGGGGCCGCCAAAATGCCCCGGAGGCGCCACCAGATCGGGCTTCAATTCGTCGATTCCGATGATTTCTAGCCCGCTGAGGGCTGCCGCCGCCGCGAAGGCCTCGGTCATCGACCGGTCGTCGATGCCGCCGGCGCTCGGCTGCATGTTCAGGGCACGCGCAAATCCGCGGCGCTGCGCGTCGCTGATCTCCAGCGCGCCGATTGCACACAAATGGCTGGCGCCGGACCTTCGAAGCGCCTCCAGCATGCCGGGGACGTCGTCGAAGCCGACGGCAACCGGGTTTTCGGCGGCGAGGTCCGCCCGCTCTGCCAGATCGAACACCACCACGTCCCAGCCCTGTTCCCGCGCCGCCGCCAGCGCCTCGGGCACCAGGGCCCCGTGCCCGGCAACCAGGGCCAGCCGGCCGCCCACCTTTAGTCGGCCTCCAAATCCTGGCTTGAACGCGGGCCCGTGAAGGACCGCCCGGGCTGCGCCCTCAGGAACGCCAGGATTTCGGCCACCAGCGGATGGCCGGGGAACTGCTTGGCGACGACCTCGGCCCGCTCCTGGAGCGTACCTTCCTCCGAAAACAGCGACCGGAAGGCGGCCCTGATCGTGTGCAGATCCTCGTGCGAGAAGCCGCGGCGTTTGAGCCCGACGACGTTGATCGAGGCCATGTAGGCCGGGAGGCCGGAGACCAGCGAGAACGGCATCACGTCCTTGCCCAGTCCGGACATGGCGCCGACGAAGGCGTGACGCCCGACCCGCAGGAACTGCTGCGCGCCCACCATGCCGCCGAGGATCGCATAGTCGCCGACCTGGACATGGCCGGCCAACGCCGCGCTGTTGGCCAGAATGACATTGTCGCCCAGCATGCAGTCATGGGCGACATGGGAATTGGCCATCAACAGGCAGTCGTCGCCGATCTGGGTGCGCATGCCGCCCCCCGCCGTCCCGGGATTGATCGTCACCCCCTCGCGCAGGGTGCAGTTCTTCCCGATCGCCAGGGTGCTCGGCTCCCCCTCGAATTTCATGTCCTGCGGCCTGTGGCCGATCGACGCGAAGGGAAATATCGCGGTTCCCTCGCCGATCGTCGTCCGTCCGGTCACCACAACGTGCGAATGCAGCTGCACGCCGTCGCCGAGACTGACCTCGCCATCGACCACGCAGAACGGGCCGATCGAGACGTCTTCGCCGAGTTCGACCCCCTCCCCGATGATCGACGTGGGGTGGATTGCCGCGCTCACTGCTCTTCTTCCCGCACGATCATCGCCGTCACCTCCGCCTCGGCAACCACCTTGCCCCCGACGATTGCGCGGGCTTCATAGCGGCCGACGTCGCGGCGCAGATGCGCCTTCCTGATGTGATACTCGATCACGTCGCCGGGCCCCGCCGGGTGCCGGAACTTCGCCTTGTCGATGGCAAGAAGATAGACCATGTGGCGGTCCGGCTCTTCGCGGCGCTTGGCGATGACGATGGCGCCGGCGGTCTGTGCCATCCCCTCCAGCATCAGCACCCCGGGGAAGACCGGCGAGCCTGGAAAGTGACCGAGGAACTCCGGCTCGTTGTAGGTGACGTTCTTGATTCCGATAGCGGAATCGTCACCGTCGATTTCGACGATCCTGTCGATCATCAAGAAGGGGAATCGATGCGGCAGCGCTTGCAGAATCTCATGGATATCCAGCGCCTTCAATTCGGTTCCGGCCATCGATCTCTCCCGAGCTTGTCAGCTGCTCTTTGTCGCACGGCCTAGCCGGGCGAAGGCGGCCTGGTCCCGTCGCCATTGTCTTACATCCCGGCCGGGAATGCCGGCAAGGCGGGATTTCGGCGGACAGCTCTTGGTCACGAGCGTGTCGGCCTGGATGATCGTGCCGTCCCCGATATGCACGAAGCCCACCACCTTCACCGCCCCGCCGAAGATGACGTCGTCGCCCACCGTGACCGAGCCCGCGAACGCCGTTGCGCCCACGATCATGCACCGCCGGCCGATGCGGCAATTGTGCGCGATCTGGACGAGGTTGCCGATCTTCGATCCCTCCCCGATCACGGTATCGGCGAGGGTGCCGCGATCGACAACGGTATTGGCGCCGATCTGCACGCCGTCCTGCAGGATCGCGCGGCCGAGCTGTGGGATCTTGCGCAGCCCCTTGGGGCGCGGCAGGAACCCGAAGCTCGAGTTGCCGATGCGCGCGCCGGGCTGAATGACGACCCCGTCGCCGGCCAGCGTGCACTCCAGGGTGGCGCCGGCGCCGATGACCGAGCCCCGGCCCACGGCGACCCCCGGCCCCAGCACCGCATTCGGGCCGATCACCGTTGCCTCGCCGACCTCGCAGTTCTCCGCGATGACCGCCCCGGGCCCGACCACGACCCCGGATTCGAGGCGGGCCGAGGGATCGGTGCCGGACGTCGCTTCCGCCGCCCGCCTGGCGCCGCCGTCGCCTGCATCGGGATACAGCGCCTCGATGACATCGATGAACGTGTCGTAGGCGTTCTCGTCGCGAACAACCACCGCGCTGTCGGGGACGTCGCCGGCCAGCGCCGGGGTGGCGACCACCGCCGCGGCGGCGCTGCCCGCCAGCGCATCGCGATAGCGGCGATCGGCCGCAAACCCGATCTCGTCGTCCCGCGCCTGCGCCAGGTCGCCGGCACCCGCGATCGTCAGCGTCGCAGCTGCTTGCGCTTCCGGAACGAGGTCCTCGTGCCCGGCCGCCGCCAGCAGTTCGCCGAGTGTCATCGGCCCCGAACAGCGATGAAAACGCGTATCGACCATGGGTCCGGCTTGATAGCAAAAGGACCGCAGCGTCGGCTACGGCCCCTTGCTGTAGGTTGCTTCAGGCGTCGACGACTAGAACAGCGACTGCAAGGTCAGCTGGAAGACCTGGGTCTTGTCGTCCGTCGCCTTCGAAATCACGTAGGCGAAATCGCCACGCAGCGGGCCCAGGGGCGAGTCCCAGATCACGCTGGCGCCCGCCGACGACAGAATTGGCACGTCCACACTCGTGCCCGCGACGGCGTTGCCGCCGCCGAGGAAGACCGAAGACGCACCCACCCAGGCCGCATCGGCCCACAAGGCGCCGCTCACCCCGTAGGCCTCGGGCAGCATCGGGATCGGGAATTCGAACTCGGCCGACAATCCGGCATACTCGGTGAAGCCGATTGCATCGCCGTTCTGGTCGGTGCGCGGTCCGAAATCGTTGGGAACAAACCCGCGTACCAGCCGTGTGGTCGCCGGGAAGCCCTCCGTCGGATTGACGCCGGACCCACTGAAATCGTTGATGATGCCGGCCTGGCCCCGGACCGAGCCGACGACGCCGTAGTCACGCGCCACCGGCAGGTAGTAGCGGGCCCGCACCTCGGACTTGAGCAGGTTGTGGTCGATGCCGACATAGGACTGCTCCAGCTGCCCGTAGAAGCCGCTGCTCGGATCGCTCTGGTTGTCGAGGGTGCTGTAGGTCAGCGTGTGCCCGATGAAGGCCTTGTTGAGCGAGCCGCCGACCGGGATGTAATCGGGCGCCGCGGTGCCGCCATCGTCGACGAACGACTTGGTCTCGTAGCCGGCGAAAACGCTGGCGCTCAACCCGTCCAGCACCGGCAGACCGACCCGCAGCACGCCGCCGGTGGCCTCGGTGCCATAGCTCAGCGGCGAGCCTTCGGGCTCCACGCGCTGGTAAAGCTCGATGCCCTTCGAAATCCTCAGTCCCATGAACCGGGGTTCGGTGAACTGGAAGGAGAAGGTCCGCGCCCCGTCGAGGCCGCCGTTGAGGGCGATTCTGAGGAACTGCCCGCGGCCCAGGAAGTTGCGTTCGGTCAGCGAGAGTTCGCCGACCACTCCTTCGTTGCTCGAATAGCCGGCGGTGATCGCATACTCACCGGTGGAGTTCTCCACCACCACCAGATTGATGATGACCTTGTCGAAGGCGCTTCCGGGCTGAATGTTGATCGACACGGATTTGAAGTATTGCAGCGCATCGAGGTTCTGTTTGGCCGCGGCCAGCAGGGCCCGGTTGAACGGATCGCCCTCGGCGAAGGGGATTTCGCGCCGGATGACGAAATCCCGGGTCTTTTCGTTGCCGTAGATATTGATGCGCTCGACGTAAAGGCGCACCCCGCGGTCCACCAGGTAGGTGATGTTGAACTGCTTGTTGGCGACGTCCCGGTCGATGCGGGGTCTGACGTCGGCAAACGGGTATCCCATGTCCGCCGCCACCAGCGCCATCTGGGTCATTGTCTGCTGCAGGGCGCGATCCGAATAGCGGCCGCCCTGGTGGGTCGCGATTTCGCGCGTCAGTGCGTTCGTATTGATCCCGTCGATGCTGGTCTCGACGCCGATCTGTCCGAACGTGTAGCGATCGCCTTCGACGATGTTGATGGTGATGAAGTAGGCGCCGCGCACTTCGTCGAACTCGACCACCGAGCTGACCTGCGCGTCCGGGAAGCCGTGATCGGCATAGTGGTTGCGCAGGATCTGTTCGTCCGCGCTGAGCAGGTCCTTGTCGTAAATGTCGTCCCTGAGCAGCCAGCTGAGCAAATGCGACTGCCGCGTCTTCATGATCGTGCGCAAATTCCAGCCGCTGATCGAATCGTTACCCGTGAAGGTGATCGAGGCGATCTTGGCGCGATAGCCCTCAACGACCTGATAGGTGACGCGGATGCGGCCGCTTTCGGTCACTTCCACCGTCCAGCTCACATCGACGTTGGAGTAGCCTTTGCTCGCATATTCCGCCCGAATGGCACGGGCGCCACGCTCCACCGCCGCATCGGAATAAACCCCCAGCGCCGCCAGATCGACGAGCGCCAGCAGCTGCGAGTCGGAAAGCGTCTTGTTGCCGGTGAACAGCACGCCCGAGACGATCGGGTTTTCCTCCACCGCCACCCGCAGCGTGCTGCCCGACATCGTCACGTTGACGGTCTTGAACAGCCCGCTCTCATGCAGGGAGTCGATCGAGGCGTTGATGAGTTGGGGCGTCGCGACGTCGCCGACGCCGACCGACAGGAATGAGACGATGATGGTGTCCGACACCCGCTGGTTGCCGGTGATGTCGATCGCGCGCACGGTCTGGGCCTGCGCTTGCTCGACCCCGAGCACCGCGCTGACCGGTCCCCCGGCCAGCGGCGCCGCAATCCATATCACGAGGCCGAGAATCAAGCCGCGTACCAAATGCCACCAAGCGGTCATGGCCAATTCCTGCAGCCTTTCAAACGGTTGCATGCATGATCGACAGATTGGCCGCGGATGGGCGACGCAAACTCCACCTTTCCGTTTTACCGTTTCTTAGGGCAAAGGCAAGGCTAAACGCCTGCCGGCGTTACCAAAGATTTCCCGGCTGTGCGTTCCTGCAACACCTCGCACGGGCGCCCGCTCACAGCAGGTCGTTCACCACCGTGAAGATCATCAGCGTGAACACCACCGCCAGTCCAAACCGCAGCCCCGCCTCCTGAATCCGCTGGCTGAGCGGCCGCCCGCGCAGCGCCTCGATCACGTAGTAGAGCAGATGCCCGCCATCGAGCAGGGGGATAGGAAACAGATTGAACATCCCGATATTTAAGGACAAAAGCGCTGTGAGATTGGCCAGGGCAAGCAGTCCGAGCGAGGCCACGTCGGCCGACACCTGCGCCACTCGCACCGGCCCGCCGAGCTGCTCGGGATCGCCGCGCCCGACGAAGAAATCGGCCAGGAAATCGAACGTGCGGTCGACGATGAACGCCATCTCCGAAACCGTCATTCCGACCGCTTCGATCGGATCGGGGCGGTAGAACACCACATCGTCGGCCGACGTGCTGCGAACCACGCCGAGCATGCCGATGCGGTTCTGGTTGCCGAATCGGTCGGTCTGTTCAACCGGCTCGGGGACCACCGCGAAGTCCATCACCCGGCCGTCGCGGTCGATTCTGACCTCGACCTGCCGATCGGGGCTGGTCGCGATCAGACGCTGGAAATCGCCGAACCCGCGCACCTCGTAGCCGTCGACGGAGAGCACGCGGTCGCCGGGCATCAGGCCGACCGCTTGGGCCGGGGAACCGGGGTTGACCTCTTCGATGACCGCCGGGACGGTGTAGCGCCCGAGCCCCGCCAGCAAGGCGTAAAGCACCAGGAAAGCGAAAATGAAATTGGCCGCCGGGCCCGCGACCACCACCGCGATGCGCCGCCACACCGGCTTGTAGTAGAACAGCCGAGCACGCTCTTCGTCGCTGGCGTTCGCCAGGGCCGCGTGATCGGGGCTGCTGGCGGGGTTCATATCGCCGACGAAGCGGACATATCCGCCCAGCGGAATGGCCGAGATCCGCCACCTTGTTCCGGACCTGTCGGTGCGCCCGACGAGTTCCGGACCGAAGCCGATCGAGAACGTCTTGACCGCAATCCCGTTCCAGCGCGCCACCAGATAGTGGCCCAGCTCGTGCACGAACACGATAATGGTCAAAACGGCAAGGAACGGAACGATGTAGGACAAGAACCCCACAATGCTGTCCACGGTCACTCCCTGTGCCGGACTGGCCCGGCCTTCCCGATACGCTCAGATATTATCACATACCTACCAGTACAAGACGCCCGCCGCGACCGCGTCCGTTCCGGCATGTGCCGTGCCAATGATAAACAAAGCGATACCGCCCACCGTAAAGCTGTCGATCCGGTCGAGCACCCCGCCGTGGCCGGGGAAAATGTCGCCGCTGTCCTTGACCATGAAACGGCGCTTGATGGCGCTTTCGGCCAGATCGCCCAGTTGCGCCAAAACGCTAACCATAGCGCCGATCGCCAGCCCGACCCACAACGGCGAGTCGGTGGCCAGCCACCACACCACCAGCCCCCCGGCGGTGGCGACCAGCAGACCTCCGATCGCCCCGGCCCAGGTTTTCGAGGGCGAGATGTCCGGCGACAGCTTGGCCCCCCCGATCAGCCGGCCGGTGAAGAACGCGCCGCTGTCGGTCAGCCAGATGACGGCGGCCAGAAAGGCGCCGACCCACACCCCCGCCGCCGACGGCCCGCTCAGCACCACATGCGCGAGATGCGGGGTCCCGGCGCCCCGGATGGCCAGAAAGGCCAGGCCGGCGAATCCCAGGAACGCCGCTCCCGGGATTCGGTAGCGCGACAGCCGTTCGGGCTCCACCGCGACGCTCGCAAACCCGACAACCAGCGCCAGCATCACCAGGCCGGCCCACAAATCCGCCGCCACATAGGCGATCGGAACCAGCGTCAGCAGCCCGGTGAGCACCCGCCCGCGCCAGTCGTACCGGCCGCCGCTGAGCATGCGTTCCCATTCGTGATAGGCGCCCGCCAGCATCGCCGCGACCATCAGGGCGATCGCCAGCCCGCCCAGATAGATGGCGACCGCCGCGATCGGGATCAGCACGGCCGCCGACAACAGCCGGTCCTGCAAATCCGCCCAGCGGTGAGAGGGTGCCCGAGGCACGGATGCGGTGTTGCCGGTCACTCCTCAGGCCCCAGCCCGCCAAAGCGCCGCTGCCGCCGGCCGTACTCGGCCAGCACCCGCTCGAACACCGTCTCGTCGAATTCCGGCCAAGTCTCGTCCACGAACACGAACTCGGCATAGGCCGCCTGCCAGAGCAGGAAGTTCGACAGCCGTTTTTCCCCCGCAGTGCGCACGATCAGGTCGGGGTCGGGCATCCCGGCCGTGTAAAGATGATCGGAAAGCGTGTGCACGGTAATGTCGGCGGGCGCCAGCCGGCCGGCCACCGCCGCCTCGGCGATCTCCCGCGCCGCCCGCACCAGCTCGAGCTGCGAGCCGTAGTTGAAGGCCAGATTGAGACGCAGCCGGTCACCGTCCTTCGTGCGCTCCTCGACCTCGTCGATGAGCCTGCAAATGGCGGGCTCGAGCCCGTCGCGCTCGCCCAGAACCGTCACCTTGACGCGGTTTTTGACGAGCCGTTCCAGATCGGAAGCGACGAACCGTCGCATCAGGTTGAACAGGAAGGAGATCTCCTCCTGCGGCCGGCGCCAGTTTTCGGACGAGAAGCTGAACGCGGTCAGATAGGGAATGCCGCGCTCCCCCGTCATCCGCACCAGCTCCTGCAACCGTTCGACTCCCGCCCTGTGGCCTTCCGTCCTGGGTTTGCCGCGCGCCCGCGCCCAGCGACCGTTGCCGTCCATGATCACGCCGATATGACGCGGCAGCACGGCATCCGACCGCTGCGGTGCGGGCGTGGCCAGGGCGTGGTCGTGAACGGTCATCCGGGCGCTCAGACCTCCATGATTTCCTGTTCCTTGGCGGCCAGCATCTGGTCAATTTCCGCCACCGCCTCGTCGGTTGCCTTTTGCACCTGGTCGGCGTCGGAGTGCATTTCGTCCTGCCCCATCGAGCCGTCCTTTTCGAGATGCTTGAGTGCGTCCATGCCGTCCTTGCGGATGTGCCGGACGGCGACCCTCGCCTGCTCGGCATACTGGTGGGCGACCCGGGTAATCTCCTTGCGCCGCTCCTCGTTGAGTTCGGGCAACGGCACCCGGATGAGGGTTCCCTCGGTCTGCGGGTTGAGGCCGAGCGCCGACTCGCGGATGGCCCGATCCACCGAGCGCGTCATCTCCTTGTCCCACACCTGCACGTTGATCAGCCTGGCTTCCGGGACCGAAATCGTCGCGACCTGGTTGAGCGGCATCTGGGCGCCATAGGCTTCGACCATGATCGGCTCCAGCAGGCTGGCGCTGGCGCGACCGGCGCGCAGCCCCGCGAACTCGTCCTTGAGGGCCGCGATCGACTTGCGCATCCGCGCCCTGACGTCCTCAAGCGAAAAATCGGCCATGATTACGCTCCTCCTCGTGCCGCCGCGTATGCTCAGCCGACCCGGCTGCTCGGCGCCGTTCCGGCCAGGACAGCCGCAATGCCCCCCTCGGCATCGAGCGAAAATACGATGATCGGCAAGCGGTTGTCCCTGGTGATCGCAAAGGCGGCCATGTCCATCACCTTCAGGTCCCGCGCCATCGCCTCCTCATGGGTGATGGCGTCGAGCCGCTTGGCGTCAGGATTTGTCACCGGATCGGAATCGTAGATGCCATCGACCTTGGTCGCCTTGAAGACGGCATCGCAACCCAGTTCGACCGCCCGCAGCGCCGCCGCGGTGTCGGTGGTGAAAAAGGGATTGCCGGTGCCGCCGCCGCACACCGCGATATCGCCAGCCTCCAGGGCGGCCCGCGCCGCCCGCGCCGTAAAAGTCTCGGCCACCCGCGGCATCTCGATGGCGGAGAAGACGCGCGCCTTGCCGCCCAGCCGCCCGACCATGTCCGCAAGCGCCAGCGAGTTGATCATCGTGCCGAGCATGCCCATCTGGTCCGCCACCACGCGATCGGCGCCGTCTCCGGCCGCCGTCCGACCGCGCACGAAATTGCCGCCGCCGATCACCACGCCGATCCGGGTGCCGCCCCCCGCGACCTCCACGAGTTGGCGGGCGACCATCTCGACGCGGCCCGGGTCTGCCCCCGAAGACCGCTCGGCCGCCAGCGCTTCGCCGGAAATCTTGACGAGGATCCGAGTGAGGCTGCCCATGCGCCGCGCGGTACCGATTGCGGCGGCTTACGTGCCGCCGCCGGCAAGTTATGCGCTACCCGCAGCCGCCGCAACCTCGCCCGCGAAGTCCTCCGGCGGCCGGTCGATCCCTTCGCCGACCGCGAATCGCACGAACTCGGCCACCTTCACCGGCGCGCCGGCCTGGGCCTCGGCGTCCTTGAGCACGGTCTCAATGCGCGACTCGCCGTCGATGACGAAGGTCTGGGCGTTCAGGCAGACTTCCTCGTAGTATTTGCGCAGTCGGCCCTCGACCATCTTCTCGGCGATCTCGGGCGGCTTGCCGGAGGCCTTCGCCTGCTCCACGAACACCGCCCGCTCGCGGGCCAATAGGTCCGGATCGAGCCCGTCGGGGGCGATGGCCAGCGGGCTTGCCGCCGCCACATGCATGGCCAGTTGCCGCGCCAGCCCCTCAATGGCCCCCGCATTGCCCGCCGTCTCCAGCCCGACGATCACCCCGATCTTGCCCAGCCCTTCGCCCGCCGCCGCGTGCACATAGGAGCCGATGACCCCGGAGGTAACCTCGACGACGGCCGAGCGCCTCAGCGCGATGTTCTCGCCGATGCGGGCGATCGCCTCGGTGATTTCCTCGGCCACCGTCTTGCCCGTGCCGTTGTAGGGCACCGCGGCCAGCGCCTCGACGGTTTCGCCATGGGCGACCGCCAGGCCCGCGATGTGCCGGACCAGGGCCTGGAACTCTTCGTTGCGGGCCACGAAATCGGTCTCGCAATTGACCTCCACCAGCGCGGCGCGGTTTTCGCCGACCGCAACCCCGATCAGACCGTCGGCGGCCACCCGCCCGGCCTTCTTGGCGGCCATGGCCAGCCCCCGCGCCTTCAGCCAGTCGATGGCGGCTTCGACCTCGCCGTCATTGGCTTCCAGCGCGTTCTTGCAATCCATGAAGCCGGCGCCGGTCTTTTCGCGCAGCTGCTTCACCTGAGCGGCGGATATCGCCATGTGTGTGCTCCCGATTTGCCGCCAGCGCCCAGCGCCGGACTAGTTCTTCTCCGCGGCCAGGGCCTTGGCCTGCTTGACCCAGTCGTCGCGCTCGATCCGGCCGCGTGCCTCGACCCGCTCGTCGACCTTGTCGATATCGGCCTTCTTGAACGCGGCGATCTGCGCGTAGGTCGTGATCCCCAGCGCGTTCAGTTTGTCCTCGAGCACCGGCCCGACCCCGGAGATCTGCTTGAGATCGTCGGCGGCACCCGCCGGGACGGTGAACAGCGCCCCGTCCGCTTCGGCCGGCTCGGCGGGTGCCGCCGGCGCTTCCGCAGCTTCCGGGGCCTCCGCCGTGGATTCCTCGGCGGCCTCGCTCGCGGGTTCGGCTGCCGGCGCTGTTTCCGCCGGCGCTTTGTCTTCGGTCGGGGCAGCCGCTGCCGCTTCCGGCGCCGGCGCGGGGGTTTCGGCGGCCGGCATTTCCGCCGCCGCCGGTTCCTGCATTGCTGCCTCGGCGCCCTGCTCCACCGCCGGCTCGGCAGGCGCTTCGAGCGCTGCGCCCAGATCGGTGCCCTGGGCCACCGCGGAGCGGGAAATGCCGTCGATCGCGGCCTTGGCGACCAGCGAGCAGTAGAGCTCGATCGCCCGCGCCGCGTCGTCGTTGCCCGGCACCGGCACATCGACCGCGTCCGGGTTCGAGTTGGTGTCGACCACCGCCACCACCGGGATCGAAAGCCGCCGCGCCTCGGCGATGGCGATCGCCTCCTTATTGGTGTCGATGACGAACAGGAGCGAGGGCAGGTTGCCCATGTCCTTGATGCCGCCCAGATCGCGCTCGAGGCGCTGCTTTTCGCGGCTGAGCTGCAGCCGCTCCTTCTTGGTCAGCCCCTGCACCCCCTCGGCCTCCTGGGCCTCGAGCTCGCGCAACCGTGAAATCGAATTGGAGATCGTCTGCCAGTTGGTCAGCGTGCCGCCCAGCCAGCGCGAGTTGACATAATACTGCGCGCACTGGCGCGCCGCCTCCGCCACCACCGCCGCCGCCTGGCGCTTGGTGCCCACGAACAGGACCCGTCCGCCCTCGGCGACCGTGTCCGAGATCATCTGCAGCGCCCGGTGCAGCATCGGCACCGTCTGGCTGAGATCGATGATGTGAACGTCGTTGCGGACGCCGAAGATGAACGGCTCCATCTTCGGGTTCCAGCGATGTTTCTGATGACCGAAATGCACCCCGGCTTCGAGCAGCTGGCGCATTGAAAAATCGGGCAAAGCCATCGGCTCTGTCTCCTTTACCGGTTATGCCGCCGCAGGGGCTCGCCGCGGGCTTGCCCGCCACCGGTTGGACGCCCTGTGGGACGCCCGCCCCCGCGTGTGAATTGCGCCGGTATCGGCCCGGCGCGTGCGCGGTATAGAGGGTTCGGTTGCGATCCGCAACTGCCCCACTACCGGTGGACCGCTTCCAGCTTCCAGCCCTCGGGATCGACGACGAATGCGGCGTAGTAGGTCGGCGAATACTGCGGGCGCAGCCCGGGCGGGCCGTCGTCGGTGCCACCCTTGGCCAGCGCGGTGGCGTGAAAGGCGTCCACCGCGGCTCGATCGGGCGCCTCGAGGGCAAGATGAAAGCCCGCTCCCGGCGCCGCGGCGCCTTGCCGCGCCACCACCGCGAGCTTGTCGCCTTCGCCCGGCGGCCCGTAGCCGACGGCATCGGGATCGGTCCACACCCGTTCGAAGCCCAGGGTCTCGAGAACGGCGTCATAGAAGCCGGTCGCGCTCGCCAGATCGCGAACGCCGATCGACAAATGGTGCAGCATCAGCTCAATCGGGCGTCGGTCACGCCCGGCACCGCCCTGACGGCGCTCGCCAGTTCCGGCGACACGCGATAGCTGCCGGGCAGTTCGATTTCGTATTCGCACGCCCCCGACTCCCGGATGAGAATCAGGCTCACCGCCCCCTCCCCGCCTTTCTCCAGCCGCTCGCGAACATGGCTGAGGCACCCGGCATCGCCGGCGAAGATCGTCAGCCGCCGCGACAGCCTTTCGGCCGCCGTCTCGATCGCCTGCGCCTGAATGAGCGTCAGGCGCACCCCGTCGGGCCGCGCCTCGGCCTCGACCTCGACGACCACCGACCGGCCGACCTCGATCAGCTCGCCACACTGCATGAGGGTGTCGGAGAACGCGAAGCACTCGTAGGTGCCCGAGGGATCGGACAGGGTCACGATCGCCATCGTCGAGCCGCGCCGCGTCCGGCGGTCCTCGCGCACGATCACCGTGCCGGCCAGGCGGCCCGCCGTCACCCCCGCCTTCACCGCCTTCTCGAACGCCGCCCAGGGCTGGACCCGCAGATCGTCGAACAGCGACTGATAGGCGTCCAGCGGATGCGCCGACAGATAGAAGCCGATCGCCGCGTGCTCGCGCGTCAGCCGCTCGGCGGCCGGCCACGGCTCGACATTCGCCGGCAGCCGGATCGGTTCGGGCCGCTCGGAGGCGAACATGTCGACAATCCCGTCCTCCCGGCCGCTCGCGGCACGCTGCGCGAAGCCGAGGATCGTGTCGATGGCGGCGAACACCTGCTCGCGCCGCTCGACCAGCGCATCGAACGCGCCGGCGTTGACCAGCGCCTCAAGCGGCCGCCGGCCGACGATCCGGGGGTCGATGCGGGCCGCAAAATCCCCGAGATCGGAGAACGGGCGCTCGCCGCGCACCGCCACGATGTGTTCGGCCACGTGCCGCCCGACCCCCTTGATCGCGCACAGCGCGTAGTGGATGCGGCCCTGCTCTACGGAAAACTTGACGTCCGAACGGTTGACGCAGGGCGGCTCGATATCGATGCCCAGCCGCTCGGCCTCGCGCTTGAAATCATTGAGCTTGTCGGTGTTGTCCATGTCCAGCGTCATCGACGCGGCCAGGAACTCGCGCGGATGGTGGGCCTTCAGATACGCGGTCTGGTAGGAGACCATGGCGTAGGTGACCGCGTGCGCCTTCGGAAAGCCGTAGCTGGCGAATTTGTTGACGAGCTCGAAAATCGTCTCGGCGCGGCCCTTGGTCAGCCCGTTGCCCATCGCCCCCTCGATGAACCGCGCCTTCTGGCGCGCCATCTCGGCCTTGTTCTTTTTGCCCATCGCCCGGCGCAGCACGTCCGCCTCGCCCATCGAGAAGCCCGACAGGATCTGGGCGATCTGCATCACCTGCTCCTGGTAGACGATGATGCCATAAGTCTCCTCGAGCACCGGCTTGAGCCGGGGGTCGAGGTAGTCGGGCTCCTCGCGCAGATGCTTGCGGTTGCAGAAGGCCTCGATATTGTCCATCGGACCGGGCCGGTAGAGGGCCACCAGGCCGATGATGTCTTCGAACCGGTCGGGCATGAGCTCCACCAGCGCCCGGCGCATCCCCGCCCCTTCCACCTGAAACACGCCCGCCGTTTCGGCGCGCTGGTAGAGTTCGAACGTGGCCTGGTCGTCGAGCGGAATTCGGGAGATGTCGAGCGCCTCGCCGGCGGCGTTGACCATCGAGACCGCGTGGTCGATCACCGTCAGCGTCTTCAGCCCCAGAAAGTCGAATTTGACGAGCCCGGCCGGTTCCACCCATTTCAGATTGTACTGGGTGACCGGCATGTCCGAGCGCGGATCGCGGTAGAGCGGCACCAGCTCCTCGAGCGGCCGGTCCCCGATCACCAGGCCCGCCGCGTGGGTCGAGGCATGCCGGTAGAGCCCTTCGAGTTTCTTGCCGATCGTCAGCAGCTCGGCGACCGTCTCGTCCTCGTCGCGCATCGCCTGCAGGCGCGGCTCCTGATTGATGGCCTCGCCCAGGGAAACCGGATTTGCCGGGTTTACCGGCACCAGCTTGCAGATGCGGTCGACCTGGGAATAGGGCATTTGCAGCACACGGCCCACGTCCCGCAGCACGGCGCGCGCCTGCAGGGTCCCGAAGGTGATGATCTGGGCGACGTGATCGGCGCCGTACTTGGCCTGCACATACGCGATGACCTCTTCGCGGCGCTCCTGGCAGAAGTCGATGTCGAAGTCCGGCATCGAGACCCGCTCGGGGTTCAGGAACCGCTCGAACACAAGGTTGTAGCGCAAGGGGTCGGGGTCGGTGATGGTGAGCGCGTAGGCGACGAGCGAGCCGCCCCCGGAGCCGCGACCGGGACCCACCGGGATCCTCTGCGCCTTGGCCCACTGGATGAAGTCGGCGACGATCAGGAAATAGCCGGCGTAGTTCATGCTTTCGATGACGTCGAGTTCGTACTCCAGACGCTCGGCGTACTGTTCGCGGGTCGTCCCCGGCGCCAGCCCCATGCTCGAAATGCGCTTCTCGAGCCCGTCGGTGGCCTCGCGCTCGAGTTCCCGCTTCTCGTCCACGGCGCCGCCGGCGCGCGTGAATACCGGCAGGATCGGCTCCCGCGTCCGCGGCCGAAAGCTGACCCGCCGGGCGATCTCGACGGTGGACCGGGTTGCCTCTTCGAGGTCCGCGAACCGTTCGAGCATTTCGGAGCGGGTCTTGAAACGATGCTCGGGCGTCAGCCGCCGTCGCTCGGTCTGCGCCAGCACCGTCCCGCTGGCGATTGCCAGAAGCGCATCGTGGGATTCGAAATCGTCCTCGGATTCGAAAAACGGCTCGTTGGTCGCCACCAGCGCGATGCCCCGGTCGTAGGCCGCCTCGATCAGCGCCGGCTCGGCGCGCGCTTCGAGGTCCGTGCCGTGGCGCTGCAGCTCGACATAGAGCCGGTCCCCGAACCGTTCCTCGAGGGCCGCCAGCCGCGCCATCGCCGGGCCGTCCATCCCGTCCGCGAACAGCGGCGTGATCGCGCCCTCGGCGCCGCCGGTCAGGCAGATCAGTCCCGCCACCGATTCCGGCGCCAGCCAATCGACCGGCGCCACCGCCCCTGTCCGGTCGCCTTCCAGGTAAGCGCGCGAGATCAGCCGCGAGAGGTTCGAATAGCCCGCCTCGGTCTGGGCGATCAGGACCACCGTTTCCTTGCCGCTGCGCCGGCGCTCGGCCCCCGGGCGGTCCTCACGGTCGCCGAAATCGACAGCCAGCTCGCAGCCGACGATCGGCTGCAGGCCCTTTTCGGCGGCCCGTTCCGAGAACTCCATGGCCCCGAAGAGGTTGGCCGTGTCGGCGATGCCGAGGGCGGGCTGCTTGTCGGCGATCGCCCGCTCGATGAGCGGACCCAACCGCAGCGCCCCCTCCAGCAGCGAGAAGGCCGAATGCACGTGCAGATGCACAAATCCCGGTGAGCTCATCGCCGTCTCTTGTGCCACCGCGCCGCGCCCGCGCCAAGCCGGCCGGGGCGCTTTCAACAACTCGCCTCACACCACAAGCGCGATTGCGTCGATCCACGTCAGCGCCATCGCGGAAAACGCCGCCAGCGCCACCAGCGCCATCGCGTCCTTGAACCAGTCCGTCATCGTGACCCCCGACTCCATGATTGCGGGGCTGACAGTATGTTCTCGTTTTGTTCTTGTCCAGAAGATCCTGTTCGGGCACCGCACCGTGGTTAATCGACTGTCGCGAACCGGACCGGCGCCTGCCGGCCGTCGACGCCCTACAGCGTCATCGGGACGACCCTGCCCTCATCGAGCGTCACCACCCGGTCGGCGAGCCGGGCCAGATCGTGATTGTGGGTCGCGATGACGCTGGCGGCGCCCTGGCCGCGGATAAGCTCCCCCAGCGCCGCGAAGACGTCCCGCGAGGTGTCCGGATCGAGGTTGCCGGTCGGCTCGTCGGCCAGCACCAGGGCCGGCTGATTGGCCATCGCGCGGGCGATCGCCACCCGCTGCTGTTCGCCGCCCGAGAGCTCCGCCGGGCGATGGTTGCCGCGCTCGGTCAGCCCCATGCGCCTGAGCAGCACTTCCGCCCGCGCGTTGGCGTCCCCTGGCGCGGCGCCGCCGATGAGCTGCGGCATGGCGATGTTCTCCAGCGCCGTGAATTCGGGCAGCAGATTGTGGAACTGATAGACGTACCCGACCCAGCGCCGCCGCATCATCGTGCGCGTCCGGTCCGACATCACCGAGGTGGGCTGGCCGCCCAGAAGCACCTCCCCGGCGCGCTGCCGCTCGAGGAGCCCCGCGACATGCAGGAGCGTCGACTTGCCGGCTCCCGACGGGGCGACGATGGCGACGATTTCGCCCGGCGCCGCCTCGAGCGAGGCCCCCCTCAGGACCTCGATCATCCGCTCGCCGTCGTGGTAGCGCATCTCGACGCCTTCGAGGCTGAGACGCGCCGTTTCACCCATAGCGCAGCGCCTCGACGGGATCGTACTGGGCGGCGCGCCAGGCCGGGTAGAGCGTCGCCAGGAAGCTCAGCCCCAGCGACAGCGCCAGCACGAAGAAGACCTCGAAGGGGTCGATCCGCGAGGGCAGTTCGGACAGAAAGAACACGTCCGGCGGAAACAGCGCCACCCCGACGACGTCCGAGACCCAGGCCCTGAGGGCTTCCGCGTTGGCGGCGATCACAAGGCCCAGCGCCAGCCCCACGGCTGTACCAAGAAAGCCGATCGAGGCCCCGGTCACGCAGAAGATGCGCATGATCGAGGCGCGGGTGGCGCCCATGGTGCGCAACACGGCGATATCGGTTCCCTTGTCTTTGACCAGCATCACCAGCGAGGAAATGATGTTGAAGGCGGCCACCAGGATGATCATCGAGAGGATCGCGAACATCACCACCCGCTCCACCTGCAGCGCTTCGAAGAAGGTCTGGTTGCGCTGCTGCCAGGAATAGAACACGAGCGGCCGGCCCGCCGCCTCGGCGATCGGCCGGCGCAGCGTTTCGGTGGCGTCCGGATCGTCAAGGAAGACCTCGATGGAGGACGCCTGGTAGAGGCGCTCGTAGTCGTCCGAGAAATCCTTGTCGAGCGCGTCGAAATCGAGCGGATCCAGCTCGATCGGTGCCGTCCCGGGCCGCAGCACATCGTCGTACAGCCGGAAATAGTCCTGCGCGGCCTGCAACGGCATGAAAACGAAAAGGGAGTCGAATTCCACCATTCCCAGATCGAGGATGACGCTGACCGGGAAGCTGCGCATCTGCGGGGTGCGCCCGAACGGCGTCACCGCGCCCTCCGGCGTGATGATGGTGATGCGGTCCCCGATCGAAACCCCCAGATTGCGCGCCAGCCGGTGCCCGAGGGCAACGCCGCCGCTGCCGTCCCATTCGTCCCAGCCGCCCAGCACCGGCGCGTCGAGCAGCGCCGGCAGCTTCGAGATGGAGGCGAAATCCATGCCCCGCACCGAGACCCCGGTTGAGGTGCCGACCCCGGAGGCGAGCGCCTGCCCCTCGACATAGGCGATCGCCGCCGTCACCCCGTCGACGGTCTCGATGCGCGAGACGACCTCGTCATAGTCGGTCAGCCGGGATTCGACCGGAAAGGCCGTGAAATGCCCGTTCAGCCCGAGGATCTTTTCGAGCAGCTGGGCCCGGAAGCCGCCCATCACGCTCATGACCACGATCAGCGTCGCCACGCCGATGGCGATGCCCGCGAGCGTCAGCGCCGCGATGACCGAGACGAAAGCGTCCCTGCGCCGCGAGCGCAGGTAGCGCATCGCGACCATCCACTCGAATCGGGAAAACGGACCGGGGTCCCTGTCCGGAATGACGGCGACGGGTGCGGCGGCGATCTCGGTCAAACCGTGTCCCGCCGCTCGGGCTCGACCAGCGCCACCAGGCGCCCCGCCGCGTCGTCGAGGCCGAGCGTCTGCCGCTCGCCTGTCGCCCGCACCTTGATCTCGACCTCTCCCGATTTCAGCCCCCGCGGCCCGACGATGAGCTGATAGGGCAGGCCGATCAGGTCGGCGGCGGCGAACTTCTCGCCGGCGCTGGCGTCGTCGCGGTCGTCATGAAGCACGTCCAGACCGGCCTTGGTGAGGCCCCGATAGAGCGTTTCGCACGCCGCCGCGCACGCCGGGTCGCCGGGCTTCAGATCGATCAGGCCGACCTCGAACGGGGCCACCGACACCGGCCAGACGATCCCGTCCTTGTCGTGGCTCGCCTCGATGATCGCGGGGACCACGCGGGTCAGCCCGATGCCGTAGGAGCCCATATGCACCGGCACCTCGTTTCCTTCGGCGTCGCTGACCATGGCGCCCATGGCCTGCGAGTACTTGGTGCCGAAATAGAAGATCTGCCCCACCTCGATCCCGCGCGCGGCCAGGCGCTTGTCCGGCGGCACCTGGTCCGCGAACGCCGCCTCGTCGACGACGTCGTCGGTGGCGGCATAGAGCGATGTCCAGTCCGCGACAATGCCGGAAAGGTCGCCGTCGTAGTCGGTATCGGGACCCGGGATCGGCTTGTCGAGCAGGTCGGCGTGGCAGAACACGCCGCTCTCCCCGGTTTCGGTCAGCACGTGGAATTCGTGGCTGAGGTCGCCCCCGATGGGTCCGGTCTCGGCCCTCAGCGGCACCGTGGTCAGTCCCATGCGGTGGAAGGTCCTCAGATAGGCGACGAACATGCGGCGATAGGCGGCGCTCGACCGCTCCTTGTCGAGATCGAACGAGTAGGCGTCCTTCATCAGGAATTCGCGCGAGCGCATGGTGCCGAAACGCGGCCGGATCTCGTCCCGGAACTTCCACTGGATGTGGTAGAGATTGAGCGGCAGCTCGCGATACGAGCGCACATGGGTCCGGAAGATGTCGGTGATCACCTCCTCGTTGGTGGGCCCGTAGATCATCTCGCGACCGCCGCGATCGGTGATCCGCAGCATCTCCTCGCCGTAGGCGTCGTAGCGGCCGCTCTCGCGCCACAGCTCGGCGAACTGCAGGGTCGGCATGATCATCTCGATCGCCCCGGCCCGGTTCTGCTCTTCCTCGATGATCCGCTGCACCTTGCGCAGGACGCGATAGCCCAGCGGCAGCCAGGAATAGCTGCCCGCCCCCTGCTGCTTGAGCATGCCGGCGCGCAGCATCAGCCGATGCGAAACGACCTCGGCTTCCTTGGGTGTCTCGCGCAGAAGCGGGAGGAAATATCGGCTCACACGCATCGGGGGTGATTCTGGTCCGGTTGGCGCGGGCACACAAAACGCGATCTTCAACGCAAACTCAAGGCCGACCGAATCCTGCCCCCGCGATGACGGCCGGCGTTAAGCTTGTCACATTGCGGACACAGCCCGCTGGCAGAATTCACGTGACAGGTGATTCGCACCTTGTTAGGGTGCGGGCCACAAGAAAAGCGGTGAGTTTTGAAGCCGCTACCGACGCTGACAACGTCAAGGGAGGAGCGCTGGCCGCCACCAATTGTGTGCTTAAGACCAGCGATTTGTCGCGTAACTTCCAGAGGCAGGGCAGCGCCCTGCCTTTTCTTCTGCGGGTCGTTTTCGGCGCCCATTTTGAACGCCGGGGCGGGCACGCACTAACACGCCGCTTCGGCACCTTTGCATCGCTGCTCACCGCTGCCGCCGAAACGCGGCGAGGCTGCCGGCCGGATCGGAACCCTTGTCGGTCGCCAGGCCAGGCTACTGCCAGTAGTCCGTCAGCCAGGGCAGCCCCAGCGCCCAGTTGACCGCAAAGGTCAGCACCAGCGCCAGCACCGTCGCCGCGATCAGCTTTGGCCACAGACGCAGCCGATGCGGCGCACCCGGGTCGGTCCCCTGGATGCGTTCGCCGACGTCCGCCTGGCTGCTGCGGAAGCCGATCGGCAGCACGATGAAAAAGCTCAGCCACCACAGCACGAAATAGACCGCCAGGGCGCTGGTCAGGTTCATGATCGTCTAGACCCGGTGAACAACCACATCCACCCAGGGCCTCTTGCCCCAGACATTGTCGATCTCGCCGCGCACGGCGCGACGCAACGCCTCCGCGAAGCTCGCCGGCTCGGCCATTCGCTTGCGCGACAGGCTCCGGATCACCCCTTCGACGGCGTCGGCGGCGACGTTGGGCAGGTTGTCCTCGCCGCCGCCGGTGACCGGAATGCCGCTGAATCTCAGTTCCGGTCCGGCGACAACGCGTCCGGAACTGTCGACCGCCAGCGACACCGCGATATGGCCGGCCCTGGAGAGCTTGCGGCGCTCGCTCACCCGGCTTTCCTCGGCGTCGCACAACAGGTTGCCGTCCAGATAGAGGCGCCCCGAGGGCACCTCGCCGCGGTTGACCCGGGGCGTCGGGAAGAGCTGCACCAGGTCGCCGTTGCGCGCCTCGAGCACCGATTTGATCCCCGCCGCGCGCGCCAGCTCGGCCTGCCGGGTCAGGTGCAGCGCTTCCCCATGCACCGGCAGCAGCACGTCCGGGCGCAGCATCGCGTAGAGCCGCTTGAGCTCCTCGATGCGCGGATGGCCCGAGGTGTGCACGAGCGCATCGCGGTCGGTGATCACCTTCAGCCCCTGGTCGAGGAGCAGGTTCTGGATATCGATGACCTCACGGTCGTTCCCGGGGATGGTCCGAGAGGAGAAAATCACCGTGTCGCCCGGCGCCAGCTCGATGGCCGGATGGTCCTTGCGGGCGATGCGCGCCATCGCGGCCCGGTATTCGCCCTGCGAGCCGGTGCAGATCAGCAGCGTCTTGTTGCGCGGCACCTGCGCGAAGGCATCCTGGTCGTGGAATTCGGGAATGCCCTCCAGCATGCCCATTTCCCGGGCGATCCGCGAGATACGGTGCACCGCCCGCCCCGCGGCGATGACGGTTCGGCCGGCTTTCCGGGCGGCCCGCGCGATCGAGATCATGCGCCCCACATTGGACGCGAAGATAGTCACCGCCACCCGGTGTTCGGCTTCCGCGACCAGTTTTTCGAGCGTCACGGCGACCTCGGCCTCACTCGGGCTTTCTCCCTGGCGGGTGGCGTTGGTGCTGTCACACACCACCGCCAGCGGCCGCACCTGGTTGCCGATCGCCTCGAGACGCCTGATGTCCGTCGGCGGCCCCCCGATGGGGTCCGGGTCGAGCTTCCAGTCGCCGGTGTGCACGACGTTGCCGGCCTCGGTGGTGATCAGCAGCGCATAGTTTTCGGGGATCGAATGGGCCATCTCGATCCACTCGACGCCGAACCCGCCCACGCTCACCGGCTTGCCGGGTTCGATGATGGTCACCGGCACCGATGATTCGAAGCCGTTGGCGCGCGCCTTGGCATCGAGCATCGCCTTGGTGAAGGCGGAGCAGTAGACCGGGCAATTCAGGTCGGGCCACAGGTCAAGCACCGCCCCGTAATGGTCCTCGTGCGAGTGGGTGAGCGCCAACGCCTCGATGCGGTCGACCTCTTCGTGCAGGAACCGGATATCGGGCATCACCAGTTCGATGCCCGGCAGGTGGGGCCCGGGAAAGGTCACCCCGCAATCGACGATCAGCCAGCGCCGGTTGTCGGCAGGGCCGAGCCCGTAGGCGGCCAGATTCATGCCGATTTCGCCGACCCCGCCCAGGGGCGCGAAAACGAGCTCGCCGGCGCTCACGAGGCCGGCTCCGGCGCCGATCGCAGGTCGAACACCTCCCCGGCCGCGACGATCTGCTCGCGCCCCTCACGCATGACGAGCAGCCGTCCCTTGGCGTCCAGACCGCGCACCGTGGCCATGTAGCTTTCGGTTGTCGTGGTGATCCGCATCGGCCGGCCCAGCCCGAAGGCGTGCCCGAGCCAATCCCGTCGAATGCTGCCGAGCCCCGCCCCGCGGTTCCATTCGGTCAGCCGTTCGGGAACGGCCGCGCTCAGGCGCGCGAAAAGCTCGTCGCGATCGGTTCGGTAGCCCTCGGCGCCGAGATCGGTGGCCGGATGGTCGGTCCCTTGCGGATGCGAGACGATATTGACCCCGAACCCGGCGACCGCGAACCGGCGCGCGCCGTCGAGACCGCCTTCGAGCAGGATCCCGGCGCATTTGCGCCCCGCGATCATGAGGTCGTTGGGCCACTTCAACTCCGCCGCCGGGCTGTCGGGCGCCGCGGCGGCCGCCACCGCGTCGTGCAGGGCCAGGGCCAGCGCCAGCGATAGTTCGGCCATCGTCTCGGGCGGCGCCGGATCGGGCAGCAACAGCGAGGCGTAAAGATTCCCTGGCGGCGAGCGCCACTCGCGGGACCGTCGGCCCCGGCCGGCAGTCTGTTCGTCGGCGACCAGCCACACCGGTCCCGCCTCGCCGCCCCTGGCGCGCCGCATGAGCTCACCGCTGGTCGAGCCCACCGATCGCCGATGTTCGAGACCCATCCCGGCTTCCCGGGCAAAAGCGCCGAGCGCCGGCACCTCAGAACAAACTCCCCGCCGCCCCGCCGGCCAACGGCGTCAGCCAGGAACCGACGGTGAGATAGTACGAGGCCACGAGAATCCCGGTCACCGCGATCACCAGCCGCAATTCGCCCGGCGCCGCCTCGAAGGTGCGCGTCGGCTCGTCGAAATACATTACCCGTACGATCTTCAGGTAGTAGAAGGCGCTCACCGCGCTCATCAGCACCCCGATCACCGCCAGTACGTAGAGCTTGGCGTCGATGGCGGCCAGGAACACGTGCCATTTGGCGAAAAATCCGGCCAGCGGCGGCAGGCCGATCAGCGAGAACAGGAACAGCGCCATCAGCCCCGCGACGAACGGCTGGCTGCGGCTGAGCCCCGCCATCTCGGCGATCTGCTCGACATAGGCGTTTTCCGATCTCAGCGATAGCACGCAGGCGAAAAGCCCGATCGTCATGACCATGTAGATCGCCATGTAAATCGCGACCCCCTGCACCCCGACCTCGGTGCCGGCGCTCAGCCCCACCAGCGCGAAACCCACATGCCCGATCGAGGAGTAGGCGATCAGCCGCTTGACGTTGGACTGGCCGATGGCCGCGAACGCCGCCAACCCCATCGAGGCGATGGACAAAAAGATGACGATCTGCCGCCATTCGCCGGCGATCGGCTCGAAGGTCGCGTACGTCAGGCGGATGAACAGCGCCATCGCCGCCACCTTGGGCGCCGCCGCGAAAAAAGCCGTCACCGGCGTCGGCGCGCCCTCGTAGACGTCGGGCGTCCACATGTGGAACGGCACCGCCGATATCTTGAAGGCAAGCCCGGCGACCAGGAACACGAGCCCGAATGTCAGGCCCAGCGATCCCCCGCCCTCGGCCACGATTCGGGTGATTTCGGAAAACTGCGTGTGGCCGGTGAACCCGTATACAAGCGAGGCGCCGTACAGCAGCATGCCGGAGCTCAGCGCCCCGAGCACGAAATATTTCAGTCCCGCCTCGGTCGCCCGGTTGGAGTCGCGCTTGATCGCGGCGACGACATAAAGCGCCAGCGACTGCAGCTCGAGCCCGACATAGAGCGATATCAGGTCGGCCGCCGACACCATCAGCATCATGCCAAGGCTCGCCAGCAGCACCAGCACCGGATACTCGAACTTGTTCAGGGCATGTTCCTTGCCCGCCGACATCGACAGCACCAGCGCCAGCGCCGAGCCGGTAAGGACCAGGACCTTCATGAACCGGGCAAACCCGTCCTGGATGAACGCGCCGTTGAACACCGCGCCCTCGCCCGGCCACAGGGCAACGAACAGCGCCACGGCCGCCAGAAGCCCGATCGACACTCCCAGGACCAGCCTGGGCGCCCCCGTGCGGTCGAAAACGCCGACCATCAAGAGAACGATGGCGCCCGCTAGCAGCGCCAGCTCCGGATAGGCCGGCGCCAGAGCGGCGATCGATGTGAGATCACTGACCATTGCCGCTCACAGCCCCGCTACATCGACGGCGCCGGTACCCAGCGCTGCCGTGTATTGATCGACCAGCGCCCCGACCGAGGCGGCCGTCGCGTCCAGGATCGGCGCCGGATAAAGCCCGAACAGGATCGTCAGCACCACCAGCGGCACCAGCACCACCGATTCCTTGCGGTTGAGGTCGAGGATCGATTTCAGGTTCTCCTTTTCCAGCAGCCCGAAAATGACCCGGCGATAGAGCCACAGCGCATACGCCGCGCTCAGGATGACGCCGATCGCGGCGGCGACCGCCACCCAGGTGTTGACCTGGAAGATCCCGATCAGCGTCAGAAACTCGCCCACGAAACCCGACGTGCCCGGCAGCCCGACATTGGCCAGGGTGAAGACCATGAACGCGAAGGCATATTGGGGCATCCGGTTGACCAGCCCGCCATAGGCGGCGATCTCCCGCGAATGGGTTCGGTCGTAGACGACCCCCACGCACAGGAACAGCGCCGCCGAGACGATCCCGTGCGAGATCATCTGGAAGATCGCACCCTGCACCCCGAGCTGGTTGGCCGCGAAGATGCCCATCGTCACGAACCCCATATGGGCGACCGACGAGTAGGCGATGAGCTTCTTCATGTCCTCCTGCACCAGCGCCACCAGCGAGGTGACGAGGATCGCGCAGATCGACAGGAAAAAGACGAAGGGCGCGAAGAAGGCCGAGGCATCCGGGAACATCGGCAGGGAGAATCTGAGGAACCCGTAGCCTCCCATCTTCAGGAGGATCGCGGCCAGGATTACCGAGCCGGCCGTCGGCGCCTCGACATGCGCCTCGGGCAGCCAGCGATGGAACGGCCACATCGGCAGCTTGACGGCGAAGGAGGCGAAGAAGGCCAGCCACAGCCAGAACTGCATCTCCGGCGGAAATTTGACCGTCAGCAGCCTGGCGATGTCGAGGGTGCCCGCGTACCAGTACATCGCCATGATCGCCAGGAACATCAGGATCGAGCCGGTGAAGGTGTAGAAGAAGAACTTGTAGCTCGCCTGCACGCGCCGCCGGCCGCCCCAGATGCCGATGATCAGGAACATCGGGATCAGCCCGCCCTCGAAGAAGACGAAGAACACCGCCAGGTCGAGGCTGGCGAAGACGCCGATCATCATCGTCTCGAGCGCCAGGAACGACACTAGGTATTCTCTCACCCGGCTGTCGATCGGGTCCCAGCTGGCGATGATGCACACCGGCAGGAGCATTGCTGTCAGCACGATGAACAGCACCGAGATCCCGTCGACCCCCATCCGGTAGCCGATCACGTCGCCGATCCACTCGTGGTTCTGCACGAACTGGAAGCCCGGGTCGGACGGGTCGAACAACACCCACAGCACCAGCGAGAAAATGAAGGTGATCAGCGCCGTCGCCAGCGCGATACGGCGCATGTTGGTCTTCGAGACGTCGTCGTTGCCCGGCACGGCGAGCACGAACAACGCCCCCACCAGCGGCAGGAAAGTGATGATCGTCAGAATGTTATGGGCGATCAGCATCAGAGCGATCCCCCCGACGCGATCGCCCAGGTGATGAGCGCTGCCACCCCGATCAGCATCGCGAAGGCGTAGTGGTAGAGATAGCCGGACTGCAGCTTGACGACCTGGGCGGTGACCTGCTTGACGCGGCGGCCGATCCCCTCGACGACGATCCCGTCGACGAACCAGTCGTCAAATCCGCGCCAGATCACGGTCCCGATCCAATATGCCGGCCTGACGAAGACGAGGTCGTAGAGTTCGTCGAAGTACCACTTGTTGAGCAGGAACTGATAGAGCCCTGTGTGGGTGTGCGCGAGCCGGCGCGGAATATCGGGCCGCCGGATGTAGAATTCCCAGGCCACCAGGAACCCCAGCGCCATCGCCCCGGTCGCCGCCGCCTTGATCCAGCCGGGCGCCCGATGGGCCGCCTCGATGAGATGCGTGTCGATCACCATCGAGCTGGCGAAGAAGTCCCTGACGAGCTCTGCCTCGCCGAAGAACAGGCCGAAGAACAGGAAGCCCGCCAGCGCCGAACCCGCCGCCAGCACGTAGAGCGGGATCAGCATCACATTCGGGCTTTCCTTGGCGTGCTCCATGATCTCGGCGGATGCCCGCGGCGCGCCATGGAAGGTCAGGTGGATGAGGCGCCAGGAATAGAAGCTCGTGAAGACCGCCGCGATCACCAGCGCCCAGAAGGCGAAGTCGCCCACTCCCGTCCCGGCGGCCCAGGCGGTCTCGATGATCGAGTCCTTCGAGAAAAAGCCGGCAAACCCGATTTCGGTGAGCGGCAGCCCCACCCCCGTCAGCGCCAGCGTGCCGATGATCATCAGCCAGTAGGTAATCGGCAGGGTGGCGCGCAGCCCGCCCATCTTGCGCATGTCCTG
>CAZNOZ010000016.1:0-7230 GCA_964574935.1 uncultured Devosiaceae bacterium | reverse complement strand
TGCTCGTGATGCATCGCCGTGATCACCGAGCCGGCGCCCAGGAACAGCAGCGCCTTGAAGAAGGCGTGGGTGAACAGGTGAAAGATCCCGGCCGAATAGGCCCCCAGCCCCAGCCCCACGAACATGTAGCCGAGCTGTGAGCAGGTCGAATAGGCGATCACCCGCTTGATGTCGTTCTGCACCAGACCGACGCTGGCCGCGAAGATCGCGGTGATGGCGCCGATTGCGGTGACCACCGCCAGCGCGGTCTGCGACGCCTCGAACATGGGCGACAGCCGCGCCACCATGAACACGCCCGCCGTCACCATGGTGGCCGCGTGGATGAGCGCCGAGACCGGGGTCGGGCCCTCCATGGCGTCGGGCAGCCAGGTATGCAGCAGGAACTGCGCCGACTTGCCCATCGCGCCCAGGAACAGCAACAGGCAAATCACCGTCATTGCGTCCCACTCGCCCCAAAGCAGCGAGATGGTCTTGCCCTCGGCCCCGCTGACCGCCCCGAAGACGGTATCGAAGTCGATCGCGCCGAACATCATGAAGGTCGCGAAGATGCCCAGCGCGAACCCGAAATCCCCCACCCGGTTGACGATGAACGCCTTGATCGCGGCGGCATTGGCGGCCGGTCGCTGGTACCAGAAGCCGATCAGGAGATAGGAGGCCAGCCCGACCCCTTCCCAGCCGAAATACAGCTGCAGGAAGTTGTCGGCGGTCACCAGCGCCAGCATGAAGAAGCTGAACAGCGACAGGTAGGCGAAGAACCGGGGCCGGTGCGGGTCCTCGGCCATGTAGCCGATCGAGTAGACATGCACGAGGGCCGAGATCGTGGTGACGACAACCAGCATGATCACGGTCAGCGCGTCGACCCGGATGGCCCACCGCAAATCCAGCGCCCCCGACTGCACCCAGCGGAAGAGCTCGATTTTGATCGTCTCGTGCTCGGCGCCGGCCCCGGTCAGGAAGCCGAGCAGGACGATCCAGCTCAACACCGCCGAGATCACCAGCAGCCCCGACGTGATGATCTCCGAAGACCGCTCGCCGATGGTGCGTCCGAGCAGCCCCGCGACCAGGGCCCCCAGCAGCGGGAACAGGACAATGGCTTGAAAGATCAACGTCTAGAGCCTTCCTTGGCCAGATTGAGTCAATTCTGTTTCTCGTCCGGTGAGGCGATCCACGCGGAAGTCGGCGCAGCCCGCAGCAGACCTACGGGCAAGCCGGCCGACAAAGTGGGCGCCCACCGGGCGGATACCCGAAGGGCCGGGCCGTTTTGGCGCAATGCCGGCAGGCTTCGGCTGGAGCGTATCGACATACGCCCGGCGCCGAACCCCTTGACCTTGAACCAAACCGGCTCCGGCGGAATGGCTTGATCTGGCCATGGAAGGCTCTACCCCCGCATCATGTTGACGTCGTCGACCGCGATCGAGCCGCGGTTGCGATAGAAGACCACCAGGATCGCCAGCCCGATCGCCGCTTCGGCCGCCGCCACCGTCAGCACCATCAGCGCGAACACCTGCCCGGCAAGGTCATGGAGATAGGCCGAGAAGCCGACGAAGTTGATGTTGACCGCCAACAGGATCAGCTCGATCGACATCAGGATGACGATGATGTTCTTGCGGTTGAGGAAGATCCCGAACACCCCGAGGGTGAACAGGATCGCCCCGACGGTGAGGAAATGTCCTAGCCCGATGCCCGCCGCCATCGCTCAGATCCCCTTGCCGAATTCGACATTCACGAGCTCCACCGAGTCCTCGCGCCGGCGCCCGACCTGCTCGCCGATGTTCTGACGTCTCACCCCCGGCCGGTGCCGCAGCGTCAGCACGATGGCCCCGATCATCGCCACCAGCAGGATCACCCCCGCCGCCTCGAACAGATAGACGTAGCGGGTGTAGATGATCTGCCCCAGCGCCTGGGTGTTGGAGACGGTCCCGCCCGGCATCGGCGCCGCGCTGCCGCTGATCGCTTCCGGTGAGATGACCCAGGTGCCGGCGACCAGCACGAGCTCGAGCAGAAACACAACTCCGATGAGCAACCCCACCGGCATGTATTGCAGAATGCCCTGCCTGAGCTCGGCGAAATCGACGTCGAGCATCATGACGACGTAGAGGAACAGCACCGCCACCGCCCCGACATAGACGACGATCAGGATGAGCGCCAAAAACTCCGCCCCGGCGAGCAGGAACAGGCCCGCCGCGTTGACGAAGGCGAGGATCAGGAACAGCACCGAATGCACCGGATTGCGCGAGGCGATGACCATCAGCGCCGAGGCGATGCACACGGCCGCGAAGAGGTAGAAGAAGATCAGCGCCAGGGTCATCGCGGGTCCTCCGCTGGCCCTCTCAGCCAATAGTCGGCCTCGCTCGACCCCCTCCCCGACCCTCCCCCTTTCAGGTGGAGGGAGGTTCTCGCAAAGCGAATTGTCCCACCCCCCCCAGCAAGGGGGAGGTCGGCGCAAGGCGCCGGGAGGGGGTTGGCAGTATCAGCAGCGCGGTCGATCATGCCATTCCTCAGCGATACGGGGCGTCGGATTCGAGATTGGCCGCGATCGCCCGCTCCCAGCGGTCGCCGTTGGCAAGCAGGCGCTCCTTGTTGAAATAGAGCTCCTCGCGCGTCTCGGTCGCGTATTCGAAGTTCGGCCCCTCCACGATCGCGTCGACCGGGCAGGCCTCCTGGCACAGCCCGCAATAGATGCACTTGACCATGTCGATGTCGTACTTGACGGTGCGCCGCGTGCCGTCATTCTGGCGCGGGCCGGCCTCGATGGTGATCGCCTGGGCCGGGCAGATCGCCTCGCACAGCTTGCACGCGATGCAGCGTTCCTCGCCGTTCGGGTACCGTCGGAGCGCGTGCTCGCCGCGAAAGCGCGGGCTCACCGGCCCCTTCTCGAACGGATAGTTGATCGTCGGACGCGGCTTGAACGAGTAGCGCCAGGCGAGCAGGAACGCCGAGATCAGCTCTCGCAGGAGCAGGGAATTGGCAAACTGCAATACTCGCATTCCGTCCCCTTCCCCCCTCAGACCGCGCCGCCATGCCAGCCCCAGCCGGTGAGCTGCAGCACGATGGCGACGGCGAAGATCATGAAAATCGACAGCGGCAGGAACACCTTCCAGCCCAACCGCATCAGCTGGTCGTAGCGGTAGCGCGGCACGATCGCCTTGGTCATGGAGAACAAATAGAAAAAGACGAACACCTTCAGCACGAACCACACCGCCCCGGGCACCCAGGTGAAGGGCACGACATCGAAAGGCGGCAGCCAGCCGCCCATGAACAGAAGCGTCAGCAGCGCGCACATCAGGATGATGGCGACGTATTCCCCGAGGAAAAACAACAGGAACGGGGTCGAGGAGTATTCGATCATGTGCCCGGCGACGAGCTCGGATTCGGCCTCCACCAGGTCGAAGGGCGGCCGGTTGGTCTCCGCCAGCGCCGAGACGTAGAAGACCACGAACATCGGCAACAGCGGCAGCCAGAACCAGTTGAGGAACGCCAACTGCGGCACACCGATCAGGTGCGCCAGCCCCATCTCCTTCTGGGCGGTGACGATGTCGTTGAGGTTGAGCGAGCCCACGCACAACAGAACCGTGATGATCACGAAGCCGATCGAAACCTCGTAGCTGACCATCTGCGCCGCCGAGCGCAGCGCCCCCAGCAGCGGGTATTTCGAGTTCGACGCCCAGCCCCCCATGATGACGCCGTAGACCCCCAGCGAGGAGATCGCGAAGATGTAGAGGATGCCGACATTGATGTCGGCCAGCGCCCAGCCGTCGTCGATCGGCACCACCGCCCAGGCCGACAGCGCCAGCACCGCCGTCACCAGCGGCGCCAGCAGATACACCACCTTGTCGGCGGCCGCCGGGATCACCGGCTCCTTGAACAGAAATTTCAAGAGGTCTGCGAACGACTGCAGCAGCCCCCAGGCCCCGACCACGTTCGGCCCGCGCCGCAATTGCACCAGCGCCCAGATCTTGCGGTCCGCGAACAGGATATAGGCCGTGAACAGGAGCAGCGCGATCAGGAACGCCAGCGCCTTCCACACGAAGCCCACGCTCGCCCCCCACCCCAGGACGGGCACGCCCAGAAGATAGTCCAGCGCGGCGAGAAGCGCGTCCATTTCCCTACTCCGCCGCCTGCTTGATGCCGGCCCGCACCTCGGCGCATTCGGCCATGGTCTTCGAGGCCCGGGCGATCGGATTGGTCAGATAGAAGTCCGGCACCATGGCGCCGAAGTCCCAGTCCGGGGCCTCGACCGCTCGCTCGGCGAGCGCCGCGATGTCGGCGGGATCGCCGGGCACGATCTTGTCGATCTCCGCCAGGTGCGGGAACTCGGCGTACATCGCCGCCCGCAGCCCGGTGAGCGAGTCGAAGGGCAGCGGCATGCCCATTACCCCCGACAGGGCTCGGAAGATGGCCCATTCCTCGCGCGCCTCGCCGGGCGGGAAGACGGCCCGGTCGGTCATCTGTACGCGCCCTTCGGTGTTCACATAGGTGCCCGATTTTTCGGTATAGGCGGCCCCCGGCAGGATCACGTCGGCGCGGTGCGCCCCGGCGTCCCCGTGCGTGCCCACATAGACGATGAACGCGTCTCCGGCGGCGCTTAGGTCGAATTCGTCGGCGCCGAGCACAAAGACGACGTCCATCTCGCCGCGCCCCGCCGCCTGCAGCTGGTCGTAGGAACACACCCCGCCGTCATGGGGCACGAAGCCGATGTCGAGCCCGCCGACCCGGCCCGCGGCGTTGTGCAGCACCGCGAACCCGTTCCACTCCGCGCTTGCGGCGCCGGCATTGACCGCGATCTTCGCCGCCAGCGCGAGCGCGTCGCGCCCCGGGTCCTTGCCGTCCGGGGCGGTCGCGGCAGCCTCGCCGACGATGATCAGCGGCCGGCTGGCCTCGTCCAGCACCTTGGCAAAGTCCGATTTGCCCTCCGCCAGTTCGCGAAGCGCCTTTGTCCCCGTTCCCAGGTGCGTGGCGTCGTAGGTCAGGTCCACCGGCTCGCCGATCAGCGCAATCGGCAGCGGTTTGGCCCGCCACGCCTTGCGAATGCGCGCGTTGAGCACCGCCGCCTCGGCCCGCGGATTGACCCCGACCAGCAAGATCGCATCGGCCTCGTCAATGCCGGCGATGGCGGGGTTGAACAGGTAGCTCGCCCGTCCCTTGTCCGGCTCCAGCGCCGACAGCGGCGGCCGGCAATCGGTCATGCCCGAGCCCAGCTGTGCCATCAGCGCCTTGAGCGCATACATGTCCTCGACCGCCGCCAGGTCGCCGGCGATGGCGCCGATGCGCCTGCCGTCCTTGCCCTTCAGCGCCGCGGCGACTGCGGCGAAGGCCTCGTCCCAGCTCGCCGGTTTCAGCTTGCCGCGCTTGCGCACGAACGGGGTATCGAGCCGCTGGGTCCTCAGCCCGTCCCAGACGAAGCGGGTCTTGTCGGAGATCCACTCCTCGTTGATGGCGTCGTTGATCCGGGGCAGAACTCTCAGCACCACCCCGTCCCGGCTGTCGACCCGGATCGCCGAGCCAAGCGCGTCCATGACGTCGATCGACTCGGTTTTGTTGAGTTCCCACGGCCGCGCCCGGAACGCATAGGGACGCGAGGTGAGCGCCCCCACCGGGCACAGATCGATGACGTTGCCCTGCAACTCCGAGGCCATGGCGGATTCAAGATACGTGGTGATTTCCATGTCCTCGCCGCGCCCCGTCGCGCCGAGCTCGGGCACCCCGGCCACCTCCGCGGCGAACCTGACGCACCTGGTGCACTGGATGCACCTGGTCATCGTCGTCTTGACCAGCGGCCCGATATATTTGTCCTCGACGGCCCGCTTGTTCTCCGCGAAGCGGGAGCCGGCGAGCCCGTAGGCCATCGACTGATCCTGCAGATCGCACTCCCCGCCCTGGTCGCAGATCGGGCAGTCCAGCGGGTGGTTGATGAGCAAAAACTCCATCACCCCCTCGCGGGCCTTTTTGACCATTTCGGTCTTGGTGAAGACCTCCGGCGGCTCGCCGTTGGGGCCCGGGCGAAGATCCCTCACCCCCATCGCGCAACTCGCCTGCGGCTTGGGCGGGCCGCCCTTGACCTCGATCAGGCACATCCGGCAGTTGCCGGCCACCGACAGCCGCTCGTGATAGCAGAAATGCGGGATTTCGGCGCCCGCCGCCTCGCACGCCTGCAGCAGCGTGAAATGGTCCGGGACCTCGATGAGCTGGCCGTCGATCTTGATTTGAGCCATCGTCCCGCCCCTACCCGCACCGCTGCGTTTGCCAGAGCCTGACGTGTTCGAGATGCGCCCAGTCGAAGGCGTAATCCGTGTTGCCGTGCGCCTCCAGATGCTCGAGCCGTGCCTTGGCTTCGGCGAGGGTGGGGATGTGGCCCTCCTCGACCTGCCACATCACGAAATGGGGCGTCCCCGGTTTCTCGAACCATTCCGCCTTGCGGTTGTAGAAGCGCTGGTGGACGGTCTTCCACACGAACACCTCCAGCTCGGCGGCGCTTTCCCAGACACTCATGTTGACCGCCATCTGCGGATCGTCGAAAGCCCGCACATCGAGCGCGTTGTTGCCTTCGCCAACCAGCCGCCACACGAACCCGGGCATGCGCTCGGCCATGGCGTTGACGCGGTCGAGATTGTCCACGAAATCGGCGATCCTCGGGTCGTCGACCGGATAGCGCAGCCTGCCGATGTTGAGTTGTGCGAGATGCATGGTCACTGAGCCGCCACCGCCGGCAGATCGTCCTCGGAGCCGGCGCGCGCCGTATAGGCGTCCATGCGCTCCTCGATGACACCCCGATAATTGCGAATGAGCCCCTGGATCGGCCAGGCCGCGGCGTCTCCGAGCGCGCAGATCGTGTGGCCTTCGACCTGCTTGGTGACCTCGAACAGCATGTCGATCTCGCGCCGCTCGGCCCGCCCCTCGACCATGCGCGCCATCACCCGCATCATCCAGCCGGTCCCCTCCCGGCACGGCGTGCACTGCCCGCAGCTTTCGTGGGCATAGAAGGCCGAGAGGCGCCAGATCGCCTTGATGATGTCGGTGGACTTGTCCATCACGATCACCGCGGCGGTGCCGAGCCCGGATTTGAGCTCCGCGAGCCCGTCGAAATCCATGCTGGCGTGCCGGATGTTTTCGGCCGTCACGCACGGCACCGAGGCACCGCCCGGGATCACCGCCAGCAGGTTGTCCCAGCCCCCGCGCACGCCGCCGCAGTGCTTTTCGATCAGCTCCCGAAGTCGATGCCCATCTCCTCCT
>CAZNOZ010000015.1:0-65894 GCA_964574935.1 uncultured Devosiaceae bacterium | reverse complement strand
CCTAGTGCAGATTGGGCTGTGGTCCGGTGCCGGCCTCGTCGATGAGATGTCCGCGTGCGAAGCGGTCGAGCCGGAAGCCCCCCGCCGCCTCGTGCGCGGTGTCGGTGGCGATGAGATGCGCGAAAACGAGCCCGGACGCGGGGGTCGCTTTGAAGCCGCCGTAGCACCAGCCCCCGTTGAAATAGAGCCCCTCGATCGGCGTGCGGTCGATGATCGGCGAGCCGTCCATGCTCATGTCGGTCACACCGCCCCACATGCGCAACAGCCGCGCCCGCCCGATCATCGGCATCAGGGCCATTCCTCCGGCGCACACATGTTCGACGGCCGGCAGGTTGCCGCGTTGTGCATAGGAGTTGTAGCCGTCCAAATCACCGCCGAAGACCAGCCCTCCCTTGTCGGACTGGCTGACATAGAAATGTCCCGCGCCGAACGTGACCGTGCCGGGGATGCAGGGCTTCAACCCTTCGGAAACAAAGGCCTGCAGCACATGACTTTCGATCGGCAGGCGCAGCCCGGCCATTTCCATCAGGCGGCTGGAGTGGCCGGCGACGCACACGCCCACCTTTTTTGCCCGGATCGCGCCGCGGGTGGTCTGCACGCCCCCGACACGGCCGTTTTCGATCACGAGGCCTGTGACTTCGCAGTTCTGAACGATGTCGACACCCCAATGGCTGGCCGCCCGGGCATAGCCCCAGGCGACCGCATCGTGGCGCACGGTGCCGCCGCGGGGCTGCCACAGCGCCCCCCTGACGGGGAAGCGGGCGTTGTCATAGTCGAAGAACGGGAACTTCCTTGCCACCTGCGGGCGCGAAAGATGTTCGGCATCGGACCCCGACAGCCTGATCGCGTTGCCGCGCCGGACATAGGCGTCGCGCTGGTGGTCGGAGTGGTAGAGGTTGAGGATTCCGCGCTGCGAAACCATGGCATTGTAGTTGAGCTCCTGCTCGAAATCCTCCCACATGCGCAGGCTCAATTCGTAGAATCGCTGATTGGTCGGCAGAAGGTAGTTCGCCCGGATGATCGTGGTGTTGCGGCCGACATTGCCGCCCCCGATCCAGTCCTTTTCCAGAACGGCGATCCTCGTCCGCCCGTAGGTCGCGGCAAGCTGGTAGGCGGTCGCCAGACCATGCCCACCACCACCCACGATCACGATGTCGTATTCCGGCGCCGGCTCGGCGTCGCGCCAGTGCGGCGTCCATCCGGCGTTGCCGGTCAGGCCTTCGAAAAAGACGCGCAGCCCCGAAAACCGTCTCATCCGTTGTGCTCCATCGTCACGGTTCTTGCGCAATCAACTGAAAAGGGTGCCCCCGACCCGCGTCGGGGTGACTGCCTCCTGCCCCTTCCGCCCCGGCGGCATGCAAGCCGTCAGGAGGAGACCACCCGGATCGGTTCCGGTCCGCCAACTGGGAAGGTGATGTTTCATGGCGGTCTGGATCCCGCGGTGGGATATGTGGCGCAGCCCGGTCACGGTATTGCCACCGCTCCGGGAGGATGGAAAGCCAATCTCGACGAAATGGCCGTATTCGTGGCGCCGGCAGTCTGGATTCGCATCGTTGACGATGTTCTGCCGGACGGTGAAGTCATATCGCATCCAAATGCAACAGCGGGCGGCCGGGGGTCCCGACACGCGCGCGTGAGAAACATCGACCTTGGCGGGGGCGGCGGATATTGTTTCAGTTCCGCCACAGGGGCATCCAAAGAGCGGTTCGTGTGACCTGGCCGGCACTCGCGGCGGCCCGGGTCGGGGGAGAACAGGGTGAAAAAGCAGGTGCTCGTTCTCGGCGCTGGCGGGTTCATCGGTTCGCACCTCACAAGGCGCCTGAGGGCCGAAGGCAACTGGGTGCGCGGGGTCGACCTGAAATTTCCCGAGTTTTCGGACACCGAGGCCGACGACTTCGTCCTCGGGGACCTGCGGCAGCAGGATCTCTGTGATCGGGTGATCGACCGGGATTTCGACGAGGTCTATCAGCTCGCCGCCGACATGGGTGGGGCCGGCTTCGTGTTCACCGGCGAGCACGATGCGGACATCATGCACAATTCCGCGAGCATCAATCTCAACGTTGTCGAGCGCTGCCGGGCGCGGGAAATCGGGGGAGTTTTCTACTCGTCATCGGCGTGCATCTACCCGGCGTTCAACCAGGATGATCCCGACAATCCCATCTGTGCGGAGGATTCCGCCTATCCGGCGGCGCCGGACAGCGAATATGGCTGGGAGAAGCTGTTCTCCGAGCGGCTGTTCCTGGCCTACAACCGCAACTACTCCATGGCCAACCGGGTGGCCCGCTACCACAACATCTTCGGTCCGGAGGGGACCTGGCAAGGCGGCCGGGAGAAGGCGCCGGCGGCGATCTGCCGGAAGGTGGCGGTTGCCGAGGACGGCGGCGAGATCGAGATCTGGGGCGACGGGGAGCAAACGCGATCGTTCCTCTATGTCGACGAGTGTGTTGAGGGCACAATCCGTCTCGCCCGGTCAGGGTTCGAAGGCCCCGTCAATATCGGCTCGGAGGAGATGATAACGGTCAATCAGCTCGTCGACATGGTCTGCGACATTGCCGGCAAGAAGCTGACAAAGAGGCACGTATCCGGCCCGGTCGGCGTGCGCGGCCGCAATTCGGATAACACGCTCATCGCGCGCGAGCTGGGCTGGAAACCCACTCAGCCGCTGATCGACGGGCTCGAAAAGACCTACGAGTGGATCGAACGGCAGGTGAGCCAAACGGCGGTCGGGAAACAAGCCCTCTAGCCCGCCGGCTTGGTTCGGCCCGCACCCGGCATTGAATCTGACGGCAGCCTGGCATGGCGTTGTCCCCACACCGCGATCCGGGCGTGGCGAGAGACATTCGTGACGCCCTTGCGCAACCGGCTGAGGGCGGTGTGCTGAAGACGCGGGCGTGCCAGCAGGAGCGCCCCCTTCAGCGCCGAAAGGTCCGACCGGGCCATGGCGTCCAGACGCGTGAAAACCGGGCCGGGGACGGGAACCTCGAGGCGGCTGATCAGATAGGAAAGCGCGATGGCCGCGTGCGGGGCAAATCCGCATCGGCGCGCCAGATCGACAAACAGATCCCAGTCGATCTGCCGATCGCGGATGAGCATGACGCAGTCGAGCATCCAGTCGCTGTTCGCATGGCCGGCGATCCCGCCGTGAACGATCGAGATCGCCAGATCGTCGGTCGCCGAGGGCAGCCAGATGGGCCGGCCGATGAGTTCGGCCCGGTCGGCCCGCTCCCACAGTCCTTCGGGTCCGCTGGAGCCGAGATGGTGAAACACGAACTGGTGCAGGTCGACATCGCCATGCGGAGGCGAAACGAAGTTCATGGCTGCCATGTCCGTCCGGCCGGCGAGATAGCCCCGCAGCCGCTTGGGGTTCTTGGGCTGCCAGCCCATTTCGACGAGCAGGCGCACGGCCTCGGGAAATCGCCCGGGGTGGACGAGAATGTCGATGTCGTTCGCCACGCGACCCCTCAGATTGGAGGGATTTCGGGCTGAACGAGCGGCGCCTTTGAAGACCATCGGATCGATGCCTTGCTGGCTGAGAGCATCGAGTATCGGGGCGGCGCAATGCAACGCGACGCGCGAGCGGGCCCACAGGTGCCGTTCGATGCCGGCGATCCGGGCGCGATCGGCGAGATCGGGATCGAGCTGGGCGAAGCGGTGCGAGATGGCGGCAATGAGCCGCTGTTCGGGAAAGGTTACCGCGTCGAGGTCGCGCCGGCCGAGGAATTCCGCCAGGCACGCCGCCGCCCTTGCCGGATCGGGCAGCGCCGCGGCCGCCAGCAAGATGTCCCGGTCACCGGTCGGCCAGGCCCAGGCGTAGCCGGGAAACACGGACAAAGGCCGGGCGGGCTGTTCGACCCGATCCGTCATCGGTTCCCGGACGGTTCGTCGGTGCGCGCCCGGCGCCGGCGCAACGCATCGTGCGCGACCCTCAAGTAGCCGCGGCGGACGGCCGCGTCGTTGCCGTAGGTGAGGCTTGAGGGGATGATCCGCCTGAGCGCCAGCACTTCCGGAATCATGGCGAATTGGAGCCCGGCCTCCTTGGCCCGGCCCAGCCAATCGACCATGTCGCCGGAGCCGGGAAAGTCACGGACCGGGCCGACTTCGCGGGCCCGTTCGGTCCGGATCATCATCGTGGTTCTGATCCAGCCCCGCCGCGGTGGGGCATCGGGCGCGGCGTCCTCCCCGTGACGAAACTGGCGACAGTGGGTGAAGACCGCGTCGATTTCGGGCCGCAGCCGCAGCAATTCGATCTGGCGCTCGGCCTTTTCGGGCAGCCATTTGTCGTCGTGATCGAGACCGGCGAAAAGCGGCGTCTTGACCAGGGAGATGCCGTGGGTGGTGGCGCCGCCCGGCCCGGTGCGGGTCTGTGTGACCACCGTGACGGCCGGCGAGATCTCGGCGGCGAGGCGCGCGGTGTCGTCGGTGGAGGCGTCGTCGATCACGAAGATATCGGCCGGCGGCACCGTCTGCTCGAGGACCGAGGCGATGGCCTCGCCCAGCGTTTCGACCGAGTTGTGGGCCGGGATCACGACCGAATATGAAAGTGAAGCGCTACCAGTCATACAGCCCCGCGACGTTGCTGCCGTCGAACAGCTCCGAGGGGTAGGCGAATTCCCCCAGATGCCGGCGGCGTTTGGCCGACTTGAGCAGTGCCAGGGCAAAACCGCGGCGTAACTCCAGCCGGTCGTGGGTCGTATTGCCCGCGTGCCGGCGGTAATAGACGGCGACTTCCTCCATGATCCCGTAGTTCGGGACCGTCTCAAACATGCGCAGGAGATAGTCCATATCCTCGCCCATCGCGAACTGCTCGTCGAAGGTGCCGACTTTGGCGACGATCGCGGCGCGGTAGACGCCGGCGGCGAGCTGGACGACGCGCACGTCGATCCAGGGCTGGCCCCGCATCGGTTCGAGCCGCTCCTCGTCGAGTTGCTTGAACCAGCGCGTCGTGCCGTAGACGAGGTCGAGTTTGGGCGTTTGTTCGAAGCGGGCGAGAGCCTCGGCATAGTGCCCATCCGGCGACAGATCGTCGGCGTCGAGGAAGGTCACGAAATCTGTATCCGGCGCCAGTTCGCTCAGGCCGGCGTTGCGGGCGGCGGCGATGCCGTGCTGGGTCCCTTTGACCAGGCGAATCTCGCGGTTGGCCTCGGCCAGCCGCGAGACGATATCGGCGGTCGCGTCGGTCGATCCGTCATCGACGACAACGATATCCAGCGTCGCCACCGCGCGCTGGCGGAGCACCGAATTGAGGGCCTGCCCGATGAAGGGCGCCTGGTTGCGGGCGGCCATGAGAACGGCGAGCTTGCTCATGTGGACCGGCCCCCGATGGCCTCGACGACGCGCCCGACGACGCCATCGATGTCGGTTCCGAGATCGAGCCAGACCGCCGGCAGCTCGCGGGCGAGATGCGCGAGAAAGGCGTGCGCGCGACGCCATCCGCCGGTCAGTTGCCCCAGTTGCGCGGGGGCGAGCGCCATCATGACCTGCTGCCGGCTCGCCGGCCTGAGCCGTGAGGCGGGCTCGCCGGTGCGTCTCAGCAGCACGATGCGGACCAGTTCGAGGGGCGAGATGGCGTCGGGGCCGAAAAGCGCGGGCAGGCCGAACTCGTACTTGTCCTGCCAGTTGGGTCCGGCGAAGCCGTCGCCGGTCGGATCCACTCCCAGCCGCTCGAGTCCGGGGCGGTCCTGCTTGGCCCGGATGAGCAAGGGCTCGGCGATGATCCGGTTGGCGGCGGCTTGCGCCAGAACATAGTCGTCGCCGGCGGTCTGCAGCCCCGCCCGCAGTCCGGCCAGCACCGTGCCCGACTTGCCGGCGCCGCCGCCGCCGCACAGCAAGATCCCCTTGCCCGTGCGACCCAGGGTGCCGGCGTGAAGCAGCATCCGATCCGACTGCAGGGCCGTCCAGTGAACGAACTGGCGCAGCGGAAAGCCCGGCTCCCAGGCCGGCCAGGCACGCGGGCCCGACATCGACTGCACGCCGAAGCCCGATCGGGTGTCAAAGATCTGCCACAGCCCCAATTCGGCGTCGGTGTGGGCGAGCAGCGGGTGGTCTGGATGCGCCTGCAAATAGCCGGCCACGGAAAGCTCGGCGTCGGCCCAATCGGCATGCGGGCATTGGCGATGCACGCTGCGGTCCACGACGATGCATTCGAAACTCGGCGATGCGCCCTTTGCGCCCTCGTTGGCAATCAGCGCCTGCCCGCAAACGTCCGCGTAGCCTTCCGACGCGAACCGGCATTCGAGGTCCGGCCGAGAAAGCCGGAAGCGCCCCAAATCCGCCTGTGTGTCCCGGAGCTGCCTGCCGAATGCCAGCAAATCATGCGCGAACCCATCGAACGAGCGCGCGGTGACGGCCGGCATGGGTGGGGTCAGGACCTGCGTGGGGGCCAACCGACTTCGTCGTCGACTTCGTGGATGGGATCGGCGAGCAGCAGCTCGGAGAGGTCGTCAAAGACGTCGATGGTGAGCTCAAGCGGTCCCTGGACCCGGGAAATTTCGTCCAACTGCCCGTTGAGCGTTTGCGATGCCGCCGGTTTGTCCGCCGGCGTAATCAGCCCGAGCTCGGCCAGTTGCGCGACGAAACCGATCAATGCGTGGCGCTGTGTGTCATCGGCCTGCATCGCCGTGCCGATCGCGTCCGGGCTCAGCCCCGCCAACAACGCGTCCCAGACGGCTCCCGCATGCGCGCTCAGCGCAATATACCGGCCGGAGGCGAGATCAAGAAGGACGTACTCGCCCTCGAACCGCTCGGCGGCAATGTTTTCTGAAGCAATTGCGTAGGAACTGGATGCCACACTCATGCGCCGGCCACTCCCGTTACTTGACGTGGGCCGCACTGGATCGTCGATCATACATCTTGGACCCTCTCGCCGCCTGGTTCGACAATACCCACAAGTGTCGGGGCGTTTTGCCTTGAATCCGCGGCCAGCGCAAGGCGCGGCCCGTCCTCCCGTCTGGCTCGCCGGGTCGCAAATCGCTCCGCAACCGTGCGCCCCAGCCCCGCCTAAGGCCGCGGCAAACGGCTGAGAACGCGCTCGATCTTGGGCCTCTGCTTGTTCCACTGGTAGGCCGGTTCGCTGACATTGCTCATGTACCGAATCTCAATGCCGCCCAGCAGCCCGGCGGTCAGGGAGAAGGTCGAGCCGTAGCTGCCCAGCACCTCGCGAGTGGCCGCCAGCGCGTAGAGGTCAATCACCGCCGCTTCGATGCCTTCAAGGGTCAGGCGGCTGAGCGATTGCGGTTCGCTGGAGATGATCTTGCCGGGGAACTCTTCGCGCAGCCGATCGATCTCGCGCGCATCGTCGCTGGCGACAAAGAAGTCGACGGACGGTTCGGCGCGCACAGCGGCCCGCATGCGCTCGATGAACACTTCCGTGGTGCTGAAACGAATGGATGGAGCGTGATCGGTGCGCCGGATATGCACGCCGATCGTATTGGAGAACCGCCCGGTCACCTTGGCGATCGCCTGCCGGAGATGGTCGAGCGGCCGGTAGGGATAGAAGCCGGAATCGCCGGGATAGAAGTAGCCCCAGGAGCGGATGAGACAGTGCCGGCACCGCCCGAGCAGCCGAAAGTCGTAGCCGGCCGCCCTCAGAACCTCGATCTCCTGCGCCCTGAGCATCGGGCTGGGCGGCGGGCAGAGCATAAGGTTCAGCATGTATTCGCGCAGCCGACCCCGCCACCTGGTCGCCAGCCGGTCGAAGTCGTGCCATCCGGCCACCTCTGGGGGCGCCTCAAAGACATCCTGGAAGGCGACCGGGAAGGCCGTCTCGTGCCGCCAAACCACCTGCAGTTCCTGACCGATGTCGGCGCTGAGGCGGATCGCGCTGTGAAGCGCGAGCAGGCGATTGCACATACCGCTTCGGGGGGTGAGGATCAGCATCGTCGGGGTCTAGCGCGACGGCGCGATCGGATCGGGAAGACCGGGCCGATTGCGTTGGCTCAAACGAAGCAGGGCTCGCGCTTCGTGGCTGACATCCTTCCAGGTATTGGCCTTCTCGGTCACGGTTCGCCTCGTGCGGGTCGGGAAGATTCGATCGATCGGGCCGAGGCGTCTGAGGGAGTACTGGAAGAAGCCGCCATGCCGGGTGTCGATATAGTCACGCCTCAGCGCCTCCAGCAGCCGGTCTCTGAACCGCCGCCCCGGCTCGAATCGAGGGTCGAGGTCCAGACAATATTCGAGTGCCCTGAGTACCTCGAGCTGGACCCACCACAGGACATTGACGCTTTGGCGGCGAGAGACCGGGCGATCCACGTCAAGCTCGAAGATGACGGACTCAAATCGGTCGCTCCAGCCGTGCGCAACCGCATAGGCGGTCAGCCGCAGCGCCGCTTCGCTCAGCTCTTCGCCCTTCGACGAAAGCGGGCGGGCCTCCAGCAGGCGCGAAGCGGTCAGTGCGGCCGTGGCCGGGCGGACCTTGGTGCCGGCCGGCGTCCAGTCCGGCTCGAAAAAGAAGTGGGGCGGACGATCCGGCGAGGCGAACCGCGTCAGTGTGATTTCGAGCAGCTCGTCGAGGCGTGAGCTGATCGCCGGCGTTTGAGTCCTGAGGCCGGCGTAGGTCAGCGTCTCGACGAGGTCGGAATGAACGTTCATGTCCTTGAGGCCCAGCGGGGTGCCGATGTGGTCGGTTGTCATCGAGACCTCCGAGCCGTCGAGAACAGGCCTGCCGTCGCGGTGCAGGAGCTCGAAATAGCCGCCATGGGCGTCGTCGTGGGCGCATCCGTCCATCCATTCGAAGCCGGTCTCGGCCAGCTCGAGGGCTTCGGATTTGCCGGTGGCGTCATGCACCGCGAAACAGGCCTCGATGGCGTAGGCGATGCCGTGCAGATGCTTGACCTCGTCCCTGAGCGGCGAGCCGTCCCGGTCGACAAGCCAGTACCATCCGCCGTCGGCTCGATCCCACATGGCGCCGCTGAGAAATGCGAAGCCCGCCCGCGTCGCTTCGCGCAAGGATTCATTGTCCGGATAGGCAAGGCTGAGCTCCGCGGCCGCCAGGGTCTGGCGGGCCTGGAATTCAAGCAGTTTTTCCGATGCCCCGGTCGGGGTCCATCGCGCGTCGAATGAACTGAGAAAGCCGCCGAATTCCGTGTCGATGCAGCGCGGAAACCAAGCATCGACGACGTGCTCCTCGAGGATCGCCGCATATGTCGAACGCCGATCGTCCGGGCCAGCCTGCATCGTGGGCGCTTGTATCACGGCTCGAGCGGGAAATGGGCGGAACCGGTGCGGCTTCGACACATCCCTTTCCTCCCGGGCCAGGCGCGGCCTAGTGTCGGCTGTATCGAAAGGGTCGGCACATGCGTGTTTTCCTGGCAACCCTCGGGACGGAAACCAACACCTTCGTCACGTTCCCCACCGGGCTCGACGACTTCAGGAGCGGTCTGTGGGTCGAGAACGGCATCGAGGCCGAACCCGCGAGCCCGTGGTCTCAGCCGGCGAAAACGTGGCTGGCGCGGGCACGCGAGAAGGGCTGGGAGGTGATCGAGAGCCTGCACGCCTTTGCGGAGCCGGCGGGAGTGACGACGCGCGAAGCATGGGAGTACATGCGCGGCCGGGTTCTCTCGGATCTCCAGGGGGCGGGCGAGGTCGATGCGGTGCTGATGTTCCTGCACGGCGCCATGGTGGCCGAGGGTACGGACGACTGCGAGGCCGATCTGGTCGTGGCGATGCGGCGGCTCGTCGGCACGCGCACGCGCCTTGGCATCGAACTCGACCTGCACGCGCATATCGACGAGGCGCTGGTCGCGGCGGCCGACCTCATCGTCTTTTACAAGGCCTATCCGCATATCGACTACGCGGAGCGGGCGGACGATTTGTTCACGCTGATGGCGCGGACGCTGGTGGGGGAGATCGAGCCCGTGATGGCGCTGCATGACTGCCACACCATGGGGCTGTTCCCGACAACGCGAGAGGGTCCAATGGTCGATTTCGTGGCCGGGATGGCCGCGGCGGAAGGCGGGGACGGTCTCTTGTCGCTCTCGCTCAACCACGGCTTCCCATGGGCCGACGTGCCGAATGCGGGCGCCAAGATGCTGGCCGTGGCGGACCGCGACATCTCGATTGCGAAGCGCGCCGCCGATGAGTTCGGGCATCGCTTCGAGGCCATCCGCGCCGAGGCGATGCTGCCGTTCGTGCCGCTCGCCGATGCGATCGAGGCGGGCCGGCGGGGCGGCGACAAGCCGATCCTGCTCGCCGATACCTCGGACCAGACCGGGGGCGGCGCCCCTGGCGACACCACCTATATGCTCGGTGCCTTCGTCGAAGCGGGCATCCGCGATGCGGTCTACGGCCCGCTTTGGGACCCGCTGGCCGTCGAGATGTGCTTCAGGGTCGGCGCCGGCGCGACGTTGCCGCTGCGCATCGGCGGCAAGTTCGCGCCCGAATCCGGCCCGCCGCTCGACGTCGACGCGGAAGTGCTGTTTTTGAAGCGCGACGCCTATCAGGATCAGCTCGCCGACGAGCGCGTGCCGATCGGCGACGTGGCCGTCATCCGCGCCGAAGGCATCGAGGTTCTGCTCGTCACGAAGCGCACCGGGGTCTTTTCGCCGACGATCTTCACCCATCACGGGATCACGCTCGGAGACAAGCAGGTGATCGGGCTCAAGAACCTCTACCGGCACCGCGACGTCTTTCGCCCGCTGACCCGCGGCCAGCTCTTCGTCGCGACGCCGGGGGTGTGCACGCCCGATTGGGCAAGCATTCCGTTCACCCGCATTCCGCGGCCGATCTGGCCGCTCGACGCTGACGGCTGAAGCCCTCACATCACGCGGTACTTCTCGAAGACGGACCAGAGGGTCGCGCCGTCCTCGAGCTCGGACCTGATCCTGGCTTCGACCTCGTTCTTCGCCGTCGCCAGTTCGAGCGTCTTTTCGATGAGCTCGCCCGGAACGACGACGATGCCGTCGCAATCGGCGACGACCAGATCCCCTGTTTGGACCTGAACGCCGCCGCACCGGATCGGGCCGCCGATTTCGAGGACCTCAATGCGCCCCGCCGAGTCGTGCGGGTGCGACCCGAGCCCCCAGACCGGAAATTCCACGGCGCGGATCTTTTCGAGGTCTCGTGTGTACCCGTCGATGATCGCCCCGACGGCGCCGCGCTTCATGGCCCGCCGCGTCAGCAGCTCGCCCCAGAACGCGGCGGGGGTGTCGTCGCAATCGGCAACGAGAACGTCGCCAGGGTGCAGCCGTTCGATCGCTTCGAACTCCTTTTCGTAGGGGTTGTCGCGTCGCTGCTTGCCCGCCCGCACGGTAACGGTGAGCGCGTACCCGGCCATCGTCTCGGGTCCGCTGAGTTGCGTGAGGCCGGGCGCCATCGCCTGGTCGCGGCGGCCCAGCGTGTCGAGGGCGTCCGCAACGAGCCCGACGTGAAACGCCGCAAACTTGCCGGCAAGCGCCAGAAGGATCTTCGGATTGTCGGGGTTGGATGGGGTCATGGAGATGACTATGCCGTGGGATATCTGCGTGGTTGGCGCAAACCGTATTCGTCGGCCCCGACCGCGTACAGTCCACTCTTCCCGCCTCCGGCCGTCCGAGATCGGGTGCGCGCGATATCCAGCGCTCAGGCAGCGCAATTGCCCCGCGCCCCTATCAGCCCCCAATCAGGTTCTGCCGCATGAGGCGCGGCGTGACCCCATAGGCGCGGCGGAACTGAGCGTAGAATTGGCTCGATGAGTTGAATCCGGACTGAAACGCCACGTTTGCGATCGACAGGTTGCTCTCGAACAGCAGCGCCCGCGCGCGCACCAGGCGCATGCGCACGATGAACTTGCGGATCGGGACGCGCATGATCGAGGTGAACAGGTTCAGCGCATAGTTGGGGTGCAGATCGGCGACCCGGGCGACGTCGGCGACGGTCAGCGGCTCGGAAAGATTCTCGAGGATGTGACGCACCATGGCGACCACGTAACGGGTCGGGGTCGCCTGGCGGCTGGCGCCGTGCACGGGCTCGATCCAGGGTGGCAGGAGCTCTTCCCAGCCGATCAGTGCGGCACGCCGGAGCATGGCCGCGATCTCCACCCGAAGAATATCCTGGCGCTCGGGATGGCCGCTGCGATAGTCGCCATACCACCGGTGAAGCGTATCGGCACCCACCGTGTCCGGGTCGAGGCAGATCACACCGCCGCCCATCATGACTTCGTGCAGGGTGTCGACATGCGACATGTGCAAAAACGCATCGAGCGGCAGGTAGATGTTGCATTGCAGGACGCCGTCGCCCGGGCCGCGTGCGATGTCGACGGTCTGATGGGGAATGCCGGCCCAGAAGATGATGAGCCGTTCGGACGGGATGCGCACCGGCCGGCCGTCGAACTCATAGTCCATATGTCCGCCGTCAAGCCAGTTGAGCTCGATATGGCCGTGGCTGTGCGGGGTCCGCATCAGAACCGGCCTGAACCAGCGCATGCCGAACCGGCCGAAAGCAATCGAGCGCGCATAGAACTGCCGGTCCGGTCGCCCCACTGGATGGGAGACCGTCAGCCGCCTTGTGGGCTCCCGTGGTGGCGCTGAGGTCATGGGCGTGTTCTTTATTTTCCGGAATAACTGACTAGCAAACCGGATTGCCGTTTGAAAGCACCCAAGCGTAACATTTTTCCAGACGGACAACCGCACCCCGGGGGACGGGGGCGGCGGCGTTGTCGCCCGTCCGTATCGAAAGGGAGGAACAATGCGAAACAATCTGGTTGCCCTGACCGGGGCAAGTCTGCTTCTCGGCGTGTCGATGAGCGCCGCACAAGCGCAAATGGCCGAGCCCACACTCCCGCCGGACCCGCCGGTGTTCGAGGCGCAGCAGGCGCCGAACTTCGTCGGCGTGGCTGATATCCAGGAGTTCCGGGCCCTGGATTCTTACAGTGAACCCGCGTGGGTCACCGCGAACTACGTGGACAAGGGGCTGTTGCCGCCGGTTGCCGAGCGGCTGCCCGTCGAACCGCTGGTTTTCAAGGCGGCCAACATGCCCGACGGCATTGGCGCGTACGGCGACACGATGCGCCACGTCATCGGCGGCCGGCCGCAGGGATGGAACTTTCTGGCCGGCAACATCCAGGGCTGGGGCGGCATTTCCATCGGCATGTACGAGTGCCTGACGCGCACCGGCCCGCTGTTCGAGGTCAGGGCCGACGAGCTGGAGCCCCTGCCGAACCTCGCCAAGAGCTGGGAGTGGTCGGATGACGGACATGAACTGACCATGCACCTGGTCGAGGGGGCCAAGTGGTCGGACGGCGCGCCTTTCACCTCCGACGACGTGATGTTCACGTGGGAAGACAACATCCTCGACCCGAACGTCACCCCGGCGCCCGGCACCTCCGCGGCGACCTTCGGCGAGGGCACGACGCTTGAGGCGCTCGACGACTACACCATCAAGTGGACGTTTACCCAGCCGTTCGCGACGCAGTATCTGTATCAAATGGCTTACCCCCATATGTGCCCGGAACCGGCGCACATCCTCAAGGAGCACCATCCGGCATACAATGCGGACGCGACCTACGAGACCTACAAGAACTTCCCCACGCCCGAGTATATGAACTATCCGGTGATGGGTGCGTGGGTGGTGACAGGTTACCGCCCGGACGACATCATTATCCTCAGGCGCAACCCCTACTACTGGAAGGTTGACGAGGCCGGCAACCAGCTGCCCTATCTGGACGAGGTCGAGTATCGCCTGTCCACCTGGGGCGACCGCGACGTACAGGCCGTGGCCGGTACCGGCGACTTCTCCAACCTCGAGCAGCCGGAGAACTACGTCGAATCGCTGCGCCGCGCCGCCGATCCTCAGTCGCCGGCCCGCCTGGCATTCGGTGGCCGCACCATCGCCTACTCGCTGTATCCGAACCTCTCGGCCAATGGCTGGGGCGATCCGGACGAGCGTGCCCAGGCAGTTCATGAGTTGAACCGCAACCTCCACTTCCGCCTCGGTCTGACCAGCGCCATCGACCGGCAACAGCTGGGCGAAGCCCTGGTGAGGGGGCCGTTCACGACACCGTATCCGGGCGGAATCTTCGCCGAGACCTCGTTCTACGACAAGGGATCGACGGCCTACTTCCCGTACGACCCCGACGCGGCGGCGGCGGAGTTCGCGGCCGCTGGGCTTGAGGACACGGACGGCAACGGCTTCCTCAACTTCCCGGGCGGCGGCGATGTCGAGCTCACCATGCTCGTCAACGCCGACTACCAGACCGACAAGACGCTGGGTGAAACCATCGTTGCCATGATGGAACGGGTCGGGATACGGGTTATCCCCAACATCGTCGATGGCACGAACTGGAACAATCTCGCGCAAGCGGGACAGTTCGATCTGTGGCTGACCCGGCACAACAACCCTGAACTCGGCACGGTGGTGCAGAACACCGTCGCGCTTGCGCCCACGGGACCGCAGGTTGCGTACGGCCACCGCGCCGGCCCTGACGGCACGGTCGATCTGCTGCCGTTCGAGCAGGAGATGGTCGACGTCGTGAACGCCTTCATCGCCTCGAGGAATCCTGCCGAGCAGGTCGAGCTGATGAAGCAGTATCAGGGGCTCTACACCCAGAACGTCTATGCGATCGGGCTGACCCAGTATCCGGGCGCGTTGATCATCAACAAGCGCTTCGCCAACATTCCGGCAGGCGCCCCGATCTTCCTGTTCAACTGGGCCGAGGACAACATCATTCGCGAGCGCGTGTTCGTGCCCGCGGACAAGCAGCAACCGGAGTATCAGTTGCAGCCCGACACGCTGCCCGGCGAACCCGGCTAGACGCGGTCAATCGCAGGATGCAATCTTGACGAGGGGGCGCGTGGCCCCCTCGTCACCCTTCCCCCGGCCGAGCGAAAAGCCATGGTGCGTTTTCTATCCCAGCGTATCGCCGCCGCCTTGGTTGTTCTGTTTTTCCTCAGCCTGGTGACCTTCGCCATCATCCATGCCCGGCCAGGGGACTACGGAGACTTCGTCTACTCGAGCCTGGTGGCGCGCGGCTCTTCTGTGGTCGAGGCGACGCGCGTGGCGGACGCGGCCCGCAAGGAATACGGGCTCGACGATCCACTGCCGGCGCAGTATCTCAACTGGATTACCGGCATCGTGACCCGCGGGGATTTCGGGCACAGCTTCTTCTTCAATCGCCCGGTCGGGGACGTGGTCGGGGAACGCCTGCCTCGCACGATCATGCTGGCGCTGACCTGCCATATTCTGGCGAGTTTGTTCGGGATCAGTCTGGGGATCATCGCGGCCACCCGACAATACAGTTGGGCGGACACGCTGTTGTCGTTCATGTCGTTCATGGGACTGACGATTCCGCGATTTCTGCTCGCCATCATCATCCTGTATATCCTTGCCTTCAGGCTCAATTCCCAGAATTTCGGGACGTTCTTCTCGGCGCAGTTCAGCGGCGCGCCGTGGTCGTGGGATAAATTCGTCGACCTCGTCCAGCACGTGTGGCCGGTCGTGTTTATCGCGACCTTCGGCGGGCTCGCCTTCAACATGCGCGTCATGCGGGCGAACCTGCTCGACACCCTCAACGCCCAGTATGTCGAGACCGCCCGGGCCAAGGGCTTGCCGGAAGGCGCCGTCATCCTCAAGCACGCCGTTCCCAATGCGCTCCACCCGCTGATTGCCTATCAGGGCGTGGTGCTGCCCTACATGCTGACCGGTGAGATCGAGGTTGCGATCGTGTTCTCTCTGGCAACTGTCGGTCCGGCCATCGTGCAATCCATGGGCGTCGGCGATGTCTACGTCACCTCGACCTTCCTGCTGGTGCTCGCAGGCACGCTGCTGGTCGGCAACATCATCGCCGATGTCCTGTTGAGCGTCCTCGATCCGCGCATCCGCATCGGCGGGAGCCGAGAATGACCGATCTGCGTGTGCCCGCGGAACGTACCGTCGCGCCCGCGCCGGGCCGTGAACCGGCCCCGGAACCGGCGACCGGTCGCCTGGCGGGCGGCGAGAGCTATCGGGTCCTGGTCTGGCGCCGCTTCCGGCGCTCGGTCAGCGGCATGGTGGGGCTGGTGCTGGTGGCCGCCCTGCTCATCATGGCCATATTCGCCGACTTCTGGGCGCCGGTCGATCCGAAGGCATCCGACGTGGGGTTCTCTCCACCGGTCAAAGTCAGCTTCTTTGCCGCCGATGGCTCCTTTTCGCCGGTGCCGTTCGTCTATCCGATCATCGAGTCCGAAGAACTTGATCCGGTGACCTTTCAGCCGCTCACCGGCCCCGACTACGACAGTCCGCTGGATGTGGGATTGTTTGTGAAGGGTTACCCCTATGAGTTGTTCGGCGTGATTCCGGCCGACATCCACTTCTTCGCTGCGCGCGGCAATCAGCCCGTGCACTTCCTTGGCACCGACAAGCTGGGGCGGGACCTCTTGTCTCGGGGCATTATCGGGTCGCGCATATCGCTGATGATCGCGCTCATCGTGGTGACGATCACAACCGTGGTCGGGACCAGCGTCGGTATCACGTCGGGATATCTGGGCGGCCGGTTCGATGCCTGGGTGCAGCGGTTCGTCGACTTCGTGCTCGCCTTTCCGCAACTGCCGCTGTATCTGGCGCTGACGACGCTGATCCCGATCACCGCCCCCTCCAACGTCTTCATCGCTTTCGTCATCGCCGTGCTGGCGGCGCTCCTGTGGGCGCAGCTCTCGCGCGAGGTGCGGGGCAAGACCCTGGCGCTGGCGCGCATCGAATACGTCCGCGCCGCGATGGCGGTCGGGGCGGGCGATGGCCGCATCATCTTTCGTCACGTCCTGCCGAACGTCATCTCGCACGTGATCGTGGCGGTGACCATCGCGATACCCACGGTGGTCCTGCTGGAATCGTTCCTCGGATTCCTGGGATTTGCGGTCAAACCGCCGCTGATTTCCTGGGGCCTCATGCTCCAGGACACCGGCACCTTCTCGGTGATCGGCTCGTATCCGTGGATTTTGTCCCCCGTTGTCTTCGTGCTGATCACCGTGTTCGCTTTCAACGCGCTGGGCGACGGACTGCGCGATGCCGTCGACCCCTACTAGGCGGCGCAGATGAACGAAACCGGCAGTCCATTCGCCCCCGACGAACGTACCGATCTCGGCCTGCACGGGCGCGAAATGCTGCTCGACGCGCGCCATATCGGGGTCGCGTTCAAGGTTGAGGGCGGCGAGGTCGAAGGCGTGCGCGACGTGTCGTTCCAGCTCCACAAGCACGAGACCATCGCGCTGGTCGGCGAATCGGGGTCGGGCAAGTCCGTCACCGCGCGCGCGGTGATGGGACTGTTGGGCAAACGCGCCACCGTCGCGAAACGCACCAGCATCAAGCTGGCGGGCGAAGAGGTCATGGACTTCTCCGAACAGCGCCGCCGCCGCATGCGCGGCAACCAGGTCTCCATGATCTTCCAGGAGCCAATGTCCTCGCTCAATCCCATCTACACGGTGGGCGCGCAAATCGTCGAAGTCATCCGGCTTCACAACCGGGTGTCGCGCGGCGAGGCGATGAAACGAGCGACCACGCTGCTCGAGGAAGTGCAGATCGAAGATCCCGAGGCGCGCGTACGCTCCTATCCGCATCAGCTCTCCGGTGGCCAGCGGCAGCGGGTGATGATCGCGATGGCGCTGGCCAATCGCCCCGACGTGCTGATCGCCGACGAACCGACCACCGCGCTCGACGTGACGGTTCAGGCGCAAATTCTTAATCTTATCAGGGATTTGCAGGAGCGCTACGGCATGGCGGTGATCCTGATCACGCACGATCTGACAATCGTCAGGCATTTTTCCGACTATGTGTATGTGATGCGGGACGGCGAGGTGAAGGAGCATGGCGAGACGGCCGTGCTGTTCGACAAGCCGCGCCATGCCTACACGCAGCACCTGATGGCTTCCGAGCCCAAAGGCGTGGCGCTGCCGCTCGCGGCCAAGACACCGATCGTGCTCGAAGGCCGGCAGGTGCACGTCTCCTTCACGCTGCGGCACGGCGGGTTTTTCAAGCCCGAATATTCCGAGCTGCACGCGGTCGACCATCTCGATATCCAGGTGCATCGCGACGAAACCTTGGGGCTGGTCGGGGAATCGGGGTCCGGCAAGACGACCTTCGGACAGGCGCTGATCGGCCTGCTCAAGGCCAACAGCGGCGAAATCTATTTCGACGGCGTACCGCTGCACGACAAGTCCCGCCGCCAGCTCAGGCCCTTTCGGTCGCGCATCCAGATCGTCTTCCAGGACCCTTACGCGTCACTCAATCCGCGCATGTCGATCCGCCAGATCATCGAAGAGGGGCTGATCGTCAACGCCATCGGAAAAGACCGCCGCGAGCGCGGCGACAGGGTCCGGCAGGCGCTGCGCGACGCCGGGCTGCCCGACAACATTCTCAATCGCTTTCCGCACGAATTCTCGGGCGGCCAGCGCCAGCGCATCGCCATCGCGCGGGCCATCGCGCTCGACCCCGAATTCATCCTGCTGGACGAGCCGACCTCGGCGCTCGACCTGAGCGTGCAGGCCCAGATCATCGACCTTCTGCGCAAGCTGCAGGACGAGAAGGGACTGAGCTACCTGTTCATTTCGCACGACCTGAAGGTGGTCCGCGCGCTGTGCCATCGGGTGATGGTGATGCAGCACGGCAAGGTCGTCGAGCAGGGCCCCGTCAAGGACGTCCTGAACAACCCCAAGACAGACTACACCCGCCGCCTCGTCCGCGCCGCGTTCGAGATCGCCGCCTGAACAAGGGAGCCCGTTCGATGCCCGCCTATCCCAAGCTCGCCTTCATCGGTGCCGGCTCGACGGTGTTCATGAAGAACATCATCGGGGACGTGTTGCAGCGGCCTGCCCTGGCGGACGCAGAGATCGCCCTGATGGACGTCAATGGGGAGCGGCTGGTCGAGTCAGAACTCGTCGCCTCCAAGATCGTGGCGACCCTCGGTGTGCCGGCGACGATCACCACCCACCGCGAGCAGCGGGCGGCGCTCGAGGGCGCCGACTTCGTGGTCGTGGCGTTCCAGATCGGCGGCTACGAGCCGGCGACGGTGACCGACTTCGAGGTGCCGAAAACCTACGGGCTGCGCCAGACGATCGCCGACACGCTCGGCATCGGCGGAATCATGCGGGGCCTGCGGACCGTGCCGCATCTGTGGCGCCTGTGCGCCGACATGGAGGCGGTCTGCCCGGACGCGATCCTGCTGCAATATGTCAACCCCATGGCGATCAACACCTGGGCCATCGCCGAAAGATATCCGTCGATCCGGCAGGTGGGGCTGTGCCATTCCGTGCAGCACACCGCCGCCGAGCTTGCCCGCGACCTCGACCTGCCCATCGAGCGCATCTGCTACCAGGCCGCCGGCATCAACCACATGGCGTTCTATCTCGAATTCGAGGAGCGGATGGCCGACGGCGGCACCCGGGACCTTTATCCGGACCTGATGGCTGCCTATCGCGAGGGCAGGGCGCCGAAGCAGGGATGGAACCCGCGTTGCCCCAACAAGGTCCGCTACGAGATGCTGACGCGGCTGGGCTATTTCGTGACCGAAAGTTCGGAGCATTTCGCCGAATACACCCCCTGGTTCATCAAGCAGGGCCGGCCGGACCTGATCGAGAAATACGGCATTCCGCTGGACGAGTACCCCAAGCGCTGCATCGAACAGATCCAAGGCTGGAAGGCGCAGGCCGAGAAATATCGAACCGCCGACCGGATCGAGGTCGCACAGTCGAACGAATACGCCTCCGAGATCATGAACTCGGTGGTCACCGGCGAGCCCTCGGTGATCTACGGCAACGTCCGCAATGACGGGCTGATCGCCTCGCTGCCCGAGCGGTGCGCCGTCGAGGTGCCGTGCCTGGTCGATCGCAACGGCATCCAGCCGACCCGGATCGGCGAGCTGCCCGTGCAGCTCACCGCGCTCATCCGCACCAATGTCAACGTTCAGGAGCTCACGGTTGCGGGGCTCGTCGAGGAAAAGGTCGAGCATATCTATCACGCCGCGATGATGGACCCGCACACGGCGGCCGAGCTCGACCTCGACCAGATATGGCGCCTCGTCGATGATCTGCTGGCAGCCCATGGCGAGATGATCCCGGCCTGGGCCCGCGGCCCGAAGTCGGCGCCGCCCGCGGCGGTAACCGCCCGAGGTCGCGCGGCCCGCGAGCCGGTCCGCGGGGCCGAAACGGGATAAGTCCGCCGGTTTTACGGGCCGGCCAGCCGGCCGCGGGTTTCACCGCCAGGAGGTTCCCAGACAACATGAGCGCTCCCTTCAAGGTCGCGATTATCGGTGCCGGCTCGGTGGGCTTCACCAAGAAGCTGGTCTCGGATCTGCTGAAGGTCTCAGAATTCGCGGACATGGAAATCGCGCTGGCTGACATCAACGAGCGCAATCTCGACATGATCCGGCAGATCATCGAGAGGATCGTCGAGGTCAACAGGCTGCCGGCGAAGGTCGCGGCGACCACCGACCGCCGGACGGCGCTCGAAGGCGCGCGCTATGTGATGAGCTGCGTCAGGGTGGGCGGGCTCGAGGCCTTCGCTACCGACGTGAACATCCCGCTCAAATACGGCGTCGACCAGTGCGTCGGCGATACCATCTGCGCCGGCGGAATTCTCTACGGCCAGCGCAACATCCCGGTGATCCTCGATTTCTGCAAGGACATCCGCGAGCTGGCCGAGCCGGGCGCGCTTTTCCTCAACTATGCCAATCCCATGGCCATGAACACCTGGGCGGCGCTCGAGTACGGCGAGGTGAACACGGTCGGGCTTTGCCATGGCGTCCAACATGGCGCGCACCAGATCGCGCGGGCGCTGGGCGCCGAGGAAGGCGAGCTCGATTACATCTGCGCGGGGATCAACCACCAGACCTGGTACATCGACGTGCGCGTGAACGGGCGCAGGATCGGCAGGGACGAACTGCTCGCCGCCTTCGAAAAGCACCCTTTGTACTCGCACCAGGAAAAGGTGCGCATCGACGTGCTGAAGCGCTTCGGGGTCTTCTCGACCGAGAGCAACGGGCACCTGAGCGAATATCTTCCGTGGTACCGCAAGCGCCCCGACGAGATCGGCCACTGGATCGACATGAGCGACTGGATCCACGGCGAGACCGGCGGGTATCTGCGCTACTCGACCGAGCAGCGGAACTGGTTCGAGACGGATTTCCCGGAGTTCCTGGAAGAGGCCGGCAAGCCGCTCGACGACTACGAGCGCAGCACCGAGCACGCCAGTCACATTATCGAGGCCCTGGAGACCGGCCGTGTGTATCGCGGGCATTTCAACGTGCGCAACAACGGCATCATCCGCAACCTGCCGGCCGACGCGATCGTCGAGAGCCCCGGTTTCGTCGACCGGTTCGGGATCAACATGGTCGAGGGCATCGAGCTGCCGATCGCCTGCGCGGCGACCTGCTCGGCCTCGATATCCGTGCAGCGCATGTCGGTCGAGGCGGCCATGACGGGCGATATCGACATGCTCAAGCTCGCGGTTCTGCACGACCCCCTGGTCGGGGCGGTCTGCACGCCCGAGGAGGTCTGGCAAATGGTCGACGAGATGGTGGTCGCGCAGGCCGAGTGGCTGCCCCAATACGCCCAGGCCATACCCGCGGCGCGTGAGCGGTTGGCAAAGGGGACCGTGAAAACCCGCGACTGGGAGGGCGCGGCGCGCCGGCAAGCGCGAACCGTTGAGGAATTGCGCGCCGGCTCCGGGGGCTATCGCTAGTCTGGCGCCGGGCCCCGGTCTTTCGGGCGGCCGATCAAGGCAGACTGGCGCCTGAGCGGACCAGCTCGAGAAACTCGGCGTGCCCCAGCGCCTTGGTCGCCGCCTGCTTGTATTCCTTGACGAGGCTGTCGACCGTCTTGCGCGCGAAGGCGCGAACGGCCGGCAGCCCGGCCATCTCCGCCCTGGCGACCGACCGGTCGAGCAATCCCAGCCCGTCGAGCACCGGGTAGTGCAGCTGCGCCTCTACGTGCGGCAGACCGCCGAGAAAATGGGAGAAATGTTCGTGGCGCGGCATTTCCCTGCGCCAGCGCGCCAGCCGGGCGCGGGTCTCGTCGTGCACGCATTCGCGTCGAACGTATTGCCAGAACGGCGTGTCCTCGCGCTCGGTCACGTAGTGCGTGTTGATGAATGTGCGGAAGTCATCGACCTGCCGATCGGCGCGCTGGTTGTAGTCGTCGCGGTGCGCCTGGGTCATCTCGTCGGGCGCGCGCAGATACTGCCCGGCGAACATCATCATCTGAACGATGGTGCCGTGGATTGACGTTGCTTCGAGCGGCTCGAGAAAGCTCGAACTCAGCCCGACCGCCAGACAGTTGCCGATCCACGGGCGTTCGAGGCGACCGATATCGAACCGGATGTCGCTTCGTGGCTCGATGGGGTGTCCGAGCGCCGCCTCGATTTCGGCCCTGGCCTCCTCCGGCGTCCGGAACGCATCGCAATAGACGTAGCCGCAGCCGTAGCGTTTCTGGGTCGGGATCGACCAGAGCCAGCCCGCTTCACGCGCCCATGCCAGTGTATATGGCGAAATCTCATCGCCCTCCTCGATGGTCAGCCAGAACGGCATGGCGCGATTGACCGGCAGTTCCTTGCCGTAGGAGACCCACTTTCCACCCATCTCCTCAACGATCAGCCGTTTGCGGAATCCCGTCGCGTCGATGAAGAAATCGCCGGGCACCGTCGTGCCGTCCTCCAGGATCAACGCCCGAATGTCTCCTGATTCCGGATCTTTCTCGGTGCCGGTGAGCGTGCCGTCGATCATCTCGATGCCGCTGGCCTTGCGGCGAAGATAGCGACCGACAAGCGATTGATCGAAGTGATAGGCGTAGTGGAACGGCCCGACCGGAATGAGCGAGCCGTCCGCCTTGCGTGCATACGGGCTCTTCTGCCGCTTCAACAACTGGTCGAAGAGATGCATCTCCGAGACCGGACGACCGGCGGCGACCGCGTAGACGTTCAGATATTCCGACGGCGCGTCCGGCGGCGGCGCAATCACCTGGTGCGGATCGTCGATCGGACCGTCATAGGTGACGCCGATCCGACGCCAGTCCTTGTGGCGGATGCCGAATTTGATCGTCGCCTCGGTGTCGCGCAGGAACTCCAGCTCGTCGAAACCGAACCGCTCGAACAGCGCCCGAAAGACGGCGGTCGTCCCCTCGCCCACGCCGACCGTCGGGATCTTGGACGACTCGAGGACAGACAAGCGAATATCGAGCCTGGCGCGGCGCGCCTGGTCCTGACAGATCAACGCCGCGAGCCACCCGGCGGTGCCGCCGCCGACGATCACGAAATGCGCTGGCCTGTCCATTCGCTGCCTCCCGCCGGATCATCGGGCAAGGCCCCGCCCAAGGCAAGGCGGCATGGCGCGCCAACGCGGGCGGCGGACGGGGTATCGACGCCCAGGCCGGGCGCCGCGCCATCGGAACCGCTCACGGCGTCCTGGACTTGAACGGACGCTGGGTCAGAAAGTCGAAATCGGCGCCTTCGCCGGCTTGCGTCACATGGTCGAGATAGAGCTTTCGGTAGCCGCGCAGGTCGGGCGGTTGCGGTGCGGGCTGCCAGGCAGCCCGGCGTCGCGCCAACTCGTCCTCGCCGATCTCGTGGATCAGCCGCCGGCCGGGCACGTCGAGGGTGATCCGGTCGCCGGTGCGCACCAGGGCCAGGGGTCCGCCGACGGCGGCCTCGGGGGAGGCATGCAGCACGATTGTGCCGAATGCGGTGCCGCTCATTCGGCAATCGGAGATCCGCACCATGTCCTTGACCCCCTGCCTGGCGAGTTTCTTGGGGATCGGCAGATATCCGGCTTCGGGCATGCCCGGCGCGCCGATCGGTCCGGCGTTGCGCAGCACCAGGACGTCGTCGGGGCCGACATCGAGCGCCTCGTCGTCCACGCGCCGCGCCAGGTCCTCGAGAGAATCGAAGACAACCGCGCGGCCGGTGTGAACCAGCAACTCCGGGGAGCAGGCGGACTGCTTGATGATGGCACCGTCGCCGGCGAGATTGCCCTTGAGTACGGCGATTGCGCCACCCTCGTGCACCGGCGCGCCGAGCGGACGCACGACGTCCTGTTCGAACACCGGCCCGGCCGTCTCGATGGTCTCGCCCAGCGTACGCCCGGTCACGGTCATGCAGTCGAGCTCGAGCAGCGGCGCCAGCTCGCGCAGCAGGGTCGGCAGTCCGCCGGCGCGATCGAGGTCCTCCATGTAGAAGCGCCCGGCGGGCTTGAGATCGACGAGCACCGGGGTCTCGCGGCCGAGGGTGTCGAAGGCGTCGAGATCGAGCTCGATGCCGAGGCGCCCCGCGATGGCGGCGATGTGCAGGATCGCGTTGGTCGAGCCGCCCAGCGCCAGCAACACGCGCAATCCGTTGCGGATCGAGGCCGGGGTCAGGATGTCGGCGGGGGTGAGCCGGGACTCGGCGAGCGCCATGGCCTGTCGGCCGGCCGCCTCGGCGTGGCGCATCCTGTCGGCATTGACGGCGGGCAGGGTGGCACCGCCGGGCAGCATCATGCCCATCGCTTCGGTCACGCAGGCCATGGTGGAGGCGGTGCCCATCACGGAGCACGTCCCCACGGTCGGCACGAGCTGGCCCGAGACCTCCTCGATTTCGTCGGGCGGCATCCGACCACCGCGAAAATCGCTCCACAAACGCCGGCAATCGGTGCAGGCGCCGACGCGTTCGCCGCGATGCGAACCGGCCAGCATCGGGCCGGTCACCAGGCAAATCGCAGGCACCTGGGCGCTCGCGGCGGCCATGAGCTGCGCGGGCACCGTCTTGTCGCAGCCCCCGATCAGGACGCAGGCGTCGAGCGGCAGGGCGCGCAGCATCTCTTCGGTGTCCATCGCCATGAGATTGCGCAAATACATGCTGGTCGGGTGCGCGAAGGATTCATGCAGCGAGATCGTCGGGAAATCGACCGGCAGACCGCCCGCCAGCATCACCCCGCGTTTGACCGCATCGATCAGCTGCGGGACGTTGCCATGGCAGGGGTTGAATCCCGAGGCCGTGTTGACGATCCCGATGACCCGCCGCTCCAGGGCGTCGTCCGAATACCCCATCGCCTTGATGAAGGCGCTGCGCAAAAAAAACGAGAAGTCCGCATCTCCGTAGTGCGTCAATCCCCGCCGCAGTCCCTTGTCATCCGTCATCGCAGGGAACGCCTCAGGGGCCGGCTTCTGGCGGCGCCATCGAGAAGTCGAGCCGCGCCAGATTGCCGAGCAACTCGCGGGTGTCGCCTTCGCCGAGCGGGGTGAGCGGGGGTTTGACAGTGCGCCATTCGGGCGCGTCGTGGAAATGCGCGACGATGGCCTTCACTGCCGGGATCACGGGAAACGCCTGCACGGTTTGACGTATCTCGGTCAACCGCGCCTGCTGCGCGTCGGCGTCCTCGGAGCGCCAGGTGTCGACCAGCTTGCGAATGGCCGCCGCGTTGATGTTTGCGGTCGCCGAAATGCAGCCTCGGGTGCCGGCTCTGAGGCCGGGAAGCAGAAAAAGCTCGGAGCCGGGAAAGACGTCGAAACCGGGGAATTCGCGCAGAAGGGTCTCGGTGTAGCTCCACTCGCCGCCGCTGTCCTTCAGCCCGACGACGGTGTCGGGATAGGCCTCGATAAGCCGGCCAACCAGCCCGATACCGAGCGGCACCATCGATTGCGGCGGGATATGGTAGAGATAGATTTTCAGCCCCCGATCGCCCACCCGCTCGATCAGCTCCGCGAAGTAGGCGAACAGGCCGTCGTCGGTGACGTTCTTGTAGTAGAACGGCGGCAGGGCAAGAACCCCTCCGCACCCGGCCTCGACGGCGAGCCCGGCCAGCCGCACGGCGTCCTCGAGCGCGCACGCCCCGACGCCGGGCATCAGCCGGCCCGCCGGGATGCCCTTTTCGACGAGGGCCGCCAGCAGCTCCTCGCGTTGGCGCAGCGGGATCGAATTGGCCTCGGAGGTCGTTCCGAACACCGCCAAGCCGTCGGCACCCTCGTTCAGCAGCCACCGGCAGAACCCCACGAAGCGCCCGACGTCCGGAGACAAGTCGGCGGCGAACGGCGTCAGAGCGGGGACGAGCAGTCCCTCGAAACTTCCTTTCGGCATGCCGTTCTCCCTGGGACCGCCGCCCTTCGTGGCGCCCGAGCGGGCGGTCAATCGGTCGTCACAGAGCACGGACCAACGCGGCTGGCAATGGCCGCGGGCGGACGGGCGCGGGTCAATGATCGGACCGGCGTTGAGAGATCAGGGCGCGATCGGATCAGTTGTTGCCGTGACCGTGGTTGCCGCTTTGGCCCCTGCCGCTGTTCTGGCTGCCCTGTCCGGGGTTTTCGGTTTCCTCGGTGCCGCCTTCGTCGCATTCGGCGCCGTTGCCCAGCCCCTTGTTGCAGCCCGTGCCGGTGCCGTCGGTCGGGGGCTCGTCGAGTGGGGTACCGGCGCCGCCGCCGGAATTGCCCACCGAACCCGTGCTGTAGGGGCCCGCGAATTCCTCGCCGCGGCACCGGGAGGGGTTATCGACGCGATAATCGCGGCGCAGCGCCCGCTGCGATTTGGCGTAGGGCAAATAGTCCTCGAAGATCGCCAGGCGCTCCGCCTGAACGCCGACAATGGAGACCTGCCCGTCCTTGCTGATCACACCGAGTTCGCACACCAAGTCGAGATCGACGCACGCGTCGGCGCCGCACATCTCGACGCCGGGCACGAACTGCACCAGCGGCACCGAGCCATCTTCGAGGACGTCGAAGTCGAACGCGGTGCCCCGAACACTTATGGTGCCGGTGGGCGTGGTGATGCGATAGGCGTTCTTCGGGCTGTCGCCGGAGAAGAAGCGGAACGACCCGCTGAGCGCGGTGACGGCGAAGCTCGACACGGTCTGGTCGTTGCGCAGCAGGTATTCCTCGATCAGCAGCTGCGAGTTTGGCCCGACCACCATGCGGGTCCCATCAGAGAACTCGATCTGCACCTGTCCGGACTGGGTGGTGACGACGCGCTGGCCCAGGAACAGCTCGGCACCGCTGCTGAGCCCGCTCAGCGTGCCGTTCAGCTCGATCATGCTGCGCTGCCTGACGCCGACCGCGGTGCCCACCGCCTCGTCAGCGACGGCCAAGTCGGCGGCCAGCAACACCCCCAACAACAGACTTCCGACGAACCCCACGATTCTCATGACGCACACCCGACCCTCGGCATTGGCGCCGCAATGCTGCGCGCTTGCGGTTGCGACAAATTAACGAATTGGTAAGGCGCTTCAACCGGCGAATTGCGTCGGGTGCTTAAGATCCCGCCGGCCGGCGCCGATGCGGCGCTCCCCGGCATCCTCCGGGTCGGGCATTCGGGGCGTCCCGATGACCTCGCACCGGCGGCGTGGCCGGTCGCGCCTCGCGCCGGCGAGCGCAATCCGGTCTTGACCGTTCACACATAGTTGGTAACGTTTCAATTCAGTCGTGACCTTGCTAGGGTGCGATCGAATTGAGGGAGGAAAAGCGAAATGAATAGGGAAACTGCGACCAGACTGCGCCGCCGCACGATGCTGGCGGCGATGGGAATCGGGCTGGCGATAGGCGCCGTTGGCGCCGCATCCGCCCAGGATCTGAACGGCGAGCTGGTGATCCTGAACTGGCAAGGCGGCGTGGAAGCCGACCTCTGGGTGGATCTCGAGGCGGCCTTCATGGCCAACAATCCAGGCGTTTCGGTCCGGGAGGTTCAGATTACCGCCCAGGGCGATGCGCGCGGCGGTATCCGCTCGGCGCTTCTGGGCGGCGAAGTCGTCGACATCATCATCAACACCTGGCCGGCGTTTCGGGCCGAGCTTGCCGATGCCGGCATCATCAGGCCCATCGATGACGAATGGGCCGCCCACAACTGGGACAGCAAGCTGTCGCAGTCGTGGCGCGATCTCGGCTCGATCGGCGATGCGACCTACGGCCTGACCTACACCTACGGCGACCGTTCGGGCCTATGGTACAAGACAGCGCACTTCGAAAAGGCCGGCATCGAGCCGCCCACCACCTGGGACGAGTTCATCGCCAGCTTCGATGCGCTCAAGGCCGCAGGCTATGCAACTCCGGTCGCCATTCCGGGCAAATACTGGGCCCATGCCGAATATTTTGAAACGTTCCTGATCCGCACCTCCGGTGTCGAGGTCGCCTCGGCGCTGGCCGCCCACGAGATCCCGTGGACCGACCCGGCCGTCAAGGCGGCGCTGATGAAGTTCGCCGAGATGCTCAACGCCGGCTGCTGCGGCGACGCCGCCACCATGCTGGCCAACGACTGGGATGGCGAGGCCGACCAGGTGTTCCTTGCCGACGCCAAGAACTATCTGATGATCGGCATGTGGATGAACGCGCGGGCCCGCGGCGACTATGGCATGGAAGAGGGCGTGGACTACTCGCTTCTGCAGTTCCCGGCCTTCGGCCTGGGCCATGACGACACGTCGATGGTCGACTCCAAGGAGGTCAACGTGACCACCAACGGCGCCAACCCGGCGGCGGCGGAGGCGTTCCTCGACTTCCTGCTCACAAGGGAAGCGACCGACATCCTGGCCGACTACGGCTACGCTTCGCCCAGCACCGAGGCCGACACCTCCAAGCTCGGTCCGGTGATGCAGATTTCGACCGACGCGGTTGCGAATTCGAAGGTGCAGTTCGTCCTCGGCGACCTCTTGCCGGGCGATCTGGTCGACGAATATCGCGTCCAGCTGCAGAAGTTCCTGCAGGATCCGTCCGAGGCCAATATCGACGCCGTTCTCGCGGCCATCGAGGCGAAGGCGGCGAGCGCGTACTGATATGTCGAGGTCTGCCGCACAACCCGCGGCAGGCACCGGTACGCAATTTCGCGATCACGGCGGCGAGCGTTCATTGGCGCTCGCCGCCCCCCGGTGGCGATTGCGGGACGCACCGGCGGCCTGGCTGCTCATTATTCCGGTTCTGGCCCTGTTCTCGGTGGCGGTTGTCTATCCGCTGATCGAGACCATCCGGCTGAGCTTCTTTGACATCAAGGGCCTGTCGGCGCCGAAATATGTCGGCTTCGGCAACTATCTCACCCTGTTCGCCGACCCGACCTTCCGCAACACGATTTCGACCACGCTGATCTTCACCCTGGGCACCACGGCCATTTCGGTCAGCATCGGGTGGACGCTGGCCATGCTGTGCGCATTTGCGCCGCGCCGGACGCTGCCCTTCCGCATGATGGTCTTCTCCGCATTCGGCATTTCGGAGACGGTCAGCGGCTATATGTGGATTTCCATGTTGCGCCCGGATCAGGCGGGCCTGCTCAACAACCTGATCGGCATATTCAGTCCCGGCTTCTCCTACGCCTGGCTCGGAGACGCCGACACGGCGCTCTGGGCGCTGGTGGTCGCGGCAAGCTGGAGCGCGGTGGGGCTGCCGCTGCTGCTGTGCTTCGCCTCCGTGCAGGCGATCTCCAAGAGCGTGCTCGAGGCGGCCTACATGGACGGCGCCAAGCCGCTCTCGATCATGCGCTTCATCATGATGCCGCTGTCGCTGCCGGGGGTGCGCGTGGCGATCTTCATCAATCTTCTCAACGCGTTGCGCGCCTTCGACATCATCTTCATCCTCACCGGCGGCGGTCCGGTGCGAGCGACGGAGACGGTGGGGTACTTCATGTACCGGGAGTCGATGACGCAGTTCAAACTCGGCTACGGCGCCGCGGCGACGGTGATATTGCTGATCGCGGTTCTGATCGTGTCCATACCCGCGATCATCCAGCGCACGGCAGGTGCGAAATGATCGGGCGCGCGCCACGCTGGACGATCGTCGTGATGGCGGTCGTCTCCCTGATCTGGATCGTGCCGATCATCGGAATCGTGGTGACGTCGATCCGTCCCCTGAGTGAGACCAGCCTGGGATGGTGGCGGCTCGACCAGGTCACCTTCACCCTCGATGCCTGGCAAAGGGTGTGGTCCGAGTATCCCCTGGCCAATGCCTTCTGGACGACCGCGCAGCTGGCCGGCATCTCGACGCTGCTGACGATGCTGCTGACGCCCGCGGCGGCCTACGCATTCCACTTCCTGCACTTTGTCGGCCGCCGGGTGTTGCTGATCGTCATCATCAACGCCTTCGTACTCCCCCAGCAGGTGGTCATCATCCCGCTGTTCCGGCTGTGGCGCGATCTGGGGATGATCGACAACTTCGCGTCGGTGATCATTCCTTACGTGGGATTGAGCTTCGCCTGGTCGATCTTCCTGGTGAAGAACTTCCTCGAGGACTTTCCCAAGGATCTCATCGAGGCGGCCAAAATCGACGGTTGCGGACCGATCGCGACCTTCCAGCATGTCGTCCTGCCCAACACGCTGAGCCCGATCTTCGCGGTCGGCATCCTGCAGTTCCTGTGGACGTGGAACGCGCTCTTGCTGCCAATGCTTTACCTGCGCAGCGACGTGCCGCTACCGGTGGTGCTGGCTCGGGTTGCGGGCACCTACGATCTCAACTGGGATTTGCGCTCGGTGGCGGCAATCATCACCACCAGCGTGCCGCTGGTCATCTTCCTTATCTTCCAGCGCCAGTTCGCTGCCGGTTCACGGGCAACGACCGGCGGCAAGGAGTAGCCATGCGCGCGCCCACCAACAAACCGTTGCGCTACCGGCAGATCCATCTGGATTTCCACACCTCCGAGCATATCGACGGCATCGGGGCGGCGTTCGATCCCGACGACTTCGCGCAGACGTTCAAACAGGCGCATATCGACTCGGTGACCGTGTTCGCCAAGTGCCATCACGGCTGGTCCTACTACCCCACCAAAGCGGGCGCGCCGCATCCGCATCTGGCGCGTGAAGACCTGATGGGCGAGATGATCTCGGCCCTGGCGGCGGTCGATATCGAGGCGCCTGTGTATATTTCGGTGCAGTGGGACGAACGCAACGCGCGCCTGCACCCCGAATGGCGGGCGATGAGCGCCTCCAACCAGTATCAGCACGCCATTGCCGAGGATCCCTCCTCCGGCAAGCAGCTCAGCCCCGCCTGGCACACCCTGTGCCTGAACCACCAGGCGTACAGGGAAGAACTGCTTGCCCAGGCGCGGGAGGTCGCCAGCACCTACGATACGCCGGGCCTGTTCTTCGACATCATTCTGACGCCGGATTGCGTGTGCCCGGCCTGCGTCGAACGCATGGAGGCGATGGGCCGGGATCCTGAGAACCCCGAGGACCGTCTGGCCAACGACGAGGAGGTCAACGAGCGCTTCCGCCGCGAAACGAGCGACGCGCTTTCGGCGGAGTTTCCCGGGCTGCGCGTGTTCTACAATTGCGGACACATCCACAAGCAGGGCGCCAGGCGCTTCGCGCCCTATTCCCATCTGGAGATAGAAAGCCTGCCGACCGGCGGCTGGGGCTACGACCATTTTCCCTCGAGCGCCCGCTACTCGGCGGCGCTGGGGATGGACTATGTCGGGCACACCGGAAAGTTTCACACGTCCTGGGGCGAGTTCGGCGGCTTCAAGAACCCGCAAGCCCTCGAGTACGAATGCGCGCAGATGGTGGCGCTCGGCTCAAAATGCCTGGTGGGTGATCAGCTGCATCCCAACGGCGCGATCAACAAGGATACCTACCGCTCCATCGCACCGGCCTATGACCGCATCGCCCGGCTTGAGCCATATCTGAAGGGCGCGCGCCAGATATCCGAGATCGCCATCCTGTCCGCCGAGCACTTCAACCCGGCCGGCGAGCGAAATCATCCCAGCGACGACGGCGCCGCGCAAATGCTGCAGGAGCTCAAATACCCTTTTGACGTCATCGACCGCGGATCGAGCCTCGAGGGCTACCGGCTGATCATCGTGCCCGACGACATCGTGCTCGACGAGGCGACGGCGGCCAGGCTCGGGGAGTTTCACGCCGCCGGCGGCAAGCTGATCCTGTCTGACAAGGCCGGCATCGACGCGAAGGGTGGGGTTGTACTGCCCGTCGGGATCGAATCGGGGGAAGGGCGGCACGACTTCGACCCCTCCTACATCGTCGCGGACGCGGCGAGCCTGCCCGGCATGCCGGAAAGCCCGTTCGTGATCTATGGCAGCCCGAGAAGGATCGCGGCCGCCGGGGCGGACGTGCTGGCGCAGGCGGTCCCGTCCTATTTCAACAGGTCGTTTCGCGCCTGGTGTTCGCATCAGCACACGCCGGACGACCCTTCGGCAACCCCGCTCGGACCCGCGGTCACCGAGCATGACGGCATCGCCTATGTCGCCTATCCGATCTTCGAGATCTACCATCGGATCGGCCAGCCGCTTTACAAGCATCTGGTCGGCGGCCTGATTGGAAGGCTGATGCCCGATGCCGCGCTGACAACCGATCTGCCGTCGTCGGGTAGGGCCACGCTGACGGTTCAGGAGAACGAGGGCCGGCATGTGCTGCATCTGCTGTACGGCGCGCCTCAGGTGCGCGGACACGCGATCCCGGCCGAAGGTGGCGGCACGCGGGTGATGGAAATGATCGAGGACGTCCCGGCGCTCGGCCCCGTCACCGCGATGGTCCGCCTGCCGCGCCGGCCTTCGCGGGTCTACGACGCGCTCACGGGCGAGGACGTGAGTTTCACCGTCACGCAGGACGAGGCGGTCGCGGTGTCCCTGCCGGGGCTGCACGTGCATTCGGCGGTGGTGTTTGAGGAAAGCACGTGAACCCGACCCGCCGCGGACGGCGGTACCTGTTCGGCCCGACAGGCCCGCGGTTCGGACCGGGGCGCCGGTGCGGCGCGGCGAACGGCGCTTGAACGAGCGTTTGCGACACGACAAGAGACATACCGGCCACCGGACAAACTGGCCAAGAGACAAGCTGGGTATGACACAGGCAATCACCACGCAGAAGTTCCGCAAGCGACGGCATGCGACGGTCATCGACGTGGCGGCGGAAGCCGGCGTGGCGGTGGGTACGGTGTCCAGATATCTCAACGGGCAGGCGGTTCGCAGCGCCAATCGCGCGCAGATCGAGCGGGCGATCGAGTCCCTGGGCTACATGCGCAACGCCGTCGCCGCCTCCATGAAGACGGAGGTCCGCCACATCGTGGGGCTGCTGGTGCCCAACATCAGCGAGTTCCATGCCGGGCTGCTCGAACAAATCAGTCGCAGAATCCGGCGTACCGGCCGGGCGGTGATGTCGTACTGCCATGACCTCGACAGCCGCTCCTTCATGGAGGGGATCGATTTCTTCCGCACCCATCGGGTCGACGCCATCATCGTTGACGGCGGGGTCGAGGTGGGCGACCAGCTTCGGCGACTTGCGGAGGAAGGGCTGGAAATCGTTCTCTACGACAACGACATCCCGGGGCTGGCCGCCGACCGCGTGTTCGTCGATCATCGTCAGGCGAGCCGGCATGCGGTCGAACATCTCATTCAGCTGGGCCACATGCGAATAGCGACCATTTGCGGCAACCAGCGCGACACGGCGGGGTGGCTTCGCCTGGCCGGCTATCTCGACGCCATCTCCTCCCACCAAATCCCCGAAGACCCCGACCTCATCATCGGGGGCGACTGGAACGAGATGGGCGGGCACGAAGCCATGCGCCGCCTGTTCGCGCTCGAGGACCCGCCCACGGCGTTGTTTTCGGCCAACTACAACATGACAATCGGCGCCCTGGCGTGGTGCCACGAAAACGCCGTGCGGATCCCCGAGGACGTGTCCATCGTAAGCTTCGACGACGTGCCGGCCTTCCGTCTTCACCAGCCCGGAATCACCGCGATCGCGCAACCGATCGAGGGGCTCGCGGAAGCCATCACAACGCTTCTGGCGGCGCGGTTCGAAGACTCCGGTATCCGCCCGCATCGTGAAATGACGGTCAAATGTCACCTCACGTTGAGGGGGTCCACCGGCCGGTGCCAGCCACTCGAACACCAACACAGGATGATCGGTCGCAACCATGGCCTCACTTGAAATCAGGGGAGTGAGCAAGTCCTACGGCACCCTCGAGGTGATCGAGGACCTGAATCTGAAGGTCGATGACGGGGCGTTCACCGTCTTCGTCGGACCCTCGGGCTGCGGCAAGTCGACCCTGCTGCGCATGATCGCGGGTCTCGAGCCGATTACCAAAGGCGAAGTCCGGATCGCGGGCCGCCGCGTCAACGAAGAGGATCCCATCGAGCGCGGCGTCGCGATGGTGTTCCAGAACTACGCGCTCTACCCGCATATGACGGTGGAGCAGAATATCGGCTTCTCGCTCAGGATGGCCAAGCTGCACAAGGCCGAGATCGCCGAGCGCGTCAGGGTTGCGGCGCGCACCCTGCAGATCGAGGAGCTGCTCGGACGCAAACCGTCCCAGCTTTCCGGCGGGCAGCGGCAGCGCGTCGCCATCGGCCGCGCGATCGTGCGCGATCCGGAGGTGTTCCTGTTCGACGAACCGTTGTCCAACCTCGACGCGGAATTGCGAGTCTCGATGCGGGTCGAGATCGCCAAGCTGCATCACAATCTCGGCTCGACGATGGTCTACGTGACGCACGATCAGACCGAGGCGATGACGCTGGCCGACAAGATCGTCGTGATCCGCGACGGCAAGGTGGAACAGGCCGGCACACCCGAGCAACTCTACGAGGATCCCGACAATCTGTTCGTCGCCGGGTTCATCGGCTCGCCGCGGATGAACCTCATCGACGCCAGGGCCGATGGAGGCGATATCGCCCTGGCGGCCGGCGCACACCTGAAGATCCCCGGGCTGGACGGACATGGCGATGCGGTCAAGATCGGCATCCGGCCGGAGCATTTGCGCCCCAACGACACGGCGGACTTGACCGTCGACGTGGCGGTGGATGTCGTCGAAAATCTCGGCGGCACGCGCTACATCTACGGCACACTTGCCTCCGGGGAGCCCGTGATCGTCGAAGACCGCGAGAAGCAAGGCGGGCGCGCCGGCGAAAGCCTGACCGTCGGCTTTGCCACCGACGACGCCTTGGTCTTTTCGGACAACGGCCAGCGGCTTCGGCCTGCCGCCCAGCCTGCCTGATCGGGTTTCAGCCGGGCCCGGCCCGGCTCCATCGGGTCGCGATCTCGATCGAACCGGACATTGCCCGGGGGATCAACACGCAGTCCTTGTCGATCACAAGCGTCGCGCCCTCGGGGCCGAGCATCTTCGCTGAGCGCAGCGTAAAGGGTTCTGGCGCCCGCAGACGCAGCCGGATCGGCGCCCCGGGGCGTTCGGGAAGATCGATACGTGCCGCGATCTCGCCGTCAAAGATGCGCGAGGTAATCGTAAAGCCGAGCCTGCCGCGGCGGGTCGGTGCGCCGGTCACCCCGATCGTTCGCCCATGCGCCAGGCGCTCACGCGGGATGCCCCGGCCGAGAGTGATCTCGCCGCTCACCGGGTCCTCATGGACGAGCAGCCACTTGGCCGCGATCGGCACCGTCATCTGTGCGGGCAGGCAGTAGGGACTATGGGCGCCCCGGGCGCGATCCATATCGACGCATTCGATGGCGGTCCAGGTGCCGCGGGAATGGGCATGGATCGCCTGGGCATAGAGGACAAGCAGCGCCTCGGGTACCATGTCGTGCTGGATGAGACCCGCGATCTCCTCCCATACGAGAAAGCCGACCAGGCTCTTGCGGTTGTTGAACACGCCCAGCGTGGTGTGACCGCGCTCGCCGGCGATCTCCCAGATGCGTCTGACGCTCTCCGGCGACGTGGCGCCGCCGAAATAGAGCTCCGACCACACCCGGTTCTCGTCGTAAGATTCGGGCCGGGCGCGATAGGCGTGCTCCCAGTAGAAGGTTTTGTCGCCGGCGATGATGGGCAGCCCGGTGACGGTGTCCCTGGTGATCCACGAGCGTTCGACGCCGTTTCGCGCGTCCTCGAACATCTCGGCCGCCGCTTGGCTCAACTCATGGGCGCGTCGGGTGAGCGCCGGGTCACCGGGCGCCTCCGCGATGGCGCCGTAGGCACCGGCCAGGTCGCGCAGGCCGCGCCAGGCCTGACCCGTGTTCGACAGATACGGCCGGTCGTAGTCGAGTTCGCAGACGTTGGGGGTGAGGAAGTTGATATCCGCCTCGTGATAGCCCGGGATCATGCCGTAGGCGGGATCGTCCGGGTCTTTTTCGCGCGCCTTGCGCCAGCGGGCGAGCAGCATGTCGGCGATGGCGTCGATTTTCTCCCGGTGGTCGCCAATGAGCGAGGCGTCTTGCGTGTAGTCGTAGTGCAGGCCGACGCAACTCAACGAAACGCCGTACTTGCCCATCTCGGGTCCGCGATAGTGCAGGGTGCCGTCGGGGCGCACGAAATGCGTGAGGTAGTCGTCCAGATAGGCCCGGGCGCGGTCGAAAAAGCCCCATTCGAGGCTTCCGAGCACGCTGGAGACCAGGACATCCTGGAACCCGTCGTGCTCGGCGCCGGCATAGGCCTGGTCGGCGATCCCGTATTTCGGATGCGCGCCGCGGCGCGTGATCACCTCGCGGGCGAGGGCGTGCAGGCTCCGATCCTCGAGCCAGTCCCAGCCCGTCACCACCATGGCGCCGCCCAGCTCGCGCTCCCAGTACTCGAGCGTTGCGAGCAGCTCCTCGTAGAAGCGCTCGGCGAGGCGCTGACCGGCGTGCGGATGCGGCAGAAAGGAATCGACATAGCGCGTCTGGACGAGCCTGCCGGCCCTCAGATGCGCGAAGCGATACCACACCGGCTGCTTGAAGCGGTTGGCGGTGAACGAAGAGGCGAAGGTAACGACTTCCCAGCATTCATCGGTGGCAACCGGATAGACGGTCCGCACCAGCGGCGTCCAGCCGCCGACAAGGCCCTCCCATAGCTCGCCCGCGTCCATCGCCGCCTCGCTTCCGGGCGCCATGACGCCGATCGGCACGCGGCCAACCATCGGGACGTCGGTGTAGTAGAGCGGCACGACATCGTCCGAAATTCCGGTGCCGACGAATGTGTGCGGACGCAGGTGGCCCTCGAAAAAGGCATGCCGGACCGGCGGATAGCAGCCCGCCACTTCATCCGGGTCGGGATCCCGGCCGCCGGCGAGCAGCTCCTCGCGCATGACGTCGCGGTGGTCGGGAAGCGCTTCCCGCTTGGCGTGCCCGCGGTACCAGGACGACACGTCGTTGGCCTGCAATCCGGCCGTCCCTTCGCTGGTGGGCTCGAGCGACTTACCGCTCAAACGCACAAGACCATCGGCGCCGACGAAAGCGAGGCGGCCCTCCTGGAGGCCGGTTTCCTCGAACACCGCGACGGGGCGATCGGCGTGTGCGATCACGGCCATCAACGTCCACTCACCGATACGCTGGTTCGGCTGGGGATCGCTCACGGTGACGCCGTCACACGCCGCGGCGACGAGCCGGTGTGCTTCGAACGTCGCGCCGGGCGGGTTCGCGTCGGCGGGGCCCACCGAGGCATATCCGGGACAGATCGGCTTGCGGGTTTCGCTGACGGGCACCTCACGCGCCTCCGGCTGGCGTTTGATCGGTTTCAGGGCTCCGCCTGTCCCCGGTCCGGCGGATTGCCGTGGACGACGGAGCGGCGCCCTCGGAAGCCGCCTCCGGGAAGTCTGTCAGATACTGGTATCGTTGCAACTGCGCGGGTCCGAATCGGGCGACGCGCCCGGTCGCCCTCGGCGGACCTTCAGGATTGCGTGACCGCGGTCAGAAGGGCGTGCACCAGCGCCATCGCCCCGGAGATGGGCTGCAGTCGGCTCGCCGTGTCCGACGGCACGGTCAGCGCCACCTCCGAGTGCACCGCGAGGGGGCTCTCCGGACCGTCGGTGATGGCCACGATCCGGCGGCCCGAAACATGCGCATCCATCACCGCGTCGACGACCGGCTGCGAGTAGGGCGGAAAGGCGATGGCGACGAGGACGTCGTCGCTGCCGAAGGTGGCGATTTGCGGTCCGGCCATGCCGCCGGCGAAGTCCAGATAGCTGGAGGCGCGTTCTTCCCGGATGAGGCCGTAGACCAGATAGTCGGCGATGGGGCGCGATCGGCGCAGGCCGGCCACATAGACGTGCTGCGCGCGCCGCACGATCCGCGTCGCTTCGGCGAGCGCCGGAATGTCGATCGCTTTGGCGAGCCGGGTGAGGGCTTCGGAGTTGGCGCGCATGCTGTCTTCGAACAGGGCCTGCATGTCGTGGGTGGCGGTGGTCGCCTCGCTCGCCAGCACGCGCTCCCTGACGGTGGCTTCGCCTTCGATCAGCCGCTGCCGAAAAACGCGTTGCAGATCGGAGAAACCGGCAAAGCCGAATTCCTTGGCAAACCGGATCAGGGTCGAGGGCTGAATTTCGAGCGAAGCGGCGATCACGGGGGTGGTGTTGAGTGCGAACCGGTTGGGCTCCTCAAGCGACGCCCTGGCGATGCGCTGGAGATGCGGGCTCAGGGTGGAGAACCGGTCCCGGATCTGCTGCCGAAGCGTATCGAAGGTTTTCGGCGTGGCGGCGGACAATTCTTGGCTTCGCGATTGCATGAAACACCCTACCACATTCCCGTTCGGCGCAGTTAGAATGAAAATTCATTGACCGAGATAGAAAATTCATTCAAGAATTTGCCCGGCGATGGCCGGCCGGCTTGAAACCTATCGGCCGCCCGGCGCCGAAAGCCCGGATGTGGCGGGCTCGCAAAGGGAGGAACTGCATGTCCAATTCAAGGATTACCCGTCGACGCCTCATGGGCACGGCGGCGGCGGCTGGCGCCGCCACGACATTCATGGGGCCCTGGAAATTCAACAGCGCCCTTGCCCAGTCGGACCGTCCGATCAAGATCGGTTTCACGTCCGATGCCAGTGGGCAGTATGCGAATTCGGGCGCCTCGGACCGGCGCGGCATGATGATGGCGATTGCCGAGGCCAACGGCGCCGGCGGCGCGCTCGGCCGGCCAATCGAGTACATTCACATCGACACCGAAACCACGCCTGCAACCGGCAGCCGTGTGGCGGAACGCATGATCACGCGCGAGGAGTGCGGGTTCCTGATCGGCGCGGTCAGCTCGGGCGTCGCCAACGCCATCAGCCAGGTCGCGCAGCGCTACGGCGTGATCTACCTCAACACGAACTCGTCCTCGCCCTCCGAGAGCGGCGAGAACTGCCATCGCGTCAAATTCGTGTGGGACGGCAACGGCGCCAATTTCGCCCAGGCCGCGATCAAGAACGCGATCGACGCGTATGGCAGCGATTTCCTGTTGCTGACCAACGACTATGTGTGGGGGCACGACACGTCGGCTGCCACGCGCGCATTGATCGACCAGTATGGCGGCGAGGTGATCGACGAGATCCTGATCCCGCAGGGCACGCGTGACTTCTCGGCCGCGCTGACCTCGATCCAGCAGAAGGGCCCGAGCATCGTGGCCGCTGCGGTCGGCGGCGACGACCTGGTGGCCCTGCGCCAGCAGGTGGCCCAGCTCGGCATGGGCTCGAGCCCCGCCTGGATCAACAATCAGCAGGATTGGCCCGATATCTACGGCCTGCCGCTCGACAATCTGTTCGGCGTGTTCGGAACGACCTGGTACTACGGGCTGGACCTGCCGGGCGTTGCGGAGTTCATCGGGCGCTACCAGGCGATGTATCCGGAGACCTCGATGCAGGTGCCGGGCAACGTCTTCTACAACGGCTACATGGCGACCCGGGAGTTGCTTGCGGCCGTCGAGCGCGCCGGCACGACCAGCAACATCGCGGTCATCAAGGAGCTCGAGGGCCATCAGATGTCGGCGGCCGATCGCATGCAGCACTTCGACGCATGGATCGACCCGGTCACCCACCAGGTGCAGCAGACGGTCTATCTGGCAACCGCCAACGACGCGCCGATGGACGACAACGACATGTTCAAGATCCTCACGCAGTCGCCGCCGGACGCGGTCGCGGATACCGCCGCGCAGGGCGCGTGCAAGCTCGAGAGCTACGAGGACACGCCAACTTTCGACGCCTGAGCTCGGCCGCAGCGCGCACCGGGCCGGTCATCGCCGGCCCGGCCTGCGCTCGCATCGTGTAGAATGGCCCCGGTCAACGATGGGGTGGTGAGATGGCCGCGCTCCTCCCGCATATGGTCAACGGCCTCGCGCTGGGGCTTCTGTTCGCGCTCATTGCGCTGGGCTTCATGCTGATCGTGGGGGTGATGGAGGTCATCAATCTCGCCCACGGTTCGCTGTTCGCGCTCGGGGCCTATTTCGCGCTGTCTGCAATCGACGGGCACTGGCTGGCCTCGTCCGATCTGACCCAGTGGTGGCTGTCGATTCCCTTGACGGCGCGCTACGTGGTGGCGCTGGTCGTGGGACCGCTGCTGGCCGCGGCCGCCGGCATGATCCTCGAACTGTGCCTGAGGCCCACCTACGGCAAGGCCCCGCTCTACGGGCTGCTGCTCACCTTCGGGGCGGCCCTCGTCATCGAGGAGTTGATCCGCGTCGTCTGGGGCACCTCCGGGCAAAACCTGCCGGTGCCGGACGCCGTCAACGGAGCCTTCCTGATGGGCGGTGTCATCTTCTCGAAGTACCGGTTCTTCGCCGCCGTGTTTGCGGCGGCCGCCGTCGGCGCGGTCTGGCTGTTTCTGGAGAAGACGCCCTACGGGGCCATCATCAAGGCCGGTACCCATGACAGCGAGATGGTGCGGGCGCTCGGCTACGATCTCACCAGGCTGCGCCTTCTGGTGTTCGGCTTTGGGGCGGCGCTGGCGGGGCTGGCGGGCATCATCATGGTGCCGATCTGGGGGCTGAGGCCGCATGTGGGGATCGACGTGGTCATTCCCGCCTTCCTGATTATCGTGCTTGGCGGCATCGGCAGCTTCTGGGGCGCGGTTGCCGCCTCGCTGCTGGTCGGTCTGGCGATCGGGATTACCGGCGCCTACGCGCCGGCCTGGTCGCTGATGTCGATGTATTTGCTGCTGATCGCGGTGGTCGGCGTCCGGGCGCGCGGCCTGCTCGGCCGCAAAAGCGTCCTGGAGAATTGAGGCCGTGATTTCGCTCTCCGACATACCGGCCAGGGGCGGCTCGCCCTTCACTCCGTCCATGGGAGTTTTCGTGGCCTTGGTGCTGACGGCGCCGCTGTGGCTGGAGCCGGTTGGCCTCTACCAGTATCTGGGCATCGAGGTCGCGATCTGGTTCATCTTCGCGCTGGGGTTCAACCTGCTGTTCGGCTATGCGGGGCTGCATTCGTTCGGGCACGGCGCCTATCTCGGTGTCGGGGCGTATGCGTTCGGCCTCTATGAGCAAAACGTCGCGGTCGATCTTTGGGGCGGGCTCGCGGTGGCGGTCCTCGCCGCCGGCCTCGCCGGGGCGCTGGTGGGGGCGCTGATCTCGCACCGCCGGGGCATCTACTTCGCGCTGCTCAGCATCGCTTGCGGGCAGGTCTTCTGGTTCTGCGCCATCAAGCTGCATTCCATCACCGGCGGCGAGGATGGATTGCTGGGCATCCCACGGCCCGATTTGGTGATCGGTCCCGTGCGCATCGAGCTCGCCGGCAACGCCGCGCTCTACTGGTTCGTGGCGGTGATCCTCGTGGTCGTGATCGTGGTGCTGTGGCGCGTCGTGAACGCACCTTTCGGGCGGGTTCTGCAGGCGATCCGCCAGAACGAGATGCGCGCCCGCTTCGTCGGCTACGACGTGTGGAAGATCAAATGGCTGGCCTTCACGCTCTCGGCGGCTTTCGCGGGGCTGGCCGGCGGCCTTTTCGCGATGGCGCAGGAGAGCGCCTATCCGGACGTGATGAGCATCAACCAGTCCGGGCTGATCGTCATGATGGTGCTGGTGGGCGGCGGCCTGGTCAGTTTCTGGGGGCCGGTGCTCGGCGTGCTCGTGTACTTCCTGGCGCGCGACATTCTGGGCGGGCTCACCGAAACCTGGCTGTTGTGGTTCGGGCTGATGTTCGTGATCGTCGTCATGGCGCGCCCCGAGGGGCTGGCTGGCCTGGTCGATATGCTGCGCACCCGGATCGGTCTGGTGCCGGCCAAACACGCCCCGGTGGGGGCCAAGACCGGGGGGGCGTGAGCCGTGGCGCTGTTCACTGCCGAGAATATCCGCAAGCGCTTCGGGGCCCGGGTGGTGCTCGAAAATGTCAGCTTCTCGGTCGAGCAGGGCGCCGTGCATGGCATCATGGGGCCGAACGGCGCCGGCAAGACGACCTGCTTCAACGTGCTGACGGGGCACTACGCGCCGGACGGCGGACGGATCAGCTTCGACGGGCGCGACATCACGGGCATGGCCCCGCATCGACTGGCGCGTCTGGGCGTGTCGCGTTCGTTCCAGATCATGAATCTGTTCGACGACACGGTGGTGATCGAGAACGTCATTCTGGCACTGCCAGAATTCCGCCATCGGGCGCTCAATCCGGTGCGCGAAGTCTTCCATGACACGGCGCTGATCGAGCGGGCGATGGGTGTGCTCGAGCAGGTGGGGCTGACCGCGCGGGCCTGGGAGCGAACCGCAAGCCTGCCCTATGGCGAACGGCGGGCGCTCGAGATCGCGGTGGCGCTGGCGCCCGGCCCCCGCATCGTATTTCTCGACGAGCCGACCTCCGGCCTCGGCATCGATGCGACCCGGGCCCTCGCCGAGCTGATCTCCAAGATACGGCAACGCTACACGGTGGTGCTGATCGAACACGACATGTCGTTCCTGTTCGATCTGGCCGACCGGATATCGGTGATCCATTGGGGGCAGGTGATCGCCGAGGACACGCCCGAGGCGCTCAGGTCCGACAAATGGGTCGCCCGCTCGGCCCTGGGCGAGGTGGCGTGATGCTCGAAGTCGGCGCCATCGAGACCTTCTACGGCGAAACCCAGGCACTGTTCGGCATCTCGCTGTCGGTCGGCGACGGGGAGGTTGTGGCGCTTCTGGGCTCGAACGGGGCCGGCAAGACGACGACCATCCGATCCATCCTCGGTCTGTCGCCGCCGCGGGCGGGCGAGATCCGGTTCGAAGGACTGCCGATCACGAAGATGTCCACCCACAGGATCTCGCGCCTCGGGATCAGCTGGGTGCCCGACGACCGGCGGGTGTTTCCCACCCTGACGGGCAAGCGCAATCTCGCGCTCGGCACGCGACGCACTCGCTTCCGCCCCTGGACCCAGGACGAGGTCGCGGAGATCTTCCCGGCGCTCGAGCACCTGATGGAGCGCGAATGCGAGACGATGTCCGGCGGCGAATTGCAGATGGTCTCCATTTCCCGCGCGCTCCTGGGATCGCCGGGACTGATCCTGTTCGACGAGCCGAGCCAGGGGCTGGCGCCGAAGGTCGCCCAGGACGTCTGGCATACGGTCGAGCGGCTGAAGGGGGAGGGGATCGCCTGCCTGATCGTCGAGCAGAATGCGCTGGCGGCCCTCGACGTCGCCGACCGCACCTATGTGCTCGATCGCGGCCGCATCGTCCATGAGGGCGCGGCGCGGGAGCTGCTCGGTGACGCGCCGCTCAGGCGGCGTCTGATCGGGATCTAGGCCGATGACCGACATGCTCGACGTGCGCCATCTCGAGAAGATCTACACGGCCGGCCTTGTCGACCGGACGCCGACCTTTCGGCTGACGGCGAATTTCACCCTCCCCGAGCCGGGGATCGTGGGCATGATGGGCCCGAACGGGTCGGGCAAGACGACGCTGTTCGAGCTCATCACCGGGTCGAACCGGCCCACTTCCGGCGCCGCCATCGTGTGCGGGCGCAACATCCACAAGGTTCGGGCGGACCAGCGGGACCGGCTGGCGATTCACTACCACCAGTCCTACCAGGTGCGCCGCTTCCGGTCGTTCATGCCGAACGCGCTGATGCAGCCGGCCGGTTCCGACTACCCGATGCTGCACCTTTTCGACGAGCCGCAATTCAATACCCAGGACGGCTATATCGGCTTCATGCTCGATTTCTTCCGCCGCCTCAGAGACGAGGGGCGGCTGGTCATTCTCAGCGTGCACCCGAACGAGCGCTTTCACCTCGAGATCGTCGAGGAGATCTGCGAGAGCTTCATTTTCGTGGAGAACGGCACGGTCACGCCGGTGCCGGACTACGCAAGCCTGCTGGCGCATCCTCCGGTCCGTGCGTATCTGGGCGATCTGCTCGAGGAGCGCGCGGCATGAGTGCGGCGGGTGCCGGCACCGAGAGGCCGCGCGTGGCGGTCGTGGGATGCGGTTTGATCAGCCTCTACCACCTGCGCGCCTGGCAGGCGGTCGGCGCCGAAGTGGTTGCCGTGTGCGACACCGACCGGGACAAGGCCGAGGGGCGGGCGGCGGAGTTCGGTGTCCCCCGCATCTATGACGACGCGGAAAAGATGTTCGCGGAGGGCGGCTTCGAGGCGGTCGATATCGCCGCTTCGCTCGGCGCCCACGCGGCGGTCGCCCGCCTGGCGGCGGACAACGGCGTCCACATCATGTGCCAGAAGCCGCTCACGGAGACGGTCGCGGAGGCGGAGGATCTGATCGGGTATGTGGGCGAGCGCGTGCGCTTCATGGTGCACGAGAACTACCGCTTCCGGCCGCACTACATGACGGTTCGCCGGTGGATCGACGAGGGGAGGATAGGCCGGCCAAGGCACGCGACGATCGTGTGCCGCGGCTCGGGGCTGTGCCCGCGCGAGGGTGACGTCCCGTTTCTCATCGAACGCCAGCCCTATCTCACCGGCTTCCGTCGCAATCTCGTCTTCGAGTCGATGATCCACCACCTCGATGTCTTGCGCTGCATCTGCGGGGAGCTGGCGGTGGTGGCCGCGCGGCTCAATCACCTTGCCGAGGGCCTGCCGGGGGAAGACACCGCCAGCATCCTTCTGGAGGGCGCCGGCGGGCTGATCGCCACCGCTGACGGCTGCATCTGCGCCCCGGGCTATCCGCCCCTGCACGGCGACCGGCTGGAGGTTGTCGGCGCGCGCGGCACCGTTGTGATGGATTTCAACCGGGTCTTTCTCGTCGGCGCCGAGGCGGAAGCCGAGGAAGTCGATCTGCTCGGCAGATATCAGGAGTGCTTCGACACGGTGATGGCTGCCTTCGTCACCGGTCTCAGCGACGGCACCCCCTTCGAGACCGACCGGCTCGACAATCTGGAAACCTTGCGGCTGATGGAAAGCGTCTATCGGGCTGCGGGAGTAGAGGTGACCCCATGAACCTACAAAGCTCGCAATTGACGCCCGAAATCGATCCGTCGGAGATCGACAAGCTCTTCAAGGTCGCCGGGCTCAGGGTGTTCGTGCCGGGAGGATATGGCGCGATCGGCGAGGCCGTCGCCATCGCCATGGCCAGGATGGGGGCGACCGTGGCGATCGCCGGACCGCGGCTCGACAAGGCCAAGAGCCTGGCGGATCGCATCAACGCAGCCGGCGGCAAGGCGCACGGCCTGCATATCGATGCCCGCGAGGTCGACTCGATCAAGCAGACGACACAGGCGGTGGTATCAGAACTGGGCGGCATCGACGTGCTTGTCAATTGCGTGGGCACCCAGCACGAGCAGCCGCTGATGGAGGTGACCGAGGAGGTCTTCGACGACGTCTACCGCACCAACCTCAAGTCGGCGATGTTTCTCGCGCAGGCCGTCGCGGGCGATCAGATCGAGCGTGGCGAGGGCGGCCGGCAAGTCCACCTGCTCTCGGTGCGCGCGCAGCTCGCCCTGCGCGGTCGAGGCTATTCGGCCTACTGCGCGACCAAGGGCGGGATGGCGATGCTGGTCAAGCAGCACGCGATGGAGCTGGCGCCGCACAACATCACCGTCAACGGCGTGGCACCGACCTTCATCCAGTCCGAGCGCATCCGCCCGCATCTCGACCGTCCGGACTTCCGCGAGTTCATGTTCGAGCGCAATCCACTCGGCCGAATCGGCAGTCCCCTGGAGGTCGTCGGTCAGATCATTGCGTTCGCGTCGCCCGCGGGGAACTTCATGACGGGCCAGATCGTCTATGTGGACGGCGGGGTGACGGCATCGCAATGACCGCGCGCCGCTCCTTCCGCCGGCCGGACGACGAGGGACTTGATTTCGGCCTATCGGACAACGGCTTCGGCGCCGCGGCGGTGGAGCCCGGGATATTGTGACGAACAGGTGAGACGATGAGCGCCATGCAACCGAAGATTCTGATCGGCGGCGAATTCAGGACAAAGGGCAGTGCCGCGGCCATTCCGGTGGTCAATCCGTGTACCGAGGAGGTGCTCTGGGAGCAGCCGGCCTGCGGACGGGCCGAGGTGGCCGAAGCGCTTGAGCACGCGGTCGCCGCGCAGGCGAGCTGGCCGAAGGTGCATGGCTGGGAGCGTGGCCGCATTCTCAGGAACGTCGCCGCCGAGATGCGCGCGCGCGCTGACGACATCGCGCGGGCGCTGTCGCTGGAGATCGGCCGGCCCTATTCGCAGTCGGCCGGGGAGGTCGGGGCGGCGACCGAGCAATTCGAATGGTATGCCGGCGAGGCCGAGCGCCTGTTCGGCGATACGGTTCCGTCCCGCCAGGGCGGCCGGCTGCTGATCGAGCCCGAGCCCGTCGGAATCGTCGCCTCGTTTTCGGCCTGGAATTTCCCGGTCAATCTGCCGGTGCGCAAGATCGCCCCGGCGCTCGCCGCCGGTTGCGCGGTGATCGTGAGGCCCTCGGAGCAGGTGCCGATGACCTCGACATTGATCATCGAGGCCTGCGTTGCCGGTGGCGTGCCGGCCGGCGTCATACAGCTCCTGCTCGGCCACGCCCGCGACATCACCCCGCATCTGATGGCGGCCGAGGAGGTGCGCAAGATCTCGCTGACCGGTTCGACACGCGTCGGGCAGCTCCTGATGACCGAGGCGGCCAAGACGGTCAAACGCGTCTCGATGGAACTGGGGGGGCATTCGCCGGTGGTGATCTGCGCCGACGCCGACGTCGAGGCGGCCGCCACCCAGTGCGCGGGGTTCAAGTATCGCAATGCCGGCCAGGTCTGCATCGCGCCGAACCGCTTCTACGTCGAGGGCAGTGTGGCCGACCGCTTTATTTCGAAGTTCAAGTCGGAAGCTCAGGCGCTGATACTCGGCGACAGCCAGGACGAGGCTACGACGATGGGGCCGCTGACCCTCGCCTCCGGCCGCGAGAAGGTGGAGCGGCTGTCGGCGGACGCGATCGGCCGCGGCGCCGAACTTGTGACCGGCGGGCGGCGGCCCGAAGGCCGAAACACGGGGTATTTCTTCGAGCCGACGGTGCTGGCCGATGTGCCCGACGACGCCGACATCATGCACGAGGAGCCGTTCGGGCCGATCGCGCCGATCGCGCGCTTCGAGGATTTCGACGAGGCGATCGCCAGGGCGAACTCGACCCCATACGGGCTCGCCGCCTATGCCTTCACCGGCAGCCACGCGAAGGCCGAGGCGCTGTCGAAGGGCCTGAGCGCTGGCATGGTCGGGGTGAACACCTTCATGATCGCGCATGCCGAGGCGCCGTTCGGCGGCATCAATCACTCGGGCATGGGGCGGGAAGGCGGCCTCGAGGCCATCCGCGACTATCAGAACACCAAGCTCACCCACATGATGTGGGGCTAGAAGATGAGCGCGCCCAGAAATCCCTTGCGCCGGCTGTGGGCGGACGGCGGGGTGGCGATCAACGGCTGGATCGCGGCGCCCTCGATAATTACCGCGGAGGCCATGGCGGCGGCGAAATGGGATGCGCTCACCGTCGACCTGCAGCACGGCACGGCGGACTATGCGTCTCTACTTGCGATGCTGCCGGTCATCGAGCGGTCGGGCGCCGCGGCACTGGTCAGGATCCCCTGGCTCGACGAGGGGATCGTCATGCGATCGCTCGACGCCGGCGCTATGGGCGTCATCGCCCCGATGATCGAGACGCCCGAGGACGCGGCCCGTCTGGTCGCCGCCTGCAAATACCCGCCGGAGGGACGGCGCAGTTTCGGGCCCATTCGCGCCCGCTTCGCCTGGGGGAACGACTATCCGAGCTGGGCGAACGACGAAGTGGTGCCGCTCGCCATGGTGGAAACACGCGCGGGCGTCGAGGCGCTCGACGAGATCGCATCGGTGCCGGGCCTCGGCGGCATCTATATCGGGCCGTCGGACCTGTCGATTTCGCACGGGTACGCGCCGGGCTTCGACCGGCAGGAGCCGGAAATGCAGGAGGTGATCTTCTCGATCCTCGAACGATGCCAGACGGCCGGGATCCGCTGCTGCCTGCATTGCGGGAGCGTCGAGTACGCCGTCGGCATGACCGACAAGGGCTTTTCGATGCTCACCGTCGGCTCCGACGCGAGGTTCGTCGAGGCGGCGGGCAAGAAAGTGGTCGAGACCTTCAGAGCCGGCACCGGCGGCTAGGGGCGCGCGGCAACGCCCCCGATCGCGCGACCGGACCCACACTCCTGCCTCACCATTCGAGGCGCCAGGCGGTGACCCCCTGGCGGGGCAGATCGAAGGCAAAGGTGAGCACGCCGTCGGTCGGGCGGCGCTCGCCGGTTTCGACCGAGGCGAGCTTGGAGGCTTGCTCGATCTTCGCGTAGTCATCGGCTTCGATCCTCTGCGGGCAGCCCATCTGCCGCCAGACGCCGTAGGCGTTGGCGTGGGTCGCGTCCATGCGGAACTGCTCGCAGCGGACGGGGAGGTCCGGCAGTCCCTGCACGGTCAGCGTGACGGCAGCGGCGCCGTCGGCGGGCAAATCGTCGTCGTGATAGTTCCAGACCAGAGCCGTTACGCCCTTTTCGTCCCGTGTGGCGCAGGCGTTGATGTCGGGGGCCTCCCGCACGCCGGTGTCGAGGATGTCGTCGAGGGCAAGCGCGTGCGAGCTTCGGGTTTCGACCCACTCGCCACCGAGCTTGCCGAGCAGGCGAAAGGCGTTGAGCACCGCCTTGTCGATGCCGTTCGTCGCCAGGGAACGGAAGCCGTCGAAGAAGGGTTGGTCCTCGAACACGAAGGCCCAGGTGACCGCCCCCTCGATAAGGATGCCGACGCGGCGCGCCAACTCGTAGGTGCGCATCATCGTCTCGACCACATAGGCGCCGTAAAGCGGCCCGTTGCGGTAGGCGTTGTGCGGGTAGACGCGCGCCGAGCAGGCGGCGCAGCCCTCCGGGTCGGACTCCCCGATGATGACCGGCAGGCCGGCGAGCGAGGGAAACTCCCGCACCACCGCGAGGCCGGTTTCGATGTCGCGAAGCTGCTTGCGCAGTCCCATCCGCACATGGCCGTCTTCGACGCTCGGTTGGCCTTTGGCGTGAAAGGCGATGAAGTCGAGGGGCGAACCGGCGTCGACGACGTGCCGCAGGAACTCGCTGAGGAAGGTCCGCGCGGTGTCGTTTTCAAACGGCCCGCAGGTGTGCGGCCCGCCGATCCGGGCTTCCGGCAGCACGGTCTTGATGGCGCGGGCGGCGGCGTCATAGGTGGCGCAGAATTCTCCGATCGTGCCGGTCCAGTAGAGCCCATCCGGCTCGTTCCAGATCTCCCACGGCCAGGACGCCACTGCTTGGCGCCCATAGCGTTCGACGAGATGGGCGGCCCAAGCCTCGATCAGGTCGCTCCACCTGCCCAGGTCGTTCGGCGGCAACGCCCAGCCGGCGGTGATCGTCGAATGGGGGTCCTCGAGCGACCAGCTGTGGCGATAGGGGCCGGCGTCGTCGGAGAGGGCCTGGGGCGTGAAGCCGACCTCGATGAAGGGCCTGACGCCCGCCTCCACGTAGGTGTCGAAAATCCGATCCAGGATCGTCCAGTTGTAGATCGGATTGCCGGCCGCATCCTCGGTGTAGGCGTTGGTGGAGCCCCATTTCAACGAGGGGGCGCCGTCACCGGTGGTCAGGAGATTGTGGGTCCGGATGTGGGGCGCGGTGGCGCTCAGTCCGGCGAGCTCGCGCAGCAGCTTTTTGCCGTCCGAGCCGTAGGTGTAGTTCGGCTCGTCGTGGCCGAACCAGTTCCACAGCGGGTGACAGGGGCCGCGCCCGCGATCGGCGCGGACTTCGATGCTGACTTCCCGGTGATTGGAGATGGCGGCGGCGGTGCCCACGATCTAGGCGTCCACCGCCTCTTTCGAGGTGGGTCCGGGCCAGGCAAATCCGCGGATCGAGGCCGGCTTCATTTCGATGGAAAAGCCCGGGCGCTGCGGTGGCATGTAGGCGGCGTCGCGGATCACGCACGGTTCGAGGAAGTGCTCGTGCAGATGGTCGACATACTCGACGACCCGGTCGTCCTTGCGGCCGGAGACGACGAGATAGTCGATCATGGCGAGGTGCTGGACATACTCGCACAATCCCACCCCGCCGGCGTGCGGCCAGACCGGCAGGCCGTGCTTGGCAGCCATCAGCAGGACCGACAGGACCTCGTTCAGTCCGCCGATCCGGCAGGCGTCGATCTGCACGATGTCGACCGCTTCACGGGTGATGAACTGCTTGAAAACGATGCGGTTCTGGCACATTTCGCCGGTCGCCACCTTGACCGGCGCCACCGCGGCGCGGATCGCGCGGTGCCCCTCGACGTCGTCGGGGCTGGTCGGCTCCTCGATGAAGAACGGGTCAAAGCGCTTGAGTGCGTTGACCCACTCGATTGCCTGGGCGACCTCCCAGACCTGGTTGGCGTCGAGCAGCAATGTCACGTCCGGCCCGACGATGCCGCGCACCAGCTCCAGTCGGCGAACGTCCTCCTCCAGGTTGCGGCCGACCTTCATCTTGATGTGGGTGAAGCCGGCCGCGACCGCCTCCTCGGCCAGACGGCGGATTTTGTCGTCCGCGTAGCCGAGCCAGCCCGCCGAGGTGGTGTAGCAGGGATAGCCTTCGGCACGCAGCCGGGCAGTCCGCTCGGCCTTGCCCGGCTCCGCCCTGCGGAAAATCTCCAGGGCCTCGGACGGGGTGATGGCGTCGGTGAGGTAGCGGAAGTCGATGATCGAGACGAGTTCATCGGGGCTCATGTCGGCGACGAACTGCCAGAGGGGCTTGCCGGCCTGCTTCGCCATGAGGTCCCAGACGGCGTTGACGACGGCGCCGGTGGCCAGGTGCATGACGCCCTTGTCGGGGCCGATCCAGCGCAGCTGACTGTCGGAGGTGACGTGGCGCCAGAAGCGGCCCGGATCGGCGGCGATCCAATCGAGCTCGAGGCCCGTGACCCTGGGTGCCAGCGCCCGGATGGCGGCGCACACGATGTCGTTGCCCCGCCCGATGGTGAAGGTCAGCCCGTGCCCGGCGTGGGCGCTGTCCGTATCGAGCACCACGTAGGCGGCCGAGTATTCGGGATCCGGGTTCATCGCGTCCGAACCGTCGAGTGCCTGCGAAGTGGGAAAGCGCAGGTCGTGAACCGAGAAGCCGGTGATGACGCTCATTTCGTGCAAGCCCTGATCGGAACGGTGCCGGCGCAAGCCATTCAGCCGTCGTCGATAATCCGGATATGACCGATTGTGAAGGACGCAGTAGACAGCCAAAGCGTTCGCCCGGCAAGCGTCACGCGGTGCCGCAGGTCGCCGGTTGGCTGCCGGCGGCGCCCGGTCATCCGGTCAGCGCCTCGGGCGCCGGCGGTGGATGCGCCGGCTCGGCGCTGGACAAGTCCGGTCCTGACCGTCAATTAGCGTCAGGCGGCCCGGCCCGCGCCGGGTAGCGGCCGCGACGAAGGAAGCTCGAGATGAAGATCGTTGTGCCGATTAAGCGCGTGATCGACTTCAACGTCCGGGTTCGCGTCAAGGCGGACGGTTCGGGGGTCGAGACCGAGAACGTGAAGATGTCGATGAACCCTTTCGACGAGAACGCGCTCGAGGCGGCGCTGCAGTTGAAGGAGGCGGGCCGGGCCGAGGAGGTCGTGGGCGTCTCGGTCGGCCCGGCGAAAGCCGAGGAGACGCTGAGGGTGGCGCTGGCGATGGGCGCCGACCGGGCGATCCTGGTTGAGGCCGATGGTCCGGTGGAACCGCTGGCCGTCGCCGCGATCCTCGCCGCCGTGGCCAGGCAAGAGGGCGCGGGGCTGGTGATCGCCGGCAAGCAGGCGATCGACGACGACGCCAGCCAGACCGGGCAGATGCTCGCCGGCCTTCTCGGCTGGGCGCAGGCGACCGCCGCGTCCCGGATCGAGATGGGGGAGGGCTCGGCCCGGGTGGTGCGCGAGGTCGATGGAGGTCTGCAGACGATCGAGGTCGTGCTGCCGGCGGTGATCACCGCCGATTTGCGCCTGAACGAGCCACGCTACGCCTCGCTGCCGAACGTCATGAAGGCGCGATCGAAACCGCTCGAGAAGAAGGTGCCGGACGATTTCGGGGTCGATAGCACGCCGCGGCTCACCATCGAGTCCACCGAGGCCCCGGCCGCCCGCAAGGCGGGGGTGAGGCTCGATTCGGTGGCCGAGCTGGTCGACAGGCTGCGCTCCGAAGCCGGCGTGATCTGAGAGGGCGCCGGAGATGTCCGTACTCCTCATCGCCGAGCATGATAATTCGAGCCTTTCCGGGCAAACGGCCAAGGCGTTGAGCGCCGCCGCGCGGATCGGCGGACCCGTCGATGTGCTGGTTGCGGGCCTCGGAGCGAAGGCGGCGGCGGAAGCGGCGGCGCGGCTTGGAGGGGTCGGCAAGGTGTTGCTTGCCGAAAGCGAGGCGCTGGCGCATGGGCTCGCCGAACCGCTGGCCGCGCAAATCCTGGCGCTGGCGCCGGGCTATGAGGCGCTCGTGGCGCCGGCGACGGCCAATGGCAAGGCGGTGATGCCGCGGGTGGCGGCGCTGCTCGACGTGATGCAGATATCCGAGATCGTCGAGGTTCTGGCCCCGGACCGGTTCAAACGCCCCGTCTATGCCGGCAATGCCATCCAGACGGTGCGCAGCAACGAGGCGACCAGGGTCGTCACCGTGCGCACCGCCGCGTTCGAGGCGGCACCGGAGGGCGGCGAGGCGCCGATCGAAACCGTCGCGGCAGTGCCCGATCCGGGGCTGTCGAAATTCATCGGGATGGCGCCCTCGCCGGGCGGCCGCCCGGAGCTTACGGCGGCGCGCGTGGTCGTTTCCGGCGGCCGCGCGATGGGCTCGGCGGAAGCATTCGAGAAAGTGCTGATGCCGGTTGCGGACAAGCTCGGGGCCGCCGTGGGGGCATCGCGGGCAGCCGTCGACGCCGGGTTCGCGCCCAACGACTGGCAGGTCGGGCAGACCGGCAAGGTCGTCGCTCCCGAGCTCTACATCGCCTGCGGGATTTCCGGGGCCATCCAGCATCTGGCCGGCATCAAGGACGCCAGGGTGATCGTCGCCGTCAATTCCGATGCGGAGGCCCCGATCTTCGAGGTCGCCGACTACTACCTGGTGGCCGACCTCTTCGAGGCGCTGCCCGAACTGGCGCGGGCACTGTGAGGGCGGGCACACGGTCACAGTGCAGGGAACGCCCTTACCGGCGACAGGCGAACGCGCTAGCCTCCCGGCCCGTGGGCACTCACGACATCCTTCTCTACGACTATCCGACCTCGATCTGCTCGCAGATGGCGCGGCTGGCGCTTGTCGAGAAGGGCGTCCCTTTCAGGCGCCGGACGGTCGACATCATGGACGCGGCCGAGCAGTTCGAGCCCTGGTACACTTCGCTCAACCCCAAGGCGGTCGTGCCGACGCTTTCGATCGACGGCGAGATCGTCACCGACACGATCAACATCGTGCATCGCGTCGACCGTCAGTTCGACGGGCCGGCCCTGACCCCGGCCGAACCGAGACAGGCGGAGGCGATGGACAAGATGATGGCCGACATCATGGGGCTGCATTACGGGGTGCTGCTCTATTCGCGGCGGCTCGAGCCCGACGGCACGTCGCCAACGGTCGTCGAGCGCGGCCTCTACCTCAAGGCGCAGCGCCAACGCCATCCCGAGCGGGCCGAGACGCTCGATCGTCGCATCGCGGGCAACGAGCGGCTGCAGACCATTCTCGCCGACCCGGACGAGACCGACAGGCATGTGGGCGAGGCGCGGGCGCTGGTCGGGCGTATCGAGCAGGCCCTCGAGGGCTCGGAATTCGTTGTCGGGGACGCCTATTCGCTGGCCGACACGTTCGCGACCCCGGCACTGGCGCGCTTTCGCCTGCACGGGTTTGCCGACTGGTGGGCGAAAGGGGAAAGCCCGAATGTCGCCGCCTACTACGCGCGGATGCAGGCGCGGCCGAGCTGGCGGCTCGCCGAAGTCACCGACAGCGGCAGCGAGCGGACGCTCTAGGCCGCGCCCAGCGCGGCCGCGCCCCGTCGCGCCCGGCTCAGCGTTCGAGCATGAACGAGATCTTGGCGTTGATGCGGTAGCTCGAAATCTTGCCGTCGGCGACGGTGGCTTCCATATTCTCGATATAGATCGAGCGGATTCCGCGCACGGTTTCGCCGGCCTGGTCGACGGCGTTCTGTGCCGCATCCTCCCAGCTCTCGTTCGAATCGGCGAGGACCTCGATCACTTTCAGCATGGCCATTTGAAAAGCGCTCCCTTTGCGATGACGGTTGGAGCGGCGAACCGGCCGCCGCAGTGGCGCATCCTACACGATTGCGCGGCCGGCGTTGATGGGCTGAGTGTCGCCGTCACAATGGCGGCGGAGCGCTTGTTGGGTTGGCGCCCCAGGCTCTAGGATCGTCGGCGATCGTGGAGACATGCCGATGCGCGCGATGGTGCTCAGAAAGCCCGGGGAACCGCTGGTGGCCGACGAGATACCGGTCCCCGAACCCGGCCCCGGGCAGGTGCTGATCGGGATCGCCGCCTGCGGGGTGTGCCGGACGGACCTGCACGTGATCGACGGCGATTTGCCCGACCCCAAGCTGCCGCTGGTGCTGGGCCACGAGATCGTCGGCCGTGTTGCCGGGCTTGGCGAAGGCGTGAGCGGTTTCCATCTCGGCGACCGGGTGGGCGTGCCGTGGCTCGGCCACAGTTGCGGGGTGTGCCCCTACTGCCGCTCGGGCGCCGAGAATCTCTGCGATGCGCCGGGCTTCACCGGCTACTCGATCGACGGTGGATACGCCGAATTCTGCGTTGCCGACGCGGCCTATGTGTTCGCGCTGCCCGAGGATCTTGCCGACAGCCCGGGGGACGCGGCGCTGGCGCCCCTGATGTGTGCGGGGCTGATCGGGCACCGCACGCTCAGCCGGGCCGGGCAGGGACAGAAGATCGGCATCTACGGGTTCGGGGCGGCGGCGCACCTGGTGGCGCAGGTGGCGCGCTGGCAGGGAAGGCAGGTGTTCGCCTTCACCCGGCCGGGCGACACCGCGGCGCAGGAATTCGCCCGCGAGCTCGGCGCGGAATGGGCCGGCGGCTCGAACGAAAAGCCCCCCGAGGAGCTCGACGCGGCGCTCATCTTCGCGCCGATCGGGGCCCTGATCCCGGTGGCGCTCAAGGCGGTGCGCAAGGGCGGCCGGGTGGTCAGCGGGGGCATCCACATGTCGGACATCCCCTCGTTCCCCTACCGGCTGTTGTGGGAGGAGCGGGAACTCACCTCGGTCGCCAACCTCACCCGGAAAGACGGCGATGAGTTCCTGGCCCTGGCGCCCAAGGCGCGCCTGAAGACGCGGGTGACGGAATTCGCCCTCGAAGACGCCAATGAGGCGCTCGAAGCGATGCGGTCGGGCACACTGACAGGCGCGGCGGTGCTGGTGCCCTAGGGGGGCAGAGACCGCCCGTCAGGCCTTCTCCGGCTGATCGACGTAGCGCATTTCGCCAATGGGCCTGACGGTCGAGGCGTGTGGGCCCTTCTCGCTGTCGCCGGAGGCGACGACCAGTTCGACCGGGTCGTCGACCGACAGCGCTTCGAAGTCGCCGTCGACCACCGCGTGGCTGTGAAAGTAGATGAGGCGGCCGTCGGTGGTGGCGATCTCGCCGAATTCCTCTTCCCGGTGGAGTTCGGCGATGCGGCCCTGCAGCGGATGCTCTCGGCCGCGCGGCGGCCGGTCGGTGCGCTTGCCTTTGAGCTTGAGAAGGCGCTTCTCCATGGCATCGAATGCGTCGCGGATGGCGACATAGATGTCCTCATGGGCACCTTCGTGACCGGGGTGGCGGCCGATCGCCAGCTTCTCCTGGGGCGTGGTCAGCTCGATGTCGATCTCATAGTGCTTGCCCTTGCGGTGCCGCCGGTGCGGTCCGCGCACATGCACGCGGCACCCGATCAGCCGCCCATGCCGCTCCTCGAGCCGGTCGATGCGTTCGCGGATGCGCGATTCCACCGCCTCGGATCGGTCCACGTCCTGAAAGAAGATTTCGACCGGCCGTTCCATATTTCGGTCCCGTGGCTTTTTTTGCCCGGGGGTGTGTACGCGAAGCGAGCCGCCTTGGCCAGCGGCCGAGCCCAAGGGGTGTCGATCTTGCGCGGTCAGCTCGCCGACTTCGCCTGCGCCCGCATCTGGTGCAGGATCGGTTCGGTGTAGCCGGAGGGCTGCGCGGCGCCCTCCAGCGCCAGACGGAGCGCCGCCTGGAAGGCGAACGAGCCGTCCGGGTCCGGGCCCATCGGCCGATAGGCAGGATCGGCTTCGTTCTGGCGGTCGACGACTTCTGCCATGCGCTTGAAGGTTTCGACGATTTGGGCTTCGGTCACGACGGAATGGGCCAGCCAGTTGGCGATGTGCTGGGAGGAGATGCGGCAGGTCGCCCGGTCCTCCATCAGCGCGACGTCGTTGATGTCGGGGACCTTCGAGCAGCCGATCCCCTGGTCGACCCAGCGCACCACGTAGCCGAGGATCGATTGCGCGTTGTTGTCGAGCTCGCGGGCGATGTCGGCCTCGCCGAGCGTCTTGGGGTCGAGCGCCGGCATCGAGAATAGGGCGGCAAGCGAGGGCGTCGCCTCGTTGTGGCGGCGCCTCTGGGCCTCGAAGACGTCGGTTTGGTGGTAGTGCAGCGCATGCAGCGTCGCGGCGGTGGGCGAGGGGACCCAGGCGCAGTTGGCGCCCTGCTCGGGATGGACGCCCTTGGTCCCGACCATCTCGGCCATCCGGTCGGGCATCGTCCACATGCCCTTGCCGATCTGGGCTTTGCCCGCGAACCCGCAGCTCAGGCCGATCATGACGTTGCGGTCCTCGTAGGCGGCCATCCAGTCCTGCCCCTTGAGCTCGGGCTTGCGACAAACGGGGCCGGCGGCCATGGCGGTGTGGATCTCGTCGCCGGTGCGATCGAGAAAGCCGGTGTTGATGAAGAACACCCGGTGCCGGGCGGCGTGGATGCAGGCCTTGAGATTGGCGGAGGTGCGCCGCTCCTCGTCCATGATGCCGATCTTGACGGTGTGCCGGGGCAGCCCGAGCATGTTCTCGACGGCGCCGAAGACGTCACAGGCGAGCTCGACTTCTTCATGCCCGTGCATCTTCGGTTTGACGATATAGATCGCCCCGGTCGCCGAATTGGCGCCGGTCAGCCGGTCGTGCATGGCGCAGGCGATGGTGACGGCGGCGTCCAGAAGCCCTTCGCCGATGGGGGCGCCCTCGGGGTCGAGGACCGCGTCGGTGGTCATCAGGTGCCCGACATTGCGCACCAGCTGCAGCGCCCGACCCTTGAGGGTGAACTCGACCCCGTCCGGGGAGGTGTAGTAGCGGTCCGGCGCCAGCCGCCGGATGACCCGCTCACCGCCCTTCTGGAAGCTCGCCTCGAGCTGGTCGGTCATCAGCCCCAGCCAGTTGCGGTAGACGGCGATCTTGTCGGCGGCGTCGACGGCGGCCACCGAATCCTCGCAGTCCTGGATCGTGGTGATCGCCGCCTCCACAAAGATGTCGGCGAGACCGGCCGGGTGGGTCTTGCCGATGGGGTGCTCGCGATCGACCGAGAGCTCGACATGCAGGTTGTTGTGGGTGAGCAGAATCGCGGTGCGCGGGCCGTCATGGGCATAGCCGGCGAAGGCGGCGGGGTGAACGAGGGGCGTCGTGCCGCCGGACTTGGTGCGGATATCGAGCCAGACGCCCTCGGCTGTGCGGTCGAGGACGTAGTCCGTGACACTTTTGTGTGACCCCTCGGCGAGCGGGAAGGCCTTGTCGAGGAATTCGGCGACGGCGGCGAACACCACCGCGCCGCGGGCCGGGTTGTAATCCTTGCCGGGGGCGATGCCGTCCTCGTGGGGAATGACGTCGGTGCCGTAGTAGGCGTCGTAGAGACTGCCCCAGCGCGCGTTGGCGGCGTTGAGCGCGTAGCGGGCGTTGGAGACCGGCACGACCAGTTGCGGCCCGCACTGGTTGGTGATCTCCGGGTCGAGATCGGCGGTCTCGATCTCGAAATCCTCGGGCTCGGGGGCCAGATAGCCGATTTCGCACAGATAGGTCTCGTAGGCGTCCGGGTCGGCCGCGACCGACCCATGGGCGCGGTGCCACTCGTCGATCTTGGCCTGCAGGTCGTTTCGCTTGAGCAACAGGGCGCGGTTGCGCGGGCCGAACTCGGCGACCAGCCGCGCCAGCCCGGCCCAGAAGCTCTCGGCGGTTACCGGAAGACCCGGCAGCGCCTCATTCTCGATGAAATCAATGAGCTCGCCGTCGACCTGGAGCCCGGCGCGTTCGTGATAGCCGGCCATGAGTTTCCGTTTCCCCGCTTGCCCTTCCGGTTGGCCCGGAAGCCGTCGCGCGAGACGTTATGCGATGACCGGAAATGTGCCAAGCGGCCCGGCGCCGCGCTGCCTCAAATGCCGCCGTACCACTCGTAGCCGCGGTCTTCCCAGTAGCCGCCATGGCCGCCGTGAAAGCCGGTGAAATCGTCGACGACTTCTATGGTGTGGATGTATTTGGCCATCTTGTAGCCGAGCTGGCGCTCGATGCGGACCCTGAGCGGGGCGCCGTTGGCGACGGGCAGGGGTTCGTCGTTGACCGAGTGCGCCAGGATGGTCTGAGGATGCCGGGCGTCGATGAGATCGCAGCTCTCGTAGTAGGGGCTGTTGGCGCTGCCCAGGGTGTCGTAGCAGTGGAAGACCAGGTACCTGGCGGCGGGTTTCAGGCGCGCCTCGTCGAGGACCAGGCGCAGCGGCACCCCGGTCCATTTGGCAATGCAGCTCCAGCCCTCCACGCAATCGTGGCGGGTGATCTGGGTGCGCGAGGGCATGTTGTACAGTTGCGCCAGGGAAAGCGACTGCGGGTTTTCGACAAGCCCGGTGACCTGCAGGCGGTAGGCGGCGAAGCCGGCGTTGCGCAACGCCACATATTCACTGGACGTCGGATTGCGCGAGCCGTTGGCGCGCTGGCCCTGGCGGACTTCGGCCTCGCTGAATTCCGGCGCAAGGGCGTCGCGGCCGAGGATGAGGCGCTGGATTTGATAGGTGAGCTGGTTGGCGCCCTCGAGGAAGTCGCGCGCCGCATGGTCGCGGTCGGTGAGAAAATCGAACTGGTCGCAGCCGGCCAGGGTCAGCGAGGAGGCCGCAATCCCGGCACCCCGCAACAGGTGCCGGCGGGTGAGCTTGAGTTCACTCATTGTCTGCGCCTCCTTCGGCCGGGCCGGCCGGCTTCGATTCGGGGTCGGCGCGATACCAGCCCGTGATGATTGAGCGCAGCTCGTTGATCGGGCCGGCGGCCACGATCATGAGGATGTGGACGATGAAAAAGAGGACCAGGAGCACCATGGTCAGGAAGTGGATGGTGCGGGCGGTCTGGCGGCCCCCGAAGACGTCGAGCAGCCACGGCGCGGCGGCGTCCATGCCCGGCGACATGGCGAGACCGGTTGCGATCATTACCGGGAGCAGGATGATCAGGACCGCCGCGTAGGAGAAGCGCTGCAGGACGTTGTATTCGCGCTTGTGCTCGAACTTCAATCTGAGGTGCTTGGAGACGTCGTCGCCGAAGTTGATGAAGTCGCGCCCCTTGGGGACGATATCGCGCCACAGGTGACGGTTGGAGATGCTGGCCGCGAGCCACACGAGAAGTGTCGCCACCAGTACCCACGCGAAGGCCAGATGCACGACCCGACCCGTCGACAGGTCACGAACCGAGGGGATCGTCAGCCAGGAGGGAAAGCCGCGGGCGGTGAGGCGCCCGTGTTGATCGGAGAGCCCGAACACTCCGGTGGTGTTGTATTGGCGGCCGAATACGGTCGTGATGCCGGCGCGCTCGCCGTCGAGCATCCCGGCCTGCATGGTCAGGATGGCGTTGGAGTATTCGAAGCCGGATTCCTGGCCGACATAGAGGGCCGGATGGGCGTTGAAGATCTGCAGGCCTGAAAGCAGCAGGAAGAACAGGCACACCACCCACACCCAGTGCGTGATGCGGGTCCAGATCGACTGACGGTAGACGAGTTCGCCCCGTTTCCCGGGGGCGGAAGGTTCGGGGGCGGATGGGTCAGTGGCGGCCTGGTTCGCCAATGCAACCTCCAGCTGCAATCGCGGATGTCTCAAATCGGCAGGCGCGACCCTAGCATCAATCGCCAACCCCGCCAGTGTCCGGATCTTCAAAGTTGGTAACGGGCGCCGGAGCGGCAGGTGATCCGGTTCCGCCGGTGACGGGGATGGGCTAGGGTGGCCGGCGCTCACCGGTCGAAATTCTTACACGGGAGACGGCCCTTTGCGGAACCTGATCATCGTCGGCGCCGTGTGCGCGGCGCTCGGGTTCGTGGCCGGGGCCGCCTTCTGGTATCTGGCCTCGCCCCTGTGGACAAATGTCGAGGTCAACGAAACCCTGAGCCGCTCGGGGCAAGCCGCCGAACTCGCACGCGGGGCGTTTGCCGGCGTCGACGCGGTCCATCGAGGGTCGGGGAGCGCCAGCGTCTATCGCGGGGCGGGCGGCGAACTGACGCTGCGGTTGACCGATTTCTCGGTGACCAACGGGCCCGATCTCAAGGTCTGGCTGGTCAAGGGGGGAACCGAAGGCGGCGTCGGGGATCCGAATGAGCGCGGCTATCTGGCCCTGGGGCCGCTCAAGGGCAATCTCGGCGACCAGAATTACGACATTCCGGCCGGAACGCAGATCTCCGACTACGGCGCGGTGCTGATCTGGTGCGAACAATTCTCGGTCCTGTTCGCGGCGGCCGAGTTGGCGCAATCCAGCCCCTAGTTCGCTGGGCGCAAGGCACGCGCTGGCGCGCCCGGGCGAGGAGCCTCCGGTCTTGATCGCGGTGCCCTGGCGTGACTATCTGGGAGAGGACGATAGCGAGCGTCATGACGATGTCTTGGAACGCCGGGACGCCGAGTGAGTGATGTTTTTGTATTTCGCCTACGGCTCGAACATGCTGACCGAACGGCTCGCCGCGCGCTGCCCCAGCGCCCGGGTGGTCGGGCCGGCCCGCGCCGAGGGCCATCGGCTGAGTTTCGACAAAACCGGCCACGGCCCCTCCGGCAAGGCGACGTTGTTGCCGGCGTCGGGCGATGTGGTGCCCGGGGTGCTGTTCGAGGTCGCCATCGCCGAACGCGGGCAACTGGATGAGGCCGAAGGGCCCGGCTACGCGCGCATCGAGGCATTCGCGGTCATCGACGGGCGCGGCGAGGAGCGGGTCGCGATGACCTATCTGGCGCACCCGCACTATCTCGACAGGGGTCTCAAACCGGTCGACTGGTACAAGGCGCTGGTTGTCGCCGGGGCCACCCAGCACGGGCTGGATTTCGCACATCGCGAGGCCATCCGAACGATCGAGGCGATCCCGGACCCCGAACCCGATCACCCCCGCCGTCGGGCCGCGATCGCGGCGCTGCGGGCGGCGGGTTTCATGCATCTGGTCACCGAAACCGCCTAGAGGGAGGCGACATGCTCAAATCCATACCCGGCGTCATCCATCCGGAGCTGCTGCACATTCTGGCGTCGATGGGCCACGGCGACGAAATCGTCATCGCGGACGCGAACTTTCCCGCCGCTTCGGTCGCCAAACGCCTGGTCAGGACCGCCGGCATTTCCGCCACCGAACTGAGCGAAGCGGTGCTGGAGCTGTTCCCGCTCGACGAATATGTCGAGGCGCCACTGGGGCTGATGGCGACGGCCCGGCCCGAGGACGCCGGCGCCCCGGCGCTCAAGGATCTCGCCGCCATGCTGGCGCGGGCGGCGCCGGGGGTGAGCGTTGCCTCGATCGAGCGGTTCGAATTCTACGAGCGGGCCCGCAATGCCTTCGCCGTCGTCGCGACCTCCGATGCGCGCCCTTACGCCAACGTCATCCTGACCATGGGGGTCATTCCGGGCAGCGCCGACGGCCGGTGAGGGAAGGCGGGGCGCTTGAGCCCGCCCATCGGGGCACGGGGCCATGCAGAACGATCTCAAACGGGTCCGGGTGCGGGTGAGCGGCCGGGTGCAGGGGGTCTATTTTCGCGCCTGGGCGCGGGAAGAAGCCGACCGGCTCGGCGTCAGGGGCTGGGTGCGCAACGAGGCCGACGGCTCGGTGACGGCGCTTGTCGTGGGCCCGGAAGCGGCCGTGGACGCGATGGTCAACGCCCTGCGCCAAGGTCCGCCATCGGCGGCGGTCGACGAGGTTGTCATCGAGCCCGCCGAGCCCGGACCCGATCCCGGGCGTTTCGAGGTCAGGCACTGACGGCGATCGCTGCGACCGCCCCGCCTGCGCGCTCGCAGGCTTGCCGAGCCGAAGCGAACGGCAGCAGGGTCCGCCTTCGCTCACGTCGTTCGAAAGGACTGGCTTGCCGAGCCGGTTCTTGCCATTCGAGCCCCGGATCGGGTCCGGGGCAGGCTCCGCTCTCATGGCCTCCTGCGCCTTCGATCGATCCACCGGATCGATCGATTGACCTTCGATCAACCGGCTTGGAGTGGTGGAGCCGAGGGGAATCGAACCCCTGACCTCGTCATTGCGAACGACGCGCTCTCCCAACTGAGCTACGGCCCCATTTCGCGCTCCGCTCTCTAGCGCACCCGGTCGGGCCCCGCAACGGCACAGATCGACCGGCGCGAGGCGGCGACAGGGGAGGGGCCAGGCGGCACCGACAGGCGCCCCTTCGCGGGTGGGTCGTTGACCCGACGGCCATTCCAACCGCATCATAGTGCCATTCCATTTGGAATTTCGGGTTTGCGGTCGCCCGGTATCTTGGGTATCGCTGAAGGGCCGCGAGCGCCCCGACAAGAAGGCGGGCGGCCAGGCTCGTTCCGATTCTCGGAACAAGCTCAACAAGAAGGGGAGGATTTCATGAACGTCAGAGAATTTGTGCGGCCTGCCGGCATGGCGGCCGCAGGTATTCTTGCGTTTGGCGTGACGGTTTCGTCGGCGCTCGCGCAGGTCGAAGTCAACTGGATGTATGTCGAGAACAACCCGGACACGATCGCGCAGTGGGAGGCGCTCGCGACGGCATTCGAGGCCGCGCATCCGGGCGTGACAATCAACATGCAGTTCCTGGAGAACGAGGCCTTCAAGGCCAAGCTGCCTTCGCTTCTTCAGTCCGACGATGCCCCGGACATCTTCTACTCCTGGGGCGGCGGCGTGCTGGACGTGCAGCGTAAGTCCGGCGCCTTGCGCCCGGTGACCGCGGATCTCGACGCCAACGGCGGCGAGTGGCGGCAGACGTTTTCCGCCGGTGCGCTCAGCGCCCTGGCATTCGACGGCGATGTGTGGGCGGTGCCCTTCAAGGTCCGCGCGACGGCCTTCTTCTACAACAAGGCGCAGTTCGCCGAGGCCGGGGTCGACGCCGACGCCATCAACACATGGGGCGACTTTCTGGGCGCCATCCAGAAGCTCAAGGACGCCGGTCTGACGCCGCTGACCTGTGGCGGTGCCGACAAGTGGCCGTTGCACTTCTACTACTCCTATCTGCTGCTCAGGATCGGTGGCGAGCCGACATTGACCGCGGCCAAGGCCCGGGATCCCGGCGCCTTCATGACCGACCCGTTCATCCAGACCGGCCAGCACATGGTCGAGCTGGGTGCGATGGATCCGTGTCAGAACGGCTATCTCGGTTCGCATTGGCCTGAGCCGCTCGGTGACTTCGCCGATGGCCGTGCCGCGATGATCCTCGGCTTCGACAACACCCCGATCGCCCAGAAGGCCCAGGCCACCGACGAAGTCGGCCTCGCCGAAGACAATATCGGCTTTCTGGAATTCCCGATCGTGGAAGGCGGGGCGGGCAATCCGAAAGACACTTTCGGCGGATTGAACGCCTGGGCGATCACCAAGAATGCGCCCGAGGAGGCCGTCGAGTTCGTACGCTTCTTCACCCAGGTCGACAATGAACGCACGCTCGCCCAGACCACCGGCATCATCCCGCCGGTGAAGGGCGCCGAAGACGGTGTCGTCGACCCGCTGGTGCGCATGTCCGCGCAAATCCTGGCGGCATCGACCTATCACCAGAACTTCCTCGACCAGGATTTCGGCCCCAATCTGGGCCGGACGGTCAACGACGTCAGCGTTGAACTCTGGTCGGGCCAGATGAGCCCCGAGGAAGCGGCGCAGACCGTTCAGGACACCGCCGACCTCGAATAGGCCATTCCGCGAATCACCGCCGCGCCCCTTGTCGGGCGCGGCGGCTCTCGACGCGCGGGCGATCATCTGACAGGCTGCGCAAAGCGATGGGAGCGCAGAGGGATGGCCAGTCAAACCGGCGCCACAGCTGCCGTTCGGCCTGCCGCGCGCCGCGCTTTTGGGTTGACGCCGCGACAGATCGGCGAGCTGAAGTCCAAGCTGCCGGTCATCGTGCTGTTCGTGCCGCCGGCGCTGCTGGTCTTCACCATCTTCGTCATCCTGCCGATGGGAGAGGCGGCCTGGTATTCGTTCTACAACTGGAACGGATACGGTCCGCCCGAGCAGTGGATCGGGCTCAAGAACTATGAGGTTGTGTTCCGCAACAAGGTCTTTCTGACCGCCCTCACCAACAATTTTCTTATCATCGCCGTTTCGGTGCTGGTGCAGATACCGCTCGCCCTGTGGGTGGCCAATCTGCTGGCGGGCCGCCTGCGTGGTGCCGTTTTCTTCCGTCTGATCTTCTTCCTGCCCTATGTGCTGGCCGACGTCGCCGCGGGCCTGATCTGGCGCTTCGTCTACGACGGCGACTTCGGCCTGGTCTCCGCCATCCTGCAGTTCTTCGGCTTCGAGCCGATCTACATGCTTGCCGAGCGCCAGTTCGCGATGTCCGCGATCCTGGCGGTGATCGTGTGGAAGTATTTCGGCTTTCACATGATGCTGTACATCGCCGGGCTGCAGGCCATCGACCAGGAAGTGATGGAGGCCGCCGACATCGACGGCGCGACGGGCTGGCAGAAATTCTTCCGGGTCACCTTGCCGATGCTCGGTTCAACGGTGCGCCTGTCGGTCTTCTTCGCCGTCGTCGGGTCGCTGCAGCTGTTTGACCTGATCATACCGCTCACCGGCGGCGGCCCGGGCAACGCCACTCACACGCTGGTCACCTACCTCTACCAGTTCGGCGTCGTACGATTGCAGATCGGCTTCGGCAGCGCCGTCGGGGTGGTCTTGTTCTGCATCTCGGTGACCCTCGCCTTTTCCTATCGCCAGGTGTTCATGCGCCATGACTGACATCTCGGCCAAGCCCGCAGCCCGTCACCTGTCCGGTCGCCGGCTTTCGCTGGGCCATCGGATCTATGCCTATTCGTCGCTGCTGATTGTGACCGGCATTGTCATCATCCCGCTGCTGATGACGGCTCTGGGCGGCTTCAAGACCGTGGGCGAGCTGCGCACCAACGCCTTCGGGCTGCCCTACGAATGGCGCTGGTGGAATTACACCGACATCCTGATCAGCCAGCGCTACTGGCTGCAGATGTGGAACTCGGCGGTGATCGCGTTCCTGACCGTGGGGCTGACGCTCGTGTGCTCGGCCATGGCGGCCTTCGTTTTCGCCCATGTGCGGTTCCTGGGCTCGCGGCTGCTGTTGAACTACTTCCTGCTTGGCCTGATGTTCCCGGCCGCGACCGCGATCCTGCCGCTGTTCATCCGCATCCGCGACCTGGGGCTGATCGACACCTACATGGGCGTGGTGCTGCCGCAGGTGGCGTTCGGCCTGGCGGTCTCCATCCTCTTGTTCCGCAACTATTTCCGCAATCTGCCGCGCGAGCTCTTCGATGCCGCGTTCGTGGACGGCTGCTCCTACATCCGCGCGTTCTGGTACATCACCCTGCCGCTGTCCCGTCCGATCATCGCGACGGTCGGGATCATCTCCCTGGTCGGCTCCTGGAACAGCTACATCCTGCCCCTCATCCTGCTCAATTCCGAGGAAATGTATCCCTGGCCGCTCGGCATGATGGTCTATCAGGGCGAATTCGCCACCGATTGGCAGTTGGTCCTGGCCTTCATCACCCTGACGATCCTGCCCACCGTCGTCGCCTTCTTCGCCGCGCAGCGGCACATCATCGCCGGGCTGACCGCCGGGGCCGTCAAGTAGCTCGGCGCCGGGTGCGGCGCGCCATCCGGGCTGCGGCCGGACCCCAGTTGCGACAAACCGGTCGATCGAGGCGCCGCCCGCCCCACGATTGTCTCTTCA
>CAZNOZ010000014.1:0-67478 GCA_964574935.1 uncultured Devosiaceae bacterium | reverse complement strand
GTTTTCTGCGTTCTGCAACTGTTGTACCTGACTTGCGTCAGGGGGATAGTCCCCTTTGCCCCCCCTAATGCGCCTCTTCCCAGCTCTTGCCCTCGTTGGAGTCGACCTTGATCGGCACTGAGAGCGTCACCGCCGGTTCGGCGGCGCGTTCCATCGTTTCGGTGATGACGGGGACGGCCTTTTTCACCTCGGCCTCGTCGATCTCGAAGATCAGCTCGTCATGGACCTGCAGCAGCATGTCGGCGCTCACGCGCTTCTTCTTCAGCGCGGGTTCCATATGAACCATCGCCCGGCGGATGATGTCGGCGGCGGTGCCCTGCAGCGGCGCGTTGATCGAGGCGCGCTCGATGAAGGCGCGCTCGGCGGGGTGGGACGTGTTGGGATTGGAAAACCAGATCTTGCGGCCGAACAGGGTCTCGACGAAGCCCTGCTTGTGCACGGTCTCGCGCTGGCGGGCCATGTAGTCCTCGATGCCGGGGAATTTCTTGAAGTAGGCCTTGATGAAGTCGGCCGCCTCCGAGCGCGGGATCGACAGCTGCGCGGCCAGGCCAAAGGCGGAAATGCCGTAGATGATGCCGAAATTGATCGCCTTGGCGCGGCGGCGGACCTCCGGGGTCATCTCCTTCAATGGCACCGTGAACATTTCCGAGGCGGTCATGGCGTGGATGTCGAGCCCGTCGGCGAAGGCCTGCTTGAGCGCCGGAATGTCGGCGATGTGGGCGAGCAGGCGCAGCTCGATCTGCGAGTAGTCGGCGCTGACGAGTTTCCGGCCCTTCTCGGCGACGAAGGCGGTGCGGATCTTGCGGCCGTCCTCGGTGCGGATGGGAATGTTCTGCAGGTTCGGCTCGTTGGAGCTGAGGCGCCCGGTGAGGACGGCGGCCTGCGAGTACGAGGTGTGGACGCGGTGGGTTTCGGGGTTGATGTATTCGGGCAGGGCGTCGGTGTAGGTGGATTTGAGCTTGGTCAGGCCGCGCCAGTCGACGACGCGGGCGGCGAGCTCGGCGCCGCGGGAATGGTTCTCGCCGGTGGCGGCCTGGGCGGCGAGGGTTTCGAGGGTTCGGGCGTCGGTGGACCAGGCGCCGGTCTTGGTCTTCTTGCCGCCATCCAGGCCCAGCTTGGAGAAGAGGATCTCGCCGAGTTGGGCCGGGGAGCCGATGTTGAAGGTCTCGCCGGCGAGCTCGTAGATTTCCGATTCGATGGCGGCGGCGCGCTGGGCGAAATCGCCGGAAAGGCGCGAGAGGATTTTGCGGTCGACGCTGACGCCGCGGCGCTCCATGCGGGCGAGGACGGGGCACAAGGGACGTTCAAGCGTCTCGTAAACGGTGGTCATCTTCTCGGCAGTGAGGCGCGGCTTGAGGGCGAGCCAGAGGCGCAAGGTGATGTCGGCGTCCTCGGCGGCGTATTCGGCGGCGTCATCGATGGCCAGCAGGTCGAAGGTCTTCTGTGACTTGCCGGTGCCGGCGAGCTCCTTGAAGGCGATGGGCGTGTGGCCGAGCCATTTTTCCGAGAGCGCGTCCATGCCGTTATCGCGGGCGCCGTCGAGGGCATAGGCGATCAGCATGGTGTCGTCGAAGGGCGCGAGCTCGATGCCGTAGCGGGCGAGGATCCCCATATCGAACTTGGCGTTCTGAAGGATTTTGAGGATGCCGGGGGCTTCGAGGACACCCTTGAGGGATTTGAGGGTCTTTTTGAGATCGAGCTGGCCCTCGACGAGCCCGCCGCCGCCCAAGAGGTCGCCCTCCCCGTCGCGGTGGCCGAGGGGGATGTAGCAGGCCTTGTTGGGGGCGGTGGCCAGGCACACCCCGACCAGGTCGGCGGACTGGTTGTCGAGGCCGGTGGTTTCGGTGTCGACGGCAACGAAGCCCTGGTAGCGGATGGTTTCGAGCCAGCTTTCGAGGGCTTTTTCGTCGCGGATGGTCTCGTATTGCGAGCGGTCGATTCTCAGCGCCTTGACGCGGGCGGCCTCGGCCTCGGCGTGGGCGGCGGGGGTCATGGCGCCGGCGGGGGCCTTCAGATCGGTGCGGACGGACTCGGCGCCGTCGGCGGCGCCCTCGGTGGCGGCGAGCGCCGGGTCGGCCTCGAATTGATCGGGGTCGGCGTCGATCAGCTTGGCGATGCGGCGCAGGAAGGTGTTGAACTCGAGGGCCTTCAAAAAGGGGATGAGGGTTTTCGCGTCGATCTCCTGGCGCTTGAGCTCGGAAAGGTCGTGCTCGAGGGGGACGTCGGTCTTCAGGGTGACCAGGCGTTTGGAGACGCGGGCCTGGTCGGCGAACTCGATGAGGTTCTCGCGGCGCTTGGGCTGGGTGATGTCGGAGGCGTGGGCGAGCAGGGTTTCGAGGTCGCCATAGGTGCCGATGAGTTCGGCGGCGGTCTTGATGCCGATGCCGGGGACGCCGGGGACGTTGTCGACGCTGTCGCCGGCGAGCGCCTGGACCTCGATGACCTTCTGGGGGCCGACGCCGAACTTTTCCGCCACCTCCTCGGGTCCGATCCATTTGTTTTTCAGCGTATCGAGCAGGCGCACCTGGCCGTCGTTGCCGTCGATGAGTTGCATCAGATCCTTGTCGGTTGAGACGATGGTGACGCGGGCGCCCTTCTTGAGGGCCCGTTCGGTGTAGGTGGCGATGATGTCGTCGGCCTCGAACCCCTCCTGCTCGACGGAGAGGATCGAAAAGGCGCGGGTGGCGGCGCGGGTGAGGGGAAACTGCGGGACGAGGTCCTCGGGGGCCGGCGGGCGGTGGGCCTTGTATTCGGGGTAGAACTCGTTGCGGAAGGATTTTCCGGAATAGTCGAAGACAACCGCCATGTGGGTGGGGGCGTCCTTGCCCTTGAGATCCTCCATCAGCTTGAAGAGCATGTTGCAGAAGCCGGCGACGGCGCCGACCGGCAGATCGTCGGACTTGCGCGACAGCGGCGGCAGGGCGTGGAAGGCGCGGAAGATGAAGGTCGAGCCGTCGACGAGCAGCAGATGCATGGGAGCTCCCCGGTTGGTCGGGAGAGGTTAGCGCAAGCGATCGGAACTGAAAACGCGGGAAGGGGCTAGCCGGGGGCCGGGCAGGCCTCGCCGGTCTCGGCGACATGGAGCCCGCAGGCGAGGGTGGCGTCCACGCGTTCGCCGAGATCGGCGAGATCTCCGAGTTCGGCAATCATCGATGCGAGGGCGGCTTGCAGCACTTCGCCGCGGGTCGGCGTGATCGTCAGGTCCCCTTCCACCGCCGCGCCGAAATCGGGATCGGCCATGACCTGCATGAACACATCGCGCAGCGCCTCGACTCGGTCGGTGGGGACGCCGGGCGGAACAACCAGGATCCGCGAATAGGCGCTGGCGCGGAAATACTCGGCGATCCACCGGTAGGCCCGATCGTACGCGAGGTCCGACAGGGCGGGCGGATCGCCATACAGATCGGGGATCTCCAGATCGTCGAATTTCAAGATCGCTCTGGCAGTGCCTTCCTCGATGAACTGGACACCGAAGTCCGGGGTCCGGAAGATCAGGTCGGCCTCGCCGTTCAGGAAGGCGAGATTTCGCTCGGAGGAGCCGTAGCCGGTCACCGGTCGGATGCGGGTGCCCAGCATGGCGTTGCAGAAAAGGGCGGTCAGATAGCCGCTCGAGGCGGTCGAGCGGACGGCCAGGAGGGCGGGTTCAGCACGCTCGATGAGATCGTCGACGCTTTCGATTCCCGAGAGGGTCGAGGCGAACAGCAGCGAACTCGAACGCCGCATCGACCCGATCACCGTGAATTCGGTAATGTCGTGCAGGCCGGGCTGGGAGGTGCGCTGGAGCAGCGAGTCGATATCGGACGTGCCCAGGGTGAGCCCATCGGGCCCGGCCTCGGCCAAAATGGCCGCGGTGAGCGCCGAGGTGCCGCCGGTGTTGGCTCGCACGACGACCAAGGTGCCCGGATAAAGGCGTTCAATCGCGGTGGCGAATGCCTGCATCTGCGAATTGGCGACAGAGCCTTCCGAATTGCCGCTGAGGATTTCAATCCGCTGGCCGGCGAAGAATGGCGACTGCGCCAGCGCGCCCCCGGGCGCCAGCCCGGCCGACGCGGCGAGACCGCCGGCGCCCGCCACTAGCGCGCGGCGACTGATGCCCGTCGCGCCCTGCCCGCCGGCAAACGCCGGCAACGCGGCTTGTGTTCCGTTGGAACCCGTGCCTTTCGAGCCGGCTCCCCGTGCCGACCGACCCTTGAACATCGCCACTCTCCCGCAGTGCGATCGCTGCGTTCAGCGCGCCCTGATCTCAGCATTTCAACACGGGAGGACCAGCTTAGCCAGACTGTGAATTTGGAGCGCCTTTGCGAAGCTGCGCATTGATTCCGGGCGGCTCCTGACCCGGCTGACGGAGGCGGGCCGGAAGGCGAAACGGCGGTCGCTCTAGCCGGCGGTCTTGCGGAAGTGCTTGGCTTCGCCGACGAGGCGCTTCGACGGGATCGTGACCTGTTTGGCCTCCGAAGCCTCGACGGTGCCGATGCGTTGGGCGGCGCGGCCGTGCTCGGCGAGGATGGCAAGGGTGGCGTCGGCGTCCGCTTCGGCGACGATGACGCAAAAACCGGTGCCCATGTTGAAGACGTCGTACATCTCCTCGTCGGGGACATCGCCGAGGCGCTGGATGAGATCGAAAATCGGATGCACCGGGAGCGGGTCGTCGATGACATAACGGACCGTCGCCTGCAGGCGATTGAGGTTCAACAGGCCGTCGCCGGTGATGTGGGCGAAGCCTTTCAGGCCCGCGATCCGCTCCATGATCGCGACCGCTTCGCTCACATAGATGGCGGTCGGCTCGATGAGTTCGGCGCCGAGGGGGCGGCCGAGCCCTTCGGGGACGGCGTCGAGGGCAAGCCCGGCGTGTTCGAGCAGCACCTTGCGGGCCAGCGTGAAACCGTTGGAGTGAATCCCGGTGCTGGCGACGCCGATGACCGCGTCGCCGGGTTCGATGCCCTGGCCGACCAAAATCCTGTCGGGGGCGACGTGGCCGATGGCGGCGCCGACGAGATCGAAGCCGGCGCCTTCTCCGACGCCCCGGATGATCTCGGGCAGCTGCGAGATCTCGCCGCCGGTGATCGAGATGCCGGCCATCTTCGCCCCGGCGACCAGCCCTTCGCCGATTGCCGCCAGCATTTCAGGGTCGGCGGCCTCGATGCCGATATAGTCGACCAGCGAGACCGGCGTGGCGCCAACGCACAGAAGATCGTTGACGTTCATGGCCACGCAATCGATGCCGACGGTGTCGTATTTGCCCAGCATCTCGGCGACGAGCACCTTCGAGCCGACCCCGTCGGTCGAAAAGGCGATGCCCACCCCGCCGATCTCGACGACATTGGCGAACTGGCCGAGCTCGAGCAGCACCCGGCCGGTGCCGGCGGCGGGCCAGGTGGTGCCGATCAACGACTTGATGCGGTCGAGGCCGGCGTCGGCGTTGTCGGTGCTGACGCCCGCGGATTCGTAGTCGGCGCCGGATGGCATCGGGTCCTCGGCCAGTCGCGCGGGTGCCATGAGCGCGTTCCTTTCGGCGGCCCGCGTACGGTGACGGGCGGGGGGCGAACATGCAACCGGTTGCGTCCGGTTTCAACAGGCATGAAGGCGCCACGCGGCGGGCAGCCAACGCAAGCCGAAAAGGGCCGGCGTCCCCTACCCCGCCGGGATGCCGAAGATCAGCGCCCAGTAAATGCGATAGCGGGAGGGGCGGGACGAGGGCACGCGGGCCGCGGCGATGCCGAATTCCCGATACCGGCGATCGAGGAGGTTGGCGCGGTGGCCGGGCGAGGCCATCCAGCCATCGAGCACGGCGGCGAGTTCGGCGCGGCCGGCGGAGAGATTCTCGCCGCCAATGCCGGGATAGCCCACCTGGCGCAGCCGCGCGCGCAAGGAGCCGCCAAGGCGATGGGAAATCTCGTCGCGCGCCACCATGCGCGCCGCCTGGGCCTCGGCGGCCGCCTCGAGCAACCGATGGAGACTGAGCGGAGCGAGCCGGTGGCCGGCGCGGATGGCGTTGATGGCGGCGGCGGCGCCCGCCTCGGAGACCGGAACGGGGGTCGCTTCGGCGGGGGTGGCCGGCAGGAAGCCGGTCAGCGCCAGGCCGGAGGCGGCGAGGATGAACTGGCGGCGCTTTAGGGCCATCGAGCGCTCCCGGGCGGCGTGGACACAATCGGCCCGAAAGCTAGCGGCGGGCGGTGAAATTCGGCCCCCGGCAATCGCTCAAATTGTGTGGATCGACCGTTCAGGCGGCCGCAGGCGACCTGAGCTCGGCGGCGGGGGCGCCCAGAACCAGGGCCCAATAGGTGCCGTAGCGGGAGGTGCGGCCGCCGGAGACGCGGGCGGCGGCGATGCCGAACTCGGTGAAGCGCGGATCGAGCAGGTTGCGGCGATGGCCGGGGGAGGCGAGCCAGGCCGCCAGCACGTCATCGAGGGTCGAATAGCCGGCCGAAATGTTCTCGCCGGCGGCGCCCTTGTAGCCGGCACGATCGATGCGGCCGTGCAGATCGAGGCCGGCCTTTATTTCATGGGCGAGCCGGTCGGCGCCGGCCATCAGGCGCGCCTGCTGGCTGGCGACGACGCCGAGGCGGCCCGAAGGCGCGACGGGCCCGGCGCCATTATCGGCGCGGATGGCGTTGATGGCGGCGGCGGCCTGGCGCTCGGAAACGCGGATCGGCTGGAACGAGGGGCCGGAAAACAGCGTGCAGCCGGAAAGCGGAAGCGAAGCGGCGGCAAGGGCGAGAAAGCGGCGTCGCGTGGCCATCGGCATCCCGGTCCGGCGAAGGGGGTGTGCCCGCTTACGACGAACCCGGGGGCAAATCAACGCCGGGCGGTCGGCTCAAACGATGTCGCCGCCGACGTCCCAGTCTATCGAATAGTCGTGCGGCGAGCGCCAGCGCCTGACGGCATAGACCGCGGCGGCGGCGACCAGAAGCACAAATGCGCCGGCACCCGTCAGGACCGCCGGTTCGAGACCCAACATCGTTTCTGCTCCTCTGCGATCGGCGGTAGTCAAGCACGGTCCCGCTAATCGCGATTTGCAGCGATGGGTCGAGTTTGAGCGGTTGTCTTTACGATTTGGTTACCACTGGCGGCAGCCCCCGGCGTGGCGGCTTTGTGCGTGCCGCCGTGCGGGGCCGGCGGGGCGCGTTGCGCGCGATGGCCGGGTCGGCTAGGTTCGCCGCCGTTCGCGCCTATATTCGGGGCGGCAAGGGCCGCCGGGCGCGGCGCGCGGGCACCCGTAGCTCAGCTGGATAGAGCGCTGCCCTCCGAAGGCAGAGGTCACAGGTTCGAATCCTGTCGGGTGCGCCAGTTGTTTCGGTAATCGGGCGGTGCGTTTCGCGGCGCGATGCGCAACGGCGCGGCGGCGGAGCGGCGGGGCTAGCCGAACAGCTCCGGATGCCCGGCTTCGATCTTGGGCAACTCGACCGGCAGCGCGCTGAGGTGCTCGGCCATCAACCGGTCCGCGCGATCTGCTTCGCCCGCATCGATGGCGGCCAGCAGCGCTCGATGCTGGTCGATGAGTTGTTGCATCCTCGTCGTGTCGCGCAGGCTCAGATTGCAGGCCCGGTCCATGTGCGCCTTCAGATTGGCGATTGTGGCGCGGATGTACTGGAACCCCGCCCCGAGCGCGATGCCGACATGAAAGTCCGCGTCGGCGCGCTGGAAGCTCAGATAGTCCCCGGCTTCCATGGCCCGGGTCTGCAGGGCGATATAGTCGCCGAGCCGGTCGCGCACCCACGGGTCGAACCGCTCGCAGGCGCGGCGGACGATCGCCCGCTCGATGGCGCTGCGAACGTAGATCGTCTCCAGGGTGCGGCGGACGGAGATCGGCACCACCACGGTGCCGCGATTGGGCCTGACCTCGACGAGTTTGGCGTTCGCCAGGCTGATCAGCGCCTCGCGCGCCGGCTGACGCGACACACCGTAGCGCGCCGCGATCTCCTGCTCGGACAAGCGCGCGCCCGGTAGAAGGTCGAGCCTGACGATCGCCTCGCGCAGCTTGCGGGTGAGCTGCGAGGCGGCCGTCTCGTCGCTGGAGATGTCAATCGCGTCGATGCTCATGGGATGGGCTGATACCATGTTTTGACACGGGCGCACCACCACCATACTGTACCATACAATCCCTTCGCGTCGGCATGGTGGGGTTTGCCACCAGCGGCAAGAGGGGATTCGTTCCGGGTCGCCGAAGCTGCGTCCGGCCCGGCGCGCGGGACAACAAAGGGAGGACATCCATGAACCATTTCACCAAACTGGCCCTGGCGGCCGGTGCCGTTGCCATCATGGGAACGGGGGGAGCTCTCGGCCAGACCGTGCTGCGAGCCTCCGATACCCATCCGGACGGCTATCCGACCGTGGCGGCTGTCGAATATATGGGCAAGCTCATCGAGTACCGCACCAATGGACGCATCTCGATCGAGATGTTCCACTCCGCGCAGCTCGGCGAGGAGGCCGACACGATCGAGCAGACGCGCTTCGGCGTCATCGACATGAACCGCATCTCGCTTGGCCCCTTCAACAACCTCATTCCGGAGACGCGAATTCCTTCGCTTCCCTATATCTTCCGGTCGACCGAGCACATGCACCACGTCATGGACGGCCCGATCGGCGAGGAAATCCTGGCCGCGTTTGCGGACTATGACCTGATCGGATTGGCCTTCTACGACGGCGGGGCGCGTTCGTTCTACAATTCGCAGCGCCCGATCCGCTCGATCGACGACCTGCAGGGACTGAAGTTCCGCGTCATGCAGTCGGACGTGTTCGTCGACATGGTCGCCGCGCTGGGCGCCAACGCCACGCCGATGCCTTATGGCGAGGTCTATTCGGCGATCCAGACCGGCGTCATCGACGGGGCGGAAAACAACCCGCCGAGCTATGACACCTCCGGTCACCATGAGGTCGCCAAGTACTACACCCTCGACCAGCACCTGATCGTGCCCGAGGTCCTGGTGATGTCCAAGAAGTCCTGGGACGCGCTCAGCCCCGAGGATCAGGAGATCATCCGGGAGGCCGCCAAGGAAAGCGTGCATTACCAGCGCGGCGCCTGGGACAACCAGGAGCTGGCTTCGATGGCCAAGGTCGTTTCCGAAGGGACCGAGATCGTCACCACGATCGACAAGCAGCCCTTCATCGACGCGATGGCCCCGGTGTACGACACCTACGTCGACTCCCCCGAGCTGAAGGACATGGTGGCGCGCATTCAGGCCACCGACTAAGCTCGGCTTTCCTGACGAGACCAAACGTGGCGCGGGTTCGCCCGCGCCACGCTGCCGACGGGGCCGACGGGGCGGCGGGCGATGCAACCGTTTCTGATAAGACTTGCGCACGTCTTGAACCGGGTCAGCCGCGTCTCATTGTGGCTGTCGGGGACATGCCTGGTCGCCATGACGATTGTCGTCGCCTATCAGGTGTTCGGCCGCTACGTGCTCAACGCCACCCCCAGCTGGGCGGAAGCGCTGTCCATCACATTGATGGGCTGGTTCGTTTTTCTGGGTGCCGCGGTGGGGGTCTGGGAGCGCACGCATCTGGGCTTCGACGTCTTGATCTACATCCTGCCGCCGGGCGCCAAGGTCGTGCTGCGCATGATCTCGGACCTGGCCATTCTCGCCTTCGGCGTCGGCATGGTCTTTTTCGGGTTTGAACTGGCCGTCGGCACCTGGGACGGAACCCAGCCCACCCTCGGGATTCCGGACGGGGCGAGCTACATCCCGATCATCGTCGGCGGATTTCTGACCTGCATGTTCACCCTCACCCGCATCGTCGAACGGCTCGCCGGCATGAAGCCGGACGAGGAGGCTTTCGTTCGCCATGCCGCGGGATCGTGAGCGATGGAATATCTGATCCTGTTCGGAACCTTCGCGGCGCTGCTGGTCATCGGCACGCCGATCGCGTTCTGCCTGGGCGTGGCCTCCTTCGCCACGGTTTTGTACATCGGCCTGCCGCCGGTTGTGGTCTTTCAGCGCGTCAATTCGGGCGCCTCGGTGTTCGTCTTGATGGCGATCCCGTTTTTCATCTACGCCGGCGACCTGATGGTGCGCGGCCGCATCGCGGAGCGTCTGGTGGCGGTGGCCGGGTCGCTGGTGGGGCACTTCAAGGGCGGGTTGGGTCAGGTCAACATCACCGCCGCGGTGTTGTTCGGCGGCATTTCGGGCTCGGCGGTGGCCGACGCCTCCGCCATCGGCGGGCTGATGATCCCGCAGATGAAGGAGCGGGGCTACAGCGTCGATTACGCGGTCAACGTCACCATCATCGCCGCCATCATCCCGCTGATGATCCCGCCCTCGCACAACATGATCATCTACTCGATCGCGGCGGGCGGGCGGCTGTCGATCGCGGACCTTTTCACCGCCGGCATCATCCCCGGCGTGTTGCTGGCCATGGCGCTGATGATTGCGGCGTATTTCGTGGCGCGCCGGCGCGGCTTTCCCACGGAGGTGTTTCCGGGCTGGAGGCAGGTGGGCGCGCGGTTCTTCACGGCGATCCCGGGGCTGGGGCTGATCCTGATCATTTTCGGCGGCGTGCGCTCGGGCGTGTTCACGGCCACCGAGAGCTCGTGCATCGCGATCGTGTACGCGGTGGCCATCACCATCCTGGTCTACCGGTCGTTGAACTGGACCGATTTCGTGGCGGCGACGGTGGGCGCCGTGCGCACCACCGGCATGGTGCTGATGATCGTGGGGTGCGCCAACGCGTTCGGCTGGCTGATGGCCTATTTCCAGGTACCGTCGGCGATGGTCACCCTGATGAATTCGATCACCGACAACCCGCTGGTCATCCTGTTGATGGTGAACGTCTTGATGCTGTTCTTCGGCACCTTCATGGACATGGCGCCGCTGATCATCATCACGACGCCGATCTTCCTGCCAGTGGTGCTGTCGTACGGGATGAACCCGGTGCATTTCGGCGTCGTGATGGTGCTCAATCTGGGCATCGGGCTGTGCACGCCACCGGTCGGCGCGGTGCTGTTCGTGGGGTGCGCGATCGCCAAGATACCGGTGCATCAGGCGATCCGCACAATCTGGCCGTTCTATGCGGCCGGGATCGCGGTGCTGTTGCTGGTGACCTACGTGCCCGAGATTTCCCTGTGGCTGCCGAGGCTGTTCCGGTGACCGGACGCAACGCCGTCGACCAACCGACAATGGCCCCGTGAGCGAGCCGCACCACACCTCGCGCAATGCCGTCAGCCCGGAAGCGGCGGCGGGCATGGGCAGCAGCGAGCTGCGGGAGAATTTCCTGGTCCAGGGTCTGTTCGCGCCCGACGCGGTCAACCTGACCTACGCCCACTACGACCGGATGGTCGTCGGCGGCGCGATGCCGGTGGGGGGCGAGCTTTCGCTGGCGGCGATCCGGCCGATGGGAACCGGCAGCTTTCTGGAGCGCCGCGAGCTGGCGGCGTTCAACCTCGGGGGGGCCGGGACCGTCACCGTCGGCGGCGAGGCCCACAAGCTGGCGCATCGCGACATGATCTATGTCGGGCTGGGGGCGGGCGAAATCGCCCTGGGCTCCGACGATGACGCGGAGCCGGCGAAATTCTATCTCATCAGCGCGCCGGCGCATCGGGCGCTGCCGACCCGGCGGGTCGAGATCGGGGACGCCAGGCGGCTCGACATGGGCGCGGCGGAGACGAGCAACGAGCGCTCGATCTTCCAGTTCGTGCATCCGAAAGGCATCGAGACCTGCCAGCTCGTCGTCGGCATGACGACGCTGGCGACCGGCTCGGTGTGGAACACGATGCCGGCCCACGTCCACGAGCGGCGGTCGGAGGCGTACCTCTATTTCGGCCTCGCCGAGGACGCGCGGGTGTTCCATTTCATGGGCGAGCCGGCCGCCAGCCGGCACATCGTTGTCGCCAACGAGGAGGCGGTGCTGTCGCCGCACTGGTCGATCCACTGCGGGGCGGGCACCACGAACTACGCCTTCATCTGGGCGATGGCCGGCGACAATGTCGATTTCACCGATATCGATCCGGTGCCGGTCGAGACCATGCGATGAGCGATGCGGTGGGCGCGGTGATCGGCGATGGCGGCCGGCCGGGGCGCCTGAAAGGGCAAGCGAGATGAGCCAATCGGATGTCTTCATCAAGCCCGAAGAGAGCGACTGGGTCGAGGCGGCACCGGGCGTCCGCCGGCGGCTGCTGGGCTACAATGGCGACCTGATGCTGGTGGAATTCGCGTTCGAGGCGGGCGCCATCGGGGCCCTGCACGCGCACCGCCATGTGCAGTCGAGCTATGTCGCTTCGGGCCGGTTCGAGCTGACCATCGGGGAGCGCACCGAGATCCTCGAGGCGGGGGACGGCTATTTCGTGCCGCCGAATGTCACCCATGGCTGCCAAGCGCTGGAGGCGGGGGTCTTGATCGACGCCTTCGCGCCGCAGCGCGACGATTTCCTGGCCTGACCCGACTGACGGGGCAGCCCGGCGGCGCGACGAATTCAGGCGAGTTGCGCCATCGCCTGTTTCGCCTGCGCGGTGATGGTGGCCCAGTCCTTCGCGGCGACCTGCTTGCCGGTCGCCACCCAGGAGCCGCCGACCGAAAAGACGATGTCGAGCGAGAGGTAGTCGTTGACGTTGTCCGGCCCGATGCCGCCGGTGGGGCAGAACCTGACCCCCTGGCTGGCGTAGGGGCCGGCCAGCGCCTTGAGGAACCTGGCGCCGCCGGCCTGCTCGGCGGGGAAGAACTTCATCAGGTCGCACCCCAGCGCCAGCCCCTGCTCGATCTCGGTCGGCGTCATCACCCCCGGCATGAAGAACCTGTCGGCCGCCTGGAACGACTTGACCGTCTCGGGATTGAGCCCGGGCGCCACGCCGAATTGCGCCCCGGCGTCGAGGGCCCGGCGCACCTGCTCTTTGGTGACCACGGTGCCGGCGCCGAGCAGCATTTGCGGGAACGATCTGGCGATGGCCGCGATCGCGTCCGCGGCGGCGGCGGTGCGGAAGGTGATTTCGATGACGTCGATGCCGCCTTCGAGCAGCGCCTCGGCCAGCGGCTCGGCGTTTGCCGCGTCGTCGATGACGATCACCGGAATGAGCGGGCGTTTGGCAAGCTCGTCGCGCATATGTGGCTGTCCTCCCGTTTTCCCTAGCGGTCGACCCGGGCGCCGCCGCCGCCGACCAGTTTCTCGACCTCGGCGAGGGACGCCATGGTGGTGTCCCCGGGGGTCGTCATCGCCAGCGCCCCGTGCGCGGCGCCGTACTCGACCGCCTGCCGGGGATCGCCGAATTCCATCATCCCGTAAATGAAGCCCGACGCGAAGCTGTCGCCGCCGCCGACCCGGTCGAGGATCTCGAGATTGTCGCGGTGGGTGGCGGAATGGAATTCGCCGTCCGCCCAGCAGATGGCCCCCCAGTCGTTGACGGTGGCGGACCTGACGGTGCGCAGGGTCGTCGCGGTGGCCTTGAAGTTCGGGTAGTCGGCAACGACGCGTTCGATCATCGAGCGGAAGGCGCCCGCCTCCAGCTTGGTCAGCGACTCGTCGACCCCTTCGACCTCGTAGCCGAGGCAGGCGGTGAAGTCCTCTTCGTTGCCGAGCATGACATCGACATGGTGGGCGATCTCGCGGTTGACCTCCTGGCACCTTTCGACGCCGCCGATCCCCTTCCACAGCGAGGGGCGATAGTTGAGGTCGTAGGAGACGATGGTGCCGTGCGCCTTGGCCGCCCTGGCGGCCTCGATGACCAGCGCCCCGGTGGTCTCCGAGAGCGCCGCGAAAATACCGCCGGTATGGAACCATCTCACCCCCATGGTCCCGAAAATCAGCTCCCAGTCGATGTCGCCGGGTTTGAGCTGCATGGCGGCGGTGTTGCCCCGGTCCGAGCAGCCCACCGCGCCGCGGACGCCGAAGCCGCGCTCGGTGAAGTTCAGCCCGTTGCGTACCGAGCGGCCGATGCCGTCATAGGGCACCCATTTGATGAGCGAGGTATCGACGCCCCCCTGCAGGATCAGATCCTCGAGCAAGAGGCCGATTTCGTTCTGCGCGAAGGCGGTCACGACCGCGGTGCTGAGGGAGAAACAGCGCCTCAAACCGCGCGTGACGTTGTATTCGCCGCCCCCCTCCCAGGCCCGGAACTGGCGGGCGGTACGGATGCGTCCCTCGCCGGGGTCGAGCCTGAGCATGACTTCTCCAAGGCTCACCGCGTCGAAGCGGCACTCGGAGGCGGGTCTCAATTCCAATGCGCTCATGGCTCAACAACTCTTCTGGGAATATCGGTGCCGGCGCCGGTTAGGGGGTTGCTATGGCGCGCCAAACTCGGTTCGCTGCGCCGTCCCCCGGGGCGCCGGCGCGACGGCCGAACGGGTGGCTAGAGTTGTATGCTCCGAGCACCAACCGCCGCAAGGGGACGGTTTGTTCCGGGAGGCGATCGTCAACATGTTGAACCACCCTGATCGCCTCTTTCCCGCCGATCCCGGCACCAGGGGCATCGCGCGGGCGCTCTACGAGACGGTCCGCGAGCTGCCGCTCATTAGCCCGCACGGGCATACCGACCCCGCCTGGTATGCCGACAACGAACCCTTCCCCGACCCGGCGCGCCTCTTGATCGTGCCCGACCACTATGTCTTCCGGATGCTCTATTCGCAGGGGGTGCCGCTCGAACGTATGGGGGTGATGCCCCGCGACGGCAGCGGGGCTGAAACCGACGGGCGAGCGATCTGGCGGGTGTTCGCCGACAACTACCACCTCTTCCGGGGCACCCCGACGCGGATGTGGCTCGACAACACTTTCGAGGCGCTGTTCGGGATTACCGAACCGCTGACCGCGGCGACGGCAGACGACGCCTACGATCGCATTGCAGCGTGCCTGGAGCGCGACGAATACCGGCCCCGGGCGCTGTTCGAGCGGTTCAATCTCGAAGTCATCGCGACCACCGAAAGCCCGCTCGACCCACTCGACCAGCACCGCAAGATCCGCGAATCCGAATGGGGCGGACGGGTCATCACCGCCTATCGGCCCGACAACGTCGTCGACCCGGATTTCGAGGGGTTTGCGGCCAATCTCGACGCTTTCGGGGAGATTTCCGGGTGCGACACCGGAACGTGGGAGGGGTATCTCGACGCGCACCGGACGCGGCGGGGCTTCTTCAAGACCTTTGGGGCGACCTCCACCGATCACGGGCACCCGAGCGCCGAGACCGCCAACCTCACCCCGGCGGAGGCCGCTTCGCTGTTCGACACCGTGCGCGCCGGCACCGCGGACGCGGTCCAGCGGGCGCTGTTCCGGGCCCAGATGCTGACCGAGATGGCGAAGATGAGCCTCGAGGACGGGTTGGTGATGCAGATCCACCCGGGCGCCTGTCGCAATCACTCGGGCGCCATCTTCGAGCGGTTCGGGCGCGACATGGGGTTCGACATTCCCACCCGCACCGACTATGTCGGCGCGCTCAGGCCGCTGCTCGAGGCGGTGGGGCTGGAGCCGGAGCTGACGGTGATCGTGTTCATGCTCGACGAGAGCAGCATCTCGCGGGAGCTGGCGCCGCTGGCCGGTGTCTATCCGTGCCTGAAACTCGGGCCGCCCTGGTGGTTCCATGACAGCCCAGAGGGGATGCGGCGGTTTCGCGAGCTGGCGGTGGAAACGGCCGGTTTCTACAACACGGTCGGCTTCAACGACGACACCCGCGCCTTCCCCTCGATCCCGGCGCGGCACGACGTCGCCCGGAGGATCGACTGCTCGTTCCTGGCGCGGCTGGTCGCCGAACACCGGCTGCGCGAGGAGGAGGCGCAGGAGCTGGCGCACGAGCTCGCCTACGGCCTGGTCAAGCGGGCCTACAGGCTGTGAGCGGGCGGCTTTGCGACGCCAGGCTCGACGGCCTGCCGAAAGCAGTTCAGGTGCCGGCCTACGACCGGGCCGCGGTCACCGCCGGGATCGTGCATCTGGGGGTCGGCGCCTTCCATCGGGCGCACCAGGCGGTCTACCTCGACGACATTCTGGCGGACGATCCGACCTGGGGGATCGTCGGAGCCAGCCTCAAACGGCCGGCGACCCGCGACGCGCTCGCCCCCCAGGACGGGCTCTATACGGTTCTTGTGCGTGGCGCCGAGGGCGACCGGCCGCGGGTGATCGGATCGCTCAGCCGGGTTCTGGTGGCCACGGAAGAGCGCGCCGCGCTGATGGCGGCGCTGACCGCCGCCGCGACCCGGATCGTGACGCTGACCGTCACCGAAAAGGGATATTGCCACGACCCGGCGACCGGCGAGCTCGACCCCGCCCATCCCGACATCGTCCATGACCTCAGCGATCCGGCGGCGCCGGTGTCGGCCCCGGGGCTTCTGGTGGCGGCGCTGGCGGCGCGGCGGGAAGAGGGACGAGCCCCCTTCACGGTCGTGAGCTGCGACAACCTGCCGGCGAACGGCAAAACCGCGCGCCAGATCGTGGTGGCGCTGGCGCGGCTCATGGACCCGGCGCTCGGCGAGTGGATCGAGGCCGAGGTGGCGTTCCCCTCGACAATGGTCGACCGGATCGTGCCGGCGACGACCGACGCCGACCGGGCGGCGGTGGCGGCGGCGCTCGGGGTCGAGGATGCCTGGCCGGTGGTCACCGAGCCCTTCACGCAATGGGTGGTCGAGGACCACTTCCCGGCCGGCCGGCCGCGCCTCGAAGAGGTCGGCGTCGAGATGGTCGCGGACGTGGCGCCCTTCGAGCTGATGAAACTCCGGATGCTCAACGGCGCGCACTCGACGCTGGCGTATCTGGGGTATCTCAGCGGCCACGAGACGGTGGCCGAGGCGATTTCCGAACCCGGTCTCGGCGCCCTCATCGGGGAGATGATGACAGAGGAGATCGCCCCGACGCTCGATGTGCCGGGTGTCGATCTGGGTGCCTACCGCGACGCGCTGCTCGAGCGGTTCGCCAATCCGGCGCTCAGGCACCGAACCTGGCAGATCGCGATGGACGGTTCGCAAAAGCTGCCGCAGCGCCTGCTCGGCACGATCCGGGACCGGATCGCCGTTGGCGCCCCTTCCACGCGCCTGGCGCTGGGGGTCGCCGGGTGGATGCGCTACGTCGCCGGCATCGACGAGCGGGGGCAACCGATCGACGTGCGCGACCCGCTGGCGGCACGACTGGCGGGCATTTACGGCGAGACCAAAGGCGACGCGGCGGCGCTGGCCGAAGGGTATCTCGGGGTGCGCGAGGTGTTCGGCGACGACCTGGCGCGGAACGCGGATTTCGCGGCGACGGTCACCGCGCACCTCACCTCGCTATTCGAGATCGGCGCGATGGCGACGATCACGCAGGTGGTGGCGAAGGGCGGATAACAGGCGGTGGCGTTTGGGCGTCAGGCTCCCGACGGCGCGGCGCGCGTCATCGCCTTGAATTCCTCGACCCGGGCCTTGATCGCCTGCTCGACGGGCAATCGTTCCATGGAGCTGGCGCCGTAAAAGCCGTGGCAGCCGGGCACGTTGGCCATGATGTGCCGGGCGTCGGCGGGCAGCGAAATCGGCCCGCCATGGCACAGCACGATCACGTCGTCGCGGACGGCCGTCGCCGCCTCGGCGATGGCGGCGACCTCGCCCACGCATTCGTCGAGGGATTTGGCGCCGGTGGCGCCGATGGCGCCGCCGGTCGTCACCCCCATATGGGCGACGACGATGTCGGCGCCGGCCTCGGTCATGGCGCGGGCCTCGTCGGGGTCGAAGACATAAGGGGTGGTCAGCAGGTCGAGCCCGCGGGCGGCGCGGATCATCTCGACCTCGAGGGCGTAGCCCATCCCGGTCTCCTCGAAGCTCAGTCGCATGCGGCCGTCGAAAAGCCCGATGGTTGGGAAGTTCTGTACGCCGGAGAAGCCCATCGCCTTGAGCTCGGCGAGGAAGCGCGGCATGTCGGTGAAGGGGTCGGTGCCGTTGACGCCGGCCAGCACCGGGGTGTGGGCGACCACCGGCAGCACCTCGGCGGCCATTTCCGTGACGATTTCGTTGGCGTTGCCATAGGCGAGCAGGCCCGCCGCCGAGCCGCGGCCCGCCATCCGGTAGCGTCCCGAATTGTAGATGATGATCAGGTCGATGCCGCCGGCCTCCTCCGACTTGGCGGAAATCCCGGTGCCGGCGCCGCCGCCGATGATCGGCTGGCCGGCGGCGACCATGGCGTGGAATTTCTCGAGGATGTCGGCGCGTGCGATGGCTGTCATGTCCCCTCCCCGGGCGCGATCTCGTGCCAGGCGGCGATCGCGGCGTCGGCGAACGCCGGATCGTTGATGTGCAGCGGCAGGCGCTCGATGCGGCGCCTGCCGGTGACGACGAATGCCGCCTCCAGCGCCGCGAAGAGCGCCGCGTCGGCCGCCGGATCGTGGAACGCCCCGCCCTCGATGTCGAGCGCCGAGACGCCGTTTTCCGGCACGAGCAGGACGACCGGGCCGTCGCAGGCGTTGAGTTTTTTGGCGATCCACTCGCCGATCAGCGCGCACTCGGCCTCGGTGGTGCGCATCAGCGTCACGTTCGGATTGTGGCGATAGAAGAGCCGCTCGGCAAACTGCGCCGGCACGGTGTCGGGGGCCTGGAAATTGACCATGTCGAGCGCCCCCAGAGAGCCGATCCAGGGCACCCCCGTGCGCGCAATGGCGCCGAGCCGGTCGGGGCCGGCGCTGAGGACGCCGCCGACGAGGTGATCGGCGATTTCGGTGGTGGTGATGTCGATGACCCCGGTCAGCTGCCGCGCGTCGATGAGCGCTTCCATCGTGCGCCCGCCGGTGCCGGTGGCATGAAAAATCACCGGCTCGACCTCGCCGGCCAGTCGTTCCGCGATGGCGGTCACGCAAGCCGTGGTGACGCCGAACATGGTCAGCCCCACCGGCGCCAAAGCCCGGGTCTCCTGGCCCGAGTCGGCCGCCATGGCGACGATGGCCCGGGCGGCTCGCGCGAGCACGGCGCGGCTGATCCGGTTCAGGCCGGCCAAATCGGTGATCGCCGGCATCATGACGATGTCGGAGATGTCGACATAGCCGGAGACGTCCCCCGAGGCCATTGTCGAGACCATCAGCTTGGGCACGCCCAGCGGCAGCGCCCGCATGCCCGCGGTGACGATCGCGGTGCCGCCGCCACCGCCGATGCCGACAATGCCAGCGACGTCCGGCCGGCCGCCGACGTAGCGCGCAAACGCTTCGGCCATGGCGGCCACCGCCGTGCCGCGATCGTCACCCGCCAGGACCGCGTTGGCGCCCTGGGGATGTGCGGCGGCGACTTCGGACGCCGACACATCCACGGCTATGGAGGGCTGGCGGGTTCCGACATCGATCTTGAGCGGGCGGCCGCCGGCAGCGGCCACGCCGGCGGCAAGAAAGTCCAGCTCCTCGCCCTTGGTATCCGCGGTGCCCGCCACGAAGATGTAGTTCATCTGGCCTCCCCTGCCGCCAGAGCCCCGGATTTTCAGGCCTTGTGATTGATGGTTAACGAATCCTCAACGAGGTATTGCACGGAATTGAGATGCGTGTATCATATTGATATCAGCGTCTCACGTCAACGAAACGGGTCACCTGTGAAGGCCGAAGGCGATGTGGAAAAGGGACCGCGGGCACGCACGCGCCGGCTCATGCTCGAGGCCGCGGTCGAGCTGATGCAGTCCGGTGCAACCCCTTCGGTCAGCGAGGTGGCGGAAGCCGCCGGCGTGTCGCGGGCGACGGCCTACCGCTATTTCCCGAGCGAAGCGGCACTGATCCACGCGGTCGTCGACGAGGCGCTCGGACCCATTCTCGAGTGGACGCCGGACGACGACGATGCGCGGGCGCGGGTCGCCGACCTTCTGGCGTCGTCGATGCCGCGGATCGAGGAATTCAAGGCGACCTTCAAGGCGGCGCTGAAGCTGTCGCTGGAACAATGGGCCAGACGGCAGGCCGGAACGCTCGGCGGTGAACCGCAGTTCACGCGCGGCCATCGGGTGGACCTATTGCAGGAGGCCACGGCGCCGCTGGCGGGCAGGCTTTCGGGCGATCAGCAGCGGCGCCTGGCGCAGGCGCTTTCCCTGGTCTTCGGCATCGAGATGCTGATCGTTCTCGAGGACATCTGGGGGCTGTCGTTCAGCGAGGCGCAGGATGTCGCGCAATGGGCCGCGTCGGCGCTTGTCGAGGCCGCCGCGCGAGATGCGCGGGCTGGCGGCAAGGCCGGTTCGGTGGAGTGGAGTTCGGAAAATCGGCGCGTCGGCGAATCCTGACGAGATGAGGGCGGGACTGGAAACGAACCGATAAGAATGCAAGATTTTGTGCCGCCCCATCCCGGCGCGTTTGACCGGAAGGGACAAGGTCCCGGTGAAGTGCTTCACCGGGAAGCCGGCGCAAGAACGGATGGCAAGCGGAGAGGGAGGAATACAAGCGAAATCCAGGAAGCGAGTCATCAAGGGCGGGTTCAGGCACCCGATGGCGGTCGAGAAGGGCTGCCCGGCCTGAACTCAAGGCAACGACCATGACTGTAACCGGCGCTCGCCCCGAGCGGGTGTCATCCACTAAGGGAGAGAAAACGATGCACAAAACCATCGCCGGCCTTCTGGCCGGAACCAGCTTGCTGGCCTTGGGCAGTATCAGCGCCCAGGCGCAGGAGCTGACGATACTGTGGGCGGAATGGGACCCTGCCAACTATCTGCAGGAGCTGGTCAACGACTACCAGGCCGAGACCGGTGTCACCGTCACCGTCGAGACGGTCCCGTGGCCGGACTTCCAGACCAAGCTGTTCACCGAACTCAATGCTCACGGCTCGGCGTACGATCTTGTGGTCGGCGACAGCCAGTTCCTCGGCGCCGCTTCCACCGGTGGCCACTATGTCGAACTGACCGACTTCGTGGCCGAGCACAACCTCACCGAGGTCATGGCCCCGGCGACGATGCAGTACTATTCCCAGTATGGCGGCAAATACTGGGCGGTGCCGCTCGAGGGCGACGCCGTCGGCTGGGCCTATCGCAAGGACCTGTTCGAGGATCCGACCGAGATGGCCAACTTCAAGGCCAAGTACGGCTACGACCTCGGCGTTCCGCAGACGTTCAAGCAGCTCATCGATATCGCCGAGTTCTTCAACCGGCCCGATGACAATATGTATGGGGCCGCCATCTACACGATGAACGCCGGCGACGCGATTGTCATGGGCGTCGAGAACTCCGTGTTCGCCTACGGCGGTTCGTTCGGCGACTATGACACCTACAAGGTGAGCGGCCAGCTCAATTCGCCCGAGTCGGTCGAAGCGCTCGAGGACTATCGCAAGCTCTTCACGTTCAACCCGCCGGGCTGGGGCAATGCGTTCTTCACCGAGACCAACACGGCGATGGCGCAGGGCCAGGTCGCGATGGCGATGAACTTCTTCGCGTTCTTCCCCTCGCTCGTGAACGAGGCGACCAACCCCTACGCCGGTGACATGGGCTTCTTCGCCAACCCGCCGGGCCCGCGTGGCGACGACTTCGCCGCCCTGGGCGGTCAGGGCATCTCCGTGATCAGCTACGGCGAGAACATCGACGAGTCGATGAAGTTCCTTGAGTGGTTCGTCAAGGAAGACACGCAGAAGCGTTGGGCCGAGCTCGGTGGCTACGCCTGCAACGCCGCCCTGCTGTCGAGCGAGGAGTTCCGCAACGCAACGCCGTACAACGAAGCCTTCTACCAGACCATGTTCAAGGTGAGAGACTTCTGGGCGCTGCCCGAGTACGCCGAACTCCTGACGGAGGCCGCAGACACCTTCTACCCCTACGTGGTGGACGGACAAGGCACGGCTCAGGAGACGCTGGACAAGCTCACGGCGACGTGGGTCGATACGCTGACCAGCGCAGGGTATCCGGCCGAATAATCAACAACAGCGGTCCCGGGGAGGCAAAATCCCTCCCCGGGGCCTTTCGATCGGGGGACAGGACGTGACCAGCATTGTGACGACGCTCGATCCGCAGTCGCGCGCCGCAAGACGCGGCTGGAGCGACCTGACCATCCGGAACGCGTTCGTAATTCCGACGGTGGCGTTCCTCATCATCTTCAACATTTTCCCGCTGCTTTATTCGCTCGGGTTCTCGTTCACCGATTTTCGCGCCTCGACCAACAAGCCCATCAACTTCGTCGGGCTGAAGAACTACGTCGACATTCTTGCCGACCCGGTGATCTGGCGCACCTTCTCCACGACGCTGTGGTACGTGATCGTCTCGGTGGCCGGCCAGTTTTTCGTCGGCTTCGGCCTGGCCCTGCTGCTCAACCGCCCGATTCCGTTCAGAGGATTCGTGACCACGCTGCTGCTGCTTCCGATGATGCTGTCGCCGGTGGTGGTGGGGCTGTTCTGGAAACTCATCTACGACCCGTCCTGGGGGCCGCTCAACTACGCGCTCGGCCTGGGCACCGTGCAGTGGCTCACCGACTCCCACCTGGCGCTCTACGCCGTGGCGATTACCGATATCTGGATGTGGGCGCCCTTCGTGATGCTGCTGTCGCTGGCGGGTCTCAGCGCCGTCCCCAAGCACCTGTACGAGGCCGCGGCCATCGACCGGGCCGGCAAGCTCTACACCTTCTTCCGCATCACGCTGCCGCTGGTGGCGCCGATCCTTCTGATTGCGGTCATCTTCCGCACCATGGAGGCGTTCAAGACGTTCGACGTCGCCTACATCATGACCGGCCAACCGGCCGCCGAGCTGATCTCGTCGCGCCTTTACAAGCTGGCGTTCCAGCAGTGGCAGACCGGACCGTCCTCGGCGCTGGCCTACATCATCCTGATCATGGTGCTGTGCATCACCAACATCTACATCAAGTACCTCAACCGGGTGAAGGAACGCTGAGATGGCCGCCGTCCAGACCCGCTCGGAACGACTTGGAAACCGGCTGGCCATCGCGGCGGTGGTGGCGGCCACGCTGATCTTCCTGGCGCCGATCTACTGGATCACATCGACTGCGTTCAAACCGCTCGTGCTCGCCACCTCGGTGCCGCCCACGATCGTCTTCGAGCCGCAGATCACGCCCTTCGTGAAGCTCTTCCTCAAGCGCGCCCAGCTCACCGAGCCGGTCAGCCAGGAAGTGTACGATGCCGCCCCCTGGTGGGAAAAACTCGTCCTGGACGGGGGCGAGCGCCTGTCACGCGACGCCAACGGGCAGGTTCAGTCCTCGCCCTATCCCAGCCGCTTCCTCAACTCGCTGATCATCGCGATCACTTCGACGATCCTGGCGGTGTCGATGGGAACGATCACCGCCTATGGCTTCTCCCGCTTCAAGGTGAAGGGCGAGGCGGACTTGTTGTTCTTCATCCTGTCGACCCGAATGCTGCCACCGGTGGTGATCGCGATACCGATGTATCTGATGTACCGCGCGGTCGGCCTGAATGACACGCATCTGGGCCTGATCCTCCTGTACACCGCGTTCAACGTCTCGTTCGCCGTATGGCTGATGAAAGGCTTCATCGACGAAATCCCGAAGGAATACGAGGAGGCGGCGCTCGTGGACGGCTATACGCGCATGCAGGCCTTCTTTCGAATCGTGCTGCCGGAGGCGGCGACCGGGATCGCGGCGACCGCCGTGTTCTGCTTCATCACCGCGTGGAACGAATACGCCTTCGCGCTGATCCTGACCAACCGCCGGGCCCAGACGGCCCCGCCCTTCATCCCGAGCCAGGTCGGAACGGGGCTGCAGGACTGGACGGTGATCGCGGCGGGGACGGTGTTGTTCCTGCTGCCGGTGGCGATCTTCACCTTCCTGCTGCGCAATCACCTGTTGCGCGGCATGAGCTTCGGAGCGATCCGCAAATGAGCTTCCGTTCGATCAACCAGAAATATCTCGAACCGGCGGCGCAGACGGTGATGATCCTGGGCATCATCTCGCTGTGTCAGCCGTGGAGCGAGATTTTGCACATGTACGGCGCGACGATCTCGCTTGTCGGGCTGATCGGCTTCATCATCGCCATTCATATTCCGCGCGAGGAGCCGGCGGACGAGGGTCACCAGTCATGACGCATATCGAGCTGCGCGGCATCGACAAGCATTTCGGCGCGCTGCACGTCATCAACGATTTGAACCTCGTGGTGGAGGACAAAGAATTCATTGTGCTGCTCGGGCAATCGGGCTGCGGCAAGACGACGACGCTCAGGGCCATCGCCGGGCTCGAGACCATCGACGAAGGCGATATTCTGCTCGACGGCAAGACGGTGCAGCACATGCAGGCGTCGGAGCGCGACATCGCCTTCGTGTTCCAGTCGTTTTCGCTGTATCCGCACATGACGGTATTCGAAAACATCGCCTTTCCGCTCAAGGCGATGCGCGTGAACCACGCCGAAATCACCGAGCGCGTGAAGTCGCTGGCCAAGACGCTGCAGATCTCGGACCTGGTATCGAAACGGCCATCGGCGCTTTCGGGCGGCGACATGCAGCGGGTGGCCATCGGCCGGGCCCTGGTGCGGCAGCCCAAGGCGATGCTTATGGACGAGCCGATCGGGGCGCTCGACGCCAAGCTGCGCGAGGAAATGCGGGCCGAGATCAAGCGGCTTCACATCAAGCAGGGGTCGACAACGATCTACGTGACCCACGACCAGGTCGAGGCCATGTCGCTCGCCGACCGCATTGTGGTGATGCACGAGGGCATCCTGCAGCAGATCGGGACGCCGTCCAGCGTCTATGAGCGGCCCGAAAACATGTTCGTCGCCCAGTTCGTCGGCAGTCCGGTGATGAACGTGGTGGCCGCCGATGTCGGCGAGGAGGACGGACACGCGCACGTCAACATCGGAGGCGACGGGCTGCGCTTCGCGTTCCCGACCGAGCTGACCGGAAAGCTCTCGGCCGCCAACGGGCAAAAGGGCAATCTGTCGCTCGGCGTAAGGCCCGAAGGCGTGCTCGTGTCGCGCGAGGAACGTGACGGCTACGTCGCCGTGGAGGCGGGCATCATCGAGCCGCTGGGGTCTCACGATATCGTCGATCTCAAGTTGGGCGAGGACGTCTTGCGGGCGCGCACCACGAGCGGCCTGGTGCCTGGGACCGGGGAGAAGGTCTGGGCGCGGATCGATCCGACGCGGGCGCATTTCTTCGATACCGCGACCGGCAAATCTCTGGGGATCGCGTTCTGATGGCGAACATCAGGCTCAAGGGCATCACGAAGACCTTCGGCAACGTCACGGCGTTGAACGACCTGCACCTCGAAGTCGCCGACGGCGAGTTCTTCGTTCTGCTCGGCCGCACGGGCGCCGGAAAAACCACGACGCTGAGGGTCGTCGCGGGACTGGAGAAACCCACGGCGGGGCAGGTCTTCATCGACGATCAGGATGTGGGCCGCTGGGGCCCGGCCGAACGGGACGTGGCGCTGGTGCTGCAGCAATATTCGCTTTATCCGCGCTACACGGTGCGGGAAAATCTCGAATTCCCGCTCAAGTCACCAATCCGACACTACGATGCGGCGGACATCGGCGAACGGGTCGGGCGCGTGGCCCGGACGCTGCGCATCGAGCCCCTGCTCGACCGCAAGGTGGACCGGTTGTCCGGCGGCGAAATGCAGCGCGTTTCGATCGGGCGCGCCATCGTGCGCGAACCGCGCGTGTTCCTGATGGACGAGCCGCTTTCGGCCCTCGATGCGAAGCTGCGCGAGGCGCTCCGAATCGAGCTCAAGAACCTGCAGATGAATCTCGGCGCCACCTTCCTGTTCGTGACCCACGACCAGATCGAGGCGATGTCGATGGGCGACAAAATCGGCGTGCTCGACGAGGGCCAGCTGGTGCAGACCGGCGCGCCGCACGAAATCTACGCCGACCCGATCAACACCTTCGTGGCGCGTTCGGTGGGATCGCCGCCGATGAACCTCATCGACGGCCAGCTCGCCGGCTCAGAAGCGGTGACCGCCACCGGCGAGCGTCTGCCGCTGAACGGAAAAGGCAAAGGAGCGGGCGCCGCCGGACGCCCGCTGATCTTCGGCATTCGGCCCGAAGACATATTCCTGGAAGCCGACGCGCCCGCGCAGGCGCGGGTGCACGACGTCGAAAATCACGGCGTCGAGAAGATCGTCACGCTCCGCATGGGTGAGAACTTCCTGCACGCCACCGTGCCCGCCCAGACCAGTCTCGAGATCGACGAGGAAATCAGATTCTCGTGGAACCCCGACAAGGTGGTGGTGTTCGACGGCGACAGTGGCGTCAACCTCTCCCACGCTGGCCGGTGAGGCGGGCGGCCGGGGCCGCACGCCATTTCATCACCTCAGCAAGCCGTCGCCTCGCTCCGATTGCGGACCGATGGCTGAACGGGAGGGGCGCCGATGGAGGTCATCGGAGGGCCCGTTTCACTCCGCGGCGATCTGCCCGGCCTGACGTTCGGCGTGGTGGATTTCGGTGCCGAGGACCTTCAGGCAGTCGCGCATGAACGACGAAAGCGCCGTCCAGCCCTTGGCCGAGACCATCGTGCCGTCGATCAACGAATCGGTCGGTGTCAGATCGACATAAGTGCCACCGGCGAGCGTCACCTCCGGTTCGCAGGCCGCCAGCGCGGCGACGCGCTTGCCCCGCACCACACCATCGACCGCGATCAGTATCTGCACGCCGTGGCAGATTGTGAAGATCGGCTTCTGGGCCTCGTGGAAGTGGCGGATGATGGCCTGAATTCGCTTGTCGATCCGGATGTATTCCGGGCCGCGACCGCCGGCGCAATAGACCGCGTCGTACTCCTCGAGCTGCGTTTCGGCCTCGTGGAAGGTCTTGTTGATTTCGGCGAAGTGGCCGGGCTTTTCGGTGTAGGTCTGGTCGCCCTCGAAATCGTGCAAGGAGGTCTTGATCATTTCGCCCTCCTTCTTGTCCGGGCAGACCACGTGGACGGTGTGCCCCACCGCCTCCATCGCCTTCTGAAACACGTAGATCTCGTACTCTTCGGTAAACTCACCGGTGAGCATCAATATCCGCTTGCCGGGCATTGAAGTTACCTCCTGGTTGGGCGGAGCATCGCTGGACCTGCGTTTCGCTCCGTTTTTCTTGTGATGCTTTTTGGCCATGAGCCAAGCTCCCTCGCTGGCGCGGGTCAGGTAAACGCCGGCAGCAGCCGGGCCTGCGAGCTCTTGATGTGCTGGCGCATCGCGACGCGGGCCGCCGCAGGCTCCCGGCGCCCCAGAGCATCCATGATTGCGCCGTGCTCGTCGAGAGCTTCCGCGGTCACCCGCCAGTGAAACATCAATCGGAATATGTGGAAATGCGTATGCTGAAGGCGCAAGGTTTCGCGGATCAGCGCATTGCCGGCGATCGCCAGAATGCGGTCGTGAAAGTCGGCGTCCTTGCGGGCGAAGTTCGAGTAGCGGACTTGCGCATCGCCGTCGTCATCGGCGGCCATCACGTCGGCGAGCTGGCGCAGATGCGCGAAGTCATCGTCGTCGATTCGCTGCGCGGCGCTGGCGGCGGCCTCGGGTTCGAGAAGCAACCGCAGTTCATACAAATCGTCGAACTGGCTGCGGGTGATTTGCGGGGCGGCGCGGTAGCCGATCAAATGCGTCCGGGTGACCAGCCCCTCGCCTTCGAGGCGTCCCAGCGCCTCGCGGATGGGCGTTTGGGAGACGTTGAGTTCCTTGACCAGGCTATCGACGGTGATGCGCGAGCCCGGCGCGATCCGCAGCGACATCAGCTGCCCGAAAATGGCGTCGTAGACGCCCCCCGCCAAAGAGACCGGCCGGGGGATCGCGCCTCCCGCTTCAAAGCTGTCGGCCTGCTTCAATTCCATGGTCGCTGGTTCGGGACCCTTGACACAAACCGTCACTAACATGATGCTCGCGCCTGTACAATACGATATCCTATAGGATATGAAGTCTGGAACGCGAGGCGTCCCAGATGCAACGAAAAGTCGAAACCGCCCGTGCGCCGCGTCGAGGCCGAATCGCCGCGCGGATGAGGCCCGGGCTCGGGGGGATTGGCGATCATGTCACAGTTCGCCGCGCTTAGGCTGCCGCGCGAAATCCTCTTCGGCACGGGTCAGCGGCGCGCCCTTGCCGCTGCGGCGGCGAAATTCGGCCGGCGGGCATTGGTGTGCACGGACGCGCGCTTCGCGGCGACCGGAACGTTCGCGGAAATGACGGCCGGGCTCGAGGCGGCTTCGATCGAAGTGCAGGTGCATGACCGGGTGCAACCGGACGTCCCCCGGGAAACGGTTGCCGCCGGCGTCGCCGAGATCGGCGATTTTGCCGCCGACATGGTCATCGGCATCGGCGGCGGCAGCTGCCTGGACTACGCCAAGTGCGCGGCATTGCTGCTCAGCCATGGCGGCGCGCTGCCGGACTATTACGGGGAATTCAAGGTGCCAGGGCCGACGTTGCCGGTGATCGCCGTGCCGACCACCGCCGGAACCGGCTCGGAGGTGACGCCGGTGGCGGTGATCTCCGATCCGGACCGAACGCTCAAGGTCGGCATTTCGAGCCCGCATCTGATCGCCGCGGTGGCGCTTTGCGATCCGGAGCTGACCCTGACCTGCCCGCCGGAGCTCAGCGCCGCCGTCGGCGCCGATGCCCTCACCCACGCCATCGAGGCCTTCACCGCCATTCGCCGCGATCCGACGCCGGAACTGGCGCAGCAGCATGTCTTCGTGGGCAAAAGCGCCCTGACCGACCATTACGCGCTGCTTGCCATCGGGCTGCTCGGCCGCAGCCTCGAGGCGGCGGTCAAGGACGGCGGCAACGAAGATGCGCGGGCGGACGTCATGTTGGCTTCACTGGCCGCCGGTTGCGCATTCGGCACCGCCGGCACCGCCGCGGCGCATGCCATCCAGTATCCGGTCGGCGCACTCACCCACACCGCGCACGGTCTCGGGGTCGCCTGCGTCCTGCCCTATGTGTTGACCTACAACCGGCCCGCCCGCGAGCCCGAGATGGCTCAGGTCGCGGCGGCGCTGGGGGTCAGCCACGACGGGCAGAGTACCAGGCAGGCGGCGGACGCCGCGATCGCGGAGGTGAAGAGGATTTTCGACGCGATCGGGATCGATCCGACGTTGCAGGCGCTCGGGCTTGCCCGCGACCAGCTCGAGTGGTCCGCCGAACAGGCCGTCGGCATCGATCGCCTGATCAAGAACAACCCCCGGCCGTTCGATCTCACGGCGATGAAACACCTGATGCAGGCCGCCTATGACGGCGACCTCGCGGCGGTCCCCGCGTAGACCCGGAAGGCGAAGATGAACGTGCTCCCCGATCCCAAGGCGATTTCGAAAGGGCTCTATATCGGCGGCCAGTGGGCGCCAGCGCGCAGCGGCGAGCTCATCGACGTCATCGATCCGTCCACCGAGGCCGTGTTGGCGGCGGTGCCCGACGCGTCTGCCGAGGACGCGGCGGCGGCGATCGAGGCCGCCGCCGAGGCGGCGCAAGGGTGGCGTCAGACGGCGCCGCGCGAACGTTCGGAGATCCTGCGCCGCTGCTTCGAGCTCATGGTCGGGCGCGCGGAGATGCTGGCAACCCTGATTTCGATGGAGAACGGCAAGGCGCTCCCGGATGCGAAGGGAGAGGTCGCCTATGCGGCGGAGTTCTTCCGCTGGAATGCCGAAGAGGCGGTGCGCGTCACCGGTGAATTCGGCACCGCGCCGGCGGGCACCAACCGGATCGTGATCGACTATCAGCCGATGGGCATCTGTCTGATGATCACGCCGTGGAATTTCCCCGCCGCCATGGCGACGCGCAAGATCGCGCCGGCCCTGGCCGCCGGCTGCACGGTGATCCTGAAACCGGCGACCGAGACGCCGCTGACCGCCTATGCGCTCGCCGCGCTCTACGAGGAGGCCGGCGTGCCGGCGGGGGTGGTGAACGTCCTGACCACCACCAAGCCCGGCCCGCTGATGGCGCAAATCCTCGCCGATCCGCGGGTGCGCAAGTTGTCCTTCACCGGCTCGACAAGCGTCGGGCGCGTCCTTTTGGCCGAGGCGGCCAAGAACGTCATCTCCTGCTCGATGGAGCTGGGGGGCAACGCGCCGTTCATCGTCTTCGACGATGCCGATCTCGATGCCGCGCTCGACGGCGCCATGATCGCCAAGATGCGCAATGCCGGCGAGGCGTGCACGGCGGCCAACCGCATCTATGCGCAGGCGGGCATTCACGACGCCTTCGTCGCCGGGCTGACCGAGCGCATGTCGGCCCTGAAGGTGGGCGCCGGCGCCGACCCGGCGACCGAGTGCGGGCCGATGATCAACCGCACGGCGGTCGAAAAGATCGAGGAACTGGTCGCCGACGCGCTGGGCAAGGGCGCGCGGCTGGTCTGCGGCGGTACCGCGTCGAGCAACCGGGGCTTTTACTATCCGCCGACCGTGCTCGCCGACGTGCCGCCCGACGCCGCCATGGCCGGCGAGGAGATCTTCGGGCCGGTGGCGCCGGTGACCCGCTTCGTTACCGAGGAAGAGGTGATCGCCCTGGCCAATCACACCGAATACGGGCTCGCCGCCTATATCTACACGCGCGACATCTCCCGCGGGCTGCGCGTCGCGGGTGCGGTCGAGGCGGGCATGATCGGGCTCAATCGCGGCCTGGTGTCCGATCCGGCGGCGCCGTTCGGCGGCGTCAAGCAAAGCGGGCTCGGGCGCGAAGGCGGTCAGCACCACGGCATCAGAGAGTTTCTGGAGGCGAAGTACATCGCCTCCAGCCTGTAGGGGGAAATGGTGGAAACCGATCCCTTTCGCATTCGTGGGCATGTCGCGGACTTCGACGCCATCGTCGACGATCTGAGGGTGCGCAGCGCGGCGACCCGTTCGGCCCTGCCGATGAAGGCGGATATTGCCTATGGCGACGAGCCCTCGGAGAGGCTCGATGTGTTCATTCCCGAGGATGCGAACGGAGGGGCGCCGGTGCACATGTTCTTCCATGGCGGCTACTGGCGCATGTTTTCCAAAAACGACTACTCCTACATCGCCGAAGGCGTCGTCGCGGCGGGCGCGATTGCGGTCATCGTCGACTACGCGCTGATGCCGGCGGTTCGGCTGGCGACAATTGTCGATCAGGTGCGGCGGGCCAGGCGGTGGGTGGCGGACCATATCGGCGAACAGGGCGGCGACGCTTCGCGCCTGAGTGTCAGCGGGCATTCCGCCGGTGCGCAACTCGCCACGTGCCTGTTCAGCGACGACGCGGTGCCATCGGGAATCAAATCGGCGCTGCTGCTGGGCGGCGTCTACGATCTGGAGCCGCTGCAGGATTGCTTCCTCAAGTCCGAGATCGGCCTCACCGACGCGGAGGTCGACGCGTTTTCACCATGCAAGCGAACGCACGACCCCGCGACCTCTGTTTCCATTCTTGTCGGGGCCAGGGAAACGGAGCCCTTTCACGCCCAGGCCGACGCCTTCGCCAGGTATCTGACCGAGCAAGGCTCGAAGGTCTCGCAGACCGTGATTGTCGCGCGCAATCACATGGATGCCGTGCGCGATCTGGGCGATCCGAATTCCATCACCGGCCGATGCCTGACGCGGATGATCGCGTCGGCTGCCTAGCCGCCCTTGCCGCGCGGCAGCGGCGCGGGAGACGGGCCGGCGGGGGAAGGGCCATTGTGCGGGATCCCGGCCCCGGCTCGAGCGACATCCGGAGACGGGCGACCGACCGGAAGATGACGATTTGGCTTGCGCCGGCTTTTGAGACCTGCCGATCATGGTGATACGTTCGAAAGGGAAATCCGGTCCGCTCGGAACAGACCGGAGCCCAGGGAGGGGAAACCAATGGCCGAGCCAACCAACAACTACCCGAAGCTGCACAATGCCGCCTGGCCAGGGATCGTCGGCAAGGGCACGCCGGATTCCGAGCCGATCATTCCGCTCGACACCTTTTTGAAGCTGACGGCGAACGCCGAGGTGGACGGGGAGAAGTTCGACGGCATTGATCTGTTCGTCACCGCCCCGCATTTCGACATCGACAGCGACGAGGGCGAGGTCAGGCGAATGAGCGAGCATATCGCCTCGTATGGGCTCAAGGTCGGCTCGTTCGTGGCGCCGATCTGGGACGGCGCCGGCGGCGGCTCGGCGATGGGCGACGACGAAGAGCGCCAACGGTTCCTCACGCAGGTGCGCAAGGCGTGCAATATCGGCCGCCAGATGCGCGAGATCGGCATCCGGCCGACCGGCGGGGTGCGGGTGGATTCATCGGTCGGCGTCGAGGCGTGGCTCGCCGACCCGGAAGGCAATACCAAAAAGATCGCCGACACGTTCCGGGAGGCCGGCCACATCGCCCGGGATCATGGCGAGATCATCGTCGCGGAAGGCGAGATCTGCTGGGGCGGCATGCATTCCTGGCGCAAGAATGTCGAGCTCCTGGAAATGGTCGGCATGCCGGGCGTCGTCGGCTACCAGGCCGACATGGCGCACTCGATGCTGTTCGTGCTCGGCGCCAACGCGCCCGAGGACCGCCTCCTGCCCGAGGATTTCGAATGGTCCGACGCCGAGGCGCTGGATGCGGCCTATCACAAGGTCGCCGACGCCTTGCGCCCCTGGACCCTAGATTTCCACGTGGCGCAGAACGACGGCACGACCTTCGGCTCGGGCAGCCACGAGAAGACCGGCCGGCACTGCCAGATCGACGACCCCAACGGCCGGCTCGACGTGGTCAGGCACGCCGGCTACTGGCTGCGCGGCGCGGATGGCGAACTGACCCGGACCATGCGCCACATCTGCTGGGACGGCTGCATGTTCCCCAATTCGGTGATGGAAGCCCAGGAAACCTGGAACAAGGTGCTGGGGACCCTGGCCAAGGTCAGGCAGGCGCATGGCTGGCGCGAATAGCCCGGCGCGCTGAAATCGGGGAGGACGCAATGGCGAAGACGATCAACGTCGGCATGGTGGGCTACGGCTTCATGGCCCGCGCCCATTCGCATGCCTGGGCGAGCGCCGCGCATTTCTTCGACACCGGCTACCGGCCGGCGCTGAAGGCGGTGGCGGCGCGCAACCGCGACAACGCAGGCCAATTCGCCGAGACCTGGGGCTACGAACGGGCCGAGGGCGACTGGCGGGCATTGGTCGAGGCCCCCGACATCGATGTCATCGACATCTGCGTGCCCAACGACAGGCACGCCGAAATCGCGATCGCGGCGGCCGAGGCGGGCAAGATGGTGGCGTGCGAAAAGCCGCTGGCGCGCACCGAAGCCGAGGCGGCGCCGATGGTCGAGGCGGTGGAGAAAGCCGGCGTCGCCAACATGGTCTGGTACAACTACCGGCGGGTGCCGGCGGTGACGCTGATCAAGCAGCTCGTCGATGCCGGGCGGCTGGGGAAGATCTTCCACTACCGCGCCAAGTTCCTGCAGGACTGGACGATCTCGCCGGACGTCCCGCAGGGCGGCGCGGCGACATGGCGGCTCGATGTCGACGCCGCCGGCTCGGGGGTCACGGGCGATCTGATCGCGCATTGCCTGGATACCGCCATCTGGATCAACGGCGGCATCTCCTCGCTGACCGCGATGACCGAGACCTTCATCACCGAGCGCACCCACGCCGAGACGGGCAAGGTTGAGCCGGTGGGCATCGACGATGCCGCCGCGGTGCTGACGCGGTTCGCCAACGGCTCGCTGGGCACCTTCGAGTCGACGCGCTATGCGCGCGGCCACAAGGCGCTCTACACGCTCGAGATCAACGGCGAGAAGGGCTCGCTCGCCTGGGACCTGCACGATCTGAACCGGCTCGAGTGGTTCGACCATGCCGTCGAGGGCCCCCTGCGCGGCTGGAGCTCGGTGCTGGTGACCGACGGCGAGCATCCTTATGTCGGCAAGTGGTGGGTGCCCGGTCTGATCATCGGCTACGAGCACTCGTTCATCCATCAGGTGGCCGACTTCCTGGAGAGCCTTGGATCCGGCACGCCCGTGGCGCCGAGCTTCCGGGACGCGCTGGAGACGACGCGGGTGTGCGACGCGATCATCGCCTCGGGCCGATCGGGCGAATGGGTGAGCCTGTGAGGATCGGGTTCGATCTCCTGCTGTGGACCACGCACGCCACGGACGCGCACTGGCCCATCATCGAGGCGCTCAAGGCGACCGGCTACGACGGGATCGAAATCCCGATCTTCGAGGGCGAGGTCGGCGGCTACGAGGCGCTGGGGCGAAAGCTCAGCGAGGCGGGTCTGGCCACCACGGGGGTCGGCGTGATGGCGGGCGGAAGCGCTATTTCGCCTGACAAGGCGGTGCGGGAGGCGGCGCTCGAGCATCTCAAATGGCTTATCGAGTGCACGGCGGCGATCGGCGGCGACGTCTTGTGCGGGCCGTTCCACCAGCCGCTCGGCGAATTCTCGGGCGCCGGTCCGACCCAGGACGAAGTCGCCCGCTGCGCCGAGGTGCACAAAGAGGCGGCGCAATACGCCGCCCCGCTCGGGGTGAGTCTGGCGGTCGAGCCGCTCAACCGCTTCGAGTGCTATTTTCTCAATACCATCGAGCAGGCAGTGGCGCTCGCCGAGCGGGTCGACGAGCCGAACTACGGGTATCTCTTCGACACCTTCCACACCAATATCGAGGAAAACGACGTGCCGGCGCTGGTCGCGAAAACCATCGACCACATCCGCCACGTGCATATCACCGAGAACAACCGCGGCACCCCGGGGGCCGGCCACATCGCCTTTCAGCCGATCTTCGAGGCGCTCAGGGGCGGCGGCTATGACGGCTGGCTGACCGTCGAGGCGTTCGGTTCGGCGATGCCCGAGATCGCCGCGGCGACGAAGGTATGGCGGCCGCTGTTCGCGCGTCCCGAGGATGTCTACGAGGGGGCTTACCGGCTGATTTCCGAGGGCTGGCGTTCGGCGGCCCGAACCGGTTAGAACGCTCGAAACCGGGGGTGAGGGTCGCCGCGAAGCGCTTCGCTCTTGTTTGGTACCGCATTGTGCAAGGAGGCAACACGATGAAGACGATGAAGGGGCCAGCGATCTTTCTGGCGCAGTTCGCCGGCGACGAGGCTCCGTACAATTCGTTCGACGGGATGTGCGGCTGGGCCGCCGGACACGGCTACAAGGGCGTGCAGATTCCGAGCTGGGACGGGCGCCTTTTCGATCTCGACAAGGCCGCGGACTCAAAGGACTATTGCGACGAGATCGTCGGCATCGCCAAGGGCCACGGGCTCGAAATCACCGAGCTGTCGACGCATCTTCAGGGGCAGCTGGTGGCCGTCCATCCCGCCTACAACGAGCCGTTCGACGGTTTTGCGCCGTCCAAAGTGCATGGCAATCCGGCGGCGCGCCAGGAATGGGCGGAGGGCCAGATCGTCAATGCCGCCAAGGCCAGCCGGCATATGGGGCTGACGACGCAGGTGTCGTTCACCGGGGCGCTGGTGTGGCCGTTCGTCTATCCCTGGCCGCAACGGCCGGCGGGTCTGATCGACGATGCCTTCGACGAACTGGCGCGGCGCTGGAAGCCGCTGTTCGACGCCTCGGCCGCCGAAGGCGTGCGCATCGGGTTCGAACTGCATCCGGGCGAGGACGTGATGGACGGGGCGACCTTCGAGATGCTGCTCGAGCGGGTCGACGGCCACGAGGCGTGCGGGATCAACTACGACCCGTCGCACTTCGTGCTGCAGCAGCTCGACTATCTCGAGTTCATCGACTTCTATCACGACCGCATCTATGCCTTTCACGTGAAGGACGCCGAGTTCAATCCCAACGGCAAGCAGGGCGTCTATTCGGGCTTCCAGTCGTGGGTGAACCGGGCCGGCCGCTTTCGGTCGCTGGGTGACGGACACGTCGATTTCGGCGGCATCTTCACCAAGCTCGCCCAGTACGACTACGGTTCCTGGGCGGTGCTGGAATGGGAGTGCGCCATCAAGCACCCCGAGCAGGGCGCGGCCGAGGGCGCACCGTTCATCGAAGACCACATCATTCGGGTGACGGAACGCGCCTTCGACGACTTCGCGGCCGGCGGCACGGACAAGGCGGCCAACAAGCGATTGCTCGGGATCTAGGGAGGCGCACATGTCGGCACCACAAAAACTGCGACTGGGGATGGTCGGGGGCGGCAAGGACGCCTTCATCGGCGGCGTCCACCGGATCGCGGCCCGCATCGACGGGCACTACGAACTGGTCGCCGGGGCCCTCTCCTCAAGCCCCGAGAAGGCCCGGGAGTCCGGGGAGGCGCTGGGTCTGGCGGCCGACCGGAGCTACGGCGACTTCACCGAAATGGCCAAGGCGGAAGCGGACCGCGACGACGGCATCGACGCGGTCTCGATCGTCACCCCCAATCACATGCATGTGGGACCGGCGAAGGCGTTTCTGGAGGCCGGCATCAACGTGATCTGCGACAAACCCCTGGCCTCGACGCTCGATGACGCGCGGGCGCTGGCCCGGGTGAGCCCCAAGAACGGGGCGAAGTTCCTGCTCACGCACAACTACACCGGCTATCCGCTGGTCCGGCAGGCGCGGCAGATGATCGCCAATGGCGAGCTCGGCACGCTGCGCGTGGTGCAGGTGGAGTATCCGCAGGACTGGCTGACCGAGGAGGTGCACAACAAGCAGGCGGACTGGCGCACCGATCCGTCGCGATCGGGAGCGGGCGGCTGCATCGGCGATATCGGCACCCACGCCTACAACCTGGCGCGATTCATGACCGGTCTGGAACTCGATGCGCTGAGCGCCGATCTGACGAGCTTCGTCCCCGGTCGCCAGCTCGACGACAATGTCCACATCATGCTGCGCTTCAAGGGCGGCGCCAAGGGCATGTTGTGGGCGAGCCAGGTGGCGCCGGGAAATGAGAACGGTCCGAATATCCGCATTTACGGCGACAAGGGTGGCATCGAGTGGATGCAGACCGAGCCCAACAAGATGTGGTTCTCTCCGTTCGGTCAGCCCCGGCAGCTGGTCACGCGCGGCGGCGCGACGCCCATCGGAAGCGACGGCGCCATCGCCATTCGCATCCCGCCCGGCCACCCCGAGGGTTACCTCGAGGCTTTCGCCACCCTTTACGCCGATTTCGCCGACGTCATTCGCGGTGATGACGGCAACGCCGATGTCCTGCCGACGTTGGCGGACGGCGTCGAGGGGATGGAGTTCATCATGGCGGCGGTCAAGTCGTCCGACAACAACGGCAGCTGGGTCGGCCTGTCCGACGTCTGATGCGCCTTGGCTAGGGTGACGGGCTTCGAGATCGACTTCACCTTGCCCCTCCGAGGAGAGGTCGCCGCGCAGGCCGGGTGAGCGCCTAATCTGATGTTGGTTGGCCGCACCGCACCCGCGCGGTCACAGCCGCTTCTTCACTTCTCCTTCAACCCGGCTTCGCGCAACGCCTGAACATAGGCGCACTTCTTTTCCGCGCTCCGCATGCAGCTCCTGGTGAGTTCGCGGATCGAAATGTCCGGCGTGATCTCGCGTGCCCTGGCGAGCGCCTTGCGCGCGTCGTCGGCACGGCCGAGGCGCATGCACGCGGCCGACCGGAAGAGATGGGCGAACGTGCAGCCTTCATAGGTCGCGATCGTGCGGTCAGCCCAAACGAGCGCCTCCGCGAAGCGATCGGCATTGATGTGCCCGATGGTGATCCCCAGTTCGCTGACATAATTGTCCGGTGCACCCGGACTGAGTTCGAGCGCCCGCTGATAGAGCTTGATCGAAAGTTCGACGTCGCCGGCGTGCCCCTGCGCGAGACCGGCAAAGTTGAGCACCAGCAGATTGTTGGGATTGAGTTCCACCGCGCGCTCGCAAAAGGCGATTGCGGTCAGGTCGCGGCGAAGCAGGATGTTGAACCAGCCGGCCAGCGCCAGCACCATGGCATCGCCGGGATCGGACGCCATCGCCCCGTCGGTGAGTTCCAGTGCCCGCTGACTGTCAGCGGGGTTGCTGCCATTGAAAGTATAGCGTTTCTCATAGGCCCACGCACCGATGATCAACCCCGGCGCATAAGTGGGGTCGAGCTCGATGGCGCGTTCCATCAGCGAAATCGCCTGGTCATGCCCGGCCGGGTCGTGCGGATAGATGAGCGGCAGCGCCTCGACGTAAAGGTCCCAGGCGTCGAAGCTCTCCGGGCGCTTGCGGCGCGCCCGCTCGATCTCGGCTTTGAGGATGCGCGGCTCAATGAGCCCGGTCACTGAATCGGTGATGGCATCCTGAAAATCGAATATGTCCCTGCCTTCGCCTTCGAACCGGTCAGCCCAGATATGTGAGCCGGTCGCGCCTTCGACCAGTTGCGCACCAACTCTAATCCTTGCGTCCGAACGGCGCACGCTCCCCTGCAGCAGATAGCGCACGCCGAGACGACGTGCCGTCTCCCGGGCATCGAGACCCTCCGGCGCCAGATCGGCGGTGGAGCCGAGTCCGGTCACCGCCAGGGTCTTGAACCGGCTGAGCGCCGTGATCAGGTCCTCGGTAAGCCCTCTTGCGAAATAGGCCTGTTCCGGATCGGCGCTGAGATTTGCGAACGGCAGCACCGCGATCACTGGGCGACCAGTGGCGGGCGCCGGCGACGGGCGTGGCAGGCGGTAGCCGACCCGCGGCACCGTCTGGATCCACTCGATGACGCCGGGCGATGGGCCGAGCGCTTTCCTCAGCGCCGCGATCTGCACCGTCAGGTTGGCTTCCTCGACTACGGTCCCCGGCCAGGCGGCCTCCATCAGGGCGTTCTTGCCCACGACCGCGCCGTTGGCTTCGAGCAGGGCGGCGAGCAGTGCCGCCGCCGCCCGGCCAATGCTCACCGGAGCACCATCGCAAGTCAGCGCGCCAAGCTCGTAATCGAAACTGAAGTGGCCGAAGGATTTGCTGCCCATTGCCAGATGCATTTCCAACCTGTCCCGGCAGGCGCCGTGTGTGCCGAGTGCCTTCCGCCCCTTAGTATGTCACCGTCGCGTTTGGCGCGGAAGGCCCAGTGCTGGCTTGCTGGCACCGGATTTGCGTATTGGCGAATGCCATTACTGGTCGAACATGCCGGTCGCCGCCTCCCACGCGGTATCGGCGCGCGGCAGCAATTCGTTGACGTAGAAGGCTTGGCAATTGCCGCCGTAGCTGCCGGCCAGCAAGTCGGTGTAGACCTGATCCGCAATTCCGGTTGGCACCTGAGGAAGTTCGGTCGAGGCGCGGGCGGGAATGATTTCCACCGGGGCGCAATAGAACGCGTACACATCGAAAAACGCGTCGCGCGGCTGCAGCCTCCAGTTGATGTCTTCGGCGCGGGCCGGCATGGCGGCGAAAATGCCGGCACCGAAAACGGTAGCGGCAAGGATGGTGGCGATGTTTGTCCGGATGGTCATTTGCGTATCTCCTCGTTGAGCGGTCCCGGGCGACGGGACGAGGGACACATTCGCGAAGAGCGGCCGCTGGGTCCTGTCCGGTCCGGCAAAATTTTGCAAAAACATGCAAAAGCGTCGGGCCAGGCGCGCGGCCCGAAGCGGGACGCCAGGGCGCTCGCCGCCGTTATCCCGAAGAACGGCGCGGAGTTCCTGCTGACCCACAACTACACCGGCAACCCGCTGATCCGGCAGGCCCGCGGGATGGTCGTGGCCGGCGAGCCAGGTGGCGCCGGGCGACGAGAACGGGCTGGGGTTGAGGATCTACGGCGACAAGGGCGGCCTGGAATGGAAGCAGGAAGAGCCCAACAAGATGTGGTTTTCGCCCTTCGGCAAGCCGCGGCAACGGATCACGCGCGGCGGCGCGGCGCCGATCGGCGGCGACCATTCCGGGGCCACCGTCCGCATTCCGCCCGGGCATCCGGAGGGGTATCTGGAAGCCTTCGCGACTCTCTATTCCGATTTCGCCGAACTGGTGCGCACCGGCTCCGGCGGCGAGGCGCTGCCAGGGATCGCCGAAGGGGTCGAAGGGGTGGCGTTCATCACGGCGGCGGTGAAGTCGTCCGGCGAGAACGGCGCCTGGGTCAAGTTGAGCGACGTCTAGACATCGGTGGCGGCTTCGGCCGCCACTGTCCCGTCCCCGGATGGCACGGACGTCCGCAACCCAGACAAACCGAGGTCTATCGCGCCGCCCACAGAAGGCCGCGCTTGAGGATGGTGCGCATTTCGGGCACCTCGAATTCACTCGTGACGTGGCCGAGCGAAGAATAGAACACCCGCCCCTGCCCGTGGTGGCGCTTCCAGACAACCGGCATGACGGCCCCCTCGACCCAGGGCGCATGCGCGCCGGAGAAGGTCGTGGTCGCCAGCACCTCGTTAGATGGATCGACAAGCATGTAGTACTGCTCGGAGTGGTAGTCGAAGTCCCCGATCCCCTCCATGATCGGGTCGTCGCGCCTTGCGACGTTGACCCGATAGTCGATGATGTTGCCGGGGTGGGCGACCCACTGGCCCCCGGTCATGAACTGGTAGTCGACCGCGTCGCGGAACGCATCGCACATGCCGCCGTGGTAGCCGCCCAGGCCGACGCCGCCCAGAACCGCCGCCGTCAGATTGTCGAGTTCGGCCCGTTCGATCTTCGACTGGGTGCAGATCGGCACGATCAGGCTCAATTCGGCGATCACGGGATCGGCGAAGGCCGCGGTGGAATCTTCCACGCGGACCTCGAAACCCTCCTCCTCCAGCATGGCGCGGACGACGGCGGCCCCCTGCTCGGGCTCATGCCCCTCCCAGCCGCCCCAGACGATCAGTGCATTTTTCATTTGACTTGTCTCCCATGTGTCGTGTCCGGCGTGCCTGCATGGGCTTGCGCCGGCGGGTGCCGGGTTGCCTGAGCCTGAAATGCCGGCTATCCGGTGTGCTCTCACTGAGGCTGCGCGCCCGAACCAAGAGCCTGGGCGAGCCGCCCCACTCCCGCCAACATCGGAATTCGCCCGGGGCGCGGCTCCTTCGTGAATTCAAGCCGAGTACCGTATGACGGATTTTTCCTTTCAGCTCTACAGCGCCCGCAACCATCCGCCGCTGGCCGACAATCTGACGCTCCTGGCGGCGCTGGGATACACCCAGGTCGAAGGGTATGACGGGGTGTTCTCCAATGTCGAGCCCACCGACCTCAGGCGCCAGCTCGACGCGTTGGGGATGGCCATGCCCACCACCCATGTCGGGCTCGAATCGCTGGAGGATACGGACGCCACTCGGGCCCTTGCCGAGACCCTGGGGGTCGAGGTCATCTACTGCCCCGTGGTGGCGTCCGACCAGCGCAGTCAGCCCGACGACGGCTGGCGGGCCCTGGCCGACAAGCTGGCGCGCCTTGGCGAAATCTATGCCGGCAGCGGGCTGGGCCTGGGCTGGCACAATCACGACTACGAATTCAAGCGCACGACAACCGGCGCCGTGCCGCTCGACCTGATCCTCGAAGGGGCGCCCGAGCTGCAATGGGAGGCGGATTTGGGCTGGGTCAGCAAAGCAGGCGAGGATCCGGCCGCGTGGCTGGACAGGTACGCGGGGCGGGTGACGGCGGTGCACATCAAGGACATCGCCCGGCCGGGCGAGGCGCTCGACGAGGACGGATGGGCCGATGTCGGCCATGGAACCATGGAATGGGAGACGCTCATGGCGGCGGTGACGGCCGGGACCGGGTGCCGCTATTTCGTCCTGGAGCACGACAAGCCCTCGGATGCCGGGCGGTTCGCCGAACGGTCAATCCGGGCGCTGCGGAAAATGGGGTACTGACGATGGCAGGCAAGTACAGGATCGGCGTCGTCGGCGCCGGCAACGTCGCGGCGCAGTATTTGCGGCTGGCGCCGCTGTTCGAGCCGCTCGAGCTCGTCGCGGTCGCGGATGTGCGCGCCGAGGCGGCCGAGGCGAGAGCGGCGGAATTCGGGGTCGAGGCGCGACCGGTCGAGGCGGTGCTGGGCGCCGACGATATCGACGTCGTGGTCAACCTGACGGTGCCGTCGGCGCATTTCGAGGTCTCGAGCGCGGCGCTGGCGGCGGGCAAGCATGTGTTTTCCGAAAAGCCGCTGGCGCTGAGCATGGAGGAAGGCATCGCGCTGGGCCAGGCCGCCGAGGCGGCGGGCAAACGCATCGGGTGCGCGCCGGATACGTTTCTGGGCGGCGCGCATCAGTTCGCGCGCCATGTCATTGACGAGGGACGCGTGGGCCGGGTTACCGCCGGCACTTGCTATGTGATGAGCGCGGGGCATGAGCACTGGCATCCGAACCCCGACTTCTTCTTCCTGGCGGGCGGCGGCCCGATTCTCGATCTGGGCCCGTACTACGTCACCTCTCTGGTCAATCTGCTCGGACCCGTGCGCCGGGTCGCGGCGCTCGGCGGCCGGGGGGCCGACCGGCGGGTGATCGGCAGCGGGCCGCGCGCCGGCGAGGACTTCCCCGTGGAGGTGGCGACGACCGTCCTCGCGCTGATCGAGTTCGCCTCGGGCGCCATCGTGACGCTCGGCGCGAGCTGGGACGTCTTCGCGCACGGCCACCACAATATCGAGCTCTACGGCACCGAAGGCGCCCTGTTCGTCCCCGATCCGAACTTCTTCGCCGGCGAGGTGGAGTTCGCCGGGCGCGACGGCACGCGCCGGAAGCTCGACATGTGGGAGCATCCGCTGGCGATTCCCAATCAACGCCGGCCGGACGGCCAGGCGCTCGCCAACTACCGGGCGGCCGGGCTCGCCGACATGGTGCGCGCCCTGGAAGCGGGACGGCCGGCGCGCTGCTCGTTCGAGCTGGCGCTGCACGCCCTCGACGTCATGACGGGAATCCTCAAATCGGCGGAAAGCGGCCAGTTCGTCGAGATGACGACGAGCTGCGCGCAGCCGCCGCCGCTGGGGCCGGATGAGGCCGGCGAGCTGCTCAATGCCGACGCGGCCAGGGCCGCGGCCAAAGCGGCAAGCGCCGGGGGGTCGTCGTCCGGGACGGCGTAGTGCGGGGCGAGTGGCGCCGCCGGCTGCCGGGTTGACCGGAACGGGCCGTTCGGTCGCGGTCGGGCAGGCAAGCAGAGGCCTCGGCTACTGCAGTGCTGCGACCAACTCGTCGATGGTCCCCACGGCGTCGTCGACGCCGAGGGCCTCGTTGGCCCAGGCCATGACAATTTCCCAGTCCTCATCGGTGTAGTCGCGGCTGGGGCTTGCGGCAGCTTCCAGGGCCATCTGCAGCACCTGTTGACTGCTGGCCACCAGGGCTTCGAGATAGGGCGCGACGTCGTCCTGTTCGAACGCGGCTTCGAGGGCCGCCACTTCGGTGTCGTAGGCCGCCAGGGTCGGGTCGTCGAAGCCGCTGGTGTCGACACCCATGAGCTGCTCGTAGCGCGTGAGGAGCTCGTCGATCGTGGGCGGGGTGCCGTAGACATAGGCGTCATAGGGCGCCGGCGCCGCCCAGGTCGAAAGGAACAGGTCCGCGTCCGCCGCCAGGTCGGGACAGTTGATCTGGCAATTGGCGCTGGCGATGACGAAGTCGCGGATGCCGGCCATGCGCGGGTCGGCGGTGTGCAACAGGCCGTTGAGGCTGCGCACGATGGAATTGAGCCCGGCCAGCAACGCGTGCGGATTGGCGTGCTCGCCCAGTCCGTAGGCGTTGGCGTTGGCGCCGTCCAAAACGAGCATGGCGGTCTCGGACCGGTTGTCACCCTTGTCTCCGGCATGCGGATTGGCGTGGGGGTTCTGCGCCAGGGCGGGCGCGGCCAGACCTACCCCGACGGCGAGGGCGAGCGCACCAAAGCCGCGGGCAAGGCGTTGCAGGGTGATCGACATCGGAGCCTCCGGGCGATTCGTCACTTGATCAATTGTCACAGCACATTGCGGCGCGTTGGTGATCGGCCGGCCAGGCGGGGTCAGAATTTGTAAACCATTGGCGTTTACCATTTCGTTACCGTTGATGCCCGCGGCGCACGATGGTCGATGCCCGGGCGGCGACTTTGCCGGGTCACGCCATGGCCGCATTCAACCTGCCGATCCAGATTCTGGCACTCGCCGCCGGCGGCGGCTGGCTTGGCGCGGACATCGCCAGATGCCTATCCTCGACCCGGTCGCGGCGAGGCAAGAGGGCAAGCGACGGGAAGACAAATGGTTGACCGTGATTTTCTGGCCCAGGTGAACGGCTACGGGCTGACGACGGCGGAAATTCACTACCGGATGCCCGACCGGCCGTCGCTCATCCAGCTCTTCGTCTGGCAGAATTACGATCTGGCGCCGGATTTCCCGACCCTGATGGGTTTTCTCGACTACTGGCAACGGGAAATCGACGGCAAGCTGCATTCGGTGCGGGTGGCCCACAAGTCGCTCATCCGGCCGTCCGAATTCAAGTTCGTCGACGGGGTGGTCTCCATCCACTGAGCGTTTTGGCGGGGTGCCGCCCAACCGTCACCCTCCCCCCGGACCGCGCAGCGAGAACTGATCGAGCGCCTCTGGGTTGGCCAGGGATTCGGTGTTCGAAACGGGCTGCCCGGCGACCACGTCGCGCACCGCGAGCTCGGAAATCTTGCCGGAACGGGTGCGCGGGATATCGGTGACGGCATGGATCTCGGCCGGCACGTGGCGGGGCGAGGCGCCGGTGCGGATGGCGGCGCGGATCCTCGCGGCCAGCGCTTCGTCGAGCATGGCGCCGCCGGCCAGGCGCACGAACAGGACGACTTCGACGTCGCCGGCGACCGGGCGGCCGACGCAGACGGCCTCCAAGACCTCATCGAGCTTTTCGACCTGGGCGTAAATTTCGGCGGTGCCGATGCGGACCCCGCCAGGATTGAGGGTGGCGTCGGAGCGGCCATGGATGACGATGCCGCCATGGGCGGTCCATTCGGCGAAATCGCCGTGGCACCAGACACCCTCGAAGCGCTCGAAATAGGCAGCACGGTAGCGGGCGCCGTCGGGGTCGGCCCAGAAGGCAACTGGCATCGAGGGAAACGGCGCCGTGCACACCAGCTCGCCCTTGCCGGAGGCGAGCGGGATGCCGGCCTCGGAAAACACGTCGACCGCCATGCCGAGGCCCGGGGCCTGAATTTCGCCGGCCCACACCGGCAGCGTCGGCACCCCGAGCACGAAGCACGAGCAGATGTCGGTGCCCCCCGAGATCGAGGCGAGGTGGAGGTCCGACTTGATGTGCTCGTAGACGAACCGAAAGCCGTCGACCGAAAGCGGCGAGCCGGTCGAGGTGATCGTCCGCAAGGCCTCGAGCCGGTGGGTCCGGGCGGGGTGAACGCGGTGGTTGTGCAATGAATCGATGAATTTCGCCGAGGTGCCGAACAGGGTCATTCCGGCCCGGTCGGCGAAATCGAAAAGAGCGTTCAGATCGGGGTGCGCCGGCGAGCCGTCGTAGAGGCATATGGTGGCGCCGCTGGCCAGCGCCGAAACCAGCCAGTTCCACATCATCCAGCCCAGGGTGGTGAAATAGAACACGCGATCCGCGGGACGGATGTCGCAGTGGAGCTGGTGTTCCTTGAGATGTTGCAGAAGCGTGCCGCCGGCCGAATGCACGATGCATTTGGGCAGCCCCGTGGTGCCGGAGGTGAACAGGATCGCCAGGGGATGGGCGAATTCGAAACGCTCGAATTGCGGCGGGCCGGCCGGCGGCGCGGCAATGAATTCTGCCAGCGACAGGGCACCGTCGGGGCCGCCGCGGGGCGCCGCGCCGTCGTAGGGCATCACGACGGTGGCCAGCGGCGCGAGCTCGGCCGCCACCGCTTCGGCGCGTTCGGTGACGTCGTGCCACTTGCCGTTGTAGAAATATCCGTCGGGCACCCAGAGGAGCTTCGGGGCGATCTGCGAGAAGCGATCGAGAACCCCCCGAACGCCGAAATCGGGCGAACACGAGCACCACACCGCCCCGACCGCGGCGGCCGCGAGCATGGCGGCGACGGCTTCGGGCAGGTTGGGCAGCATCGCGGCGACGCGGTCGCCGGGGCCGATGCCCAGGGCCGTGTAGGCCGTCGCGATGCGGGCCACCAAGGCCCGCAATGCGTCCCAGCTCAGGGTGCGCTCGGTGCCGCTTTCGCCCTCAAAGACAATCGCCGGCTCGCCGCCGCCCTGGCGCAGCAGGTTTTGCGCATAGTTCAGTCGCGCCCCGGGGAAAAACCGCGCCCCGGGCATGCGGTCGGGATCGGTGACGAGCGGTTCGCCCTTCTCACCGATCACGCCGCACTGGTCCCAGACCAGCGACCAGAAGGCGGCGCGGTCGCGGATCGAGAACTCGTGCAACGCCTGGTAGGTGGGCAGTTGCCGGCCCGCCAGGGCTTCGGCGGCGCGCGCGAATTCGGTGATGCGGGCCGACTTCGCGCGGTCGGCGGCCGGGGTCCAGAGCGGCGCCTCGCCGGGTGGCCGGGTCATTCTTGCCAATAGCCGGAAAGGCGCCTGACGCGACGCTCGAATTCGGCGATGTTGCGGGCGCCGGCGGTCCCCAGCTTGCGGAAGCACTCGGCGAGCAGGATTTCGGAAACCGACAGGCAGCCGGCCATGGAGTGGATTTGCCCAACGCGCCGGCGCGGAACTTCGAGCACATGGGTGGATTTGGCGGCCACCGGGGAGCGCTCGGAATCGGTAATGGCGACGGTGGCGATGCCGGCCTCGGCAAGATGGCCGACGAGCTGCACCGCCTCGGTGGAATAGGGCGCCACCGAATAGATGATCACCAGATCGCCGGCCTCGGCCATCGCCAGATGCGCCTCGACGGAGGAAAGGGCGGGGTCGGCGAGGCGGAATTTCGGCATCGCCATGCGGCCCAGATAGACCAGGTAATGGGCGAAAGCGTAGGCGGAGCGGAAACCGACAACAAACACGGTGGTGGCCTCGAGGATGGCGTCGGAGACTGCGTCGAGAGATTGCCGGAACGCCAAATCGGCCGCCGCGAGCTCAGCCATCGCCGGCGTCGATGCGACGGCATAGTCCGCCTGAGTGATCCCGTCGCCGGCGCGGCGCCGCAGACGGGCGCGAAAGCCAGCCCTGAGTTCGGCGAAACCGGGGTAGCCGGCGGCGCGCGCGAAGCGGACGACGCTGGCCGGGGCAACCCCCGCCGAAGCGGCGAGATCGCGCACGCTCATGAAGGCGACCGCATCGGCATGGTTGAGGGCAAAAACGGCGGCGCGCCGGACCTGCGGCGGCATGCGGGAAAGCCGCCGGCGGATGCGCGTGCCCACCTCGCCCGACTCCGCCGGGCGGGCCGAACGAGCGGCCAGTGGCGCCGTCAATTCATCCATCCGTTGCTCCCAGGCCGCCCCTTCGGATGCGCGGGCGGTTCGGTGCAGCCTATCAGCGCGCGGCGCCGAAACAAGCGTTTCAGCCCGCTTGACGGCGGCGAAACGCCTGTGTCTGATCGACAGGTGCGTTCAATCGGCACCACAGTCTTCAGGGAGAGATCATCATGAAAAAATTCGCTTTGGGCGCCAGCGTGGCCCTGGTCGCCGGCAGCATGGCGTTTGGCGTCTCCGCGCAGGACACTCAATTCATCACCATCGGCACCGGCGGCGTGACCGGCGTCTACTATCCCACCGGCGGCGCCATCTGCCGGCTGGTCAACCAGTATCGCGCCGATACCGGCATCCGCTGCTCGGTCGAATCGACCGGCGGCTCGATCTACAATCTGAACACCATCCGGGCCGGCGAGCTCGATTTCGGCGTGGTGCAGTCCGACTGGCAGTTCCATGCCTATCACGGCACCTCCCGGTTCGAGGAAGCGGGTCCGAACGAGGACCTGAGGGCCGTCTTCTCGATCCATCCGGAGCCGTTCACGCTGGTGGCACGTCCCGACAGCGGCATCAATTCGCTGCAGGATCTGCCCGGCAAACGCGTCAATGTCGGCAATCCGGGCTCCGGTCAGCGGGCGACGATGGAAGTGCTGATGGACAAGCTCGGCTGGACCATGGACGATTTCGCCGTGGCCGCCGAACTGGCCCCGGCCGAAATGCCGGCGGCGCTGTGTGACGGCAGCCTCGACGCCTACATCTACACGGTCGGTCATCCGAGCGCCAACATCACCGAGGCGGTCACGAACTGCGGCGCCAAGCTGGTCAATGTGCAGGATCCGGTCATCGATCAGCTGGTCGCGGACAACCCGTTCTACCGCATCGCGACCATCCCCGGCGGCACCTATGCCGGCAATCCCGACGACATCACCACCTGGGGCGTCGGTGCGACGTTCGTGACTTCGACTGACGTTTCGGACGATGTGGTCTACACGGTCGTCAAGGCGGTCTTCGACAATTTCGAGGACTTCAAGGGCCTGCATCCGGCCTTTGCGGGGCTGAAGGAATCGGAAATGATTCACGACGGCCTGTCGGCGCCGCTGCATCCGGGCGCGGTGAAATACTACAAGGAACGCGGCTGGATGTAGCCGCACGCACTTCGAAGCCGGGCGGCGCGTTCGCCCGGCTTCCACCGCTTCGGAGATGATCGGGGTACGCGACGCCGCGAGCGGGTCGGGGCGCGCAGGGACAGCCACCATTGTCACACACCACCGAGAACAAGAGCGCCGAACGTGACGCGGAGTTGCTGGCGGTCGCGGTGGAAACCGGCGCCCGCCGGCCGACGGGCGCGGTCGCCTGGCTCATCCTCGGGCTGGCCTTTTCCTGGTCGATCTTCCAGATCTACGTCGCCTCCTCGGTGCCTTACGACCTATCCGAGGCGCTCGGGGTCAATCTCACCCTTTCCGATCACCAGACCCGCCAGATCCACCTGACCTTCGCGCTGCTGCTGGCGTCGCTGGCGTTTCCTCTGTTCCGGTCGAGCCCCCGCGAGATCGTGCCCTGGTACGACTGGGTGCTGGCGGTGCTGGGCGCGACCGCGACGATGTATCTGTTCTGGTTCCGCTACGACATCTCGCTGCGCCCCGGCCTGCCGACGACCGCCGATCTGGTGATCTCGACGATCGGCATGTTGTCGATCGCCACCGCGGTCTACCGGGCGCTGGGGCTGCCGCTGGTGGTCGTGGCGAGCGTGTTCGTGGCGTACGTGTTTTTCGGCCACGTGTCCTGGCTGCCCGAAGCGATCCAGTGGAAGGGCGCCAGCTTCGGCAAGGCGATGTGGCATTTCTGGATGCAGACCGAGGGCGTGTTCGGGGTGCCGCTCAGGGTCTCGGCGTCGGTGATCTTTCTGTTCGTGCTGTTCGGGGCGCTGTTGGAAAAGGCCGGCGGCGGCAACTATTTCATCAAGCTCGCCTTTGCCGCCCTGGGCCATTTCCGCGGCGGGCCCGCCAAGGCGGCGGTGGTCGCCTCGGCGCTGTCGGGGCTGTACTCGGGCTCCTCGATCGCCAATGTGGTCACCACCGGCACCTTCACGATCCCCTTGATGAAGCGCACCGGCTTTCGGCCCGAAAAGGCCGGGGCCATCGAGGTGGCCTCGTCGACCAACGGGCAGCTGATGCCGCCGGTGATGGGGGCCGCGGCGTTCCTGATTTCCGAGTTCACCGGCGTGCCCTATTCGCAGCTGATCGTGCACGCCTTCCTGCCGGCGGTCATCTCCTACATCGCGCTGGTCTACATCGTGCATCTTGAGGCACTCAAGCTCGGCCTGAAGGGTCTCGAAAAGCCCTCGCCGCTCGGCACCCTGGCGCAGCGGGTTTCCGGGGTGGTGCTCGGGTTCCTGGGCACCACCGTGCTGGCGGGCGCCGTCTACTACGGCTTCGGATGGATCAAGGTGGCGCTTCCGACGTTGAGCTTCTGGGCCGCGGTGGTGGCCCTGACGGCGGCCTATGTGGGACTTGTGGGCTGGGCCGCGCGACATCCGGACCTCGAAATGGACGATCCGAACGCCCCGGTGGGCGTGCTGCCACGGACCGGCGAGGTGGCGGTGACGGGGCTCTACTTCGTGCTGCCGATCGTGATTTTGATCTGGTGCATCATGGTGGAGCGGTTCTCGCCGCAGCTTTCGGCCTACTGGGCGACGCTGTCGGTGATCGTCATCGCCTTGACCCACCGCCCGCTGAAGGCACTGTTCCGGGGCGCCGGCGACTATGCGGGCGCCCTTCGCCAGGGCTGGAGCGACTTCGTGGCCGGCATGGTCGCCGGGGCCCGCAACATGGTCGCGATCGGCGTGGCGACGGCGGCGGCTGGGGTGATCGTGGGCACCGTGTCGCTGACCGGCGCCCATCAGGTGGTCGGCGAGCTCGTCGAGTATCTTTCGGGCGGGAATCTGCTGTTGATGCTGTTCTTCGTCGCCATTATGAGCCTGATCCTCGGCATGGGGCTGCCGACGACCGCCAACTACATCGTCGTCTCCTCTCTGATGGCGCCGGTGATCGTCTCGGTCGGGGCGCAGGCGGGGCTGGTGGTGCCGCTGGTGGCGGTGCACCTGTTCGTCTTCTATTTCGGGATTCTGGCCGACGACACACCGCCGGTGGGGCTGGCGGCGTTCGCGGCGGCGGCGATATCGCGGGGCGACCCGATCCGCACCGGAGTGCAGGGGTTCACCTATGACATCCGCACCGCGCTGTTGCCGTTCATGTTCATCTTCAACACCGAGCTGTTGCTGATCAATGTCGGGCCGGTCAAGGCGGTGTTCGTGTTCATCGTGGCGGTAGTAGCAATGATGATGTTCGCAGCGGCGACCCAGGGATATTTCCTGACGCGCAACCGGATCTGGGAGTCGCTCATGCTGCTGGTGGTCTCGCTGACACTGTTCCGGCCGGGGTTCTGGCTCGACATGGTGCAGGCGCCCTACGAGGACCGGCCCGGCATCGAGGCGGTGCAACTGGCGGAGACCGTGGAGCCGGGCGGATCGCTGCGGATGGTGCTGCAGGGGCCGGACTTCGACAAGATCGGAGAGGTCTCCACCATCACGCTGCAGGTGCCGCTGGGCGCCGCCGGCGATGGCGTCGACCGGCTGGCGCAGGGCGGCCTTCCCGTCGGCTTGCGCGACGGCAGCGCGGTCGTCGACGAGCCGCTGCAGGGAACACGCTTCTACACCACGCTGAGACTGTTCGACTTCTATGCCGAGCAGCCGGTGGTGATCTCCGTCGTGCAGCTGCCGAGCGACCGCCTGCCCAAGGAAATCTTCTACATCCCGGCGCTGGCGCTGCTGGCAGGGGTGGCGCTGCTGCAGCGGCGACGACAGACGGTGCCGGCATTCTGGGGGAGGCGCGCCGATGCCTGAGAAAATCCTGGTCCCTGTCGATCTTGGCGATCCGGGTTCGCTTTCGGAAGGCCTGGCGGCCGCCGAGCAGCTCGCCGAGGTGAGCGGCGCCGAACTCAATGTGCTGACGGTGGTGCCGAACTACTCGATGCCGGTGGTGGGCAACTACTTCCCGCGCGATTTCGCCGACCGGGCGGTCGAGGAAGCCCGCACGTCGCTCAAACAGGCGATCGCCAAGACGGCGACATCCCCCGGCGCGGTCAAGGCGCACGTGGCCTATGGATCGATCTATGACGAGATCCTGAAAGCCGCCGACCGGCTGGGGTGCGACCTCATCGTCATGAAGTCGCACCGGCCGGAATTCGCCGACTATCTGCTCGGCCCCAATGCCGCCCGCGTGGTTCGGCACGCCAAGCAGTCGGTCTACGTGGTCAGGACCTGACCGGGGCACGGCCATGCCATCCCGTCACCTGTTTCAGCGCCAAATCTCAGCCGACCTGCCGGCGGTGGCCGGCGGCGAGGGGGTGTGGCTGATCGATGGCGAAGGCAGGCGCTATCTCGACGCCTGCGGCGGCGCCGCCGTCTCCTCGCTCGGCCATTCGAACGATGCGGTGCGCGCAGCCATGAAGCGGCAGATCGACACTATAGCTTGGGCGCACACAAGCTTTTTCACGTCCGAGCCCGCCGAGCGGCTCGCCGAGCTCCTGGCGGCGCGAGCGCCGGAGGGCATCGAGCGGGTGTATCTTGTCTCGGGGGGGTCGGAGGCGCTGGAGGCGGCCCTGAAGCTCGCCCGGCAGTATTTCGTCGAGATCGGCGAGCCGGGGCGGGTGAACTTCATCGGTCGCTGGCAGTCCTATCACGGCAACACGCTGGGTGCGCTGGCGGTCGGCGGCAACCGCTGGCGACGCGACCCGTTCGAGCCGCTGCTGGCGGCCAACATGCATCACGTGGCGCCGTGCCACTACTGGCGCTGGGCCGAAGAAGGCGAGACCGAAGCGCAATACGGGGCGCGGCTGGCAGCCGAGTTCGAGGCCAAGATCGAGGCGCTGGGGCCCGAGACCGTGATCGGCTTCATCGCCGAGCCCGTGGTCGGGGCGACAATGGGGGCGGTGCCGGCGGTCGAGGGCTATTTCACCCGCATCCGGGAGATCTGCGACAAATACGGGATCCTCATGATCCTCGACGAGGTGATGTGCGGGTGCGGGCGCACGGGGAGTTTCTTCGCCGCGGAAGCCGAGGGGGTGGCGCCCGATATCGTATGCGTCGCCAAAGGGCTGGGGGCCGGCTACCAGCCGACCGGCGCGATGCTGTGCGCCGAGACGATCCACGAGGCGATCCGGACGGGCTCCGGGCATTTTCAGCACGGGCACACCTTCATGGGTCATCCGGTGGCCGCGGCGGCGTCGGTGGCGGTGATCGAGGAGATCGAGCGGCTGGACCTGCTGGCCCGCGTCCGCACCACCGGGGCGGCGCTGAAGGCGGCCCTCGAGGATCGGTTCGGGCAGCATCCGTTCGTCGGCGACATCCGTGGCAGGGGACTACTGATCGGGCTGGAACTGGTCGCCGACCGCGACAGCAAGCAGCCCTTCGAGCCGGTCGACAGGATCGCTCCCCGGCTCAAGCGGGCCGCAATGCAATCGGGGCTGATGTGCTATCCCAACGGGGGCACCGTCGACGGCAAGTATGGCGACCACGTGCTGCTCGCCCCGCCCTTCATCCTCGAAGAGACGCATATCGAGTTGATCGTCGACCGGCTCGAGGAGGCGCTAGACCAGGTGTTCGACCAGGCCCGCGCCGCCTGATGCGGCCGGCTTCCATCATGGTCGCCCCGAACGGGGGGCGCCTGACCAAGCAGGACCATCCACGCGTGCCCGAAACGATCGCCGAGATCGTCGAGACGGCGGTCGCGTGCCAGGCGGCCGGCGCCGCGGCGCTGCACGCCCATGTGCGGGACGCCGCCGGCGCCCACGTACTCGACGCAGGGCTCTACCGCGAACTGATCGCCGAGATGGCAGGCGCCGCCCCCGGGATGGAGGTGCAGATTTCGACCGAGGCGGTCGGGCGCTACGCACCGGCCGAACAGATGGCGCTGGTGCGGGCGGTGGCGCCGAAATCGGCCTCGATGGCGGTGCGCGAAGTCCTCGGCGGCGACGAGGCGACACTCGCGCGGTTCTTCTTCGAGGCGCGAGAGGCCGGCGTCGCCATCCAACACATCGTCTACGCCCCCGGGGAAATCGCGGCGCTGGCGGGCTTGCGAAAGCGGGACGTCCTGCCGCCCGGGCCGGTTTCGCTGATCTTCGTTCTCGGCCAACGCGGCGGGGCCGACGCCAGAGGGGCCGACCTCGACCCGTTCCTGGCCGGCCTCGCCGCGTCGGAGATCGCCGAGGGCGCCAAGTTCATGGCGTGCGCCTTCGGGCGGCAGGAAATCGCGTGCCTGAAGGCGGTGGCGGCGGCCGGTGGAGAGTGCCGGGTCGGCTTCGAGAACAACTTCCTGAGGCCCGACGGGACGCCGCTCGCCGACAATGCCGAAAGCGTCAGGGCGCTGGCGGCGGCGCTGGCCGAGGCCGGGGGCCCCGAAAGGGACCCGTAGCCACCAGAAATCCGGAATGCCCCCTCGGGGCCGCAATTGGGCGGGGCGAAGCCCGGAATTGGCCGTCGCGATTCACCTTCTGCCAAGGCATTTGCGTGTAGGGGTGGGTGATGCGCCCGCCCGCGGCGGGCCCGAAATGGTTGCGCAAACATGAACGAGACCGCCCTCGCCCTCGACATTGCGGGGCTTTCCAAGCGTTTCGACCGCCCGGCGGTCGACCGGCTCGACCTCAAGGTCGCAGGCGGGGAGCTCTATGCCCTGCTCGGCCCGAACGGGGCCGGCAAGACGACGATCCTAAGGATGGTGGCGGGGCTGCTGCAGCCCGATGCCGGCACCATCTCGGTGTTCGGTATCGACGCCAAACGGCGCCCGGTCGAGGCCAAGCAGCTCATCGCCTGGGTCTCCGACGAGCCGATGGTGTACGACCGGCTGAGCCCGCTCGAATATCTCGAATTCGTCGCCGGGCTGTGGGGCATCGAGGCCCGGACGGCCGAGAGGCGCTCGCGGGAGCTCGTCGACTGGCTGGGGCTGGGCGAGGTCGCGAACCAGATGTGCGGCGGGTTTTCCAAGGGGATGCTGCAGAAGGTGGCGCTGGCCGGCGCGCTCGTGCACGAGCCGCGCCTGATCATGCTCGACGAGCCGCTGACCGGGCTCGACGCCGGCTCGGCGCGGCAGGTCAAGGACGTCCTCAAGGCCAAGGTTGCCGGCGGCGTGACGGTGATCATGACGACCCACATTCTGGAGGTCGCCGAGCGGATGGCCGAACGGATCGGGGTGATCTCGCGCGGCCGGCTGATCGCCCAGGGAACGCTGGCGGAGCTGAGCGAGACGGCCGGGCGGTCCGGCACGACGCTCGAGGACATCTTCCTCGAGCTCGTCGCCAGGGACGAGTCGGAGGACAAAACGGACCTCGAAAGCCCGGCCGCATGACGGCGGCGCCGGCATCGCTGGTCTGGTTCGCACGGCACGAGCTGGGTCTTTTCTGGCGCGATTTCGTGGCGATGATGACCGCCGGGCGGCCGCGCCGGGCGGCGGTGCTGGTGGTGGTGCTCGCGATCATCGTGGCGGTGGCGCATCTGATGGCGCACGCGCTGATCGCACCCTGGGCGGCATCGGGAATCGCCGAGGACAAACCGACGCTGGTGATGCTGAGCGGCGGCGGGGTGTTGTTTTTCACCCTGATGCTCTCGCAGGCAATGGAATCGGTGACCCGGGCCTATTACGCGCGTGCCGATCTCGACCTGATCCTTTCATCGCCCGCCTCGGCGCGGCGGCTGTTCGCGGTGCGCACGTCCGCGATCGCCGTGACCACCATGGCGCTGGCCTTCCTGCTGGCCGGGCCGGCGATCAACATCCTGGTCGTCGAGAGCGGGGCGAGATGGCTGGCCGCTTTCGGCGTGCTGGCGGCGCTGAGCGCGCTGGCGACGGGGCTCTCCGTGCTCATCACCGTGGCCTTGTTCAACACCGTCGGGCCCAGGCGCACAAGGCTGATCGCGCAGGTCGCGGCGGCGGTGGTGGGGGCCGGTTTCATCATCGGCATCCAGGCGGCGGCGATCGTAAGCTATGGCAGCTGGTCGCGACTGGGGATCCTGCAATCGGACTGGCTGGTCGGGATGGCGCCGGGGGCCGAAAGCCCCCTGTGGCTGCCGGCGCGGGCGGCGATGGGCGAGGCGGGCGCGCTCATGGCGGTGATGGCGGTCGGGTTCGGCATCCTGGCGGCCGTCGTCGTGGCGACCTCCTCGAGCTTCGGCCGGCACGCGGTGGCGGCGGCTGGCGTCGGTGTCGGCCAAACGCGGCGCGTCGCGACCGCGCGCCCCTTCCGGGCCACGTCGGTGAAGGCGGCGCTGCGGCGCAAGGAGTGGCTGCTGATCCGCCGCGACCCGTGGCTGGTCTCGCAAACACTGATGCAGGTGCTCTATCTGATCCCGCCGGCGCTGATGCTGTGGCTGAATTTCGGACAGGCGGCGGGGGCCTTCGTGGTGGTGGTTCCGGTCATCGTGATGGCCTCCGGTCAGCTCGCCGGCGGTCTGGCGTGGCTCGCGGTCTCCGGCGAGGACGCCCATGATCTTATCGTTTCCGCCCCGGTGACGGCGCGCACGGTGCTGGTCGCGAAAATCGAGTCGGTGCTCGTCGCGGTGGCGATTGTCGCCGGTCCGCTGATCGTCGCGATGGGTTTCGTATCGCTGCCGATGGCGGCGGTGACCGCGGCCGGGGTGGTGCTCGCTTCGGGTTCGGCGACGACGATCCAGCTCTGGTTCCGGGCTCAGGCCAAGCGCTCGATGTTTCGGCGGCGGCAGACTTCCTCGCGCGCCGCCACGATCTCGGAGGCGTTCGCCTCGATCATGTGGGCCGGCACGGCGGCGCTGGCGGCGGCGGGCTCGCCGGTCGGCCTTCTGCCGGCGCTGATCGCCGTCGGGGTTCTGGGGATCGCCTTCGTCATCCGCCCGCGCGAATCGTTCTAGGGGCGCCGGCCGAAGCGAGGAGCCGGCGACCGCCAGGTCCGGCACCCGGCACCGCCGAACCCGTCGCATTCGAGATATCCGGGAGGCGGGTGTTCACCAGGGCGCTTAACAATGCCCGTGGACAGGCGACTTGCGACGCTAACCGCTTCGTAATGTCGGATTCGGCAAAATACCGAGGATGGCCCAACCGGGCCACTGCGAGGCGCCATGACGATCAATGCCTGCGCGATCATCGGCGGCATGGACACGCCCTCGGCCAAGCAGCTCGACGAGCTGGCGCGCGAGGCAGGGTTCGAGTTGACGCGCCCCTTCACGACCCTGGCGGCGGCGGAGCGCCAGTCCCGGTTCACGCATCTTTGTTTCTTCCTGTTCAAGTATCAGCCGGACCTCGAACCGATCGCGGATCGCATCGGAGAGCTTCGGGCCAGTCGCGAGAGCTCCATCCGGTATGCGCCGGTGGTTTGCTTCGTCGAGCGGCCGTCGCGGTCCGAGATCATCGGATGCATCCGGGCCGGCTTCGACGACATCGTCACGCTGCCGGTGGGGGCTGCCAATCTGAAGCGGCGCGTGCGGGCGCAAACGGGGCACCCAGTCGTCTACTACGAAACCGGGGATTACTTCGGGCCCGACCGCCGCCGGCATCTGATGGGCCGCACGCAGCCCGGCGGTCCGGAGCGCCGCAAGCAATCCAGCGCCCACAAGCGCTACCACTTCGTGCGCAAGGAGGTGGCCGGCATCCGGGTCCTGAACATCGAGACCTACGACTCCAACGGCATTCTCGAAACCGCCTGACAGCGGGCCCGCGTCCCGTGCGACGGCCGCCGCTAGGCAAGCGGCAGCCGGCTCAGTAAGGTGCCGAGCTTCATTCGGAAGGGTCGATGAAGATCGCGCCCCAGCATCGGGTCTTTGCCGGGTTTTTCCTGTTCGCTTTCGCGGTGGGAGGCCTGATTTCGCGGCTGGCCGACATCCAGACCGCCCATGGGATGACCGAGGGTGCACTGGGCCTGACAATCATCGGAACGTCTCTGGGCATACTCGTGTCGCTGAGCGGCTCAGCGCCGGTGATCCGGTGGCTGGGGGTCAGGACGACGCTTCATATCGCCCTCATCGGCATGCCGGTGCTGGTCGCGGTGGTGCCGCTGATGCCCAACGCGCCCGCGATCTTCTGCGTGCTGGTGGGGCTCGGCCTGCTTGGCGGGGCGGCGGAAGTAACGGTCAATGTCGAGGCCGACCGGATCGAGGCGCAGATCGGGCGGCGGCTAATGAACCGCGCGCACGGCTTCTGGAGCCTGGGGTTCTTCGCCGCCGCGGTCATCGGGGCGTCGATGCGGCAGCTGGGGGTGCCGATGCTGGCGCATTTCTGGGCCGTGGCGGCGCTCGCCGCCATCGCCACAACCGTCCTGATGGGCGGGCTGACGCCGGCGCCGGGCCGAGGCGGCGGCTCGCTGGATGCACCCGCCGGGCTGGCGCTGCCGAGCAAGGCGATCCTGGCGCTGTGCGCGGTCGGGATCGCGCCGATTCTGATCGAGGGCGCGGGGACCGACTGGTCGGTCATCTACATGCGGGACGTGTTCGCCAGCGGGCCGTTGGTTTCAGGTCTGAGCCTGATACTGGTCAGCCTGGCGATGACCGTTGCGCGGCTGACGATCGACCCGGTGGTCGAACGGCTGGGCCCGCGCACGGTCGCCCACGTGCTGCTATCGGTGAGCGCCATCGGGCTCACGGCGATCGGGCTGGCGCCGGATCCAATGGTCGCACTCACCGGGTTCGCGCTGCTGGGGCTGGGCGCCAGTGCCGTTTATCCGCTTGCCGTCTCGGCGGCCGCCCGGCGCACCGACCGGCCAGCGGAGACCAATGTCGCCTCGCTGGCGCAGACCACGTTCCTGGTGTTCTTCGTCGGCCCGCCGCTGCTTGGCTTCATTGCCGAGTATTTCGGAATCAGGTTTTCGTTTCTGGTGTGCCTGCCGGCGATCGCACTGGCGTTCGTGTTCGTGCAGCGGCTGGCGCCGGATGCGGGACCGGTGGTCCGCACGCCGATCGATCCGGCCCACATCTGATGGCATCGAAACCAGACCCGGACATGCAAGGCGCCCCGCTGATCACCGACGGCAGGCAGTCGGAGCGGGCGCTGAGGGTGCAGCGCGGGGTGATGCGCCTGATGCGCGCGACCCACGATTTGTGCTGCTTCACGGAGGTGACGCTGGCCAGCGGCCGGCGCGCCGACGTGCTGGGCGTGGGCCCGAAGGGCGAAATCTGGATCGTCGAGATCAAGACCAGCCTCGAGGATTTCCGGGTCGACGCCAAGTGGCCCGAATACAAGCACTTCTGCGACCGGTTCTTCTTCGCCAAGCCGCTCGAGCTCGACGCGGACATCTTCCCCGACGAGGAGGGGCTGATCGTCGCCGACGGGCACGGGGCGGAGGTGATCCGTCCGGCGCCCGAGGACAAGCTGCCGGCGGCGCGGCGCAAGGCGATGATGCTCAAGCTGGCGCGGCTGGGCGCCGACCGCATCCACGCGCTTCTGGACCCGGGGCCGAGCTGAGGGGGCGGCCCCTAGCGCGGGGCGCGCTTGGCGAGAATGCGCTGCAGGGTGCGCCGGTGCATGTTGAGGCGCCGGGCGGTCTCCGAGACGTTGCGGTCGCACAGCTCGTAGACGCGCTGGATATGTTCCCAGCGCACCCGGTCGGCGGACATCGGATTGTCCGGCGGCTCGGATTTGAGCGCGCCGTCGGCCATTAGCGCCTTGAAGACGTCGTCGGCATCGACGGGCTTGGCGAGATAGTCGACGGCGCCGAGCTTGACCGCGGTCACCGCGGTGGCGATGTTGCCGTAGCCGGTAAGCACCACGGCGCGGGCGTCGGGGCGGGCCGATTTGAGGGCGGAGACGACGTCGAGGCCGTTGCCGTCGCCCAGGCGCATGTCGACGACCGCGAAGGCCGGCGGGCCGGCCTTGACCGCAGCCAGGCCGGCGGCCACCGAATCGACGGCGGTGACCGCGAAGCCACGCTTTTCCATGGCCCTTTCGAGCCGGACCAGAAACGGCCGGTCGTCCTCGACCAGCAGCAGGGACCGGTCTTCGTCCATCATTTCGTGAACGCTGGGCATCTTCCCACCCCGACGATCGCGGCTACCCATAAGCGAGGGTTCGGTGGGCTGTCAAAGCCCTCCGGTGCCGGCGTCGAGCCGCCGCCGCGGCCAGGCGACGGTAACCAGGGCGCCGCCGGCAGTATTTTCGAAGCCGAGCGAAGCGCCGGAGCGCTCCAGAAGCGTCTTGGCGATGAAAATCCCCAGCCCCAGCCCCAAGCCCTCCGAACCGTCGGGCGAAGCGGCGGCACCCGGCCGCGACCGGGCGGTCAGATACGGCTCGCCGATGCGGGCCAGCAGGTCGGGGGGAAAGCCGGGCCCGTCGTCGCGGATTTCGATCAGGATGTCGCGGTCGGTGGAGCGGTGGGAAATGCGCACATGGGCGGTGGCGTGGTCGACGGCGTTTTCGATGAGATTGCCGAGCCCGTAGGTGAGAACGGCGGTGCGCCGGATTTGCGGCTCGGGCCCCTCGGCGGCGCCCTCGATTTCGATGGCGACGCCGAAGTCGCGATGCGGGGCCGCCGCCTCGGCCAGCAGGTCCCCGAGGCCGCTCACCGAGAAGGGGTCGGGCGAGCCGTCGTCGAGACTGCGCAACTTGCCCAGGATGGCCCGGCAGCGCGCCACCTGCTCGGCGATCAGATCGATATCCTCGCGCAGCGTCGCGGGATCGGCGGTATCGGACTGCAGCTCGTGGGCGGTGGTGGCGATGGTGGCGAGCGGGGTGCCGAGCTCGTGGGCGGCGGCGGCGGCCAGCCCGTCGAGTGCGGAGATGTGCTGCTCGCGGGAGAGCATCAACTCGGTGGCGGCCAGGGCGTCGGAGAGCTGCCGGGCCTCGTGGGCCACCCGGTAGGTGTAGACGGTGATGAACCCGACCCCGAAGGTCAGGCCCACCCAGACGCCGGCGACATACAAGGGGTCGATTTCGAGGGGCTGCCGGGGATCCCAGGGCAGCGGCATGTGAAACCAGGCGAGCGCCGTCGCCACCGCGATGACCAGGGCGCTGAGCGCCAGCGTGGGGCGTTGCGGCAGCGTGGTGGCGGCGACCGAAACCGGGGCCAGGAACAAAATCGCGAAGGGATTGGCGAGGCCGCCGGTCAGATAGAGCAGCCCCGCCAGTTGCAGGATGTCGTAGGCGAGCTGCGCCGCGGCGGTCTCCGACCGCAGGCGCTGCGTGGTGGGATACCTCAGCACCAGAAAGACGTTGAGAAGCGCCGACAGGGCGATCAGCGCAAAGCACCAGAAAAGCGGCAGATCGTAGGCGAACCCGACGCTCACCAGCAGCACGGCGATGGACTGGCCGCCGACCGCCATCCAGCGCAGGCGAATGAGGGTTTCGAGCCTCAGCCGGTTGTGGGACACCTCGGCAAGCGGGGTTTCGGCGGTCATTTGCGGTCTTCGGGCATGTTCGGGGCTGCTTCCGGCGACACCCGCGGCATATTCGCGGGGTATTCGTGGGGTTTTCGGCGATCCTTCGTGGATGTTCTGGTGGGGTTCGGGGGGCCATTGATAGCGCCTAGCGGCGCGAGAATCCCGCGCTGATGGGGATTGCGCCCCAAAAATTCAAGGCCCCGAAAGTCGATTTTGCGCCTTGAAGCGGGGCGGGGGGCGCCCAAATCGGAATGGTCGTTGACAACAAAGGTGAGGGACATGACCACAGCTATCGTCAAACCCCGCTGGTCCCCGATTTCCATCGGGTTGATGGTTCTCGGGTTTATCATCTGGTGGCCGCTGGGCCTGGCGGTGCTCGCCTACATCCTGTGGGGCGAGTGCTTCGGCGGCTCGGCCGAACGGGCCGAGGACTGGGTGAACCGCCAGCGTTCGTGGGCGCGTGACCGCAGATACAAGGCGCGCTACCGCCACCGCCACGGGGCGACCGGCAACCGGGCCTTCGACGAGTACCGGGAAGCCGAACTCCAGCGCCTCGATGAGGAGCGCCGGCGCCTGGAGGGGGAACGCGAGGAATTCGCCGACTTCCTGCACAATCTGCAGATGGCCCGCGACCGGGAAGAGTTCGACCGGTTCATGGCCGAGCGCGAATCGCGGCGTGGCGACACCGACCGGCGCGACAAGAAGCACCGGGACGACGAGGACTAGCCTCTGGCGCCCGAAAATCCGGCGCCGGTTGCGGCCGGCGCCGGCCGAAACGCATGCCGGGCCTTTGTGTTGGCCCGGCTTTTTTGTTGCCGCGCGCCCTGGCCGGGGCGGGCATAATGGCCTCCCCCGAATCAACGAACCAGCCCGTTCCTGCCGATGCGCCGCACCCCATTTGCCCGCCCGCGCTTGCCGGATTCGACGAGCCTGGAGATCGACGGCGCCCCGGTCGAAATCGCGGTCAGGCAGTCGCGGCGGGCGCGGCACTACCGGCTGACGGTCGAGATACGGCGCGGGCCGGTGCTGACGGTACCGGCGGGCGGGCGATGGCGGGAGGCCGAAGCGTTCCTCGATCGGCAGCGCGACTGGCTGGGCGGCCGGCTGGCCGTGCAACCGCCGGCGGTGCCGTTCGCGGACGGGGCGGAGATCCCCCTGCGCGGGGTCACGCACCGGATCGTGGCGACCGGCGAGGCACGAGGCGGGGTGCGGGTGGGGGCCGGGCCGGCGCTTGAGGTGGGCGGCGGCGAGGCGCGGCTGGCGGCGCGGCTGACCCAGTGGCTCAGGAAACAGGCGAGATCGGACCTGGCAGGGGCGGTCGCGGTCCATGCCGGGCGGCTGGAGGTGACGCCCGCCGGCATCACGGTGCGCGACCAGTCGAGCCGCTGGGGGTCGTGCTCGAGCACCGGAGGGCTCAGTTTCAACTGGCGGCTGGTGCTGGCGCCTGACTTCGTGCTCGACTATGTGGCGGCCCACGAGGTGGCGCATCTGATCGAGATGAACCATTCGCCCTCGTTCTGGGCGACGCTCGGGCGGACCCTGCCCGAGATGGAGCGCGGCCGGGGGTGGCTGAAGGCCAACGGGCGGGCGCTGCACGCCTATGGCGGCTAGGCGCCGGGGCTCAGTTGCCGCCGAACAGGTCGCGCAGGAAGTCGCCGATATTGCGCCGGCGGGGCGGGGCGGCGGTGTCTTCGGCGGTCGGCGGTGGCTGCGCGAAGCGTGAATTGACGCCCGGCAGGGCGGCCACGGGCAGCCCTTCGTGGGCCTTGTTCATGAACTCGGTCCAGATTTCGGCGGGGAACGAGCCGCCGCCGACGCTTTGCATCGGGGAATTGTCGTCGTTGCCCAGCCACACGCCGGTGACCATGCGGGCCGAATAGCCGATGAACACCGCGTCGCGGAAATCCTGGGTGGTCCCGGTCTTGCCGGCGATCGGCCAGTCGCCGAGCCTGGCGCGCTTTCCGGTGCCGGTCTCGACGGCGTAGGAAAGCATCTGGTTCATCACCTCGACATTGTGTTCGGAGATCACGCGGCCGGGCCCGGCCGGGATGTGGTCGTACAGCACCTCGCCGTCGGCGGTCTCGATGCGGGAGATGACATGGGCGATGATCCCGACCCCGCCATTGGCGAACGGCGCGTAGGCGGAGGTCAGATCGAGCAGCGATATCTCGGCGGTCCCCAACGCGATCGAGGGGACCGGGTCGAGGTGGCTCGAGATCCCCAGCCGGTAGGCGGTGGAGACGACGTTCGCGGGCCCGAGCTGGATGCACAGCTTGGCGGCGACGACGTTGAGGGAATTGGCCAGCGCGTCGCGCAGGGCGACGCGGCCGTGAAACTCGCCGTTGAAGTTCTCCGGCGACCAGCCGTTGTAGTCGAAGGGGGTGTCCTCGACGACGGTGTCGGGGGTGAGCCCCGCCTCGATCGCGGTCAGATAGACGATCGGCTTGAAGGCCGAGCCCATCTGGCGGCGGGCGGTGATGGCGCGGTTGTATTGGGACTGCGAATAATCGGTGCCCCCGACGATGGCCTGTATGGTGCCGTCGGGCTGCATGGCCACCAGTGCCCCCTGCGAGAAGTTGCGGGCCTCGCCCTGACGGATGATGGTGTCGCGGATGACGAATTCGGCCTGCTTCTGCAGGTCCCAGTCGATTGTGGTGTGGACCACAACGTCCTGGTCGACCTCTCCGAGATAGGAAGCCATGAGCTGCTCGACCCAATCGGCGACATAGTATTCGGCGCCGGCGACGCGGGTGCGGATGCGCTTGTTGGGGTCGATGGCGGCAGCTTCGGCCTCGGCATCGGAGATGTAGCCCTCCTCGGCCATCGCGTTCAGCACCAGCCGGGCGCGCTCGGCGGCGGCCTCGGGATGGGTGTCGGGGCTCAGGCGCGAGGGGGCCTGCAGGACGCCGGCGAGAATCGCCGCTTCGCCCAGGGACAGATTGCGAGCCGACTTGCCGAAATAGCGCTGGGCCGCGGCCTCGATGCCGTAGGCGCCGGCGCCGAAATAGACCCGGTTGATATAAAGCTCGAGGATTTCGGCCTTGGTGTAGGTCTGCTCCAGCCAGAGGGCCAGGAGCGCCTCCTGAATCTTGCGGCCGAGGTTCTGGTCGGGTGTCAGAAACAGGTTCTTGGCAACCTGCTGGGTGATCGTCGAGCCGCCCTCGACGATGTGGCCGGCCAGGGCGTTGCTGATCAAGGCGCGCAGGATGCCGATCGGATCGACGCCGAAATGATCCTGGAAGCGGCGGTCCTCTATGGCGATGACCGCGGCGGGCACGTAGTGGGGGAGTTCGCGGATCGAGACCGCCTCCCCGCCCATCTTGCCGCGATTGGACAAGAGCCGCCCGTCGGCGGCGACGATGCGGATGTTGGCGGGGCGATCGGGCACCGCCCAGCTCTGCGAGGAAGGAAGCTGCAGCCCGTAGTAGGCGACGACCCCGACCACCAGGACGCCGGCCCAGATGGTCAGGATGAAGCCCCAGTAGGTGAGGCGCGCGATCAGCCGCAATGGCCCGCCGGGGCGGCGGGCGGCACCGCGCCGCGACTTGCCCCGCGCCGGGCGCGCCGGCTTTTTGGCGCCTTTGCGGGCGCGATGGCCGTCGCCGGCGCCGACGCGATCGTCGGCGGTCAGCCTGATATCCATGCCGCCTCGCGGATCTGAAGCCACTGTCCCGGTCTTTGCCAGCTGGCAATGCTCGACGCGCGGCGCGGGCCGAGGGGGCGCTGCCAGCCCCGATCTCAACACTAATTGTGGCTGGTTTAAGGGCGGGTTAACAGAAGATTAACGCGCCGGGGGCGCAAACCGGCCGCGCCGGGGATCGCTTCGGGCGCGCCAGCAGAGAACTTCGGCTTGACCTTCCAGTTTGTGGAAGGTTGAAGCTGGTGCACCCATATGAACATCGCGACCACCGCGGAGAGCACCGATGCAGCGCAAATCGACCCCCGACGCGACGAACGGGCCTGCCGGCGACGAGCGCCAGGACCCCGACGGGCACGCTCACCAAGACCACGCTCACCAAGACCACGCTCACCAAGATCACGAACACCACGATCACGCTCACGATGATCACGAACACCACGACCATCCCGGGCACGATCACGGGAGCGACGCGCCCGCCGATCACGACGATGGCGGGGCGGCGCAGGCCAGGGCCGAAACCGTCACCCGCGACCCGGTGTGCGCGATGCTGGTCGACCCGGAAAACTCCTTCTCCTCGGTGCGCCACGAGGGGCGCGTGTATTATTTCTGTTCGGAAGGGTGCCGGCAGCGCTTCATCGACCAGCCGGAGCGGTATGTGACCGCCATCGACCCGGTTTGCGGGATGCAGGTCGACCGGGCGAGCGCCCGGTTCGTCTCGCATTGGGAGGGGCACACCTACTATTTCTGTTCGCAAGGGTGCCTGAAGAAGTTCGAAGCGGCGCCGCGGGAGTATCTGCAGACGGACGAGCAGGCACCGTCACCGCCGGCGCCGGCCGGCACCAAATGGACCTGCCCGATGCATCCCGAGATTATCCGCGACGGGCCGGGGGCGTGCCCGATCTGCGGCATGGCGCTGGAGCCGATGGGGGTGCCGGCGGCGGACGAGGGGCCCAATCCGGAGCTTGTGGACTTCACCCGCCGGCTCTGGGTCTCCGCGATCTTTTCGGTGCCGCTGCTGGTGATCACGATGGGCCCGCTCGTCGGGCTGCCGACCCGGGCGCTGATCGGCGAGCCGCTCTCCGGCTGGCTGGAATTCGCGTTGGCGACCCCGGTGGTGCTGTGGGCGGCGGCGCCGTTTTTCCGCCGGGCGTTCGATTCGCTCAGAAACGCGAGCCCGAACATGTGGACGCTGATCGGGCTGGGGGTGGGGACGGCGTATGTCTACTCCGCCGTGGCGACGGTGCTGCCGGGGCTGTTTCCGCTGGCCTTCCGCACGCAAAGCGGGGCGGTGGCGGTCTATTTCGAGGCCGCCGCGGTGATCGTGACGCTGGTTTTCGTCGGCCAGGTGCTCGAACTCAGGGCCCGCGCGCGCACCGGTTCGGCGATCCGGGCGCTCCTGGATCTGGCGCCGAAGACGGCGCGGCGGGTCGAGGCGGACGGCACCGAGCGCGACGTGCCGCTGGCCGAAGTCATCGCCGGCGACAAGCTGCGGGTCAGGCCCGGAGACGCGGTGCCGGTCGATGGCGAGGCGATCGACGGGCATTCGTCGGTCGACGAATCCTTGATCACCGGCGAGCCGGTGCCGGTCGAAAAATCTCCCGGCGACTGGCTCACCGGTGGGACGCTGAACAAGGTCGGGACCCTGGTGATGCGCGCCGAGCGGGTCGGCGCCGACACCATGCTCAGCCATATCGTCGAGATGGTCGCGAAGGCGCAGCGCAGCCGGGCGCCAATCCAGGGGCTGGCGGACCGTGTCTCCTCGGTTTTCGTGCCGGCGGTGGTGTTGTCGGCGCTCGTCGCGTTCGGGGTGTGGGCGATCTGGGGGCCGGCGCCGGCGATGGTCTATGCGACCGTGGCGGCGGTTTCGGTTCTTATCATCGCCTGCCCGTGCGCGCTGGGACTGGCGACCCCGATGTCGATCATGACGGCGACCGGGCGCGGGGCGCAGGCCGGGGTGCTGATCCGCGACGCTGAGGCGCTGGAGCGCTTCGCCGCGGTGGACACGCTGATCGTCGACAAGACCGGCACGCTGACCGCGGGGCGGCCCGAGGTCACCGATCTGGTGCCGGTCGACGGGCTCGACCAGGATCGGCTGCTGGGGCTGGCGGCGGGGCTCGAGCGCGGCTCCGAGCATCCGCTGGCCGAGGCGATCGTGGGCGCGGCCGAGGCCAAGGGGCTCAAGCTCGAGCCGGTGACGGATTTCGCCGCCCGGGTCGGCATGGGCGTTTCCGGCAAGGTCGGAGAAAGCACGGTGGTTCTCGGCAACGCGGCGATGACGGCGGCCGAGGGGCTCGCCAACCCCGCCCTCGACGACCAGGCCGAGGCGCTCAGGTCCGAGGGCAGGACGGTGATGTATGTGGCCATCGACGGGGCGCCGGCGGGGCTGATCGCGGTCGCCGACCCGATCAAGGCGGCGGCGGCCGACGCCGTGCAGGCGCTCAGGGCCGACGGGATCACGGTGGTGATGGCGACCGGCGACAACGAAGCGACGGCGCTGGCGGTGGCCGGGGAAGTCGGCATCTCAGAGGTGCGGGCCGGGGTCAGCCCCGAAGACAAGGCGCGGCTGGTCGAGGAGTTCAAGGCCGACGGCGCGCGGGTGGCGATGGCCGGGGACGGGGTCAACGACGCGCCGGCGCTGGCCGCCGCCGATGTCGGCATCGCGATGGGGACCGGGGCGGACGTCGCGGTCGAGAGCGCCGGCATCACGCTGCTCAAGGGCGACATCGCCGGCATCGTCAGGGCCCGGCGGCTGGCCCGGGCGACCATGCGCAACATCCGCCAGAACCTCTTTTTTGCGTTCATCTACAATGCGTTGGGGGTGCCGATCGCGGCCGGAGTGCTGTTCCCGCTGATCGGGGTCTTGCTGTCGCCGATGATCGCGGCGGCGGCGATGAGCTTTTCGTCGGTCTCGGTGATCGGAAATTCGCTCAGGCTCAGAGGCGTGAAGCTGTGAGGGCGGCAGGAAGAGGCGCGGGAGTGGGGCGATGAACATCGGGACGGCGGCGCGGCAAACGGGTCTCAATGCGAAGACCCTGAGATTCTACGAGGAAATCGGCCTGGTGCGGCCGCACCGGCGCGGCAACGGCTACCGGGACTACGACCCCAGCGACGTGCATACGCTGAGATTCCTCAAGCGGGCGCGGAGCCTGGGGTTTTCCGTCGAGGAATGCCGGCGCCTGCTGGCGCTCTACCAGGACCGCAATCGCACCAGCGCCGAGGTCAAGCGGATCGCCAAAGGCAAGCTCGTGCAAATCGACGCGAAGATCGCGGACCTCGTCTCGCTCAGGCGGACCCTGGAGCATCTCGTGGAGGCCTGTCATGGCGACGACCGCCCGGACTGCCCGATCCTCGAGGACATCGCCGTGGGTCCGGCGCCATGAGCCGGCGGCCATCCCGGCGCTCAAGGTCGCGCAAAAAGGGCGGCGGATCGGGGGCCGCAAGCCGGCCGGCGCCGCCCCGGCCGTCTGCGGCATCCGGGAACCGCGGGGCGCACGGAAGCAAAATCCGCCGGCCGACGGCCATCGCGGTCCTGGCGGCGGCGGCCGGGCTCGCCGGGTACTGGATCTGGTCCGCCAGCCAGCCCGCCGGCGGCAGCCGGGCGCCGCTGGCGACGGTCGCGGTGCCGACGCTCGAAGGCGCGGCGCTCGAGGGAGAAGCGGCCTTCGAGACCTATTGTCAGCGCTGTCACGGTC
>CAZNOZ010000013.1:53168-68815 GCA_964574935.1 uncultured Devosiaceae bacterium | reverse complement strand
AGGCGCGGGTCGAGGGTGATCGTCTGCGCGGTGGTGTCGCGGCCCGCCGGGATCACGCGATAGGGGGTGCGCTCCTCGAATTCCGGCTGCGCCCGCAGGCGCATCCTCAGATACGCCGCCCCGGCCAGCGCCGCATGCACGATGGCGGTGACCAGAAACAGGTTCACCGGGCCGAACGTCGCCATCGCGCTGGCCGCGACCGGCGGGCCGATCGCCAGGCCGATGCCGAACAGCAGGAGCAGGCCGGCCGCCACCGGCGCGAAGTGGCCGTCCTGCACATGGTCGTTGGCGTGCGCGACGGCGATCGGATAGATCGAATTCGCGGCGAGGCCATAAAGGCCGAAAAGGACAAATACCAGAATGCCCTCGCCGGGATTGATCGCGACCATCGCCAGCCCCGCCAAGGCGGCCAGCAACGTGATGGCGATGAGCACGACCCGGCGGTCGGTGAGGTCGGAGAGGCGGCCCAGCGGCAGCTGCGCCAGCGCCCCGGCGACGATGGCGAGGCTCATCAGATAGACGATCGTCTGCGGTTGGAAGCCGGACCTGACCGCGAACACCGGCGCCATCGCGCCGAAGGCGCCGCCGGTCAGCCCCACCGCGAAGGCGGCGATGGCCGCGATCGGCGAGGTGCGGTAGAGCAGCCACACATCGAGGCGCGCGCGCACCAGCGGCCGGGGCTGCGGGCTCACCGACAGCGCCGTCGGCAGGACCGCCAGCGAGAAGGCGGCCGCCCCGATCACGAAGGGCAGGTAGCCGGCGACCCCGGACACGGAGAGCGACAGCTGTCCGGCGGTGGCGGCGCCGAGATTGGCCATCATGTAGGCGCCGAAGACGGTGCCGCGGCGCGGGCTGTCGGTGACCTCGTTGAGCCAGCTCTCCACGATCATCGCGGCGCCGGCAAAGCAGAAGCCGGAAAAGGCGCGCAGGACGACCCAGGCGATCTGGTCGATGACGACGAGGTTGATCAGGATCACCATCGAGGCGATCGACGCCATCACCGAGAAGGCGCGGATGTGGCCGACCCGCCCGACCATGCGCGGGACCAGCAGCGTGCCGGCGATGAACCCCACCGACCAGCCGGAGCCGATCAGCCCCATGCCGGTGATCGAGAAGCCCTCCTGGGCGCCCCGCACCGCGATCAGGAGCGCCTGCAGCCCGCCGGCGAACATCAAGAGCGCCGATCCGAGCATGAGCGCGGAAACTCTGACGAGGTCAGACATGGGGCGTCACCGGGCGGCAAGAATCGCGCCGCTCATATTCCTTCCGCCGGGGAAATTCCAGTGCCCTGTCGCGGTGGCGTCGGCGCCCGGCGCGGGACGGGCATGCGCGGGGCGGGGGGCTTGCCCGCGCGGCCCTTCCCGGCGACAAGCGGGCGGCAACGCGAAGCGGAGGGGGCCCATGCCTGACAGGACCGAATTCGTCACCGTCAGCATCGCCTGCGGCGACGCGGAGGAAGCCAAGACCATCGCCGGGCGGCTGGTCGAGCAAAAACTCGCCGCCTGCGCCCAGATCCTGCCCACCGACAGCGTCTATCGCTGGCGCGGCAAGCTCGAGCGCGAAGCCGAGTATCTAGTCCTCGCCAAAACGCTGACGGCGGCGCTGCCGGCGCTGGAAAAACTCGTCGTCGCCCATCACGGCTACGAGGTGCCGGAAATCCTCGCCCTGCCGGTCGCCTGGGCGCACGGACCCTATGCCGAGTGGTTGCGCGAGGCGGTGCAGACGCCGGACGGTTGAGGGCACGCGCCGACTTTCGCACTCCCATTGGCCGGGTTGGCCGCCTCCCCACACGTCAGTCCGGGGCCAGCCCAAGCCTGCCCTCGGGCTCGACCCGAGGGGCGCGAGGCTGGACAAGGCCACGAGGGCTGCGCCCGAGTGGCGATGGCGCGGCCGCGGTGAGCGGAAGTGCGAGTGGACCCCGGGTCAAGCCCGGGGTGACGAACCATGATGGGCCGGACGGCTAGGCCTCGAGCCGCGCCTGCAGCGCCAGAAAGTCGCGCCAGACAAGTTTCTTCTGCGCCGGCTGGCGCAACAGATAGGCCGGGTGCAGCGTCGCCATCGCCTGGCAGGCATGGGCGCCGATGGTCAATTCCCGCCACTGGCCCCTGAGGCGCATGATGCCGGTGTCGGTTCCGAACAGGTGCTTGGCCGCCGCCCCGCCCAGCGGCACCAAAATGTGCGGCGCCACGAGCTCCACCTGCCGCTCCAGGAACGGCCGGCACACCGCCAGCTCCGCGGGGGTCGGGGTGCGGTTGCCCGGCGGCCGCCAGGGGACGGTGTTGGCGATATAGACCTTGGTGCGGTCCAGCCCAATGGCGGCCAGAATACGGTCGAGCAGCTGCCCGGCGCGGCCGACGAACGGCTTGCCCTGGGCGTCCTCGTGCTGCCCCGGCGCCTCACCGACGAACATGACCTCGCCGTCCGGATTGCCGTCGGCGAAGCAAAGCTGCGTCGCCCGCAGCTTGAGCGGACACCCGTCGAAATTGTCGAGGGCCGTTTCGAGTTCGGCGAGGTCGCTGGCCGCCGCCGCGAGTTGGCGGGCCTCCTCGATGGTGCCGGCGTCGGGCTGCAGGCCCGCGGCGTCGCCCGTCGGTGCCGTTCCCCGCGGCGCGCCGGCGGCGGCGGGGTTTCGCGCCGCACCGGCGGGCGTCCCCTCAACCGGGGTCGGCTCGGGGCGGGCGGCGGCCGGGGAGGGAGCGGCCGCCAACCGGTCCTGGGCGGCCTCGCTCAGCGGCTCGGTCACCCCGGCGGCGCGATACCAGTCGAGTATTGAAATCAGCTCGGCGCGGCTCGCCGGATCTGTGCCCATCGGCGGCACCTCAAGACGGTTCGCCCTGCCTAGCACTCATCGCCGGGTGCCGCCAAGCGGCCGCCGGGCGGGCGGCGGACAATTCATGGTCATCGGCTTGCACCGCCGCCCCAAAACCGCCACTAATGGCGCCGAAACGGGCCCCGCCCGCCAGCGACCGGAACGCCTTGCCCCGTCTTCCTCGTATCATCGCCGCCGCTCTCGTTGCCCTGCCGATCCTGACCGCCGGGGTGGGCGTCCATGCGGCACCGTCGAACCCGCGGGGCGTCGCCGACGTCGCGGGTCCCTCGCGCTGGGGCGCCTTCCTTTCGGGCCGCGAAGCCGGCGTCGACCGCCGCTACGATCTGGCGGCCCAGTATTTCCTCGACGCGCTGGAGGCCGACTGGGACAACCCCATGCTCGTCGAGCGCGCCTTCCTGACCCTGATCGCGGCCGGTGAGATCAGCCGCGGCAAGGCGCTGGCGCAGCGGCTCGTCGAGCTCGATCCCGAGCATGAACTTGCCAACATCGTGCTCGGCGCGATCGATCTGGCCGATGGCCGGTTCGGCCAGGCCAGTGGCCGGCTCGCCAAGCTCGATACCTCGACCCTTCTGGGCATCACCGCCAACGTGCTCGCCGCCTGGGCGATGATCGGCGAGGGCCGCTCCGAGGAGGCGCTGGATCTGGTGGGCGGCATCGACCAGGAAGGGCTCGCCGAGTTTCTCAGATTTCACCGGGCGCTGATGGCCGGGATTGCGGGCGACCAAAAACTGTCGCTCGACCTGCTGCGCGCCGCCTACGATTCCGACCCGCTGGTGTTCCGGATTGTCGAGGCCTATGCCCGTGCCCTTGCCGATTCGGGCCAGTTCGACCGCGCCCGTGAGGTCATCGATAATTTCCGCGCCGAGGGGCTGTTGCATCCGCTCATCGGCGAGGTGGGTGACGCGATCGACAAGGGCGTCGCCCCCGGCCCCTTCATCGACAACGTCCAGCAGGGCGCCGCCGAGATGCTCCTGGGCCTTGGCAATGCGCTGGGATCGGACACTGTCTCGGACCTGGCGATCGTGTTCATGCGCCTGGCGCTGTATCTGAGCCCCGACGCCGAAGTCGTTTCGATGAGCCTGGCCGACATGCTCGAACGCGGCGGCCGGTATGACGAAGCCAACGATATCTACGACACCGTTCCCGTCGACTCGCCCCTCAGGACGAGCGCCGTCATCGGTTCGGCCCGCAATCTCGAGGAACTCGGCGAGCGCGCCGAGGCGATTCGCACCCTTTCCAACATCACCACGCTGCATCCCGACAACGTCGAGGCCTACGAGACGCTGGGCGACCTGTTGCGCGCCGACGAGCAGTATGAAGCCGCCGCCGAGGCCTACAGCCGGGTGATCGAGGTTGCCGGCGGCGACAAGCCGGCCGCCTGGCGCTACTTCTATCTGCGCGGTATCGCCTACGAGCGCGCCCGGCTTTGGGATCAGGCCGAACCCGATTTCCTCAAGGCGCTGGAGCTCAATCCCGACCAGCCGCAGGTGCTGAACTATCTGGGCTATTCCTGGGTCGACAAGGGGCTGCATCTCGACGAGGCGCTGCAGATGATCCAGACCGCCGTCGATCTCAGACCCACCGACGGCTACATCATCGACTCCCTGGGCTGGGCCTACCACCGGCTGGGCCGCAACGACCAGGCGGTCGAGACCCTCGAACGCGCCGCCAAGCTGATGCCCGACGACCCGACGATCAACGACCATCTCGGCGACGCCTTCTGGCGGGTCGGGCGCAAGCTCGAAGCCAGGTTCCAGTGGACAATCGCCCGCGACCTCGGCCCCGAGGAGCCCGGCCAGCTCGATACCATCAATCTCAAGCTCGAGGTCGGGCTCGACGCGGCGCTCGAGCAGCAGCACCAGGCCGACGCCGAAGCCGCCGAATAGCCCCGATGCGAGGCGGCCTGTCCGAGCCTGCCCCGGCCAAGGTCAATCTGGCGCTGCACGTCACCGGCCGCCGGGATGACGGGATGCACCTCATCCATTCGCTCGTCGCCTTCGCCGGGTTGGGCGACACGCTGAGCGCCGCCCCGGCGCCCGCCGACCGGCTGGATGTCGAAGGGGAGTTCGCCGCGGCGCTGACGGGCGGGGCGGACAATCTCGTTCCCCGCGCCCTCGACGCGTTGCGTGCCGAATGGCCGGGCGCCGCCGCTGATCCGTTGGCCGTCCGGCTCGACAAGCGTTTGCCGGTCGCCGCCGGGCTCGGCGGCGGCTCGGCGGACGCCGCCGCGATGCTGCGCCTGATGGCACGGATGGCCGGGATCGGGCCGGACCAACACCTGTCGGCGGTGGCGGCGAGGCTCGGCGCCGACGTGCCGGTCTGCCTGGCCGGCCGGCCGTCGGAGGTAAGCGGCATCGGCGAGATCGTGCGCCCGATCGGAGCCTTGCCGGAAGCCCATCTGGTGCTTGTCAATCCGCGCGCCCAGCTGTCCACCGCCGAGGTGTTCGCCTGTCTCGAGCGGCGCGACAACCCGCCGCTGCCGGCGCTGCCGGTTCGCTTTGCCGATTTCTCCATGCTGGCCGAATGGCTCGCCGCCACCCGCAACGATCTGGAGGCGCCGGCGACCACGCTGATGCCTGTCATCGATGCGATCAAAAGGACGGTCGGCGCCACGCAGGGCTGCGCGTTGGCCCGCCTGTCGGGCTCCGGCCCGACCGTGTTCGGGCTCTATGCGAGCGGCGCCGCGGCGGCGGAAGCGGCGCGGCATTTGCAGGCAGACTGGCCCGAATACTGGGTGGCGGCGACCGCGCTTGCCCAAAATCCTTCGGACGCGACGTGACGGCCGGCCGCGTCGGGGCGCGCCCCGAAATCGTCGAGTGGCTGCTCGCCGGCGACGTGGCGGTCGGGTTCCAGACCCGCCGCGATCTGCTCGACGAAGACCGCCCCGATCTACAGGCGCGCATCGCCGAGGAGGGCTGGGGTGCCCGGTTTCTCGCCCCCCGCCATCCCGACGGGACCTGGGGCCGCGGCTTTTACGCGCCGAAGTGGATCTGCTCGCACTACACGCTGCTCGATCTTCGTCTTCTGAACCTTCCGCGCGATCACCCGGCGGCGCGCCAAAGCGTCGAGCTGATCGCGCGCGCCGAAAAGCGCCCGGACGGCGGGGTCGGCCCGGCGCGCTCGACGCCGGCATCCGATGTGTGCGTGGCGGGAATGTTCCTCAACTACGCGAGCTGGTTCGGTGCGCCTCAGGCTGATCTGGAGTCGGTCGTCGATTTTCTCATCGGTCAGCACATGGCCGACGGCGGCTTCAACTGCTTTTCCAACACGTCCGGCGCGCGCCACAGCTCGCTGCACTCGACCCTGTCGGTGCTCGAGGGCTTCCGGCAGTACGCCGCCGCGGGATACCGCTACCGGCTCGACGAACTGGACACGCTGGCGGATGCGGCGCGCGAGTTCATCCTGATCCACCGTTTGTACCGATCCGACCACACCGGCAAGGTCATAAAGCCCGAATTCCTGCGGATGCCGTTCCCGCCGCGCTGGAAGTACAACGTCCTGCGCGCCCTCGACTATTTCGCCACCACGGGCGTTTCCTGGGATCCGCGGATGGCCGACGCGCTCGGGGAAGTCGTCGCGCGGCGCCGGCCCGACGGGCGCTGGCGGCTGAACGCCGGCATGGCGGGGGAGGAGCACTTCCAGATGGAAAAGCCCGGACAGCCGAGCCGCTGGATCACGCTGATGGCGTTGCGGGTATTGAGGGCCTACGGCGGGCACCTGGGCTGACGGCGACCGGTTTCTCAGTAGGCCCGCGAGACGCAGAAATCGGCGACCTCGGCCAGGATTTCGCGTCCGGGGCCGGGGGGCAAGACCGACAACGCCGACCGTGCGTCGCGGGCATGGGTATCCGCTTCGGCGAGCGTCGCCTCGAGCGCCCCGCGCGCCTTGAGGATGCCGATCACCGCCCCCGCCGCCGCCTCGGGCAGGTCCGGATTGCCCAGCGCCCCGGCGATCTCGACGCGTTCCGCCTCGCTGCTCGCCTGCAGCGCCAGGATCACAGGCAGGGTCATCTTGCCTTCCCTGAGATCGTCGCCGGTGCGCTTGCCCATCGCGCCGGCCGCCCCGCCATAGTCGAGCACGTCGTCGACGAGCTGGAAGGCGATCCCCAACTGCTGCCCGTAGGCTCTCAGCGCTTCGCGACCGGCGGGATCGGCGCCGCCGGCGATGGCGCCGACCTCGGTGGCGGCGGCGAACAGCGCCGCCGTCTTGGCCCCGATGATGGCGAAATAGTCCTCGCGGCTGGCGCCGAGATCGCCGGATTTGGCGAGCTGGAACACCTCGCCCTCGGCAATCGTCGCGGCGGCCCGCGACAGGACGCCCAAGGCCTCGATGTCGCCGGCCTCGACCATCATGATGAAGGCCTGGCCCAGAAGATAGTCGCCCACCAAGACGCTGGCGGGATTGCCCCACACGACCCTGGGCGCTGCCCGCCCGCGCCGCTGCTCGGAGCCGTCGACCACGTCGTCATGCAACAGCGTGGCGGTGTGCATGAACTCGACCGAAGCGGCGTAGTTGATCTGGTGACCCGGATCGCCGCCGAACAGGCGCGCCGCGGCGACCGTCAGCATCGGGCGGATGCGTTTGCCCCCCGCCTCGATGAGATAGCGGGCCAGCTCGGGGACGATCTCGACATGCGAATGGGCGCGCTCCAGGATCAGCGCGTTGACCCGCTCCATGTCGGACCGGGTGAATTCGATCAGCCGATCGAGGTTTGCCGCGCCTGTGTCGGCGCGGGCGATCTGTTCGTTCAGCATTTCCATGAACGCGGGCCGCACGGCCGCGGCCGCGCCCCTTGCCTTCCCCTTCCGAGCCTTTGCTTGCCGGGGGCTTCGGGGCCTTGCTAGGTTCCGCCCGCCCCCGCGATGGCCAGGTTCCCATGTCCGTAGACCACCGAACTCAGGATGTAAAACCACAAACTGAGACCTCGGACGCGTTTCTGGACGGGCGGTTGCGGGTCCTGCAGCCGGCCGGCGGTTTCCGGGCCGGGCTCGATTCCGTGTTGCTGGGCGCCTCGGTGCGGGGCGCCGCGGGCACCTTGCTCGATCTGGGCAGCGGGGCCGGCGTCGCCGGACTGGTGGCGCTGGCCCATCACCGGGAATTGAACGCCTGCTTCGCCGACATCGACCCGGCGATGGTCGGGCTGAGCGCCCGCAACATCGAGGCCAACGATTTCGCCGAGCGGGCCAGGGCGGTGCGTGCCGACGCCGCCGATGCCGCGGGTTGCCGCGCCCTGGGCCCGGACCCGTTCGACATCGTGATCGCCAACCCGCCCTTCTTCGAGCAAGGCGCCGCCACCGTCCCCGCCGATGCCGAAACCGCCCATTCGCTGCCAGCGGGCGATCTCGACCGATGGGTGGCGACGGCGGCGGCGTGTGCGCGCGGTGGCGGGGAGGTGATCTTCATCCACCGCGCTGCGTCGCTGGCGCCGCTGGCCGCCGCCTTGGCGCGCCGGCTCGGGGGCATCGAGATCCTGCCGCTGGCACCGCACCCGGGCGCCACCGCCAACCGGGTTCTGATGCGCGGCGTCAAGGGCTCGCGCGCCCCGCTGGCGCTGCTGGCGCCGATCGCCATCCACCGGGCGCCGGGGGGCGCCTTCTCCGAGCGGATCGAGGCGGTGCTGCGCGGCCGGGCGCGGCTGGACTGGCAAGCGGCGCCCCGCTGACCTACATAGGTTGCAACCCCGGAGCGCCAAACGATGAATGCCACCGACACCGCCACACCCACTCCGGCCGCCCCCTGGTACATGCGCGCGTACGCCCGCCCCCGCCCGGTCGTGCCGGTGGTGCGCCTGCAAGGCGCCATCTCCCCCGAGGCGCGGCCCAACCGCATCAACATCGCCAGCGCCGAGCCTCTGTTGACCGCGGCCTTCAGGACCCCCGACGCGGTTGCGGTCGCGATCGTCGTCAACTCTCCCGGCGGCTCGGCGGTGCAGTCCCGGTTGATTGCCAAGCTGATCCGCGATCTGGCCGACGAGCACGACAAGAAGGTGCTGGTCTTCACCGAGGATGCCGCCGCTTCGGGCGGCTATTTCATCGCCACCGCCGGCGACGAGATCATCGCCGATCCCTCCTCGATCGTCGGCTCGATCGGGGTCATCGCGTCGCTGTTCGGGTTCGTTGAGGCGATCGAGAAGCTCGGCATCGAGCGGCGCCTTTATACCGCCGGAAGGAACAAGTCGACACTCGACCCGTTCCTTCCCGAGAAGAAGGCCGAGGTGGACCGCCTCAAACAGGTGACCACCGACATCCACGAGATCTTCATCGACTGGGTCAAGGAGCGCCGGGGCGACAAGCTGACCACCGAGACGGACCTTTTCACCGGCGAATTCTGGACCGCCAGGCGGGCCCTCGAACTGGGGATCGTGGACGGCCTCGGCGACCTCCACGCGACCCTGCGCGATCGCTTCGGCAATAGGGTCCGGATCAAGCCGATCCGGCCCAAGCGCGGGCTGTTCCAGCTGCCGCGGCTGCCGTTCACCGGGGCCGCCACGGATGCCGGCGATCTCACCGGCGCGGTGATCGCGGCGATCGAGGACCGCCTCGCCTGGTCGCGGTTCGGTCTCTGAGCGATGTTCGCCCGCCTGCTCGTCATCGCCGTCGTCTTCGCCGCCGTCTATTACGGCTGGCGGGGGCTGGTGCGCTTTCGCGACAAGCGGGACGACGCCGGCGGCGAGCGCCGGCGGCTGAAATCGAGCGCCACCGAGGCGCTCGAGCTCGAGCGCGATCCGGAGACCGGGGTCTACAAGCCCGGCGCGCCGGACCGCAGCGGCTCCGGCGGCCCCAAGGACACCCCCGGCAACTGAGCGTCGCCGAGCCCGGCGAGCCGTCCGATGGCTCGACCGTTCGATGGCGACTCTGCCCGCCGCCGCTTCCAAATTTTGTGCTATGACCTCTGAGGCAGCAGTCTTCGCGCCGACGGAGGGCAGCAATGGCAAACAACCCCGAAGACGAAGCCGAGATCATGGCGCTCATCAAGAAGGATCACGTCAGCTGGTGGATGCGGGACTATGAGGGCTTTGCGGAATGTTATGTGCAGGAGCCTCATGCCCTCCGCTGGGGCTCGACCTGGCGCGACGGATCCTTTGCCCATCAGGGCTGGAACGACGCGGCGGAACGCGCGCGGTGGTGCATGGCGGAGATCCCCGAACCGAATCCGGAGTTTGCCTACAACTGCAGTATCGAGAACCTGACATTGCGGTTGAACGGCGACATGGCGTGGGCGAGCTTCGATCAAGTCTATCCCGGCAGCGACATCGAGGAAATTGACCACGGCCTCATTCACGAGCTGCGCGTGTTCGAGCGCCATGGCGGGCGCTGGAAGATTGCCGTGCACGGTTGGCTCGACGGCGGCATGGGCCGGGCCCTGCTGCCAAGGATACGGCTCGACCCGGACGGGCACGTGCTCTGGATCAGCGCGGCGGCCAAGACCATGCTGGCCGATGACGACGACCTCGTCATACGCAATGACAGGCTGCGCGTCCGTGATCGCAAGGTCGATGTCCAGCTGCAGGCCGCCATCAGATGGGCGGCCGGAGTCGACAGCAGCATTACCTCGCGCTCCGGCGCGGTCCCGGTGGTGATGGAATCCGGCGAGGGCCTGCCGACAAAGATCTGGTGGGTGGAAGTCAGTTCCGGTTTCATCCATCTTAGATTCGCAAGCGACGATCTGACCAACCGGCGTATTGAAGAGGCGGCCCTCATCTACGGCCTGTCACCCGCCCAGGCCAAGCTCGCCGCTTTCGTCGCGGAGGGCCTGCCGTTGACGGAAATCGCCGAGCGCATGGTGATCACCGCCAACACGGCGCGCACGCACCTCAACCGGGTGTTCGACAAGGTCGGCGTGCGCACCCAGCCGGCGCTCGTGCGCGTGCTGCTTTCGGCGGTCGCCCCGACCTGATCGTCGTCCCCCGATTGAGGGACAGGGGCGCGTCACCCGGTGCGATGACAAGCCCGATCCGCGGTTTGACCTAGGTTTCGTGTGTCCCAACAGGGAGACGCGACATGTCCGACCTCGCCATCAACCTTCCGCAGCGTGCCGGCAAGGTGGACCGTTTGCTAGGCCGCCTGGCGCGCCGCGTCGCAGTGTATCGACGTGCTCTGCGCATAGCAGGGCGCCGACGCCGCGCCGCCGTCGCCATCGATTCCATCGAGCCGCGCCTGTTGCGCGACGCCGGGTTCGAGCCAGACAACTACGGAAGTGACCCGCAGGCCGTGCGCGACCGTCACCTGAACGTGTCGCTCATGCTGCCGCGGTGAGGCAAGCGATGCAACTGCTTGACCGGCTCCCGGCCCGCCCGTAGCGTCAGGGCACCTGCCGGCCGGCTGGCGGCCCCCGGCGCCTCACAAAGGTCGCGCAATGACCAAAGTGCGCGTTGCCGGGTTTACCGTGTCCATCGACGGCTACGCGGCCGGTCCGGATCAGAGCCTCGACAATCCGCTCGGCCGGGGCGGCGAGGAGCTGCACCCCTGGCTGGTGTCAAGCCGGACGTTTCACGCCATGATCGGAGAAGCCGGCGGTTCGACCGGCATCGACGACAGGTTCGCCGCCCGTTCGATGCAGGGCCTGGGCGCATTCATCATGGGACGCAACATGTTCGGGCCCATCCGCGGGGATTGGCCGGATCGCGACTGGAAGGGCTGGTGGGGGGACAATCCGCCCTATCACACACCGACATTCGTGCTCTCCCACTACCCGCGCGAGCCCGAAACGATGCAGGGCGGCACGACGTTTCACTTCGAAACCCGGGGCATCGAGGCCGCGCTCGACGAGGCCCGAGCCGCCGCGGGCGGCAAGGACATCCGCATCCTCGGCGGCCCCGCGACCATTCGGCAATATCTGGCGTCCCGGCTGATCGACGAGCTGCACATCGCGATCACGCCCATCCTGCTGGGCCGGGGCGAGCCGCTGTTCGCCGGCATGGATTTGCCCGCGCTCGGCTATCGCGTGCGCGAACGAACCGAAGGCGAGGCGGCAACGCATGTCGTGCTCGATCGCATGCCCACCCATCCTGAAAGCGACCGCCCCGCGCCCGCTTGACCGGCGCCATTGCCCCCGCTTGACCGGCAGCAGCCCCGCTTCTACGGTCGCGCCGCCGCCGGCAACCGCCGGATTTTCACCTCGCCGGACCCATGCCGCCCGCCAAATCCACCGCCCCCGCCAAGCGCCGCCCGCGCCCCCGCAAGCCGGTCGCCAAGAAAACCCGCGCCGCCGCCGCGACCGCGGCCGCCACCGAAAAGCGCGCCTGGCCGGCCCATCTCGACCCAAAAAAATCCTTTCAGGGGCTGATCCTGGCGCTGCAGGACTTCTGGGCGAACGAGGGCTGCGTGATCCTGCAGCCCTATGACATGCAGATGGGGGCGGGGACCTTCCATCCGGCGACGACCCTCAGGGCGCTCGGCCCCACGCCCTGGAAGGCGGCCTACGTGCAGCCCTCGCGCCGCCCCACCGACGGCCGCTATGGGGAGAACCCCAACAGGTTGCAGCACTACTACCAGTTCCAGGTCATCCTCAAACCCTCGCCGCCGGACATCCAGGACCTCTATCTCCTCTCGCTCGCCGCCATCGGCATCGACGCCGCCATCCACGACATCCGCTTCGTCGAGGACGACTGGGAAAGCCCCACGCTCGGCGCCTGGGGGCTGGGCTGGGAGTGCTGGTGCGACGGCATGGAGGTCAGCCAGTTCACCTATTTCCAGCAGGTCGCCGGCTTCGACTGCCGGCCGGTGAGCGGCGAGATCACCTACGGGCTCGAACGCCTGGCGATGTACGTGCAGGGGGTCGAGAGCGTTTACGAGTTGAATTTCAACGGTCTCGAAGGCGCCGACCGGATCACCTATGGCGACGTCTTCTTGCAGTCGGAGGAGGAGTTCTCGCGCTACAATTTCGAGGCCGCCGATACCGACATCCTGTTCCGGCACTTCAAGGACGCCGAGGCCGAGTGCCTCGCCATTCTCGCAAAGGGCGGCCGCGGCAATCGTCAGCTGATGGCGTTGCCGGCCTACGAGCAGTGCATCAAGGCCTCCCACGCCTTCAACATGCTCGACGCGCGCGGCGTCATTTCGGTCACCGAGCGCCAGAGCTACATCCTCAGGGTCCGCGAACTCGCCAAGGCCTGCGGCGCGGCGTGGCTTTCCACCGATGGCGGCGGCGCCCCCCGGTAGTCGCCGTCGCGGCGAGGCCGCGGCCGGCGCCGTTGACGGACGAGGGGGCCTCACCTAACGTTCGCTCGCACGCGCACCGACCTGAAAGGGAACCCGCATGACCCGTTCGAAATTCGGCCCACCGCCGCCGCCGTCCGACGCCAGGCTCAAGCACAGTGTCAAAGAGCTGACGACGTCGCCGGACGGCGCTCGCACGACCGGTTCGAAACTCGGCCCGCCCCCGCCGCCGACTTCCGACGTCCGCCTGAAGCACGATGTCGACCCACCATCGACGCTGCCCGACGGCATTCGGCTGCACGAGTTTTCCTATCTCGGCGACGCGCGCCGCTTTGTCGGGGTGGTGGCGCAGGAACTGCTCGCCGACGAGCGCTTCGCCGGCGCCGTATCGGTCGGACCCGACGGCTTCTATCGCGTCGACTATGCGGCGCTCGGGCTCGATCATCTGACCTCAGACACGATGCTGGAAGCGGGGACGCGCGCCATCGAGATCGCCGGCGGCTAGGCGGTTCCCCGGCTTCGGCCGGGTCCATGATTGCAGTCGAGTGCGTGGGTGCGATTGCGGCCCGGTGTTGTGGGTCGAATCAACAAGAGGGGAATAGCCGATGCGTCTTCCAGGCACATTGCTTGCGCTCGCCGCGAGCCTGTCGCTCGCCGGGTGCTTTCACACGCCGCAAAGCTACTGCCGCACCCATCCCGGGGTATGCGCGCTCGCCGGCGCGGCGATCGTTGGCGGGGTGATTCTGATCGCCAGCCGGAACCAGCAGCCAGTCGTCTCCGACGCCCGCCTCAAGCACGACGTTCGGTATCTCACGACGCTCGATGACGGGATCAAGCTGTACAGCTACGCCTATCTCGGGGACGAGCGGCGGTTTGTCGGCGTGATGGCCGAGGACCTCTTGGCCGACCCGCGCTTCGCCGATGCAGTAGTGATCGGCGCGGACGGGTTTTACCGGGTCGACTACGCCAGGCTGGGTCTGGGGCTCTACGGGGTCGACGCCATGCTCGCGGCCGGGGCCCGCGCCGTCGAACTGGCGGGCTCCTAGGCGCCGCCGCGAGTCGGGGGCTGCCGGCCATTGCAGGCCGGCAACAGCCCGTCGTCAATCGGCCCCGGGGGGCACCCGGCGGTTGCGCCCGCTGGCGCGATTGGCTTGCATGGCGCAGGTTCCTGCGGGAGGCATCGATGAGCGTTTCAACGAAATTCGCACTCGCCGGCGCGCTGGCGTTGAGCCTGGCGGCCTGCCAGCAGCCGGCACACCGGATTTGCGAGGGCGACAAGGCCCACCGCACCGCCTGCGTGCTCCTGATCGTCGGTGCGATCAAGGCCGTCAAACTGGTCGCCCTGAGCCAGCATCACAACGCGCCGCGCCGCTCCGACATCCGGCTCAAGCACGATATCGATTACCTCGCGACGCTCGATGGCGGCTTGAAGCTCTACGCCTTCTCCTATCTTGGCGACGACCGGCGGTTCATTGGCGTGATGGCGCAGGATCTCCTCGCCGATGGGCGCTACGCGGGCGCCGTCTCGATCGGGGATGACGGCTACTACAGGGTCGATTACGACATGCTCGGCCTGGGCTATCTCGGCACCGATGCGATGGACGAGCCCGGCGCGCGGGCCGCTGCGCTGGCGGGCTCCTGAGCCGGACCGGCCGGCCATGCCGGAAGCGGCGCCGTGAAACGCCGCCGGCGCCCGGTTCGCGTCAACCTCGCCGCGCGGCAATTGCGTACGGGCCGATACCGGCCGCGCGTGGTGGCGAGCCGCCGACAGTACCGGCGCCGGCCCAAACATCCCGGGCGGCAGGGCGATTGAGCTCCTGACGGCCACCGAGCGGGGCGGATTCGGGCCATTGCATTTTGGCAACAGACCGCGGGCGAACTGCACGCGATCGGTTCGATCCGATTGCGTCACACCGCCGCATCGGCTTGCATGGCGCAAAGGGCCCGAATCCTGAGACGCGGGTCCGACCAGGGGCGCCCAAAAGCCCCACTCTGGAGGCGTTAATGAATTTGCTTGTGAAGCTCGCGCTTGCGGGCGCTCTCGCCGTATCCGTGACGGCCTGCCACAAACCCGAGCACCAGATCTGCAAGGGCGACCAGGCCCAGCGCACGGCCTGCATCCTGCTCATCGTGGGGGCAGTCAAGGCGGTCAAGCTCGTGGCCCTGTCGAGCCACCACAACACGGTCCAACGCTAGAGCGAACGGCGGCGGCCGACGGCCGCCCCCGTGGGGGGGGAACGGATATGCAGTTGACGAAACTGGCGCTTGTCGGCGCCTTGGCCCTGGGGCTGGTGGCCTGCCAGCCCGGGCAACGGATTTGCGAGGGCGACAAGGTCCAGCGCACGACCTGCATTCTGCTGATCGTGGGCGCCGTCAAGGCCGTCAAGCTCGTGGCGCTGTCAAGCCATCACGGGTTGTCGGACAGCGCGGAACCGGAATAAGCGACGCCGCCCCGCCGCAAAAGAAATTGACGGGCCCGCAACCGCTGGCCCGTTCGAATCCGGGGGTTCGATGCACAGGAGGCAATCGATGCATTTGACAAGATTGGTGCTCGCAGGGGTCATGGCGCTGGGGCTCACGGCCTGCCACAAGCCCGAGCACCGCATTTGCGACGGCGACAAGGTCCAGCGCACGACGTGCATTCTGTTGATCGTCGGCGC
>CAZNOZ010000013.1:40388-53068 GCA_964574935.1 uncultured Devosiaceae bacterium | reverse complement strand
GTCAAGGCCGTCAAGCTGGTGGCGTTGTCGAGCCACCACGGCGCCGCCGCCGATTAGGCGGACAGTCGGGCCCCGGTGGCCCCGGCCGAGGAGGAAGCCGATGCTACTGACACGATTTGCTCTTGTCGGGGCTCTCGCGCTGGGGCTGGTGGCGTGCCAGCCGGGGCAACGGATTTGCGATGGGGACAAGGCGCAGCGCACCGCCTGCATTCTGTTGATCGTGGGCGCGATCAAGGCCGTCAAGCTGGTGGCACTGAGCCATCACCATGGCGAGCCGTCCAACGACACCGTGATCGTCATCGAAGATTTCTGAGCGCGCGCCGACGCCGGCGCTTGCGCGAGCGGGCGCAAATCCGCAAGGACTGCATAGTCCGGGCGGTTTGTTTTGCCGTGCTTTGCGTGTAAAGGAGCCTGAGCGGCGGCCCGCGCGGCCGCGCCACTGTGGCGGCAGGAGGCCCGGCCCATGGAACTGTTCTGGATACTGCTCGTCATCATCGTCGTCGCCGTCGGTTTCGGCGTCTTCCTGTACAACGCGCTGGTGCGGAACCGGCAGTTGGTCGAGGAGGGCTGGTCCGGCATCGACGTGCAGCTCAAGCGCCGCACCGACCTGATCCCGAACCTGCTCGAAACGGTCAAGGGCTACATGGCCCACGAACGCGAGACCCTGCAGGCGGTCACCGATGCCCGCGCCGCCGTGCAGTCCGGCGAGGGGGCCGGTCCGGCCGAGCGCGGACGGCTCGAGGGCGCCCTGTCGATGGCGCTGGGCAAGCTGATCGCGGTCGCCGAGGCCTATCCGGACCTGAAGGCCAACACGACGTTCATCGAATTCCAGGAAGCGCTGCAGACGGTCGAGAACGAGATCCAGCTGTCACGCCGCTACTACAACGGCGCCGTCCGCAACCTCAACATCGCCGTCCAGAGCTTTCCGTCCAATCTCGTCGCCAACATGTTCCGGTTCGACGAGGCGGAGTATTTCGAGCTCGAGGACGAAGCGGACCGGGCGGTCCCCGATGTCTCCTTCGGTTAGGGGCCGGCTCGGCGGCTTCAGGCCGCTCCTCGCTTCCCTCGTATTCGCCCTGGCGCTCGCCGCCGGACCGGCGGCTGCCGCCGAGGTCATCCGGTCGTTCACCGCCGACATCGTGCTCGGAGCCGACGGCACCGTCGACGTCACCGAATATGTTGAGGTGCGCGCCGAGGGTGCCCAGATCCGCCGCGGCATCTACCGCGACCTGCCCACCACGCTGCGCGACGACGACGGCACGATCCGGCGCGCCAATCTCAATGTCGTCTCGGTCGAACGCGATGGCCGTGCCGAGCCCTGGCATACCGAGACCATCGCCGAAGGGTTCACGCGCATCTATATCGGCGACGCGGACGTGTTCCTCGCTCCGGACGTCTACCGCTACACCCTGCGCTACACGATGAGCCGGCAGGCAAGACGCTTCAGCGACCACGACGAGCTCTACTGGAACGCCACCGGCAATTTCTGGGCGTTCCCGATCCTTGCCGCCGTCGCCACGGTCACCCTGCCCGAAGGCGCCCAAATCACCAACGCCGTCGCCTATACCGGCGTTTTCGGCTCGTCGGCCACCGACGCCACCGTCAGCCGCCAGGGGGACAATGTCGTCGTCTTCCGCGCCAACAACACGTTCGGCGCCGGCGAGGGGATGACCGTCGCGGTCGCTTTCGACAAGGGCGTGCTGACCGATCCCGGCCCCGTCGAGCGGGCCCGCAATTTCCTCTCCGACTACCGGGACCTGATCTTCCCGGGCCTCGCGGTGCTGGTGGTGCTGCTCTACAACTACTTCGCCTGGGACGCGGTCGGCCGCGATCCGAGAAGGGGCGTCATCGTCCCGCTGTTCCATCAGCCGGAAGGGTTCTCACCGGCGCTCACCCATTACGTTCACCGCATGGGCTGGAAGAGCGGCGGCTGGACCGCCTTCACCGCCTCGCTGGTCTCGCTGGCGGTCAAGGGATTGCTGGTGATCTCCCAGAAGGCCAAGAAGTCGACATTCGACGTCACCGACACGCCGGCCGGCGATCTGCCGCCGGGCGAAAAGGTCATTTACGACTGGCTGCGCGCCCGCGGCTCGGTCACCGTCGATACCGCGGTCGGGCGGACGCTGCACGAAAAGCAGCGCAATTTCCGCAAGGTCATCGAGGACGAGAACCGGCGGGTCTACTTCAAGCGCAATTCGGGCTACGTGCTGGGGGGGGTGGCGCTGTCGCTGGTTTGCCTGGTCGGGATGGTGCTGTTCGGAGTCCTGTCGTTCTTCTGGCTGATCGCGGCGTTCTTCGTGGGCGTATTCGTGGTCGTCGCCTCGACGGCGTTGACGTCCATTTCCGCCGGCAGCGGGCTGAGAAGGTTCGTGTCGCTGTTCGTCTTCTTCATCTTCGCCGCCAACCTGCTGCCGACGCTGTTCACCTTTGGCGCCAGCCTCAGTCTCTCGGACGGCAGCGTCGCCGGGCTCTTCGACATCCCGGCCATCGGGGCGATCTCGATCGTGCTCATCGTCGCGGTCTTCGCGATCCTGATGCGGGCGCCGACCGTGCAGGGGCGCAAGATCATGGACCAGATCGAAGGCTTCCGGATGTATCTCGATACCGCCGAGAAGGAGCGCCTCAACCTCACCGGCGAACCGCAGATGACCGTTACCCGCTTCGAGTCCATCCTGCCGTTCGCCATCGCGCTGGGCGTCGAGAAGCCCTGGACCGAGCATTTCGAGGCCGAGCTCTCGCGAAACGCGGTGCCCGACGCCGACAGGGGTTACACGCCGATCTGGTATTCCGGCTCGGGCCTGAGGTCCGGGTCGCTGGCCAGTTCGCTCGCCGCCACCACCGCCGGCATTTCTTCGGCGATGATCGCCGCCCAGCCGGCGTCGTCCTCGTCGTCGGGTTTTTCGGGCGGCGGGGGATTTTCCGGCGGCGGCGGCGGCGGCGGCGGCGGCGGCGGCTGGTAGGCTAGGCGACGAGGTCAGCGCTCTCGAGCCGATAGGCGCGGCCGAATCCCGCATTGAAGCTGGCGGAAACCGGCGTCAGCGTGAAGAACCGGAAATCGCCCAGATCGACATAGAGTTTCGCCTTCGGATGCGCGGCGAGGTAGCGCGCCCGGGCGGCCCGGTGGGCGTCGCCGGATGGCGCGACGGCGGTGGCGGTGCACTGGATGGTCATTCTCGGATGCGCCAGCGGATCGCCCTTGCCGATCTCGCCGATCAACAGCGAGCAGCGCGGGTCGGCCGCGAGCGCCGGGGTGTGGGCGGCTAGAGCCGAGACCAGAATGAGAAAGCCTCCCGCGCCGTCCCCCGTCAGCCCCACCCGGGTGCAAAGGGGCGTCCCGGTGCCCGGCTCGAGGGTCGCCAGCGCCCCGTGCCGCGCCGCGCCGGCAAGTGCCTGCGCGGCGCCCCGCGCTTCGGGCGTGAGGGCGCGCACAACCTCCGCCTTCCGGTCGTCCGCCACCTCTGAGTCTCCCGGCTGCCTGTGCCGATAGACATTCATAGTGCGCCTTGATAGGCAACCTCGCCAACCGCAACCGGCCGCCGATGCCCGAACTCCTGCTCGAACTGCTCTCCGAGGAAATCCCGGCGCGCCTGCAGCGGCGCGCCGCCGAGCAGCTGCGCGAGGCGGTGATCGGGGCGCTCGACGAACACGGGCTGACCCACGACGGCGCCCGCGCCTTCGCCACCCCGCGCCGGCTGGCGCTCACGGTCACCGGCGTGCCGGCGCGCTCCCCCGACGTCTCCGAACGGCGCAAGGGCCCGCGCCTGGGCGCCCCGGACAAGGCCATCGCCGGGTTCGTGCGCGCCGCCGGGCTCAAATCCATCGACCAGGCCGAGACCCGCGCCGATCCCAAGGGCGACTACTACGAGGCGGTGATCGAGCGGCCGGGCGCCGAGACGACCGAAATCCTGGCCGAGGCCATTCCCTCGATCGTCGCCGGTTTCGCCTGGCCGAAGTCGATGCGCTGGGGCGCCGGCCGCGTCGGCTGGATCCGGCCCTTGCGTTCGGTGGTTGCCACCTTCGGCGCTCGTGGTCAGGCGCCGGTGCCGATCGCCTTCGAAATCGACGGGCTCGAGAGCGGCGCAACCACTTACGGGCACCGCTTTCTCGCCCCCGGCCCGATCCCGGTGAAGCGGTTCGCCGACTACGAGCGTGCCCTGGAAAAAGCGCATGTGATGCTCGATCTCGACCGGCGGCGGGAGGCCATCGCCCACGATGCCGCCGAGCTCGCCTTCGGCCAGTCCCTCGCCGTCATCGAGGACGACGCGCTGCTCGAGGAGGTGGCCGGGCTCGTCGAATGGCCGGTGGTGATGATGGGCGGGTTCGACGAGAAATTTCTCGCCCTGCCCGAGGAGGTGATCGTCACCACCATCCGCGCCAACCAGAAATGCTTCTGCTTGCGGACCGGCAAGGACGGGCGGCTCGCCAACCGGTTCATCCTCGTTTCCAACCTCATCGCCGGCGACGGCGGCGATCAGATCGTCGCCGGCAACGAGCGCGTGATCCGGGCGCGGCTGGCCGACGCCAAGTTCTTCCATGACATCGACCTCGGCACCCCCCTCCAGGACCGCCTGCCGAGGCTGGAAAAGGTGGTCTTCCACGACCGGCTGGGTACCCAGCGCGAGCGCGTCGATCGGCTGGTGGCGCTGGCCACCGGGATCGCGCCGCTGGTCGGTGCCGACCGGGACGCGGCGGCCCGCGCGGCGCTGCTCGCCAAGGCCGATCTGGTTACCGACATGGTGGTCGAGTTCCCCGAACTGCAGGGAACCATGGGGCGGTATTACGCCAGCGCCCAGGGCGAAACGGACGCGGTCGCGAACGCCATCGAGATGCACTACAAGCCCGCCGGTCCGTCCGACGACGTGCCGTCCGAACCGGTGGCGATCGCCGTGGCGCTAGCCGACAAGCTCGATCTGTTGGCCGGCTTCTGGGCCATCGACGAAAAGCCCACCGGCTCCAAGGACCCTTACGCGCTGCGCCGCGCGGCGCTCGGGGTGATCCGGATCGTGCTCGAGAACACCCTGACCCTGCCGCTGTTTCCGCTCCTCGCCCAGGCCCGCATCGGCCATGACGTATCGGTGCCGGTCTCGATCGGCGAGAAGGGCGACGTCGAGACCCATGCGGGCCGCGTCGGGCAGCGGTTTCTCACCGATCTGCTCTCCTTCTTTCACGAGCGGCTGAAGGTCTCGCTGCGCCAGTCGGGGGCCCGCCACGATTTGGTCGACGCGGTCATCGGCCCCGCCTCCGACGATCTTCTCGACATCACAAGGCGCGTCGAGGCGCTGGCAGAATTCCTGGCCACCGACGACGGGGCGAACCTGATGACCGGCTACCGAAGGGCGTCCAACATCGTCCGCGACGAGGAGGCGAGGGACAAGACCCGTTTCGCGGGCGAATTCGACACCGCGCTCCTGATCGAACCGCAGGAACAGGCGTTGGCCACCGCGGTGACGCTGGCCTACGAGGCCGCCTCGGCCGACGCCGACGAGAACGATTTCGCCGGCGCGCTTTCCGAGCTCGCGGCGCTGCGCACCCCGGTCGACACCTTTTTTGACAAGGTGCTCGTCAACGACCCTGATCCGAACATCCGCGCCAACCGCCTCAACCTCCTGGCCCGGCTGCGCGACTGCATGCACCTGGTGGCCGATTTCTCGAAGGTCGAAGGCCAGGGCGCTAACGCTTGAACGGCGCCATGCCCTGGTTGGCGAGTTCGTCGGCGCGCTCGTTGGCGTCGTGCCCGGCGTGCCCCTTCAGCCAGTGAAAGCGGACCTCGTGGCGCTGCATCGCGGTATCCAGAGCCTGCCACAACTCTTTGTTTTTGACAGGTTTTTTAGAGGCCGTCTTCCAGCCGTTGCGCTTCCAGCCGCGGATCCAGCGGGTGATCCCGTCGCGCACATAGACGCTGTCGGAAAATAGCTCCACCTTGCACGAGCGCTTGAGAGCGTTCAGGGCCTCGATGGCGGCGGTCAGCTCCATGCGGTTGTTGGTCGAGTGCGCCGCGCCGCCCTTGAGCTCCCGGACGCGGCCGTCATATTCGAGCACCGCCCCCCAGCCGCCCGGACCCGGATTGCCCGAGCACGCCCCGTCGGTATGGATGACGACGGTGTCAGCCACGCCAGTCCTCGCGCGTCAGGATATGGAACTGGCAGAACACGCCGTGTTCGTTGACGGCCTGGTGCGTTCGGCGCATCCCTATGTCACAGAGTACACCGAGCGAGGCCGTATTGCGCGTATCGGCCATGCCGATAAAGCTGTCGCGGTCCGTTTGGCGAAAATACCAATCCCTGAGACCGGCGGCCGCTTCGCGCGCATAACCACTGCCCCAATGCTCGCGAAGAAATGCATAGCCGATTTCAGGCTCTTGCTCGGGACCATGGACACCGAACCCGGCCCGCCCGAGAAACGCGCCATCGGCAAGGCGCGTGACGCGGAGCTTGCCCATACGCTGTCGCGAAAAGAGCTCCGCCCAGTGCGCAAGCCGGACCTCGGCCTGCATCAAGGTCTCCGGCTTGCCGTTTTTCGTGAGGTATCGGGCCACTTGCGGATCGCCATGCAGCCGCACCAGATCGCCGATCTGCTCGGGGGCCCAGTTGGTCAGCCGCAGCCGATCCGTCTCAAGAATAGTCTCGGTCACCATCAGGCGGTCGCGGCGCGCAGTTCCTTGGGCAGGTTGAACGAGATCGCCTCCTTGGCGGTCACCGACGAGCCGACCTCGATCTCGAAGCGCTCCCCGAACGCCGCGATGATCTCGTCGACCAGCGCCTCGGGAGCCGACGCTCCGGCGGTGATCGCCAGCGAGCCGATGCCGGCGAATTCCACCCAGTCGATGTCGGCGGCCCGCTGCACCAGCACCGCCTTGTCGCAGCCGGCGCGTTCGGCGACCTCGACCAGCCGCATCGAGTTCGATGAGTTCGGCGCCCCCACCACCACCAGCGCGTCGACATGCGGGGCGACCTGCTTGACCGCCTCCTGGCGGTTGGTGGTGGCGTAGCAGATGTCCTCCTTGTGCGGCCCGCGGATGGACGGAAAACGGGCCTTGAGGGCCGCCACGATCTCGGCGGTGTCGTCGACCGACAGGGTCGTCTGGGTGACGAAGGCGAGCTTTTCCGGATCGCGCGGGGCGAATTCGGCGACGTCTTCAAGGGTCTCGATGAGGGTGATCGTCCCCTCGGGGAGCTGCCCCATGGTGCCGATCACCTCCGGGTGCCCCTGATGGCCGATCAGCAAGACTTCGAGGCCGGCCGCGAAATGCCGCTCGGCTTCCACATGCACCTTCGAGACCAGCGGGCAGGTGGCGTCGAGCACGAACAGGCGCCGCGCCGCCGCCTTTTCCGGCACCCGCTTGGGCACCCCATGGGCGGAGAAAACGACAGGTGCGCCGGTGTCCGGTATCTCGTCCAGCCGCTCGACGAACACCGCGCCCTTGGCCCTCAGAGAATCCACGACATACTTGTTGTGCACGATTTCGTGGCGGACATAGACCGGCGCGCCGTATTTCTGGAGCGCCAGCTCGACGATCTGGATGGCCCGGTCGACCCCGGCGCAGAAGCCGCGCGGCGCGGCGAGCACGATCTTCAGCTTCCGCTTTGCTGCCATGGCGCGAGTGATGCGCCGGCATCCGAAGCCAGTCAAGTTCGGTTGCGGGCCGTCGGGCCAGCGGGCAATATGAAATCCGCTCTTCGATCCAACCCCCCGCCGGCAAAGTGGCCCTCACCCCCGCGCAGCAGATATTCGCGATCGCACCGGCGCAGGGCACCGCCGCCCTGAGCGCCGCCCAGGTGCAGCTCCTCACCGGCAAGGCCCGGTGGCTGCACGTGGCCGCCAAGGCCGGGTTCCGGGTCTGTCCGACGATCGCGCTGACCCGCGCCGCCTGGGAAAGGCTCGAGGCCGAGCGCGCCGGGGCGAGCCAGCTGCGCACCCATTGGGTGACCACGCTTCTCAAGCTCGTCACCCAGGGCAGTGCGCCGCCGTCGCTGGTCGTGCGCACCACCGCGCCCTATCACATGGCGGGACTGGCCCCGGCCCGCATGGACATCGCCGCCCCTGAGACGGAATCGGAATCCGTCGACACCTCGAAGCCGCTGGCCCGCGCCATCCATCACGCCTTCGAGTCCTATGGCGAAGTCGAGCCGGTGTGGGTCGACGAATCCGAAATGCGCGATCGCGGCAACCAGCTTGTCATCGTCCAGGCGATGGCGCGGGGCGAGTTCACGCAGTTCCTGACCCGCGACGCGCACACAGGGCGACTGGGCCCGGCGCCACTGCCGAACGACGATGCGCGCCCGTTGCCCGATCTCGGCGATGCCGCGGCGGCGCTTTGCGCCACCATCGACGCGGAGGCCGGGGGTCACATGGCGTGCCTGACCGCCGGCGCCGGCGAGGCGCTGACGTTCCTGTCCGCGCGCCCGGTCCAGGTGGGCGCCATGGCGCTTCTGGAGGCCGCCCGCGACCGCGTCGAGCGGGGCGTGTGGTCGCCCCGCGAGGCGGTCGGGCGCATCGACGCCGGCCAGTTGCCGCAGCTCCTGCACCCCAGGCTCGCGGAGCGGGCCGTCGGCGAGCCGATCGCCACCGGGCTCGGGGTGTCGCCCGGTGCCGCCTCGGGCGAGATCGTGTTCACCGCCGAGGATGCGGCCCGCCAACGCGCCCGCGGCCGCCACTGCATCCTTGTCGTTGTCGAAACCGGCCCGGCGGACGTCGAGGGCATGCGGGCCGCCACCGGAATCCTGACCGCCCGCGGCGGCATGACCAGCCACGCCGCCGTCGTCGCCCGCATCACCGGCAAGCCCTGCGTGGCCGGCGTGCGCTCGCTGCAGATCGACGTCGAGGAAATGCGCTGCCGGATCGGCGACATCGAGTTCCGGGCCGGCGACCAGATCACCGTCGAGGGCACCGAGGGCAGTGTGTATGCCGGCGCGCTGCCGCTCAGCCGGCCGCAGATCGGGGGCGCCATCGGCAAGCTGCTGGACTGGGCCGACGGCTCGCGGACGATCGCGGTCAGGACCAATGTCGAGACGGTCGAGGCCGCCCGCACCGCCCTCAGCTTCGGCGCCGAGGGGATCGGCCTGGCGCGCTCCGAGCATATGTTCTTTTCCGCCGAGCGCCTGGTGGCGCTCAGACGCCTGATCCTCTCCGAGAGCGCCGAGGACCGGAAGGCCGCACTCCGGGGCCTGGTCGACTATCAGGCCGACGACTATGCGGCGCTGTTCGCGGTGATGCCGGGCAAACCGGTGACGGTGCGCCTGTTCGACCCGCCGCTGCACGAATTCCTGCCGCGCGCCGAGGACGACATCGAGGAGACCGCCGCCTCCCTCGGGCTGACCACAAGGGCGCTGCGCATTCGCCTCGAGCGGCTCGAGGAAATCAACCCGATCCTCGGCCACCGCGGCTGCCGCCTGGCGATCTCCTACCCGGAAGTGCTCGACATGCAGGTCGCCGCGCTCATCGCCGGCATGCGCTCGGCGCGTGAGATGATCGACGCGCCCCTGCATCTGGAGATCATGGTGCCGTTCGTCTCCTCGGCCCGCGAGGTGACCTGGATCCGCGCCAAGGTGATGGCTTTGCTCGAACAGGCGCGGATCACCCGCGAGGCGGACATGAGCATCGAATTCGGCACCATGATCGAGCTGCCGCGCGCCGCCCTGCGCGCCGCCGATATCGCCCGCTCGGTCGATTTCTTCTCCTTCGGCACCAACGATCTCACCCAGACGACATTCGGGATTTCCCGCGACGACGCGCCGGCGTTTCTCGCCTCCTATCGGCGCAAGGCGATTTTCGACCACGACCCGTTCGTCACCATCGACAAGGTGGGAGTGGGCGAGCTGATCGAGCTTGCCATCGAGCGCGGCAAGAAGGCCAATCCGAATCTGAAGATCGGGATTTGCGGCGAGCATGCGGGCGAGCCCGAATCGCTACGCTTCTTCTCCTCGCTCCCCATCGACTATGTGAGCTGCTCGCCCTACCGCGTGCCGGTCGCCCGCCTGGTGCTGGCGCAGGCGGCGATGGGGTGAACCCCCGGGCCGGTTTGGCGGCCCGACTTCGGCCGGAAAATCGTCCCACCGATACCCCGGAAAGGCCCGGATTGCACCGCTTCGGCACCCGAATTGCGGTGTTTACTCGACGTCAAGGTTAGTTGCCGATGATGCGGTGGCGGCAAATCGAGTAGCGGCCGTCAATCTCGAGTTAAGTAGCAGTTGCGTGCGTATGGCGTCGAGTACACGACTGTCCAGGGCCGGAAGGTTCGGGCGTTACGGCCTTCCGGCCAGGGCAATCGCCATCGGGGTGGTGGGCACCTTCTTGTGGGTGCTGCCGGCCTCGCCGTTTCTGACCTTTGACGATCTCGACGCCGATCGCGAATTCGGCGTCCCCGAGGTCGCGGAGGCCGAGCTGGGCCTCGATTCGCTGATCACCGGCTCGATCACCAACCCGTTCGACAACGAGGTTTTCCGCGGCGCCAACCGCGCCGCGAAGACCGACCGTTACCTCCCCGCCGCCTCGGCGGAGGAGATCGCCGCCAGCTTCGCGCCGGCGCGCCTCCGGATCGCCTCGCTGAGAGCCGGCGAAACCGGTCCCGGGGAGGTGTCCCCCGACGGTGCGGCAATAGCGGTCGCCGAGGCCGCGCCGGACAACCTCACGGACGAAGCGCCCCGGGTCGAGCTCGCCTCTCTGGGTCCCGCCGAGCCGGTGGTCTCAGAAGCGCTCGAGGCGATCAGCGCCCTGTCGGGGGAAACCGCGGATCCCGAACTGCCGGTCCCGGTCGCCGTCCCCGAGCGGCTCGCCTACGCCCGCGAAAACGCGCCCGCGACAACCCACACCGGCACCCTGGTGCCGGCGATGACGGTCTCCGCCCAGCAGCAGCGCTGCATGGCCGAGGCGATCTATTTCGAGGCAAGGGGTGAGCCCTATCGCGGGCAGGTGGCGGTTGCCCAGGTGGTGCGCAACCGCGTCGCCCATCCGCTCTATCCGAACACGATCTGCGGCGTGGTCTATCAGAACCAGTCGCGGCGCAACAGCTGCCAGTTCTCATTCGCCTGCGACGGCAGGCCCGAACGGGTCACCGAGCCGGACGCCTGGGCGAGGGCCGAGGAGATCGCGGCGAAGGTGATCGACGGCGAGCTGTATCTGGCGGAGGTCGGCAGAGCCACCCACTATCACGCCAACTATGTGTATCCGCACTGGGCCGGGCGCATGACGAGGGTGGTCCGCATCGACCACCACATCTTCTACCGCTTCAGGAACTCCTGATCCGAACCCACTGAGATCGGCGGCCGATTGCCGGCCGCCCGACCGAACGGTCGTCGCTCAGAAGCACACGACCGTGGTGTTCTTGTCGATGCAGCTGAACGAGTTGGTGATGACCGCCTTGCCGCCGGACGGCACCGGCACGATGTGGATCAGCGAAGGGGTGCCCGGCGTGTAGAGCACCGCCGGCCCGACCCGCATCTTCCAGTACGGACCCGTCGCGCTGCCGGCGGCCGCATAGGCGTCGCGCTCGGTGACCGAGACCCCCGGATACAGCAGATAGGGCGATTTCAGCGTGTCGGTGGAGTAGGTGCCGGTCGACGTCGTCACGATCTGGACTTCGGTCGGCCTGCCATAGGCGATCTTGTTGACCGTGACGGTCGTCAGCGGCGCCAAATCCACGCTTTCGTCGAAGCTGACGTCGAAATGCGGCATGCTGATTTTCACCAGCTTGCTGAGATCGAGGGTTTCGCCGGTGGGCTGTTCCTGCGCGAATGCCGGCGTCGCGATCTGATGGCCGGTAATGAAGTAGCCGGTGCCCAGGGTCGCTGCGACGAATGCACCGAGCATGACGTGATGAGTTTGCATAATGGCCTTCCCCTTTTGGGACAGCGTTTTAAGAGTTTATCAACTATTGCCGCCCGCCCGGTCAAAGCGTCGGTGCAATCACCGTTAACGCGGTAAGGATTTGTTAGGGATGTGCGCGGGCCCCGGGCCCGGTTTCGGACACCTGGCACAGGGGGGCCGGCTCGGTGTCTCGCCTGTGCGAAATCGGGAAGCGGGGTGTGCCGGCTGTCTCGCGGCGCGCGGCGGGGCCGGTCGGCGTGGCGCCGATCCCCGCCTAGGCGGCGAGCCGTTCGACGCCGGCGGCGAACCGGTCCTGGGCCTCCTGGGTCGGCCAGGGGCGGATCAGCCGCTCGAAATCTGGGATATCGAAGGTCGCGATCGACGGGGTGCCGAAGTATTTGAGCGCCTCGTCGGCTTCGAACCCGGCGAGCTTGACGGCTTCGTAGTAGGCGGCCTCCCGGTCGGCCTTCTTGACCAGCCGCGCCAGCGCCGCCGGCGTCTTGGCCGGCAACGAGAATCTGAGATGCACGGCGGTCAGGAGGCGCTCCTCGAGCGCCTTGTAGGCGTCCCCGATCGCCGACTTGATCGGCGAAATGATATCGCCGATCACATACTCCGGGGCGTCGTGCAGGAGCGCCGTCAGCTGCGCGGCGTCATCGAGGCCCGGCTTGAGCGCCGCGGCGATCTCGGTGACGAAGATCGAGTGCTGGGCCACCGAATAGGCGTAGTCGCCGTTGGTCTGCCCGTTCCAGCGCGGCACCCGCGCCAGCCCGTGCGCGATGTCGACGAGCTCGACATCGAGCGGCGAGGGATTGAGCAGGTCCAGCCGGCGCCCCGACAGCATGCGCTGCCAGGCGCGTTTGGGCACTCGCGGCATT
>CAZNOZ010000013.1:34134-40288 GCA_964574935.1 uncultured Devosiaceae bacterium | reverse complement strand
GTCAGCTTCCCCGGGCGGATGAATCGCCGGCCTCGGCGGCCGAAAAACCGTAACCGGCCCATTCGGGAAGCTCAAGGCGCACCGGGCGCCCGTCGGCCGTGCACGCGGCGGGGTCGTCGACCCGGTCGATGCGAACGATCGCCAGCGCCAACTCGCCCGCCGATCCGGCGACCTCGCCGACCTTCAGGCCGCCGCAGACGATCTCGGTGCCCCGGGCCAGCGGCTCGCCGGATATGACCAGCACTGGACGGCGGCGGGCGGTGCCCCGGCGCTGCATGCGCGAGACGACCTCCTGGCCGATGAAGCAGCCCTTCTCGAAATCGACACCGGCGAGCTGGTCCATGCCGATGTCGTGGGGGAAGCGTTCGTCGGGCCCGAACTCGGACCCGAGCTCGGCGATCCCGAGCCCCAGGCGCCGCGCCGCGAGCGCACCGGTGTCCGCCGCCCAGCCCTGCGCCTCCGTTGCCGGCGCGATCACCCGAAAGCCGAGCGTCGGGTGCCTTGGGTCGCGGAAGGCGAGGGCGTCCGCCGGCCCCGCCGGCGGCTCGGCGGACCAGCCGACGCGCCACTCGTCGCCGAGATCCTCGATATCGACGGCGGCCCTGAGCTTGTAGAGCCGCATCCGCTTGACGAACTCGTCCCGCCCGACCGGCGGCAGGTCGAACCAGAAGGCGTCCCGGCGCCCGGTCATCAGCCCCTCGGCGACGATCTTGCCCTGCGGCGTCAGCAGCGCCAGCCACCGCCCCGAGCCGTCGGGCCCGCCGCCGAGTTCGCCGGTCAGCGTGTCGTTGAGAAGTTTTTCGGCGTCCGCCCCCGAAACCCGCACGACGGCCCTGTCGAGGGCAACGATTTCAGCCATTCAATCCCGTCCCACCTTGCCCGGCGGCCGGCGCGGGAATAAACCCGTCGCAATCGAAGCGGCAGCCGGGGGCCATGCCCGAACGATACGACCTGGTGATTGCGGGCGCCACCGTCGTCAACCACGACGGGCGGCGGATGGCCGATATCGGGATTTCGGGGGGCCGGATCGCGGCCCTGGGGGATCTCAGGCAGGCCGAGGCCGACACGCGGCTCGCCTGCGCGGGCCTGCATGTGCTGCCCGGGGTCATCGACACCCACGTGCATTTCCGCGAGCCCGGCGGCGAGGCCAAGGAAGATATGGAGACCGGCTCGCGTTCCGCCGTCCTGGGCGGGGTGACGACGGTCTTCGAGATGCCCAACACCAACCCCCCGACCGTCACGGCGGCCGCCCTCGAGGACAAGCTGACCCGGGCCGCCGGGCGCATGCACTGCAATTACGCCTTCTATATCGGGGCCAGCCAGGACAATCTTGCCGAACTGGGGGAGTTGGAGATGCTGCCCGGCTGCGCGGGGGTGAAGGTCTTCATGGGTTCCTCCACCGGGTCGCTGCTCGTCGCCGACGACGCCGGGGTCGAAGCGGTCCTGAACGCGACGCGGCGCCGGGTCGCGGTCCATTCCGAGGACGAGGCGCTGCTCGCCGCCCGCGCTCACATGCGCGTTGTGGGCTCGGCGGCCAGCCACGCGATCTGGCGCAGCGTCGAAGCGGCGCTCGGCGCCACCAAACGCCTGTTGCGGCTGGCCCGCCGCACCGGGCGCACGGTGCATGTGTTGCACGTGACCACCGGCGAGGAGATGGAGCTCCTGGCCGCCCACAAGGACGTCGCCAGCGTCGAGCTCACCCCGCAGCATCTTAGCTTCGACCAGTCCGCCTACGAGCGGCTGGGCCCGTTCGCGCAGATGAACCCGCCCATTCGCGACGGCAATCACCGCGCGGCGCTGTGGCGGGGCCTGGCTTCCGGTGTTGCCGACACGCTCGGCTCCGATCACGCCCCGCACACCGTCGAGGAAAAATCCCGCGAATATCCCAACACGCCCTCGGGCATGCCGGGGGTGCAGACCCTGGTCCCGGTGATGCTCGATCATGTCGCCGCCGGGCGCCTCTCCATCGAGCGCTTCGTCGACATGACCAGCCACGGGCCCCAGCGCCTCTTCCGGATCGCCGGCAAGGGGCGCATCGCGGTCGGCTACGATGCCGACCTGACGATCGTCGACCTGGGCCGCCAGCGCACCATCGAAAACCGGTGGATCGCCTCGCGGGCCGGCTGGACGCCGTTCGACGGCCGCAAGGTGACCGGCTGGCCGGTCGGCACGATCGTCGGCGGCCAACAGGTCATGTGGGAGGGCGAGCTCACCACCCCCCACGCCGGCGCGCCGGTCAGGTTCGAGCCGACGCTGCAGCCGCAATCGTGAGCGCTCAGTCGCCGGCGACGAAGAACGCCCAGCGCCCGTCCGCGCGGATCCCGACCCGGAAGAAGTACCAGCCGCCCGCGTCGAGCATGCTCTCATAGTCGTAGTGGCTGACGAGCTTGTAGAGCTCGACGAGCTGCGGCGGGGTCAGATTGTCGAGCCGCATGACCGCCAGATAGGGCCAGACATACATTTCCCGCCCCTCGTCCTCCGCCACCACCGCATAGGGCGCTTCGAGGAGTTCGACGAGGATGCCCAAAAGCTCACGCCCGGCGCCGTCGGTCGACGATTCGCGCAGGAAGTCGATCGGGTCCTCGATGCCGCCGAAGGTGACGACCGGCGGCTCGGACTGCGCCTCGATGATCGGCCGGAGCGCTTCGAGATCGCCGGTCATGGCGGCTTGCATGAGTTTGGTCCGGGTTGCCGCCACCGCTGCCGGCAGATGCGAGACGTCGCGATAGACCTCGGGTCGCCCGCCCGGCGGGACCGTCAGGTGCCCCGGCTCGGTGACCGGCGGCTCCAGGGTGACGCCGCCGGCGTCCGGGGGTTCGTCCTCGATGATTTCGATATCGCCCGCCGCCGCCCAGGCCGGCGCGAGGTACGGCGCCGGCCCCGCCGCCGCCAGGGCGGCCAGGAGCCATACGATGTGCGTTCGCCTTGCCGACACGGGGCCTGGCCTTCCCGGGAGAATGCCCCCGCGACCAGTGAACACGATCGGCGGGGGCCCAGCAAGCCGGCGCTGGCGGGCGAAGGGGTCAGGGATGGTGTGAAAAGGCGCCGGGATCGCGCCCGGCGCGTGGCGTCACTGCACCGAGCGGTCGAGCGAGTATTCGCCGAGCCGGATGCGGTCGGGCAGGCGGGTGACGATATCGGCCACCGCGTCCTCTCCGTAGTCGCGCACCAGGGTCGCGATGGCGGCGAACAGCGCCGCATGGGCCAGCGCTTCGCCCTTGACGCCGTCTTCCTCGGCGCTCGACCAGGCATCGGCGAGGTATTCGAGCGCCCGCTGCCGCGCTTCGGTATCGCGCGAAAAATGGCCGTTGACGGGACGATTCTCGAACATGGGCAGTTCCCTCGCTCGCCGCTTGCCTAGCATGTGGACGCCGCCGCCCGTCGCCCGTTGTCGGGGCACGGTTAACATCAAAGTACGTGAAAACGCCAGTGTCATTCTGCGTAGCGGGAGTGAATCTCCCGGGCGATCCGGTCGCCTTCTTCGAGGAACCGCTGCATGGCAAGGCGCGCCGAATCGGTGCAGGTCCGGTACAGCCGCGCGTAGCCGCGATAGCCTTCGTTGAAGGCGCCCTGGAGGCGGGCCCGGCGGTCGTCGTCGGGCTGCTCGTAGCGGATGAGCCGCGCCGCTTCGACCCGCCAGTTGACGTCGGTTTGGCCGCACAGAGGCTGCAGGAAGTACAGCGAGCCCATCACTTCGGTCAGCCGTTCGAGCAATCCCTGATAGGGCGGATCGACCGCTCCCGCCGGCGCCGTCAGAATTGCCCAGGCCAACCAAGCCGACGCCAGCGCGCGGGCGAGCGGATTGATGAGGCCGAGTGGGGTACGCCGATACATGCGCCGTCTTCATGCCAAGCGCCGGCCCGCCCGGCAAGCCCGGCCGTAATTCAGCGCTAACACGGCGAGCTACTGGATGATCTCGAGGTCCGGATAAAAGGCCTTGGCCGCAAAGCCGAAGGTGACCTCGTGCACCACCGGCTCCTCGCCGCCTTCGGTCAGCCGCACCACCTCGATGTTGCCGATGTCACGGCCCTCCGCGATGAGCGGCGTGTCGAGCGCCGACGCCTGCCCCGCCGCCCAGCGAAACTCGAGACTGCCCACCCGCAGCGGCTGGTGGTCCCGAAGATAAGCGACCGCCACGCCCACCGGCGGGGTTTCGCCCTGCACCAGTACCACCCGCGCCATCGGCTCGATGTCGTCGGGCAGGGTGCCGTCGAACAGGAACGGCCGCACGGAGGTGTCGTAGTCGGCATAGGGGTTGGTGCCCGACCCGCCGGGCCGGGACGGATGCGGCTGCAGCGCCCGGCCGTCGGGATACGCGGCGAGGAAGGCCGCGTAGCTGATCAACCGTGAGGGCACGATGGCGAGCTGTTCGCCGGCGCGCTCGCCGACAATGGCTTCGCCGGTGAACTGCTGCCACCAGTTGAACCCGGCCCGGTCATACATCACCAGGTCGGAAAATCGCAGCTTGCCCGTGGTCCCGAAGGTGACCGGCGCGCCGTCCAAAGTCCGCTCGAACACAACGGACGTATTGCACAGGGGGCAATAGGTCACCGCCACCGGCACGCCGCCGACGGTGTCGTTGACGATCTCGTGCCACATCAGGATGCGGATCGGATAGGCGCGGGCGTCGCCGGCGATCTCCAGGGCGATGACCGGCTCGTTGCCCGGGATGGCGTCCGCGGTCACCGGGGCGAATTCCGGGTCGTCGATGGCCGGGATGTTGTCCGGTCCCAGAACCGACAGGATCTCCTTGAACTCGACGGTCGATCGGCTGAAATCGGTCGGCCAGCCCTCGACGCCCCAGCGCGGTGGGACGTCCTGCGCGTCCAGAAGTTCCATCGCGCCCGCCGGGGCCGCCAGAAGCGAGGCGCCGAGCACCACCGCCGTCCATACTCGCCTGTCGCCCATCGGCGCCTCCTGCCTCGCGCCGCCGATGCTGCGACGACCGGCCGCCGGGTGCCAAATCAAGCCGCCTCAATGATCGGTGAGGCGTGCCCGGCAGGTGGCGACGACCGCGGCGAGGCCGGGGGTGGTTTCGAGCTCTGCGATCTCGGTCGGCCCGAACCAGCCGAATTCCGTCACCTCGGCGGACGGGCGCACCACGCCGCCTTTGAAGGCGGCCACATGCACCGCGATTTCGACATCGGCCCCGGCCTTTTCGGGGCTCATCGTGGTCACCGGCTGCGGCGCGGCGACGGTGAGCCCGGTCTCCTCGGTCAGCTCGCGGGCGGCCGCGTCGGGCGCCCTCTCGCCGGGCTCGATGCGGCCGCCGGGCAGGCTCCAGCGGCCGGCGAAGGGGTCATGGCGGCGCCTGACCAGCAGCACCCTGTCGGCGTCGAAGACAGCGATCGAGGCAGCGACGATGGGCATCGAAGACTGATTGGATCGATTCGGGCGGCGTGCAAACCCGCCCCGGCTCCGGCTTGCCTTCGCCGGGGAGATCGGCGAAACCCGGTGCCATGTGCGGACGGTTCACGTATCTGTTCACCTGGCGGGAGATCCACGATCACCTGCAGGGCTTCATCGATGTCCCCCAGGTCGCCGCCGACGACCCCGCCGCCGCCTGTCCGCCGCGCTACAATATCGCGCCCACCCAGCCGATCCTGGCCGTTCGCGTGACGCCGAAGGGCAACGCGCCGGCGCTGTTCCGGTGGGGGCTGGTGCCGGTCTGGGTCAAGGATCCGCGCGAATTCCCGCTGCTCATCAACGCCCGGATCGAGTCGGCGGCAAGCAAACCGGCCTTTCGGGGCTCGGTGCGGCACATGCGGTGCCTCATTCCCGCTTCGGGCTTCTATGAGTGGCAGAAGCAGCCCGACGGCTCGCGGCAGCCCTTCTACATCACGCTGAAGGACGGCGCCCCGATGATCTTCGCGGGGCTGTGGTCGACCTGGATGGGGCCGGAAGGCGAAGAGATCGACACCGCCGCCATTCTCACCCAGGCGGCGACCGGCGAGCTGACGGAAATCCACGACCGCACCCCGGCGGTGCTCAGGCCCGAGCAGTACGAGATGTGGCTCGATGCCTCGGCCGGCACCGCTGCCAGCGCCGAGATGGCCCTCGCGGTCATCGAGCCGCTGGCTGATCTGGGCGTCGTCAAGGTGCCGGTCGCGCGGCGCGTCGGCTCGGTGAAGAACGACGATGCCGGCCTCATCGA
>CAZNOZ010000013.1:0-34034 GCA_964574935.1 uncultured Devosiaceae bacterium | reverse complement strand
AAAGCCGGCGGACAGGGGGAGCTGTTCTAGTCGGCCGCGGCTTCCAGTGTCGGGATGTGGCTCACATCCACCTCGCGCTCGGCGTGCCAGGTGTCGTAGGCGGCCTGCATGCGCAGCCAGACACCGGCGCTGCCCCCGAACGCTTTTGCCAGTCGCACCGCAACGGCCGGCGTGACCGGCTTCTCTGCCCGCATGATGCCGTACAGAAGCTGGCGTGAAATACCGAGCAGTCGAGCGATCTCGGCCTTCGATCGGCCGGTCGCGGCAATGATCTCGGGAAGCAGCTCGCCCGGATGCGTGGGGCAGCGATCAGGATCCCGGTGGGCGGCGTACAAGGCCAAGGCGCTCTCCTAATGATATTGCTCGAAACCCACGTCCACGGCGTCGACGCCGTCGAAGGCGAAAGTGACGCACCACGGACCGTTGACGTGAACGCTATAGCGAACCGGGCGATGCCCCTTGAGGGCGTGGAAGTCAAAGCCCGGAAGGTCCATATCCGCCGGCGACCCGCTGGCGTCCAAACGATCCAGACGCCTCAAAATACGCCTGTGCAAACGAGAATCGATCCGCGGCGTGCTGCCCTTTCGCCAAATCTCGGCCAAACCCTTGTGCGCGAAAGACCGGATCACATGTAAACTCTAGGTTTACATGTGTCAACCGTTGATTGACACACCTTCATCCCCGCAACACCTTGCCCGGGTTGAGCGTGTTGTTCGGGTCGAGCGCCGCCTTGACCGCGCGCATCATCTCAAGCGCCACCGGGTCCTTGACCGCTTCGAGCAGGGCGACCTTCATTTGCCCGATCCCGTGTTCGGCCGAGACCGAGCCCCCGAGCGCCGCCACCACCTCGTAGACCGCCTCGTGCACACTCTCTTCCAGGCCGGCGAAGGTGGCGTCGTCCATCTCCAGGGGCTTGAGGAAGTCGAAGTGGATGTTGCCGTCCCCGATATGCCCGAAGGCGAACGGGCGAATGCCGGGGACCTTGTCGACGACCGCCGCGATGGCGTTGTCGATGAGCGCCGGGATCGCCGCCACCGGCACGGCGACGTCATGCTTGATCGAGGCCGCCTCGCGGGTCTGGCATTCCGACATCGCCTCGCGCATTTTCCACATCAGCGCCCGGTGGCTGAGGGTGGAGGCGAGCGCCGCGTCGGCGACGATGCCGGCCGCCAGCGCCGCTTCGAGCGCCGCTGAAAGCGCCCCGGGTTCGTCAGCGCCGAACAGCGAGAATTCGCAAAGGACGTACCAGTCGCTCGCGGAGGCCGCCGGATCGCGGTCGATCAGACCGTGCTTGAGCTGCAGCTCGATCGCATAGCGCGGAATGAGCTCGATCGAGGTCAGCCGGTTGCCCCCCGCCGCGCTCAGATGCTCCAGGAGGCGCACCGCTTCTTCGGGGCCCGCGACGTTGGCGAGTGCCGTCTCGAACCGCGCCGGCCGGGGCTGCAACCGGAAGGAAGCGGCGGTGATGATCCCCAGCGTCCCCTCGGAGCCGATCAGGAGGTTCTTCAGCGAATAGCCGGTGTTGTCCTTCCTCAGCGGCGAGAGCCCCTGATAGAGCCGGCCGTCGGCGAGGACCGCCTCGACGCCGAGACAGAAGTCGCGGACATTGCCGTAGGCGATGACGTTGACCCCGCCGGCGTTGGTCGCCAGGACCCCGCCGATCTGGCACGAGCCCTCCGAGCCCAGCGACAGCGGGAACAGGAACGCGTGCCGCTCGGCGATCGCCTGCGCCTCGGCGACGGTCAGCCCGGCCTCGAGGGTGACGACCCCCGCCTGATCGTCGAGCGCGCGCACCTCGCGCAGATGTTTCAGCGACACGATCAGCTCGGAATTTCGGTCCGGCACCTGCCCGCCGACCAGCCCGGTGTTGCCGCCCTGCGGAATGATGCTGACGCCGTTGGCGTTCGCCCATTCCATGATCGCCTGCACGCCGGCGACCTCGCGCGGGGTCACCACCGCCGCGGCCTCAAGGTGGTAGAGGCCCCGCGGCTCGTCGAGGAAGGGCGCCATCGCCGCCCCGGTCAGCACGTTGTCGGCGCCGACCAGTTCCGCGGCCGCTTTGGCGATCGATTGGGGAGCCATGGGCATGGGCCCGAGGATAGGGCTGGTGGGGGCGATCGCAAAGTCTCAACTTGCCCGCCGCGCGTCTGCCGTGGCAAAACCCGCCCGGAATTGCGCGGGGGGATACCATGCCGGCGGGCAGCCTGATGCATGACAAGCGCGGCCTCGTCATGGGCGTCGCCAACAACCGCTCGATCGCCTATGGCATCGCCAGGGCGCTTCGCGAACATGGCGCCGAGCTCGCCTTCTCCTACCAGGGCGAAGCGCTCAAGCGCCGGGTCGCCCCGCTCGCCGAAGACCTCGGGTCCGACATTCTCATCGAATGCGACGTCACCGACGAGGCGGCGCTCGACGCGGCCTTCGCGGCGCTGAAGGCGAAATGGGGTGGCCTCGATTTCGTGGTCCACGCGATCGGGTTCTCCGACAAGGAAGAGCTCAAGGGCCGCTATGTCGACACCAGCCCCGCCAATTTCGCCAACACCATGAATATCTCGGTGTATTCCTTCACCGCCGTCGCCCGGCGTGCCGAAGCGCTGATGCCGGACGGCGGCGCGCTGCTGACCCTGACCTACTACGGCGCCGAGAAGGTCCTGCCCAACTACAACGTCATGGGCGTCGCCAAGGCGGCGCTCGAGGCCTCGGTGAGGTATCTGGCGGCCGACCTCGGCCCGTCGAATATCCGCGTCAACGCCATTTCCGCCGGTCCGATCAAGACCCTGGCCGCCTCCGGCATCGCGGGGCTTCGCCAGATGCTGCACTGGAACGAGGAGAACGCGCCCCTCCGCCGCAACGTCACCATCGAGGATGTCGGCAACGCGGCCCTCTATCTGCTCTCCGACCTGTCGACCGGCGCCACCGGCGAGGTGCTGCATGTGGACGCCGGCTACCATGCGATGGGCATGAAGGTGCTCGGCGAGGCGGACGGAGACGAGGCCGGCGACTAGGCCGGCGTTCCGGCCGGGAGACGGCGTGGACAATCTCTTCATTCTCTGGCTTGCCGCGTTCCCGCTGATGGGCTCGCCCGGTCCGGCGACGATGTCGCTGGCCGGGATCGGGGCGGCCTACGGCGCCCGCGCCGGCTGGGGATATCTCGGCGGCATCTGGGTCGGCACGACGTCGGTGCTCCTGATGATCGCGACCGGGGTGACGGGTCTGGTCGTGGCGGTGCCGGGGGCGGCTCAGATCATCAGCCTGATCGCCGCCGCCTACATCCTCTACCTCGCCTGGCGGATCGCCACCGCCCCGCCGATATCGGACCCGGCGGCGTCGGCCCGGGCGCCCTCCTTCGCCGGCGGATTTGCCCTGGCGATCGCCAATCCGAAGGCCTTTGCCGCCATCGGCGCGGTCTATTCGGGGGCAACCGTCATCGGGACCGACCTCCTGTTCGACGCGGCCGCCAAGGTCGCCGCGCTGGTCGCCGTGATCCTCATCGTCAACACCGCGTGGCTTTATTTCGGTTCGATGATCTCGCGGTTTTTGCGCGACCCCCGCATGAGCCGCGTCGCCAATGTCACTTTCGCGCTTTTGCTGCTGGGCGCGGTTGCGCTGGCGCTGATTTGGTGACAGCAAGTCACCGCCCGCCCGTCCGTCCCCGTCTGAAAGCCGAACATCATGACCGCCTGGCCGGAACTCTATTTCATTCGCCACGGCCAGACCGACTGGAACGCCGAGGGGCGCTACCAGGGTCAGCGCGACATTCCGCTGAACGCCATCGGGCAGGCCCAGGCCGACGAAAACGGCCAGCTGCTGCGCATGCTGCTCGAACGCGACGGGCTCGGCACCGATGACTACGACTGGTTTTCCTCGCCCCTGTCGCGCGCCACCGAAACCACCCGGCGGGTGCTGGCGGCCTTCGACCCGCCGCACCCGAACGTGGTTCAGGATGACCGGTTGATCGAGATCTCCTTCGGAATCCACGAAGGCAAGCTGCACCGCGACATCGCCGACCACCCGATGCTGGTGCCGGGCGCCCGCGACGAGGATTTCTGGCATCACCGGCCCGAGGGCGGCGAGAACTACGACGACCTGACCGAGCGCGTCGTCGCGTTCAGTGCCCGGCTCGACGGCCCGTCCGTCATCGTCGCCCATGGCGGCGTGCTGCGGGTCGTCCGCCACCTCGTTGAAGGCGCTTCGCGTGCCGAGGTCGTCAACTGGTCGACACCCCAGGACGTCGTCTATCACCTCGCCGACGGGCGGATGACCGTCTATCCGGCCGAAGGCGCCTGGATCGACTGAACTCCGGCCGCCGAACGGTCGGGCGGCGGCGCCCCGCGATTGACGCCTTCCCGGCGCACTCCTAGAACACCTGCCAACCACGGGCGGGCCCCCCACGCGATGTCGTTCAACACTTTCGGGCAGATGTTCCGTTTCACGACCTGGGGCGAGAGCCACGGGCCGGCGATCGGCGTCGTCATCGACGGCTGCCCGCCCACCCTCGATATCTCCGAAGCGATGATCCAGCGGCATCTCGATCGCCGCCGGCCCGGCCAGTCGCGATTCACCACCCAGCGCCGGGAGGCCGACAAGGTGCGCATTTTGTCCGGCACTTTCGAGGACGAGCGCACCGGCGGGCTCAAGACCACCGGCCATCCGATCTCGCTGATGATCGAAAACACCGACGCCCGCTCCAAGGACTACGACGACATTCGCGACAAATACCGCCCCGGCCACGCCGATTTCACCTATCAGCGGAAATACGGCATCCGCGACTATCGCGGCTCAGGCCGCGCCTCGGCCCGCGAGACCGCCTGTCGGGTCGCCGCCGGCGCCGTCGCCCGGCTGGTGGTGCCGGGGATCACCATTCGCGCCTCGCTGGTGCAGGTCGGGGAGCACCCGATCGACTATGCGAATTTCGACTGGGACGAGGTCGACAACAACCCGTTCTTCTGCGCCGACAAAAAGGCCGCCGCCGAATGGGAGGGCTATCTCGACGAGATCCGCAGGGCCGGCAACTCGGTCGGCGCGGTGGTCGAGGTTGTCGCCGAAGGAGTGCCGGTGGGGCTCGGCGCGCCGGTCTACGGCAAGCTCAGCGCCGATCTCGCCGCCGCGATGATGTCGATCAACGCCGTCAAATGGGTTGGCATTGGCGCCGGCCATAATGTGGCCGCGTTGACCGGCACCGAAAACGCCGACGAGATGCGCGCCGGGGAGGGGGGACCGGAATTCCTCTCCAACAATGCCGGCGGCATTCTGGGCGGCATCTCCAACGGCGATCCGGTGGTGGTGCGCTTCGCGGTCAAGCCGACCTCTTCGATCCTGACGCCGCGCCGGACGGTGACGAGCGACAACGAGGATACGGAGATTTCAACCAAGGGCCGCCACGACCCTTGCGTCGGCATTCGTGCCGTGCCCATCGGCGAGGCGATGATGGCAGTGGTTCTGGCCGACCATTTCCTGCGCCATCGCGGCCAGACCGGGCGCCAGGCGGGCACCGGCAATGACTGACACCATGGCCAAGCTCGACGCGGTCGAGACCGCCGTCGCCGCCATCGCCCGCGGCGAGCTGGTGGTCGTTGTCGACGACGACGACCGCGAGAACGAGGGCGATCTGGTGATGGCCGCCGCCGCCGCCACGCCCGAAAAGATGGCGTTCATCATCCGCAACACCTGCGGGATCGTCTGCGCACCGCTGACCGCCGAGCACGCCCGCATCCTCAAGCTCGACCCGATGGTCAAGGAACCCGACGCCCCCCGCGGCACCGCCTTCACCGTCTCGGTCGACTACCGGCACGGCACCACCACCGGCATTTCGGCCGAGGACCGCACCGCCACGGTCACCGCGCTGACCCGCGACGATGCCGCCCCCGCCGATTTCACGCGTCCCGGCCACGTCTTCCCGCTGGTCGCCCGCGAGGGCGGGGTCCTGATGCGGTCCGGTCACACCGAGGCCGCGATCGATTTGTGCCGGCTCGCCGGGGTGCCCGAGGTCGCCGTGATCTGCGAGCTCGTCAACGACGACGGCACCGTCAAGCGCGGGCCGGACGTGGCCGCCTTCGCCGAGGCCCATTCGCTGCCGAAACTGACAGTCGCCGAGCTCATCGCCTGGCGCCAGCACAGAGAAAAACTCGTCCATCGGGTCGCCAGCTTCGAGCTGCCGTTGCGGTCAGCGACCGCGACCGCGCACGCCTATTCGACGCCCTTCGACCGGGTGCAGCATCTTGCTGTCGTCTTTGGCGACGTCACCGACGGCGAAGACGTCCCGGTCCGGCTGCAGCGCGAGGACATTCTCGACGACGTCTTCGGCGAACGCCGGTCGCTGAACTCCGCCATCGACACCCTCGCCGGCATCGGTCGGGGGGTCCTGGTCTATCTGCGCGAGGGCACCGCCGGCGTCTACGGGGCCGGCACCGAGCAGCGCCCCGACATCGAGCATCACCAGACCGCCCGGGTGCGCGACGACGAGTGGCGCGAGATCGGCGTCGGCGCCCAGATCCTGCGCGATCTCGGGGTGCGCTCGATCCGCCTGATGGCGTCGAAGTCCCGCCACTATGTCGGCCTTTCCGGCTTCGGTATCGCCATCAACGCCACCGATAAATTCGAAGCGGACTGAGCGCGACGCCGAGATGCCCCACACCCTGCACGCCACCACCACCCATATCGCGCCCGGCGCCACCGTCGCCGCCCCGGACGCGACGACCCTGGTGGCGTTCTTCGCCGTGGCGCTGTTCGGGGGCGGCAACGCGGTGGCCGCCAAGCTCGGCCTCATTGAACTGGCGCCCTTGTGGTCGGCGTCGCTGAGGTTCCTGATCGCCTCGGCGCTGCTGCTCGTCATCATCGCGGTGCTGCGCCACAAGCTGCCGCGCGGCCGGGCACTCCTCGGCGTGCTGGCGTACGGCCTGCTCGCCTTCGGCGGCGCGTTTTCTTTCGGCTACTACGCGCTGACCGAGGTCGGTGCCGGCACCGTCCAGGTCACCATGGCGCTGGTGCCGCTGCTAACGCTGGTCCTGGCGGTCGTCGAGCGGGTCGAGGCGTTCCGGACCCGGGCGCTGATCGGCGCTCTGGTCGCCGCCGCCGGGATTGCGGTCGTCTTTTCCGGCAGCATCGGGACCGCCTCGCCGGGGGCGCTGGCGGCGCTGATCGTGGCGGCGCTGTGCGTTGCCCAGGCATCGGTGATCGTCAAGGGTTTCCCCCGCGTCGGGCCTCTGGTCGAGAACGCGGTTGCGATGGGGGTTGGCGGGTTGGTCCTGTTGGGCCTGTCGCTGGCCTTTTCCGAGCCCTGGATCGTGCCGACCGCCACCGCCACGCGGCTTTCGCTCGGCTATCTCGTGGTGTTCGGATCGATGGCGATGTTCGGGCTCTATGTCTTCGTCATCGGCCGCTGGACGGCGACCGGGGCGACCTATGCGCTACTGATCATGCCGCTGTTCACGATCCTGCTCGCCGCGCTGGTGCTCGGCGAGCGCCCCTCGCTGAGCTTCGCGGTTGGCGCGGCGGTGGTGTTGGCCGGGGTCTGGTTCGGGGCCCTGGCGCCCCACAAGCGGTAACCGGCCCCCTAGCGCGCCTCGGCGTCGGGCCCGGGCGCCGGCCGCCGCGTCCCGCCGTTGTCGCCCGTCTCGGAAGGCTCGGCCGCCTCGGGTCGCGTCTTCATCAGGGTTTGGGCGATGTGGCCGGAGACCTTGTATTCGAGGGCCCGCATCCAGCGGTCGACGGTCCTCCAGCGTCGCCGCGCCCAGCGCATCAGATCGGCCGCCCACTTGTTGTTGGCGATCAGGATGAAGCTTGCCACCGCCATCATCAGCAGCCCGATCGGGATCGGCGTCGGCGCCAGTATCGCCCCGACAAGGAACATCACGATCGCGAACACCGATACGATCAGCTTGACCATAGCCCCGCCCGTTCGAGCCCCGCATGCCCGGCGCCCGGTCGATTGGAGCACGAATGTGCCTGAAGCGGGAACAAATCCCCGGCCGCCGTCGGCCTCTCAGCGCCCGACCAGGCGCTCGATCTTGCCCTTCGCCGTCTGCGGCTCTTCTCCCCAGGCGATCGTGCCGACGAAATCACCCTTTGCGTCGATCAGATAGACGCTCGCGGTGTGATTGACGAGATAGTCGTCCGAGTTGGGGTCGCCGACCACCTCCGAAAAGACGGCATAGTCGGCCTTGATCCGATCGGTGGCGTCGGCATCGCCGGTCAGCCCGATCACATGGTCGAAGTTCGAAAGATAAAGCGCCATCTGCGCTTGCGTGTCGCGCCGCGGATCGACGGTGACGAACACGATCTTCAGATCGTCCGGGCTCAGTCCCAGTTCCTTGCGCCAGCCGGTCGTCTCCACGAGCGTCGTCGGACACACATCGGGGCACCAGGTGTAGCCGAAATACAGAAGCGTCGGGGCGCCGACGAGATCGGCCTGGGTGAACGTTTCGCCGGACGCTGTGGTGAGCGAAAACGGCCCGCCGAAATGCGGTCCGGCCGGCTCATCGCGCAACACGCCGAGCGCGGAGTAGATGCCCGCCGCCAAAACCGCCGCCCCGGCAACAAGCCACAGGATGAGGCGGAACCGCGCCATCGCCTAGAGGCCCGCGTCGCTCACCGGCACCGTCACCTCCAGCCGGCTGCCGTCGCCGAACTCCAGCACCAGCGAGATATCGTCGCCGGCGACCAGCGGCCCGTCGAGCCCCGAAAGCGCGACATGCGGCCCCCCGGGCTTCAGCACCACGCGCCCGAAGGCCGGGATGGCGATTGTCTGCAGCGCCTGACGCCCGCCATCCTGCTTGAGCTCGGCGGCCCGCGCCCGGCTGGCGGTGACCGCCACCAGTTCCTGCGCCGGGCCCTCGTTGGCCATCGTGAAGAAGGCGGCCGAGGACGCGGCCCCGGCCGAGGCCGGATAGGCGAAGGCGTCGCTGACCGATACCAGCGCGCTGGCCGCCGGCCGCTGGCCGGGCGAGGGGATCGTCCCGGTCGCCTCGCGGTCGGGGGCCTCGGCCGGCTTGTCGGAAGCGGGCGGTTCCCGGTCTGTCGGCATTGGCCCGGTCCCTTGTTGAATGACGATGAGCGCCACCGCGATGGTGACGACTAGGGCCGCGAGCGCCAGGGCGACGGGACGGCCCATCACGTCCTCGCCGGAGCTGCCCCCGGCGCGGGCCTCGCCGGCGCGTTACTCATCGAGCGGCTCCAGGCCGGTCGGGGCGCCGTCCTTGGTCAGCGTGATCTTTTCGATCCGCGCCTCGGCGAGTTTCAGCAGTTCCTCGCAGCGCTTCTTGAGCGCCTCGCCCCGCTCGTAAATCTCGATCGACTCCTGCAGCGGCGCCTCGCCGCTCTCGAGCTTGGAAACGATCGCCTCGAGTTCCTTCAGCGCCGCCTCGAAGCTCATCTTCGCGATGTCGGGGGTCTTCTCAGCGCTCATCTTCTCACGCCCAATTCTCCCGCCTATTCGGCCACCGCCGCCGCGACCCCAGCCATCAGCATCGAAACATGGGAGGCGGCCGCTTCGGCAAGCCCGTCGAGGTCATAACCCCCTTCGAGCAACGAGACCAGCCGGTTGTCGGCGAACCGCTCGGCGGCGTCCATCAGCTTGCCGGTGAGCCACGCATAGTCGTCCGGGACCCAACCGAGCTGCCCGATCGGATCGCGCCGCTCCGCATCGAACCCGGCCGAGACCAGCATCAGGTCGGGCCGGAACTCGGCGAGCCTGGGCAGGATCAGGTCGCGGTAGACCTCGCGCATCCCGATGCCGCCCGAGAAGGCCGGCAGCGGGGCGTTGCAGAGGTTGCCGACCCCCGTCTCATCGGGCCGCCCGGTACCCGGATAGAGCGGCATCTGGTGCGAGGAGCCGTAGAAGGTGTCGCGGTCGGCCGCGAAGATGTCCTGGGTGCCGTTGCCGTGATGGACGTCGAAATCGACGATGGCGATGCGCTCGACCCCATAGCGGCGGCGGGCCTCGGCGGCGACGATGGCGATGGTGTTGATCAGACAAAAGCCCATCGAAAAGTCCCGCCCGGCATGATGGCCGGGGGGCCTGACGGCGCAAAAGCAGTTTTCCGCCCGCCCCTCCATCACCGAAGCGAGCCCGGCGAGCCCGGCGCCGAGCGCCGTTGCCGCCGCCTCCAGCGATTTCGGCGACAGATAAGTATCGGACTCGATCTGCGCGATGCCGTCTTCGGGCACCGCTGCCCTGAGGTCCGCCAGCATCGCCGCCGAATGCACGTTTTCGGCAAGCGCCAGATCCGCCGGCGGCGCGTCGTGGCGCGCCAGTTTCTCGAACCGCGGCGCCGCGAACGCCGCCGCCAGGGCCTCGAGCCGCGCCGCGCGCTCGGGATGGCCTTGAGGGGTGATGTGATCGGCGCCGTTCGGCTGGCTGATGAGCAGGGTGGTCAATTCGAGTGCCTCGCCTCGTCGCTTCTTGACGGCCCCGAACCGGCTTGTCAAACACACCCGATGTCCGGGACCCGCGACGAATTGTCGGTCGCCGATGCCGCGGAGCTTCTCCGGGGCGGCGTCCTGGTGGCTATTCCGACCGAGACCGTCTACGGGCTCGCCGCCGACGCCACCAATCCCGATGCGGTCCTGAGGATTTTCGAGGCCAAGTCCCGGCCGCGCTTCAATCCCCTGATCGTGCATTGCCCGGGCCGTGAGATGGCCGAGACCATCGCCGAGTTTCCGCCCCTGGCCGGCAAGCTCGCCGAGACATTCTGGCCCGGACCGTTGACGTTGGTGTTGCCGCGGCGCCCCGGCGCCCGGCTCGCGGACCTGGTGTCGGCGGGGCTGCTGACGGTGGCGGTTCGGGTCCCCCGCCACGAGATGGCGCGGCAGGTCATCGAGGAGGTCGGCCGGCCGTTGGCGGCGCCGTCCGCCAATCCTTCCGGACGCCTGTCACCGACCACCGCCGAGGCGGTGCGCGAGGCGTTTGCGGGGGCGGTGCCGGTACTCGACGGCGGCCCGTGCACCGAAGGGCTGGAATCTACGATCGTCGCGGTCGGGGACGGGGCGCCCGTCCTGCTCCGGCCCGGCGCCGTCCCTCGTGACGCGATTGCCCAGGCAGCCGGAATGGAGGTTGCCGACCACGCCGGCGCCGGCATCGCCGCCCCGGGCATGCTGGCGACCCACTATGCGCCGATCACCCCGCTCAGGCTGCACGCAAGCGACGTTCGGCAAGGCGAGGCGCTGCTGGCCTTCGGCCCCGGCGCGCCCGCCACCGACGGCCCCATGCGCAATCTCTCGCCGGCCGCCGATCTCGGCGAGGCGGCGCGAAATCTGTTTGCGTATTTGGGGGAGCTCGACGCCGCCGGCGCCGACGCCATCGTGGTGATGGATATCCCCGAACAAGGGCTGGGCGAAGCGATCAACGACCGCCTGAAGCGGGCGGCGGGGATGGCGAGCTAGTCTTCGCGGCCGACCTTGTAGGGCTTCTGGTCGCGCCAGAACCGCATCAGCGATTCAAGGTCCGCGTCGCCGCCCTCCGGCAGCACGATCCTCAGCGAGGCGAACAGATCCCCCTTGCCGAACAGACCCTTGCCTTTCAGGCGCAGCGACTTGGTGGTGTCGACCCCGGGCGGAATGTTGAGCTCCACGGCTCCGGCCAGCGTCGGCACCCGGATCCTGGCGCCGAGCACCGCCTCGTAGAGCCGGATGGGCACCTCCACCCTCAGATCGTTGCCCTCGAGCCGGAATTGCCGGTGCCGCTCGTAGGCGACCGTGATCAGAACATCGCCCGGCGGCCCGCCGGTGGGCGAAGCCCCGCCCTGGCCTTTCAGGCGGATCTGCTGGCCGTCCCTGACCTCGGCGGGCAGCTTCACCGAGAGCGTTTTTCCCGTCGGCAGCTTCACCGGTATCGAGGCGCGCGCGCTGGCCTGTTCGAGGGTGATCTTCGCGGTGACCGCATAGTCGGGCCCGCGCGTCTGCACGCGGCCGAACCGCTCGCCGGTGCGCATGCCCATCGGCCCCTCGCCGGTGGACGAAAAACCGCCCCCCAGGCCGCCCATGAACTCCTTCAGAATATCCTCGGTCGAAAACCCGCCGCCGCTGCCCCGCCGGGGGCGCCCCCCGGAAAAGCCCGAAAAGTCGAATCCCGGCATCTTCGGATTGCCCTCGGAGTCGATCTCGCCGCGGTCGTACTGGCCGCGTTTGGTCTTGTCCGACAACAGGTCGTAGGCGGTCGTGGCCTCGGCGAATTTCGCCTGGGCATTCGGGTCTTCCTTGTTCTGGTCGGGGTGGAGGGCTTTGGCCAGCTTGCGGTAGGCGGCTTTGATTTGCTGCTCGTTCGCCGACTTCGGCACCCCCAACACCTGATAGGGGTCGCGCATGGGGTTATAAAGGCTTATCTTTCCGGGCGGTTGCCAGTCCCACCTCTCGGCTTCATATATGGCCATCGCGCCGCTTGATGTCCAGAATTGAGCCTGGCACCGAAGTCTTGAAATGGTCTTAGCGATGCCGCCCGGCGAAGAGCAATTGACCGCGCGCCTGTTCGACGACGCCGACACCGGTCCGCTGGACCCCTTGGCGCTGTTCGACCTGTGGCTGGCGGCGGCCGAGAAGACCGAGCCCACCGACGCCAACGCCATGGCGCTGGCGACCGTCGACGCGGCGGGCATGCCCGACTGCCGGATCGTGCTGCTGAAGGGACGCGACCAGACCGGCTTCGTCTTCTTCACCAACACCGGGTCCGGCAAGGCAAGCGAGCTGGCCGCCGCCCCGCGCGCCGCGCTCACCTTCTACTGGAAGTCGCTGGGCCGGCAGGTGCATGTGCGCGGCCCGGTGACGCCGGTTGCCGAGGCGACCGCCGACGCCTATTTCGCGTCCCGCCCGCGCGGCTCGCAAATCGGTGCCCACGCCTCCGACCAATCGCGCCCGCTCGCTTCGCGCGCCGAGCTTGTGGCCCGCGTCGCCGCGCTCGAGGAGCGGTTCGATGGCGCCCGGGTGCCACGCCCGCCGCACTGGTCCGGCTACGCCGTCGAGCCGCTGTCGATCGAGTTCTGGCGTTCTTCAGAGTTCCGCCTGCATGACCGCGTCCGTTTCACGCGGCCGGCGCTCGACGCCGAATGGACCCGGCAGCGGCTGAACCCGTGAGGGCGACGTGAGCGAGCCCGCCGGTTCGGTCCCCGAGGCCACGGCCGAGCCGCCGGTGATGACGGCAAGATTCAAGGGCCTGCGCCCCCAGCTCTTCGGGCTCCTGCTCAGGGGCTATGTGTTGCTGGTGCCGACCCTGGGCATCTATCGCTTCTGGCTCATCACGCAGAAGCGGCGCTACTACTGGAGCCGCACGCGGCTGGGCGACGACGCGCTCGAATACACCGGCACCGCCACCGAGATCCTGTTCGGCTTTCTGGTCGCCATCGCCATTTTCGTGCCCTTCTACATGTTCTTTTTCTATATCGGCACGCAGACCCCGACCGTCGCCCTGATCGGTCTCGTGGCGGCGCTGTTGGCGCTGTTCCTGCTTTCGGGCTTCGCGCTGTTCCGCTCGCGCCGCTACCGGCTGACCCGGACGCTGTGGCGCGGCATCCGCTTTCACCAGACCGGCTCGGCGTGGGCCTACGCCTTCATGCGCCTGGGCTGGTACCTGCTGACGGCGCTGACACTCGGGCTCACCTTTCCGTTCATGGCCGCCAGCCTCTTCCGATACCGCTACAACAACACCTGGTACGGCGACCGCCAGGTGAGCTTCGACGGCTCCTGGAAGCAGCTCGCGGGGCCCTTCTACGGCGTCTGGGCGCTTCTGGCGGTTTTGGTGGCGGCATCCATCGCCGCGTTCGTGGACGCCTTCGGCGGGGCAATCGCCGGCCTCACGGTTTCGAGCCTGACGGTGCTGGTGGGTCTGGCCGCGATCCCCTACATCTCGGCCCGCGAGCGCACCCGGTTCACCTCCAGGATCCGGATCGGGGATGCCCCCGTGAGCTTGCACATCCGGGCGCGGGCGCTGATCGGGATGTATCTGGTCTACGCGCTGGTGCTGCTTGCCGTCGCGCTCGTCGCGGCGACGGCCGTGGCCTATGTCGTGTCTGGCAGCTTCGCCATTTCGACCGATTTCGGGGTCGATTTCGGCGCCATCCTGAGCGCCTTCGAGCAATCGAGCTGGCTGACGGTGGCGGCGTTCGCCGCCGCCTACCTCCTGGCCATCGCGACCCTCGCCATGGTTGCCGAGCTGTTCATCGGCCTGACCTTCTGGAGGATGGTGGTCACGCGCCTCAAGATCGCCAATCCCGAGAGCCTCGACACCGTGCGCGCCCGCGGCGAGCGCGCCCCGGCGATCGGGGAGGGGCTTGCCGACGCCCTGGGCTCGGGGGGCTACTGATGCCGCCCGTCGCCGGTCGCTTCTACGACGGCAAAACCTCCCGCGTGCATGCCGTCGAGGTCGAGGTGACCGGCGCCGGCGTTGAGGGAGGGTTCGTGTTCATCCGCGAACGCGAGGGGGGCCGCGAACTGGCCCGCTGGGCCCGAAGTGAGCTGGTGCTCGTCCCCGGCGACCCGGCGGCGCTGCGGCTCGGGTCGCAGTTGGCCGATCCGGCCGCCCGGCTGGTCGTCGAGGCGCCCGAGGCCGTCGCCGCGCTGCGCGAGGCGCTGCCGGGGCTCACCGCCATCCGCCGCCGCCACCGCGCCCGCCAGGTGCGGTTCATCACCGCCTCCACGGCCGCCCTGGCCGCCGTCATCGCCGCTTTCGTATTCGGGGTGCCGCTCATCGCCCGCCAGGTGGTCGCGATCATTCCGCCGCCCTGGGAGGCCGACATGGGCGAGCGCATCCACGCCCAGGTCGAGGAGATTTTCGCCGGCGGCGGGACGCTGGCGCGCTGTGACTCGAATCCCCGATCCCCGGGCAATCGCGCCATCGCCAAATTCGTTAAACGGACCCTGGGGCCTGAAGGCAGCCCGTTCGAAGTTCGGGTCGACGTGGTGCGTTCGGATGTCCCCAACGCCTTCGCCCTGCCCGGTGGGCGCGCCTATTATTTCTCCGCCCTGCTGGAGACCTCCGACGACCCGAACGCCTTCGCCGGCGTGCTGGCCCACGAACTCGGCCACATCGTCAACCGCCACGGCATGGAACACGCCATCGCGACCGCCGGCACCGGGCTTCTTGTCGGCATGGTCCTCGGCGACGTCACCGGCCTGTCGGTGGGCGCGATCGTCGGCCAGGGCCTGGTCAACTCGCATTTTTCCCGCGACGCCGAGCGCGCCGCCGACGAGTTCGCGATCGCCGCCGCCCGGCGGCTCGACTTCGACATTACCGCCCTCGGCAAGGTTCTCGAGGCGATCGCCGCCGACACCGCGATGGACCGCTCCATGTCGCTGCTCGCCACCCATCCCCTGACCGAAGAGCGCACCGAGCTGCTTGCCTCCGCCGACACCGGCCGCGGCGATGCCTTCACGCCGGCGGAGTGGCGCGCCATCCGCGGGATGTGTCATGGCAGCAAAACGAAGATAAAGTGAGCCGGCCCTTCGCGCCGCCGCAAACCCCCAGGCGAGATTGAGAATACCGATCCGCACATCGAGATGGGCGCTCTGGTCCAGCCGCATCGGGCGCCTGGCCGTGCCGGTGCTTGTGGTCGCGATTTTCCTGCACCGGGCCGGCGCCATCACCTCGGCCGACTTCATCGTCGCCGCCGGCGGCGGCGTGTTGATCGGGCTTGCCGCCCTGCTGGTCGGGCTGGTCGCCTTCGTGCGCATCTGGGCGACCGGCGACCGCGGGTGGTGGCCGGCCTTCAACGGTGTGGCCATCGGCCTCATTTGCCTGGCGCCGCTCGTGTTCGCGGCCATGATGGGACTGCGCTACCCGTTCGTCCATGACGTCACGACCGACTACGACGATCCGCCACCGATCCTGGGCCAGGTCCATTTCGGTCTCGGCGCCGGCTACCACGACCCGGCCCTGCGCCAGCGTGTCGCCGACGCCTTCCCCAACGCCGTCACCCGCGACTACCCGCTGCCGACGACCGAAACCTTCCCTGTCGTCGCCGACCTTGTTGCCGCCCGCGGCTGGCAGATCATCGAGGAACGCGCCACCACGGACGATCCAAACATCGGCTGGATCAACGCCCGCGCCATGACCTGGCTCGGTTGGCGCGACGAGGTCGCGATCCGGGTGGAGACGGCGCCGGGCGGGTCGCGCGTCGATATCCGTTCGGTCAGCTACGAGGGTGCCCACGATCTTGGCGCCAACGGGATGAGGATCGAGGAGTTCCTTCTCGCCCTGGATGACGCGGTGACCGCGCGCACCCAGGAGCTGGGACTTCTCGGGCCCTAGTTGAGCAGCCCGGCCTTGCCGAGGCCATCGGCGAGCACCGGCTCGGCGCTGCGGATCGGCGTGCGCTTCATGTGCTCGGCGAACGAATAGTCGGGATTGATCTCCATCATCTCCGCCCAGACCTTGCGGGCCTCGTCGAGCTCCCCGAGATGGCCGAGCGTCGAGGCGAGCATCGAACGCGACATGTCGGTGTCGGGCACCAGGGCGATGCGCTGCTTGAACGTTGCCGCGGCGGTCTCGTAGTTGCCCTTGAGCAGATGGGCGACGCCAAGAAAATGCAGGTACTGCTGGCCGTTGACCGGATCGACCTGGTTCGCCTTCTCGATGCTGTCGATGGCGGCGTCCAGTTTCCCCTCGACGATCTCCAGAACGCCGCGGGCGTTCAGGGCTTCGGCCGAGTTCGGGTTGATCTCGAGCGCCCGGTCGAGATAGGGCGTCGCCTCGTCGGTTCGGCCGGCGACGCCATACGCCACGGTCATGACGTAGTTGGTCAGATGATCGTCGGGCGCCAGTTGCACCGCCTTACGCGCCAGCTCGATGCCCCTGCCGATGTTGGTGTCGGCCTCGTCGGTCCAGCGGTTCTGGTAGTCGTAGACGCAGGCCATCGCCCACACCGCATAGGCATCGGCGTAGTCCGGATCGAGGTCGAGGGCGCCCTTGAGCAGCGCCACGGCCTGGTCATAGACCTGCCGGTTTTTGGTCGGGCCCTGCAGAAGCTCGCGCGCCTTCAGGAACAAGTCGTGCGCCTCGACGCTCCGGGTGCCGGCATCCTTGAGTTTGCCGGCGTCGGCGGGCGACAGATGCACCCTCAGCGCCTCGACGATCTTGCGGGTGACCTCGTCCTGCACTTCGAAGATGTCGGTCAGATCCCGGTCGTAGCGCTCGGCCCAAAGGTGGCCGCCATGGGCGGCGTCGATGAGCTGCGCGGTGATCCTGACCCGGTTGCCGGCCTTGCGGATCGATCCCTCCAGCACCGAGGCGACGCCCAACTCGCGCCCCACCTGCCGGATATCCGGGCTCTTGCCCTTGTAGGCGAAGGACGAATTGCGGGCGATGACCATCAACCCGCCGACTTTGCTCAGGTCCGTGATCAGATCCTCGGTGATGCCGTCGGAGAAGTATTCCTGTTCGGGGTCCCCGGACATGTTGTCGAAGGGCAGCACCGCGATCGAAGCTTGCGTCATGGCGTCTCCGTCCTCTGCCGCGGTCGCGGTCCGCGCCGGCGAGGCGGCCGACGGGCGCCACTTCCAGACCCGGATCGGGCGGTCGATGTTCTTGACGGCGACCTCGCCGCCATCCTCGAAACTGACATCGACGCGGGTGCCCACCGACTCGTTGACGATCGAGGAAACGCAGATGCCGCCGGTCTCGGCGAGCGGCTCGAGCCGGGCGGCGACGTTGACCCCGTCGCCATAGATGTCGTCGCCGTCGATGATCACGTCGCCGAGATTGACGCCGATCCTGAGCTTGATCTCGAAGTCCCCCCGCGCCTCGTCGGCGGCCCGAAGCTGGATATCGAGCGCGCATTTGACCGCGTCGACGACGGAGGTGAACTCCACCAGCGTGCCGTCGCCGATCAGCTTGACGATGCGCCCGTTGTGGCGCTCGACGCTGGGGTTGAAGACGGATTCGCGGTGCGCCTTGAGCGCCGCCAGCGTGCCGGCCTCGTTGGCGGCCATCATCTTCGAATAGCCGACCACATCGGCGGCCAGAATGGCCACCAGGCGGCGGTTGGTTTGCTCCTCGAGCATGGCCGACTATGTAGTGGGTTTTGCGGGCGCTTTCCAGCCGCGTGTCGGCGGGCGCCGCGCGTCCGTACACAACCAGGCGACCCAGGGACCGCCGCACCTATGCTCGGCTGCGTCGGCCCCTGAGCCCTTTCATTGGAGACAGTCATGATTCCGATCGATCTGAAAGGGCGCAGGGCCCTCATCACCGGCGGCGATACCGGGCTCGGCGCTGCCACCGCCAAGTCCCTCGCTCAGGCCGGCGCGGACATCGCCATCGCTTACCGTGATGGACCCCAGGCCGCAGAGCATGTTGCCGCGTCTGCCAGGGCGTTCGGGGGCGCGGCGACGATCATTCGGCTCGCCGACGTCGCAAACCGGAACGACGTGCAAGCGCTTTTTCAGTCGATGGACAAGGAACTGGGGGGCATCGACATCCTGGTGAACAATGCCGGCACGGATGGTCCGCGCGCCTTATGTGAAGACGCTGATCCCGCCGAGTGGCGCCGGGTGATCGATATCGATCTGGCCGGCGCGTTCTATTGTGCCCAGCAGGCGGTGACGCGCATGCGCAAGTCGGGCCGCGGTGTGATCATCAATACGACATCGGTCCATGAGTTCATTCCGTGGGCGGGATATTCGGCCTACACCAGTGCCAAGGCCGGCCTCAGCATGTTCAGCAAGACCCTGGCCCAGGAGGTCGCGCCGGCGGGGATTCGCGTGATCGCGATCGCGCCCGGGGCAATCAAGACCCCGATCAATGCCAACGTCTGGGAAGATCCCGGGGGACTGGCGGACCTTGACAGGAAGATCCCGGTGGGCCGCCTCGGCGAACCCGACGAGATCGGTCATGTCATCGCGTTCTTGTGCAGCGACCTTGCCGGCTACATCACCGGCGTGACGCTGGCCGTCGATGGGGGCATGCTTCTGTATGCGGACTTTCGGCATGGCGGATAGCGACCGGTTTTTCCGGAAAGCTCCTTGCCGATGTCTGGAGCCGTTGCACTGATCTTCGGGCAGTAGGTTCGATAGCGGTGCGCCGGGATGCACAAATGCGGCCACCGTGCGGGAGAAACCGATGCAAAGCGAAATCGATCCGCAACGCGAAGCGCATGACGACAGGAGGGTCGAGGACTATGCGCTGATCGGCAACACGCTGACGTCGGCCCTCGTTGGAAAAGACGGATCGATCGATTGGCTTTGTTGCCCACGTTTCGATTCGCCGGCGTTCTTTTCCCGCCTGCTTGGAACCCGCGAAAACGGATACTGGCAGATCGCGCCGCGCGAAGAGGTCAAGAAGGTTGAACGGCGATATCTGGACGACACCCTGATCGTGGAAACGGTTTTCACGACCCAGAGCGGAGAAGTCTCTCTCATCGACTTCATGCCGCTACCGCGGGACGAAGGCGGAGTGGACGTCGTTCGTATCGCCAAAGGCATACGCGGTGCCGTCTCCATGCGCCTTGCGATCACAATGCGCTTCGACTACGGCAGCGTGGTGCCTTGGGTTCGCCGGCGGGACGATGGCCTGAGCGCCATCGCCGGTCCGGATGCGCTGGTCCTGCGCACACCTCTTCAATTGCGCGGAAAGGACTTTTCGACGTTCTCGGAGTTCACGCTCCGCGCCGGGCAAACCATATCTTCGGTACTCAGTTGGTATCCGTCCCACAAGCCGGAGCCGCCAGGCCGCGACCCCGATGAAGCCCTGAGCGAAACCAGACAATGGTGGCGGGAATGGATCTCCCGCGCGAGCGTGGAGGGCCCGTGGACCGAAGCCGTCCGGCGCTCGCTCATCACGCTCAAGGCCTTGACCTACAGCCCAACCGGCGGGCTCGTCGCGGCGCCGACGACGTCCTTGCCGGAAGAGATCGGCGGCCAGCGCAATTGGGACTATCGCTTTTGCTGGGTACGCGATGCCACCTTCACGCTCTATGCGCTGCTCATTTCGGGATACGAAGACGAGGCGCGGGCGTGGCGCGACTGGCTGCTGCGGTCCGTGGCCGGACAGCCCTCGAAGCTGCAGATCATGTACGGCCTTGCCGGCGAGCGCCGTCTTCCGGAAAGCGAGATTGCCTGGCTCAAGGGCTTTTGCGGCTCGTCTCCGGTTCGCGTCGGAAATGGCGCGCATGGTCAGCGCCAGATGGACGTGTACGGCGAGATCATGGATGCGTTTCACATGGCGCTGAAAACAGGGCTCGGCCGCAATGACGAGATATGGGCGGTCCAGCTCGAGCTCATGAATCATCTTTACGAGGGCCACTGGGCGGACCCCGGCTCCGGCCTGTGGGAATCGCGCGGCCCCGAACGGTCCTATACATTTTCGCGCGTCATGACCTGGGTCGCCTTCGACAGGGCCGTGAAAGCGGTCGAGAGATTCGGCTTCGAAGGGCCAGCCGACGATTGGCGCACAATGCGCGATACCGTGCGCGAAGACATCTTGCGGCATGGATTCGACAGCAGTCGGAGCAGCTTCGTTCAATACTATGGCGGTAAAAACCTCGATGCGGCTTTGCTTCTGCTGCCGCTCGTCGGCTTCATCAAGCCGGACGACCCGATGATGCTGGGAACGATCGAAGCGATTCAGCGCGAATTGGTATCGGACGGTTTCGTCCGGCGCGTCGACACCAAGGCTGCCGACGACGGTCTGACCGGCGACGAGGGGGTCTTCCTGATTTGCTCGTTCTGGCTCGCCGACAATCTGGCGCTTCTTGGCAGACGGAAGGAAGCCAAGGAGCTCTTCGAACGCCTCCTTTCGCTGCGGAACGATGTCGGACTGCTGTCTGAGGAATACCATCCAGGCCAACGTCGGCTGCTCGGCAACTTTCCCCAGGCGTTTTCCCATGTCGGGCTCATCAATACGGCGCACAATCTGACGCGGGCCCGAGGCGCCGCGGCAGATCGCTCATCGCACTGAGTGTCGGGCCGGCGCGTGCTTTGACGATCCGGGCTCGATGGCGCGGCCTCAAACCGGGCCATTCGATGCATTCGCACGCCGAGACTGCATGTCATCCGCGGTCTCGCGGTGCGCCTTGAGCGCCGCCGGCCCGCCGTCCGCGGTCAGTCGATCAGCCCCGCCTTTTCCAGCCCCTCGCGGATGGGCGCGGCGTCGGCCGGGTCGCCGAACGGCAGCCGGTTGATGTGCACCTCGAAGGAATAGTCCGGGTTGATCGCCATCATCTCCGCCCAAACCTTGCGCGCTTCGTCGATCTCTCCCAGATGCCCGAGCGCCGAGGCGAGCATCGCCCGGCTGAGGTCGGTTTCGGGGTAGAGCAGGATGCGCTCCCGGAAATGCGCTGCCGCCGTCTCGTAGTTGCCCAGGAGCAGGTGCGCGATGCCGACGAAATGCAGCACCCAGCTGCGACTCTCGGGGTCGAGCCGCATGCCGCGCTCGATGTCCTCGATGCCCTTTGCCGGCTCGCCGGTGAAGACCAGGAAGGCGCCACGGGAGTTGATCGACTCGGCGTCGTTGGGCTTGAGCGCCAGCGCCTTGTCGATCGCCGCCTTCGATCGCTCGTAGTCGCGGGAAAAACCGGCCGCCATCGACAGCACGTAGTTGGCGAAGCCGCTCTCCGGCGCCAGCGCCACCGCCTTGGTCGCCAATTCGTCGGCGCGCCGGATGGCGGCATCGTTGTCGTCGCTCCAGGAGTTGTTGTAGACGAAACCCCAGACCTGCCCCAGGGCGGCCCAGGCGTCGGCATAGTTGGGGTCGAGTTCGACGGCGCGTTCATATTCGGCGCGTGCCTGCTCGACGAGCTCCTTGTTGGTATTCCGCTGCTTGGTGATCTGCCGGCCCTTCAGGAAATGGTCGTGGGCCTCGACGTTGGTGGTGCCGCCGGCCTCGGTTTCGAGCCGCGCTTGTTCGCCCGGGGTCAGCGTCACTTTCAGCGCTTCCACGATCTTGCGGGTGACCTCGTCCTGGAGCTCGAAAATGTCGGTGAGGTCCCGGTCGTAGCGCTCCGCCCACAGATGCCCGCCGCTCGCCGCATCGATGAGCTGGGCGGTGATCCTGACGCGGTTGGCGGCGCGCCGGATCGAGCCCTCGAGCACCGAAGAGACGCCCAGCTCGCGCCCCACCGCGCGCACGTCGACCCGCTTGCCCTTGTACACGAACGTCGAATTGCGGGCGATCACCATCAGCCCGCCGACCTTCGACAGGTCCGTGATGATGTCCTCGGTGATGCCGTCGGAGAAGTACTCCTGCTCGGGGTCCCCGGACATGTTGTCGAAGGGCAGCACCGCGATCGAGGCCTGCCCGTTGGCGGCCGCCGGCTTCGCCGCCGACATGGCCGCCACCGGATCGCTGTCCGGATGCCACTTCCACACCCGGATCGGCCGGTCGATGTTCTTGACCGAGACCTCGCCGCCATCGTCGAACCGCACGTCGACGCGCGCTCCCACCGATTCATTGACAATCGCCGCGATGCACACCCCGCCGGGCTCGGCCAGGGGCTCGAGGCGGGCGGCGACGTTGACCCCGTCGCCATAGATGTCGTCGCCGTCGATGACCACGTCGCCGAGATTGATGCCGATCCTGAGCACGATTCCGGAGGCATTCGCGGGCGCCCCCGTCCTGATCGCCCGCTGGATGGCGAGCGCGCAGTTCACCGCGTCCACCGCGCTGGCGAACTCCACGAGCGTGCCGTCGCCCATCAGCTTGACGATGCGGCCGTTGTGCTCGGCCACCGCGGGGTCGAAGACGGCCTCGCGGTGCGCCTTGAGCGCCGTCAGCGTGCCGGTTTCGTCGGCGCCCATCAGCTTCGAATAGCCGACCACGTCGGTGGCCATGACGGCCGCCAGGCGCCGGTTGGGATGCGCTTCAGCCATAAGGGGATAGGTAGTGCAATTTCACCGGCGGCGCCAGCCGCTCAGCCGGCGACGCCGGCCCTGGCGAAGCCTTCGCGGATGCGTTCGGGGATCGCCGGGTCGGCGAAGGGCAGCCGCGCCAGATGTCCCTCGAACGAATAATCCGGGTTGACGTCATGCAGCTCGGCCCACACGCGGCGCGCCTCCTTGAGTTCGCCGAGGTGGCCGAGGGCGGCGATCAGCAGGCCCCGCGACAGGTCGGTCTTCGGTGTGAGCCGAATGCGTTCGCGGAAAGTCGCCGCGGCGGTCTCGTATTTGCCCGCCACGAGTTGGGCGGTACCGAGGAAGTGCAGGGTCTGGTGCGCAAATCCGGGATCGAGCCGCATGGAACGTTCGATAAGGGGAATCGCCTCAAGCGCATTGCCCGTGTAGATCGAAACGAACCCGCGCATGCCGGCGGAAAGGGCGTCGCTGGGCGCGATCGCGACCGCCGCCTCCGCCTCCGCCACCGCCCGCGCGAGGTCTTTCTTCCAGAACGCGATCGAGGCCGCCGTGTAGCGCACGAAGGCGATCGACGGGCCCTTCTCGACGGCCAGCGCCGAATAGCGTTCGGCGACGCCAAGTGGATCTTCCTCGGTCGACCAGTGGTTCTGGTAGTCGAGATTGTAGGCCCAGGCGAGGGCCGCGTGCGGTTCGGCGTAGTTTGGATCGAGTTCGATGGCGCGACCGGCCAACGCGACGACCTGCTCGAACATCTGCTTGTCGCGATTCCGGCCGAACAGCAGTTCGCGGGCCCGCAGGAAGAGATCGTGGGCTTCGATATTGTCGGTGGGAGCCGCCGCGATGCGCTCGGCCTCGCGCGGTGTGAGCTGGACCCTGAGCGCCTCGACGATCTTGCGGGTGACCTCGTCCTGGACCTCGAAAATGTCGGTGAGGTCGCGGTCGTAGCGCTCGGCCCACAGGTGATTGCCGGTCGCCGCGTCGATCAGCTGGGCGGTGATGCGGACCCGGTTGCCGGCCTTGCGGATCGAGCCTTCGACCACCGCCCCGGCCCCGAGCTCCCGCCCCACCTGGCGGATGTCCGGGCTCTTGCCCTTGTAGGCGAAGGACGAGTTGCGCGCGATCACGGCCAGCGAGCCGACTTTCGAGAGATCGGTGATGATGTCTTCGGTGATCCCGTCGGAGAAATATTCCTGCTCGGGGTCCCCGGACATGTTGTCGAAGGGCAGCACCGCGATCGAGGGCGCCGACTTGCCGGCCTCGTTCAGGCCGGTCCCGCCCCGACCGGTCTCCGCCGCCGCCGCCCCGGCCACCGGATCGCTATCCGGGTGCCATTTGAAGACCCGGATCGGCCGCTGGATGTTCTTGACCGAGACTTCGCCGCCATCGCTGAAGCCGACCTCGATCCGGCCGCCGATCGATTCGTTGACGATCGCCGCGATGCACACCCCGCCCGGCTCGGCCAGGGGCTCCAGCCGGGCGGCGACGTTCACCCCGTCGCCGTAGATGTCATCGCCCTCGATGACCACGTCGCCGAGATTGATCCCGATCCTCAGAACGATTGCCGGCCCGTCGGCGGGCGCCGCTTCCATCACCCCCCGCTGAATGGCCAGGGCACACCTGACCGCATCCACCACGGAGGCGAATTCGACGAGCGTGCCGTCGCCCATCAGCTTGACCACCCGGCCGCCATGTTCGACCACGCAGGGATCGAACACCGCCTCGCGGTGTGTTCTCAGCGCCGCCAGCGTGCCGGCTTCGTCGGCTTCCATCATTTTCGAGTAGCCGACCACATCGGCGGCCAGGATCGCCGCCAGGCGACGGTTGATATGCGCCTCGGGCATGTGGGGAGTCCTATTGCTTTTTCGGCGCGCTTTCCAGCGCCGCGATGTCCGGCGGCGCGGTTGACATGGTTCGCGTTTCGGGTCGCGATGGGCGGAATTGGTCTGCGGAGCGGAGGCGATGGAACAGGCGGCGCCACACCAACGCATCCACGCGCTCGACCACCTTCGGGCGGCGCTGGTTTCGCTCGTGGTCGTGCACCATGTCGCGGTCGTCTATTCGGCGGTGGCGCCGTTCTACTATGTCGAGCCGCCCTTCGACGATCCGGTGGGCGCCAAGGTGCTGATCTGCTTCGCGCTGCTCAACCAGGCCTGGTTCATGGGCGCCCTGTTCCTGATTGCCGGCTATTTCACCCCCGGTGCCCTCGACCGCCACGGCGCCGGCGATTTCGTACGGACACGGCTGGTGCGCCTCGGACTTCCGGTGCTGATCTGGCTCTTCGTTCTCAACCCGTTGTCGTCGCTGGCCTTTTTCCTGATGCCATCGGAACTCACGGGCATCACCGCGCCCCCGACGCTGGCCGTCTATCCGGCGCTGCTGGGGCTGGGGCCGGCGTGGTTCCTGGTCTTGCTGCTCGTTTTTGCGCTCGTCTATGCCGGCTGGCGGACGCTCGCCGATCGCCGCCCGCCGCCGGCGATGGGGCGCTTGTCGATGCCGTTCGGGGCGGGCGCGGTGGCCTTCACGGCGGCACTGGCGCTGGCGAGCTACCTGATGCGAGTGGCGGTGCCGCTGGGCCGGGAGGTGACCCTTGGAGTCGGATTTCTCGATTTCCCGACCCTTGCCTACCTGCCGCAATATCTGGGCTTTTTCGTTCTCGGTGTCCTGGCCTTCCGCCATGACTGGCTGCAGCGGCTGACCGGCGCCATGGGGGCGCTCGGCCTTATCGCCGCGGTCGCGGCCTGGGTGGTGCTTTTCCCACTGGCCATCAGCGGCCAGATCTTCACGGTGGCGTTCGACCAGGCCGCGCGCTTCACCGGCAGCGGGAGCTGGCAGTCGGCGGTCTATGCGGTGTGGGATTCGGTCACTGCCGTCGGCCTGGCGACTTGCCTGATCGTGCTTTTCCGGGCTCTGTTCGGGGGCACGAACGCGTTCGGTCGGTTCGTCTCGGCCCACAGCTACGCGGTCTACATCCTCCACGTGCCCCTGGTGATCTATCTCGCCTGGCTGATGCGCGGCATCGCGCTGTCGGCGCTGCCCAAATTCGCGCTCGTGGCGATCCTGGCGTTGCCGCTCAGCTTCGCGGCGGCCTGGCTGGTGCGCAGGATCCCGCTGGTGGCGCGGGTTCTCTAGGCGGTTCGGGCTCTGGGGGAGGGCGCCTCAGGCCCACTCGCCCCCGCGCATCACCGGCGTGGCGTTGCCGGCTTTGTCGAGCCCGTCGATGTCCATTTCGCCCGACCCGATCATCCAGTCGATATGGATCAGCGACTTGTTGCCGCCGCTTTGGGCGACCTCGTCGTCGGAGAGCTTGGCGCCGTTCACGAGTGCCTTGCGGTAACACTGGCCCAGCGCGATGTGGGAAGAGGCGTTCTCGTCGAACAGGGTGTTGAAGAACAAGAGCCCCGACTGCGAGATCGGCGAGGAGTGCGGCACCAGCGCCACCTCGCCGAGCCGCCGCGCGCCCTCGTCGGTATCGAGCACCTTGTTGAAAACCGCCTCGCCGCGGCTCGCCTTCGCCTCGACGATGCGCCCGGCCTCGAAGCGCACTTCGATGTCCTCGACCAGCGAGCCCTGATAGCTCAGCGGCTTGGTCGAGCGCACATGGCCGTCGACCTGCAGGGCGTGCGGGGTGGTGAACACCTCTTCGGTGGGGATGTTGCACACGCAATTGATCCCGTTCTGCGCCGTCGCCGCGCCGCCCTGCCACTCGTGACCGTCCGCCAAGCCAATCGTCAGCTCGGTGCCCGGCGCGGTGTATCGCAACGCCGCGAAACGAAGCTGGTTCAGCCAGTCGCGGCGCCCGGCGAGATCGGCGGTATGGGCCTTCCAGTCGGCCACCGGCTCATCGCCGTCGGCCCGCGAGGCGGCGAAAATCGCGTTCGCCAGCTTGCCGACCGCTTCGGTCTCGTCCAGATCCGGAAACAGCCGTTTCGCCCAGCTCAGGCTCGGATATGAGCAGATCGACCAGTTGATGAGGAAATCGACGATCGGCTCCATCGCCGGCCGTGCCGCCACCGAGCGGGCCCGGTTGGCGCGGCTGACCTTGTCGGGGTCCTGATCGGAGAGCAGCATCGGGTCCTCGGCGTAGATCGCCATGCGCGCCGCGCCCTCGCGATAGGCCTTGCCCATCGCCTCGAACAGCCAGGCGGCCTCGTGATCGAAGCTCTCCTCCGGGGCATGCTGGTAGCGGATCAGCGCCAGCGCCTCGTCGGAGATCAGCGGGGTGACCAGCCGCGCCCCCGCGTCATAGGCGCGGGTGACGATGCGCCGGATGAGCGGCAGCGCCTCGACCGGGCCGGTCAGGACCACGTCCTGGCCGGGGCGGACGGCCAGCCCCACCGTGACGGCGACCTCCGCCAGCTTGTCGAGGCCGGCCGGGTCGATTGCGGGATTGAGGCTGCCGGGGGCGGCATCCATGTCTTTGTCTCCTTGGTGCGGGCGCGGCGGGCCTCGGCCCGCCGCCGGGTTGAATTGCGTCCGCCGCGTTCGCCGCGAAGCGGGCCTAGGCGGCGCCGGTGACCGCGCCGATGCCGGCCGCCAGCGGCGCCAGATGGGCGCCGATGTAGTAGGGCCAGATGATGATCGCCAGGACCCCCTTCCAGAATCCCAGGCCCAGAAACCCGATCGTGAACAGCCAGCCGATGAACCAGAGGATTCCAACCCCGGTCTGTTGTGTGATCTTGATGCGTTCCATTGAGATGCCTCTCTGCTCGCGGCGACGCCGCCTCGAAATCCCGGCAGCCATCTAGCGCGGACGGCACGCCGGCGCAAACCCGTTGTGCCGTCAGCTCGGCCCCCAGCGCTCCCCGATCCCCATCCAGCCCGGCCTTTCGCGCCTGACCGCACCCTGTGCGGCGAGGTGGAAAAGATGCGCCCTGACCGTCAGACGCGCCGCCCAGCGCGCCGGCCGCTTGAGGTCGGGATAGAGCCTGGTTGCGATCGTCCCGACATTTCGCGCCCCGCCCGCGACAGCCTCGGCGATCTGGGCGCTGCGGGCCTTCCGGTGCGCCTTGAGCGCCCCCGCATAGCCCTTGCCGTCGGCGATCTCGCCCCCATGGCCGGGCAGATACCGCGTCTGGCTGAGCGTCTGCAGACGCTCGAGCGAACTCAGATACTCCCCCAGCGCCCCGTCCGGGTCGGCGATCACGGATGTCGACCAGCCCATCACATGGTCGCCGGTGATCAGGAATTCGCTGCCGGCGACGGCGAGACAGATATGGTTGGCGCAGTGGCCGGGAGTGGTGACCACCTTCAATGCCGTGCCGTCCAGGCGCACCGTGTCACCGTCCTGAACCACGAAATCGGGGTCCATCGTGAGATGCGTCCGCCGCAAGGGGTCGAATTCGAACCGTCCCGGGGCCCGCATCGGGCGGTAGGCGCCCTCGAACAGGAGCGGCGCGTCGACCCGGTTCTGGACGATGCGGCCGAGGCCGGCATGGTCGAGATGGGTATGGGTGAGGACGATCGCCTCGACCTTGCGCCCGCCGATTGCCTCGGTGAGCGCCTCCAGATGCGCCTCCGATTTCGGCCCCGGATCGACGATCGCGATCCGCGTCTCGCCGATCAGATAGGTGTTGGTGCCGGTGAAGGTCAGCGGCCCGGCATTGGGGGCGGTCAGCCGCACGATGCCGGGTCCGACCTCGACCGGCGTCCCTGGCTCGGCGGCGAACGTCGTATCGAAGCTCAACTCACCGGGATCGGCCATTCGCGCACCGCACTTGCCTGACCGTCGCCTCCGCATTAGAACGGCGCGACCATTTCGCTGCGGGGGAGCGTACAAAATGGCGTCGGACGTTGCCACATCTCACCGGCCGCTGATCGATCCGGCCATTCCGCGAACGGGCGCCACCCGCTGGATCGTCCTGTTGCTGCTGGCGCTCGCCGGCACCGCGATCCTGTGGCTGTCGGCCCGCGCCGCGGTGCCCATCGGGCCGGTACCGGTGACCTTGCAGACCCTGGCGGTGCTGCTGATCGGCGCCGTCTATGGCTGGCGGCTGGGGCTTGCGACGGTGCTGCTGTATCTTTTCGAGGGGGCCATCGGCCTGCCGGTGTTCGCCGGCGGCGGGGGGCTCGCCTACCTGGTCGGCCCCACCGGTGGATTTCTGGTCGGCTTTGCCGCCGCCGCCGCCCTGATCGGCTGGCTTGTCGAGCGCGGCGCCGGCCGCAGCCCGCAGACCCTATTCCTGGCGATGCTCGCCGGCGACGCCCTGATCTTCCTGGTCGGGTTCGCGTGGCTTACGTCCCTGTTCGGGCCGGCCACCGCCTGGACCGCCGGGGTGATGCCATTCGTGCTCGGCGACCTGTTCAAGGTGACGATCGCCGCCCTGCTGGTTCCGGCTGCCGCCGGCCTGGCGCGCCGCTGAACCCCCCCGGTCCGTTGGGGGCGTAACCGAACCGGCAAAAACCGCTGGAAAACCACGGGTTCGGCGGTATTATCCAAACCGCACGCGACGTCCGTCGCGGCCAATACCCCGAGGGAGGAAGAAAGTTATGCATCAACTACCCAGATTTGTCCGGCATATGGCGCCGCTTGCCGCCGGTGCGACAGCCGCGCTCGCGCTGTCGCTGGCGATGGGCGGCAGCGCCGTCGCCGGTCCCAACACCGTCAGCGGTCCCACCTCCGATCCGGCGTGCTTCGTGCCGGTGGACGAGAACGGCACCTATTTCCAGTGGGGCGCCCACTCGGCCCCCTACAAGATCGCGCTCGTCAACGGCTTCATCGCCAATGACTGGCGGGTGCAGATGATCGCGGTCGCCAAGGCCTATGCCGCGCAACCCAGCGTCGCCGCCGACCTGGCGGAATTCAAGGTTATCTCGGTGGGCGAGGACATCGCCGCCCAGATCGCCGCCGCCAACAACTTCATCGATCAGGGCTTCGACGCCATCATCGTCAACGCCAACAACACCGCCGCCTTCGGGTCGGTGGTGCGCAAGGCCAATGACGCGAACACGGTCGTCCTGTCGTTCGACAACGTGATCGACGATCCGAACCAGATCGCCATCAACGTCGATCAGACCGGGCTCGGCCGTGCCGCCGCCCAGTTCCTGCTCGACAACTCCACGGCCGATCCGGCCACCTTCCTGCACGTACGCGGCCCTTCCGGCCAGCCGGTCGACATCGCCCGCAACACGGGCTTCCATGAAGTGCTGGACGCCTCCGGGCGCACCGTCACCGTGGTCGACGTGGTCGGCAACTGGGCCCCGGGCGATGCGCAGAAGGTCACCGCCGACGCCATCGCGGCCGGCGGCGCCTTCGACGGCATGTATGTCCAGGGCGGCTCGCAGGGCGCCACCACGGCGCTGCTCGACAGCGGGCATCCGGCGATTCCGATCGCCGGCGAGACAGAGAACGCCTTCCGTCAGATTTGCAACGACGAAGGCCTGACCTGCCAGTCCGCCGGTACCGGCCCGGCGCAGTCCTCGGTGACGATCAAGACCGCCATCGCGGCGCTCGAGGGCGAGGTCATCCCGCAGCAGATCGCGCTGCCGACCTCGATTGCCTTCTCGCCGTTCAAGGAAGGCGTCGACGTCTTCCCCGAGCTGCCGGGCGCCTTCTTTGCGGGCAACAACTTCCCGGACTGCAACATCGGGTTCACCTCCGAGGAGCTTGCTTCTCAGACGGGCGAAAACAACTAGGCCCACTGGCCAAAGCGGGTGCCGCCGGGCTCATTCGGCGGCACCCCACCCCTTTTTTTTGCGGGAAGCGACTGCGATGAACCCGGGCCCCGTGCCGCTCCTGCAAGCGCAGGGCATCTCCAAGCACTATGGTGGCGTCCGGGCCATCGAGGACGTCCAATTCGAGTGCGACCGGGGCAAAATCCACGCCCTGCTCGGCGAAAACGGCGCCGGCAAATCGACCCTCATCAAGGTTCTGGCCGGCGTGGTGCAACCCGATGCCGGCATCATCCTGCTCGACGGCGAGCCGGTCACCTTCGCCAATCCGACCGCCGCCAACGACGCCGGCATCGCCTGCGTCTTCCAGGAGCTCTCACTGCTCCCCGACCTTTCGGTTGCCGACAATATCGGCATCACGCACCCGCCGCGCCGCTACGGACTCATCGATCACGGCGCCCAACGCCGAATGGCGGAAGCGGCGCTGGCCCGGGTGGGCGGCGAGAATATCGATCCCAATACGCCGATCGGCGAACTGTCACTGTCGCGCCGGCAGATGGTCGAGATCGCCAAGGCCCTGGCGCGCGATCCGAAGATCCTCATTCTCGACGAGGCCACTTCGGCGCTGACCGCGGCCGACGTCGAGAAGGTCTTCACGATGCTGCGCCAGCTGCGCGACGAGGGCATGGCGATCGTCTACATCTCGCACCGCATGCACGAGATCTCCCAGCTCGCCGACGATTGCACCGTGTATCGCAACGGCCACAACGTCGCGACCTTTCCCACCGGCACCAAATCCGACAACGCCATCGTCGAGATGATGATCGGGCGCGAATACGAATCCGTTTTCCCGCCCCTGTCCGAGACCAAGCCCGAGGGCAAGCCGATCCTCAAGGTCGCCGATCTCGGCTGGCAGAACCTGCTCAACGAAATCAGCCTCGAGATCCGTCCCGGCGAGGTGGTCGGGCTTGGCGGTCTCGACGGGCAGGGGCAGAGCCAGTTGCTGCTCGCCCTGTTCGGCACCCTCGTCGGGGTCACCGGCACCGTCGAGGTCGACGGCGAGCCGGTCCGGCTCACCAATCCGCAGCGCGCCAAATCGCCCGAAGTCGGCATGGCGCTCATCCCCGAGGACCGCAAGAACGAGGGGCTGATGCTGCCGATGACGGTGCGCGAGAATCTGACCTTCGCGGCCGTCGATCGGGTCAGCCGCTTCGGCATCATCGACACCGAGGCCGAGGAGGTCGCCATCGGCGAGGTGGTCGATCTGTTGAAAATCCGTTCCGACGGCATCGACGGCCCGGTCGGGTCGCTTTCCGGCGGCAATCAGCAGAAGGTGGTGATCGGCAAGTGGCTGATGACCAAGCCGCGCATCATCCTGCTCAACGACCCCACCCGCGGCATCGACGTCGGCACCAAGCAGGAAATCTACCAGCTGCTGCGGCGTCTGTCCGGCGACGGGGCGGCGATCCTGTTCTACTCCACCGACTATGACGAGCTGATCGGCTGCTGCGACCGGGTGCTGGTGATGTACGGGGGAGCGGTCGTGCGCACCCTGCATGGCGAGGAGCTCAACGAGACCAATCTGGTGTCCGCGGCGCTCAATCTGCCGGCCGCGACGGCCAAACCGGCAGCGGGCCAGAACGGGACGCGGGCGGGCCGCGCGGCCGAGGCGTCATGAGCGTCGAAACTGCCGCCGAACCCGCCGTCCGCCGCAACCGGCTTCGCCTTTCCGCGGCCCAGCGCGGCACGCTGATCGCGGTCGCGATCTTCGTGATCATGTTCGGGGTCTATGGCTGGAAGCAGTCCGTGGGCCTGACCCCGAACATCATCAACACCGCCGCCAACAAGGGCGCCCTGCTGGCGCTCGTGGCCATGGCGCAGACGCTGCCCGTGCTCACCGGCGGGCTCGACCTGTCGGTCGGCGCGGTGCTCGTGCTGACCAACTGCCTTGCCTCCAACATCGTCAACGGCGATCCGCTGATGACCACCCTGGGGGTGATCGGCGTGTTGCTGGTGGGGCTGGTGTGCGGGGCGATCAACGGGGTGATCGTCGTCTACGGCCGCCTGCAGCCGATCATCGTCACCCTGGCCATGGGCGCGGTCTATTTCGGGATCGCCCTGGCGCTGCGCCCGCAGCCCGGCGGCTCGGTGAATTTCGATTTCGCCGACTACATGACCCGCTCGACCTTCGCCGTGCCGCACTCCGTCTTGTTGTTGCTGGCGGTCGTGTTCTTCATCTGGATTCCCTATCGGCGCTCGATTCTGGGCCGCGCCGCCTACGCCATCGGCTCATCCGAGCAGGCAGCCTACATGTCCGGGGTGCCGATCGCCCGCGCCAAGCTGCTCGCCTACGCGCTTTCCGGCCTGCTCGCCTCGATTTCGGGGCTTTTGTTGACCGCCATCACCTATTCGGGGGCCGCCAAGGCGGCGATCGCCAACGACTACACGCTCAATTCGATCGGCGCGGTGGTGATCGGCGGCACCTCGCTGTTCGGCGGCGTCGGCACCGCCATCGGCTCGATCTTCGGCGCCTATGTGATGCGCACGGTGGGCGACCTCCTGATCGTGTTCGACATCAACCCCGTGTTGCAGCCGCTGTTCGTCGGCATGGTGCTGCTGGTGGCGGTGAGCATCGGTTCGCTGCGCGTGCTGCGCATCAAGAACAAGCTCGATCTGTTCCGGTAGGCTCCGATGGCATCTCTTGCAGCAACGGCGGCACGGCACATCGACAGGCCCACCCTGGTTGCGTTCGGCTGCATCGTCGTGCTGCTGCTGCTCGGGGCCCTCTTCGAGCCGGCGTTCCTGTCGCCGGTCTATCTCGTCCAGCAGCTTCAGATCGCCTCGTTCCTCGGCGTCGTCGCCACCGGCGTGATGCTGGTCATTCTTCTCGGCCACATCGATCTGTCGATCCCGTGGACGATCGGCATTGGCGGCATGATGGCCACCGGCGCCACGGGCTTCCTCGGCCCTGAGCTCGGGGTGGCGCTGGCGATCCCGTTCGGGATCCTGTGCGGGGCCGGGGTCGGCGTCATCAACGGCCTGGGGGTGGCCTATCTGAGGGCGCCCTCGATGATCTTCACTCTCGGCATGAACGCGGTGGCGCAAGGCCTGATGGTCTGGCACACCGGCGGCTTCGCGCCCCAGGACCGCGCCACCGGCCTGATGCGGGAACTTACCGTCGGCCATCTGGTCCCCGGCGTTCCCAATCCGCTGCTGATCTGGATCATCCTGGGCGCGGTGACCATATTCATGCTCACCCGCACCACCCTGGGCCGCGAGATCTACGCCATCGGCAACAAGGAGCGGGCGGTGTTCCTGTCGGGGGTCGACACGCGCCGCGTTATCGTCGTGTGCTTCATCATCTCCGGCGCTTGCGCGGCTGCCACCGGGGTGCTGCTGGCCGGCTGGGCGAACCGTTCCTACCAGGCGATGGGCGACCCCTATCTGCTGCCGACGATCGCCGCGGTGGTGCTCGGCGGCACCAACATCCTGGGCGGCAGGGGCCGCTATATCGGCACCGTCGCCGGCGTGATCCTGATCACCATCCTGCAGTCGATGCTCTCGGTCATCCAGCCGCAGCGCTTCTTCGTGCCGCTGGGGCTCGAGATGCCCGCCGACACCTTCCGTCAGGTGGTCTTCGGCGTCGTCATCATCGGCATGCT
>CAZNOZ010000012.1:46907-68929 GCA_964574935.1 uncultured Devosiaceae bacterium | reverse complement strand
GGCGCGGTCCGCGCCTGTTCAGGACCGAAATCCGGCTCGCGCAGAGCCTGTCCTCCGGCTGGCCTTCGGCCAGACCCGGGGGCCCGAAGCCCTTTGTGAGTAAAGGCCCTGGGCGCCTACTGGCTGGCCCACAGGATGCGGGCGATCCACTCCACCTGGTCGCGCTGCAGCGAGCGGGGGGAATGTTCGGGATTGAGCGAATGCAACTCAAGCGTGTCTGCGGTCTGACGGTGCAAGACCTTCGCCATCACTTCGCCGTCGGTGGTCTTGACGACAACGCGGTCGCCTCGCCGCGCCCGATCGGCGGGCGAAACGATCAGTATGTCGCCGTCACGATAGAGCGGCAGCATCGAATCCCCCGCGACCTCGAGGGCATATGTGCCGCTCTCGCCGCCATTGGGCAGTTCCACCCGATCCCACCCTTCGCCGACGGGAAATCCGCTGGAATCGAAATATCCTCCCGAACCTGCCCGCGCCAGCCCGAGAAGCGGCACCGATCGGGCCCGCGGCTGACTGCCCCCATCCACCATGAATTCTTCGAAGTCGGCTCCGGTCGCCTCCAGCACCTTGGCGATCGACTCCGTCGAAGGCCACCTGGGACGACCGTCTTTGCTGACCCGTTTGGAAGGATTGAACGCCGTCGGATCAAGGCCGGCCCGGCGTGCCAAAGCCGACTTCGATATGCCGCGCCGCCAGGCCAGCCTATCGATTGCGTCCCAGATCTGGCGGTGCGAGACCATACCGCGCTCCCAAACCGGGAAGGAAATAATTCTCTTTCTCGGACAATTGTCCCATCACTTTTACCTGTCGTTAACCGCCGTGTAAAGTGCAATGAGGTGCCCGATCACCTCCCTGTGAACCGAAACACCGCTTGGGGGGCCGCCGGCCGCGTCGTTATGATGGGGGCCGCCGAGCGAGCCGTTCGAATGCGCCGAACCTCCGTCAGTTCCCGATCCGCACCTTCGGCCTCCCCCGCCCGACCGGGAGGGCGCCCGGGCGCTGGCCGGGCGGCGGGCTGTTCGCCGGCGGGCGCCCGTTGAGGTTGCTCGAGGCCTTTTCGCCGTTGTTGCGCATGGCGGGCGCCCAGCGCCTGACCCGGGAAATGCTCTTGTCGATGCACCCGGAGATGGCGCACCGGGCGACCATCGCTGCACTCCGCCTTGGCGCGGTGCCGGCGCCGGAGGGGCGCGATCCGCCTGCCCTGGCAACCGAATTCGCCGGGCTTTCCGTGCCCAACCCGCTCGGTATGGCCGCCGGATTCGACAAGGACGCCGAAGTCGCGGCGGCGTTGTGCGAGATCGGATTCGGCTTCGTCGAGGCCGGAACCGTCACCCCCCGCCCGCAACCGGGCAATCCCAGGCCGCGGGTCTTCCGGCTCGAATCCGCCGAGGCGGTCATCAACCGGCTGGGCTTCAACAGCGCCGGACACCAAGCCGTCGCCGAACGCCTGCACGGTCACCGCACGGGCGCCACCATCGGGGTCAATCTCGGCGCCAACGCCGCAAGCGACGACTTCGTCGCCGACTATGTCGCGGGCGTCAGACGCTTCGCTCCGCTCGCCGACTATCTGACGGTCAACATCTCTTCGCCGAACACCCCCGGGCTGCGCGACCTGCAGGCCGCCGAAGCCCTCAAGCGCCTGCTCGGGGAGGTGCTCGCCGAGCGCGCCCGGGCCGCGACGCGGGTGCCGGTCTTTCTCAAGCTCGCCCCGGACCTCGAGGAGACCGAAATGGACGCGATCGCCGGCGTCATGGCCGGCTTCGATCTCGACGGGCTGGTGGTCTCCAACACGACGGTGTCGCGGCCGGGGGTTGCCGGGCACAAGAACGCCAACGAAACCGGCGGCCTTTCGGGCAGGCCGCTGTTTAATCTCGCCACCCGGCGCCTGGCCCAGATGCGTCTGCGCGTTGGCGATGAAATGCCGATCATCGGGGTCGGCGGCATCTATTCGGCCCGCTCCGCCCTAGCCAAGCTGGCCGCGGGTGCCAACGCTCTGCAGCTTTACACGGCCCTGGTCTTTCACGGCATGGAGCTGATTGGCGAGATCAAGTCCGGGCTGGTGCGCGCGGTGCGCGACGCCGAGGTCGAGACCAGCGCCGGGTTGACCGGCACCGCGGTCGACGATTGGGCCAGCGGCAAGGCGGAAATCTAGCCCACCGGAAACAGAACCGGCATCTGCCGCCGCACCGCCAGCGAGAAGATCACGCCGCGTGCGATGAAGAACGCGTGGATCGAGGCCCACAACCCCCACACCCCGAACAGCGGCTGCAGCACAATTGCCGAGGCGAGGCAGATGGCGAGCGAGGCCACCATGCCGTTGCGGATGACGGTGTTCAGCGTCGCCCCGGTCATGATTCCGTCGAGGACAAACGGTGCGACCCCGGTGAACGCGGTGCCCGCCGCAATCACGAGATAGGTCTTCGCCTCCGCCCGCACCGGTTCCGATGTGGTCATGAAGTCAATCAGCCACGGCCCGGACAGCGCCCAGAAGAAAAAGAGCCCCAGCCCGATCGCCAAACCCCACCCCATGGACAGCCGCATTGCCCGCACGAAGGCGGGGCGGTAGTTCGCCCCGACCGCGCGCCCGCAAAGCGCTTCGGCCGATTGCGCCTGCCCGTCGAGGAAGAACGCGGTCACCATGGTGAAGTGCAACAGCACCTCATTGCCCGACAGCACCACCTCGCCCAGCCGCGAGGTCTGGGCCGTGAACCAGCCGAAGGCGGTCATCAGCGCCGCCGACCGGATCATCAGATCGCGGCTCAGCCCGAACAGACGCCTGAGTGAGGACCAGTCGAACAGGCGCTCGACGCTCGCCAGCTCGCGCAAACGGCCAAAGCCGCCGAAATGCCGCACAACCAGCGCAAGACCGGTCCCCGACGCGATGATCTCGGCCAGAACCGTACCCGCCGCAACCCCTTCCACGCCCCAGCCGAACCCGTACACGAACAGCACCGAGAATACGATGTTGCCGCCATGGATCAGCATCTGCAAAGCCATGCCCGTGGTGGCCGCCGCCCGCCCGTAGAACCAGCCGAGCAGGGCGAAATTGATCAGCGCGAACGGTGCCGACCAGATCCGCACATTCAGATACGCCCGGTACGGCCCCTCGACCGTTTCCGACGGGGCCAGAAGCCACGACCCCAGCGCGCCGAGCGGCATCGTCAGGACGATCAGCGCCATCCCGATCCCGGCCCCGAGCAGGGCGGCGCGCACCAGGTGCGCCAGCCCGTCATCGGCCTCCCGCGCGCCTATGGCCTGCGCGGTCAGCCCCGCCGTGCCCATGCGCAGGAACTGCGACAGCGCGAAGATGAAATCGATGGCCAGCGCCCCGAGCACGAGCCCGCCCAAAAGGGTCGCGTCTCCCAGGCGCCCGATGACGGTGATGTCGACGATCCCGGCCAACGGCTCGGTGACGAAGGCCAGTGTCGCCGGCAGCGCGATGCCCCACACGTCCCGATGCGTCACCTCGAAGGGACGCTGAATGCGGCCGGCCATGTCAGAGGCCTATCGGCCCAGGACGATCGGGCGCGCCGGTACCTGGATCAGCGGCATCACCTCGAGGGCGTTGACGTTGATGTGCGCCGGCCGGTTGGCCAGCCACCAGGCGATCTCGGCCATGTCCTCGGGCTCGATGGGCTCCAATCCCTCGTAGAACGCCTCGCTGGCTTTCTCGTCGCCCTTTGTCCTGACCAGTGTGAACTCGGTCTTGCCCATGCCCGGCTCGAGGCTGGTCACCCTAATGTCGGTGCCGGCCAGATCGCATCTGAGCTCGTAGGAGAATTGCCGAACGAAGGCCTTCGAGGCGCCGTAGACATTGCCGCCCGGATAGGGGTAGCGCCCCGCGATCGAGCCGACATTGATGATCGAGGCGCCGCGCCCTGCCTGTTTGAGCAACTCCAGCGCAAACTGGGTGGTGTGCACGAGCCCCATGATGTTGGTCTCGACCATTGCCCGCCAGTCCTCGAGATCGACAGCCGGCATCGGCTCGGTGCCGAGCGCCAGCCCGCCATTGTTGAACAGGCACTTGATGGGCCGATGGCTCTGGGGCAGTCCCGCGAAGGCGGCCTCGATCGACGCCCGATCGGTGAGATCCATCGGCAGGGCCAGAACCCGGTCCGGTTCGAATTCGGCGGCCAGCGATTCCAGCCGCTGCCGCCGGCGGCCGGTGGCGACAACGCGCCAGCCGCCCTCGGCGAAGCGCCGCGCTGTCGCCTGCCCGAAGCCGGCGGTTGCCCCGGTGATGAAGATGACATCTGGCATTGACCACTGCCTCCCGAGCTTCGAGTGCCACGAAGTCGGCGCCCAGACAAGTCGGCCCGGCCCATCCTTCCGGTTGCGGCCAGACCGTTGCGGGGTATCCTGCGCCGAGCGGCAACGACCGGGGATCCGATCTATGCGTGTTTGGCTCGTCCGGCATCCGGTTCTGACCTACTACGCGTTGGCCGCTGCCCTGACCTGGAGCTATTGGCTCTATCTGTTCGCCAGCGGCATCCGCGTCGGACCGGGCAGCCAGCACTCACATCTGCCCGGATTGGTCGGACCGATGGTGGCCGCCTTCGTGGTCAGCGCGCTCGTCGACGGGGGACACGGCGTACGCGACTTGTTGGCGCGCATGGTGCGGCTGCCCGAGCGGAAGCTGCTGGCCGTTGCCGCGATTCTGGCGGCGCCGGTGCTCGCCGTGGTGGTTGTCCTCGCCGGCTGGCTGATGGGTGGGCCAGCGCCCGTCCCGGCTGACTTCCTTGCCTATCCCGGGGTGGCTTCCGGCACCGGGGTGCTGGGCCTCCTCGTCATCGTCACCGCCCTCAACGGATTCGGTGAAGAGGTCGGCTGGCGCGGTTTCGCCATCGATCGGCTGGCGCCGCGCCGCGGCGCCTTCTGGGCGAGCGTTGTGGTGGCGCTGATTTGGGCGCTCTGGCATTGGCCGGCGTTCCTGATCAACCAGACATTGGCCGGGCTGATCGGCCCGGGCCTGATCGGCTGGTTGATCGGGCTCGTCCTCGGCGCCTTCGTGCTCACCGATCTCTACTTGATCACCGGGCGCAGCATCCTGGCCGTCGCCCTCTGGCACGCGGCCTACAATCTCTCCGTGGCCGTCCCCGGCGCTGCCGGCGTGCCCGCGGCTGTGGTCTCGACCGCGGTCATGGTCTGGGGCGTCGTGGCGGCCTGGCGCCTGTGGCGGCGGGGGCGCGCGATGCCACCGACGTAGCCACGGCGCAACCGCCTTGCCCACCGGCTTCCCGGGGTGCAAGCTCGATTGATGATTCCCGCCCTCAAGAGCGCCGGGTCCCCGCCCGCGAACCTCGCTGAGGCCCGCGCCATTCAGGAGGCACTGCGCGATCGGCTGGTCATTCGTGATCGGCTCGGACCGATCCGCACCGTTGCGGGGGTTGATGTCGGCTATTCGCGCCGGCGCAATCTCTGCCGCGCCTCCGCCGTGGTTCTCGACTACGCGACCCTGGCCTTTCGCGACGCGGCCACCGCCGAGCAGCCGCCCCAGTTCCCCTACGTGCCTGGCTATCTGTCGTTCCGCGAGCTCCCGGTCATTCTCGAGGCGCTGGCGGCATTGCCTGAAGCCCCGGATCTGCTCTTGGTCGACGGGCAGGGCTACGCCCATCCGCGCCGGATCGGTATCGGCGCCCATTTGGGGCTGATCACCGGCGTGCCGAGCATCGGCGTCGCCAAATCGCGCCTGATCGGTGAGTTCGAGGAACCGGGCCGCGACAAAGGGGATGCCACTTCGCTCGATGAGCGGGGTGAGCGCATCGGAACGGTGCTGCGCAGCCGCGCCAACGTCCGCCCCCTGTTCGTATCCCCGGGCCATCGGGTGGGCCACGAAACCGCGGTGGCGATCGTCCTGCGGTGCCTGACGCGCTATCGGTTGCCCGAGCCGATTCGTCTGGCCGACCGGTTGTCGAAATTTCCGCCCGCCTGAGCGTCACCGAACAGCTTGGGCGTCCTGCGTCTCGGTGATTTCCAGGATCAGATCGGCGCGATCCGCCGAGCCTTGCACCAGATCGAAATTCGCCATGTCGACCTCCTCGACATGGCGCTCGATGTGCGCGTTCGAAAACAGTCCGTGCTCGGCATGCCGCGCCATCAGTCGCGTCCGCGCGATCTCTCGGTCGATCTCCAGGAAGATGGTGAGATCGAACATGTCCTTGAGCAGGTCCCATGGCGACGCGTCGAGCAGGAGGTAGTTGCCCTCCACAATCAGCAACCTGTCCCTGCGCGAGACGACATAGGCGTCCGGCAGCACGTCTTCGAACTCCCGCGAATAGGCCGGCCCCGGCACCGGCCGGGTTGCGCTTCCGAGCTCGCCGATGAAGGTGACGAATTTGTCGGCCTCGAAGGTGTGCGGCGCGCCCTTGTCACCGGCGATGCCGAGCTGCTGCAGTTTCTTGTGCCGCATGTGAAATCCGTCCATCGGGATCACCTGTGCGGGCAACGCCGGCCAGACCGCCTCGGCGATGGCCTCGGCAAGGCGCGACTTGCCGGTGCCGGGACCGCCGGCGATACCGAACAACAGCCTACCCTGCTCGACCCCGGCCAGCTTCACCGCCATCCTGCGGATGTCGTCGACCGCGTCGTCAAATCTGCCGCTCACCCGATCCGGCATTCTGCCTGGGGCTCCTTCGCAGCTTGCGCCAACACGCGAACATGTCACGATGCAGGCGGTCGAAGTCCACCGCGACGCCTTCAATGCGGCAACAAATCGTAAAATGGCGACCAATTCGGCACAATTTGACTTCCTCGACGGCCGCTGGCGCCTCAGCAAGCCGGTTGCGGAATGGTTTACGGCCCGCGGCTGGGTCCCCCGGGCGCATCAGCTCGAGATGCTCGAGGCCGCTGCCGAAGGCGCCTCGGCACTTCTGATCGCCCCCACCGGAGCCGGCAAAACCCTGGCTGGATTCCTGCCCTCTCTCGAGGCCCTGATCGCCGAACCGCGGGCCGGTCTGCACACGCTTTACCTGTCGCCGCTCAAGGCCCTGGCCGTCGATGTGGCGCGCAACCTGATGGACCCGATCACCGAGATGGGGCTGCCCATTTCCGTCGAAACGCGCACCGGCGACACCCCCGCACACCGCAAACAGCGCCAGCGTCACAACCCGCCCAACATCCTGATGACCACCCCCGAGCAGCTGGCATTGATGATCAGCCATCGCGATGCGGCGCGATTGTTTTCCCCGCTCAGGCGCCTGGTGCTCGACGAATTGCATTCGCTTGTGATCTCCAAGCGCGGCGACCTGATGGCGCTCGGCCTGGCGCGACTAAAAAGGCTCGCCCCGTCGCTGACCACCAGCGCCCTTTCGGCGACCGTCGCCCGGCCCGATCTCATCGCGGAGTGGATTGGCACCACCACCGGTAGCGACAAGGTCCGGCTGATCGAGACCGGCGGCGGCGCCGCGCCCGCCGTCGACATCCTTGCCAGCGCCGACCGTGTGCCCTGGGCCGGCCATTCGGCTGCCTACGCGATCCCGGAACTCTACGAGATCGTCAAGCGCCACCGCACCTCGCTGTTGTTCGTCAACACGCGCTCGCAGGCCGAGATGCTCTTCCAGATGCTCTGGGACGCCAACGAGGACAGCCTCGCCATCGCCCTGCATCACGGCTCGCTGAGCGTCGCCCAGCGCCGCAAGGTCGAGGCGGCCATGGCGGCCGGCCGTCTGCGCGCGGTAGTGGCCACCTCGACCCTCGATCTGGGCATCGACTGGGGCGATGTCGATCTCGTCATTCAGATCGGCGCCCCCAAGGGCGCCTCGCGCCTCATCCAGCGCATCGGGCGCGCCAATCACCGACTCGAGGAGCCTTCAAAGGCGCTGCTGGTGCCCGCCAACCGCTTCGAAGTGCTCGAATGCGAAGCCGCCCAGGCCGCCGTGGGGGAGGGGGTCCAGGATTCCCCCGATCCCATCGAGGGCGGCCTCGACGTCCTCGCCCAACACGTGCTCGGCATGGCCTGCGCCGGACCCTTCGAGCCAGGCGAGCTCTATGACGAAATCACGTCCGCCTGGCCCTATCGGAACCTCCCCCGGGAGCTGTTCGACAGGGTCGTCGAGTTTGTCGCCACCGGCGGCTATGCCTTGCGATCCTACGAGCACTACGCCCGCCTGCGGCGCACCGACGAGGGACGCTGGCGCATCGCCCACCCCGGCGTCGCCCGACAGTACCGGCTCAATGTCGGCACCATCATCGAGGAGCCGATGGTCAAGGTCCGCCTCGTGCGGGGCCGGGGCCACAAGCACGGGGCCACCACCGGCCCGATCGGCCGCGGCGGCAGAGTGCTGGGTGAAATGGAAGAGTACTTCTTCACCACCCTGATGCCGGGCGATACGTTCCTGTTCGGCGGCGAGATCGTTGCCTTCGAGGCGCTCAGGGACAACGAGGCCTACGTTTCCCGCGCCAGCGCCTCCAACCCGAAGATTCCCAGCTACATGGGCGGCAAATTCCCACTGTCGACCTATCTCGCCGAGCGCGTGCGCGAGACCCTGGCCCATCCGGCCGAGTGGCGCCGCCTGCCGGCGCAGGTGCGTGAATGGCTTGAACTGCAGCGCGCGTTCTCGTCGCTTCCCGGCACCGAAAGCCTCCTGATCGAGACCTTCCCCCATACCGATCAGCACTACCTGGTCTGCTACCCCTTCGAGGGAAGGCTCGCCCACCAGACCCTGGGCATGCTGCTTACCCGTCGCCTGGAGCGCGCCGGGAGCCGCCCCCTCGGTTTCGTTGCGTCCGAATATGCGCTGGCGGTGTGGTGCGCTTCCGATCTCAATTCGATGATCGCGCGCGATCGCCTGTCGCTCGACGCGCTGTTCGACGAGGACATGCTCGGCGACGATCTCGAATCCTGGCTCCTCGAATCCTCGCTCATGCGCCGCACGTTCCGCAACTGCGCGATCATCGCCGGGCTCATCCAGCGCCGCCACCCCGGCCTGGAAAAAACCGGCCGCCAGATCACCGTGTCCTCCGATCTCATCTACGACGTGCTGTACGAGCACGAGCCGGACCATGTGCTCATTCAGGCGACCCGCCGCGACGCCGCCCGCGGGTTGCTCGACATCGAGCGGCTCGGTGCGTGCCTGAAACGCATCCGTCGCCACATCGTGCACCGGCCACTGGACCGAATCTCCCCTCTTGCGGTACCGGTGATGCTCGAGATCGGCAAGGAGCCGGTGTTCGGCGAGGGCCGCGAATCGGTGCTCGCCGAGGCGGCCGAGGCAATGCTCAACGAGGCGGCGGGCAACCCATGACCGAGACGGCGCGGCAGCTTGCGACCCTGTCCGCCCTGCCGGCCGAGGCCATCGGCTTTTGCGGGCACGATTTCTTGGCGCTCGGGTCCGGAGCGCTCTTCTGGCCGGCCCGAGACCTCCTGATCGTCGCCGATCTCCACCTCGAAAAGATGGCGTCCTTCGCCTCCGCCCGCCAGTTCCTGCCCCCTTATGACACCGGCGCCACCCTCAGGCGTCTCGCCGCCGACGTCGAGGCGACGGCGCCGGCCGGCGTTGTCTGCCTCGGCGACAGCTTCCACCGCGACGGGGCTTCCGGGGAGTTGGTCGAGGCGGACCGGCGGGCGCTCGCGGCGCTGATGGCGGGACGCGACTGGATCTGGTTCGCCGGCAATCACGATCCGGCTCCGCACGGGCTCGGCGGCGACTTCGTGCGCGATCTCGAGGTTGCCGGGCTGAGCCTCAGCCACCACCCGGACGCAACTGTGGCCGGCCAGATCGCCGGCCATCTGCATCCTGCCGCCCGGGTGCGCATCAACGGCCGCTCGACGCGCCGGCCCTGTTTCGTGTGGGACGACAATCGAATGGTCTTGCCCGCCTACGGAGTCTCCACCGGCTCACTTGACATCATTGGACCCGCATTCGCGGGCCTGTTGGTGCCGCATCGGCTCAACCTGGTCATGCTCGGCCGCGACCGGCCCTGGCGAGTTGGCCGCCAGCACCTCGCCTGAGCCCTCACACGATCGCCGCGGCCACCAGTGTCGCGATCAGCACCGCGCAGGTCATCCACGTAATCACCGAACGCATGCGGACGTAGGCCCGCGGGACCGAGCCGCGGAATCCGCCCCACACGTCCCACGCCCCCTGCGCGCCGAACCCGACGATCAGCAGCGCGATCCCGAGCGGAAACGGCAGCAGGAGCGTCAGGAAACCGCCTCCCGAAACGACGATTGCGGCGAGGTAGATGATGTCGGAGCCGAACCCGCCCTGCATCCGCATCCCCCACCTGACGCCGCTCAAAAACCCCAGGATCACCGCCCCGTAGCCGAGCAGCGCCCGCTCGAACACCACCTGATCGAGCGGCTGCAACGACGGGTTAACGGTGAACACGAGCCCCGCGATAAACGGCGCCAGACCCGCCGCCGCGGCTACGGTGATGATGCGGGTCCAGACCGGGGGTGCCTCCGCCATCCGATGCCCCTATCGCCGAAACACAAGGCCGCCGAGCCAGCCGGTCGACAGAGCCAGCCCCACACACACCAACCCATAGGCGAGCGACTGGTTGCGCGCCGTGTCGGCGACGAACCGCTCGATCCCGGCGGTGCGCACGGAAAAGGAGTCGGCGCGCCGTGCCACGATTGCGCCGTCCCGGAACAGAAGCGTCCGGGCGGTGTAGCTGCCGTTGGGCACGAACGCCGGCAAGTCGACCCGGGCCGTGTAGAAGCGGTCGGACATGAACATCACCGCCCGATCATCGACCCCGAACAGCCCCCGCGTCTGCATCAGGCGCACCAGCTCCCCTCCGAACATTTCGATGGTCGGATCCTCAGCGCCCGTCGCCAGAATCGACTGCGCCTGAAAGCTCAGCCGCTCCTCCACGATGGTCCCGGGATCGGTGATCTGATCCAGCGGCGCGCTGGCGATGATCCAGTAGAAGCTCGGGAAATTGCGGAACACCACCTGCTCGAGATTGAGCCAGATGCCGAACGTCCGCGCTTTGCGGCGCGCCACCCGATCGGCGCTGGGTCCCTCGATCGCGATGACGATGTCGTAGGTGCCCGACGGTGCCTCGGTCTCCCCGATTTCCGGTTCGATAGCGCCGAAAAGGGTGATCTTCTCGCCGGCGAACGTCGAATCGATCGACACTTCCGGATCCGAGGTGGAGGCGACAAGCCGCTGCCCGAGGGCCGGCTGCACCAGCGCCAACGTGACCATCACCCCGAGCACGGCACCGCGCATCACACCACTCCCGGGGTCAGGATGGCCATCGAGAAGGGGTCCGCCGGCGCGATCAGGAGCGAGGCCGCGAACCGGAGCGCCACCCCCAGAACCACGAGCGCCAGCAACAACCGCAGCTGGTCGCCTCTGAGCCGTCTTCCCGCTGCCGCCCCGAACTGTGCCCCCGCCACCGAGCCAAGCATCAGCGTGAAGGCGAGGATGATGTCGACGGTGTGGCTGGCCACCGCATGCATCACGGTCGCCGCCGCCATGATGCACAAGACATGCAACAGCGCCGTACCGATCACCACATTGCCCGGCACCCGCAGCAGGTAGATCAACGCCGGAACCAGGATGAAGCCGCCGCCGATCCCCAGCAGCGCCCCGATCAGCCCGATCCCGATCCCGATCACCACCACCGGAATGACGCTGATATAAAGCTGCGAGCGCTTGAACCTGAGCCTCAGCGGGAGCCCGTGCACCCAGTTGTGATGCCGCGGCATCCGCGCCGGAACCGGGTGGCCGGCCTGCGCCATCATCAGCGAGCGCGCCGCCTCGTAGAGCATGATCGAGCCGATCGAGCCCAGAAACACCAGATATCCGAGCGAAATCGCCGCTTCGAGCAGACCCGCTTGCCTGAGCAGCCCGAATACCCACACCCCGATCGCCGTCCCTATGATCCCCGACAGCACCAGATACAGCGCCAGCTTGAAATCGATGCCGCCGCGCCGGTAGTAGCTGAGCGCTCCGGAGGTGGATGCCGCCACCACCTGTCCGGTCACCGACGCCACCGCCACCGGAGGCGGGATGCCCGAGAAGATCAGCAGCGGCGTGAGCAGGAAGCCGCCGCCGACCCCGAACAGACCCGACAAGAAACCCACAGCCCCGCCCATACCGATCAACACGAAAAGGTTGAGCGATAGCTCAGCGATGGGCAGATAAAGCTGCACGGGGATTGGTCCCGGGGTGGTGTCGATCGACTGCTTACGCGCCCCCCGACGGAGCTGTCAACGCGCCGCGCCCGCCGCTCAGCACCACACTCAAACGCCGCCCGCGGGGCTGCCGGGGCGGCGTCTGGGGACCCATTCCTGGGCGGCTCAGACCGGTTGGGTGGCCAGCACCGCAAGTAGCCTGGGATTGATCTTGCCGCTGGGGGGCATCCCGATCACCGATTCGAACTCGCGGATCGAGATTTCGGTCTTCGGCCCCGCGATTCCGTCCGGCTCTCCAATTTCATAGCCGAGCTTGGCCAGCAGCTGCTGGACCTGGCGCACGACCCCGGGGTCGGTAACTTCCTCGCCAGGATCGAAATTCGCGTCCCAGGTCCCAAGCGGGGCGTAGTTGGCGGCGATGTCGAGATCGCCCATCCGCCAGCTCTCGACCAGGGCGTCGGCGCGCCGCAGCGAATCGGCGTCCAGCGACCGGGCGATGTCGTCGCGGGCCTTGGCCGCGTCGGCGTCGCCGCCCAGCGCCGCGAGCGCAAACCAGCGGTAGGACTGGACGAAGTCCTGGTCGACCCCGAGCCCGCGGGCGTACAGCATGCCGAGGTTGAACTGGCTGTCCTTGACGCCGAGCCAGGCGGCCCGCTCGAACCACAGGGCCGCCGAGGCGAAATCCTGGGTCTCCAGTTGCCCGCCGGCATACAGCGCCGCCAGGTTGTGCATCGCCATCCGGTTGCCGGCCTGTGCCGCCGCCTGGTACCAGCGCTTTGCCTCTTCGAGGTCCTCGTCGACCCCGCGGCCATACTCGTAGAGATTGCCCAGCCGATAGGCGGCCGGCGCGAAACCGCTGCCGGCGGCTCGCCCATACCACATCGCCGCGGCCGAGTAGTCCTGCGCGGTGACCTGGCCTTCCGTGTACATGGCGGCGATCTCGAATTGCGCCCTGGGGTCGCCCGCCTCGGCCGCGTCGCGCAATGCCGGCGGTCCCAGAGCTGCCACCTGGTCCTGCGGATCGATGGAGCCGGTGACGATCCCCTGGGCGTCCGGCTCGAAAGCGTCGGTGCCGGTGTCGAGCATCGGCTCGGCGTCCGCCACGGCGCCCACCTTGCGCACGTCGGCCGGTGCCGGTTCCTCGCCCGGCTCAAGTCCGATCGTGGGCGCCTCCGCGACCTCGTCGAGTGAACCCGACCCGAGTTCGATGGTCGCGGGCTCGATGGCCAGGTCTTCGCCGCCGCCCATCCGTTGCGATATCAGATTCAACGTCATCAGCCCGATCGCCACGAACGAGGCCGCGAGCAATATTGGCCGGCGATGCTGGCTCAGAAAGCTCTCCGGCTCGTCATCGCGATGGTCCTCGGCGTCCGGCTCCTCGATCACCACCTCATCGGCGGCAGCCGGCTCGGCGGGTGTGGGCTCGGGCGCCCGCGATTCGTCGTCCGCCTCGGCTTCGTCGGTTTCACCTTGTTCGGGGGTCGCGTCCTCGATTTCGCCGTCCTTGCGCTTCAGACGCGCCAGCGCCTTGCCCAGGAAGCCGCCGTCGGCGTCGAGCACGCTCGGCTCGGCGGTGCGTCGCGCCGCCCGGCGTGCCGCCTCGATGAAGCTCTCGCGGCTGATTCGCGGCCGGTCCCGCGAATCTTCGCTTCGCGCCGCAAGTGCGGCTTCGCTGCTTTCGACACGGGCTTTTTCGGCGGCTCGTTTGAAGATGTCGTCGGCGCTTTGTCCGAGGCTCGATTCGGGCTTCGGCGGCAGCTCGCCCTTGGCGGGCGGCAGGTAGGGGGCCGGCATCTCGTCGATCGGAGACGACGTCTCGGCCTTTGCCGCCTGCGCTGCGGCTGCCGCAACCTCGCCTGCAACCGCTTCCAGCGGCGCCGACTGAGCGCCCGGGCTCATTGCAGCCTGCAACGGAGCAACTGCGGCCTGAGGCGCCAAAGATCCCGGCTGCTGCGCCTTGTGCAGCCGTTTGAGCGCATCCTGCAGATTGTCCAGCCGGCGCTCGACCTGGGCGATCGATTCCCTGAGCGCCGACAAGGCGATGTTCGAAATCCCGATGGAGTCGGCCGGCTTCTGGGCGGCAACTTCCGAAGCCGTCTTGGCGGCAATCAGATCGACCAGCTCGGCCGCGTCCGGCAACTGCCGCTGGGAAGCCTCGGCTTGCCGGGCGTTGAGCGCGGTGAGCGCCTCGCTGGTTTGATCCACCTTGGAAATCAGCAGTTTGAGCTGCTCCTCGAGCAGCTCCTGACCGATTCCGTCCGGCACACCGCCGGCGATGCGGCTGCCCAGCTCCTTGATGCGCTCTTCGAGGGCGTCGAACCGCGGCTCGAACGCTTCGACCATGTAGCGGCGCAGGGTGCCGATCTCGTCCTTGAGCTCGACGAACCCGACCGATCCCTCGCTTGGCTCGAGCGACTCGACATGCGTGGCGATCGCGTTGATGCGCTCGATCAACTCGTCGCCGACATCTCCGCGGCCGCTTGATTCATCGAGCGTCGCGGCGAGCTTGCCGATCCGTTCGCTCAACCGTTCCATTTCCTCCGGGTTCACGCCCGCGGAGTGCTCGAACGCATCGAGCTTGTCGTAGATGGCCCGGATCGAGGCTTCCATATGTTCGGTTGCCGTCGCCTCGCCTTCGCCGTCGCCGCCGTCGTCGGTGTCGGATTTGACTTTGCGGACCTGGATGTCGGCGAGCTTGCGCACCGACTCGTTGAGCCGCTCCATGCGGCTCTCCAGGCGTTCGACCGCCGGATCCTGCCGCTCGACGCCGAGGATATCGGCGATCCTGGTCTCTAGCCCGGAAGTGTCGGCGGCGTTGCGGACGATTTCGGAGAGCTGGTCGACAGTCTCGCTCAAGGCTTCCATTTGCCGCGAGATGGAAGTGGCGTCCGGCAGTTTCTCGAACCGGTCGGTGACCGAGCGTTCGAGGTCCCCCATGCGCTCACCCAGCTGCGAGGTCATCTCGATCACCTCGCCGAATCCGCGCTCTTGCCCGCCTGCCGGCGGCAGGGACGGCGAGGTATTCCCTTCGATGCTGCTCCGGCGCGTGGAGCGGATTTTTTCGACGGCCGCCTGCAGCGACGACGCCGTGGCGCTTTGTGCCGGGCCGGTGTCGTCGGCGGAGGCCTGAGCTTCGGTCAATGCCTCGCTGGGCGCCGTCACGTCACCGGTGTCGGTCGCTGCGCCCTCTTCGGCATCAGCGAGGGCCGCGTCCGCCGCCGCCTCGATTGCGCCCGCGTCGGCCGAAGGCTCGCTGGGCCCTTCGACGGTCTTCTGCAGCGACTCCAGCGCTTCACGCCGGCGGTCGCCATAGGAGCGGGACTGGGCTTTCTCGCTGAAGTGCGAGCGCAGCTCGTCGAGATGGTCGAAGAAGTCCTTGGCGCCTTTTGCCTTGGCGCCTTTTGCCTTGGCGGCCGGCTCGTCCCCGTCCGATTCCGCCTCGTCGGCGCCGCCGGAGCCTTCCGGTCCGGCGTCAGCTTCGGGTGCGTCGCCGGTCTCGGCGAGAATGTCGCCCAAATCGTCGCGCAGCGCTTCCCACTCCTTATCGTCGCCGTTCTCGGAATCCGGCTCCCCGGTGGGTGAATTCGAAATCTTTGCGCGCTGCTCGGCCATTTTCGATTCCATGTGAGCCGCGATCCCACCGAAGCGGGATCGCCATTGAGAGTATCGATGCCGCTACTGTTTAAAGAACATGGTAAAGAACGGGTTAATTCTGTCGCAAAATGCGTCATCGGCCCTCGCCGGGCTGGAGTGGCGCCGGACGGCGAAAGGCTGATATACACGCCGCTCCGACGCCCGCACGGCGCCGGTTCAGCCAAAAGTGCGGAGGACTTTGCTCATGCTGCGTGAATTCAGGGAGTTTGCCCTCAAGGGCAACATGGTCGACATGGCCGTCGGCATCATCATCGGTGCCGCCTTCGGTGCCATCGTCTCCTCTCTGGTTGACGACGTATTCATGCCCGTCATCGGGCTGGTCGTCGGCGGCATCGATTTCTCGAACTGGTTCGTCGTGCTCGGCGACGCCGGCGGGCAGGCAATCGCATCGATCGCCCAGGCGCAGGAACTGGGGGTCGCGACGCTGAACGTCGGACTGTTCATCAACGCGGTGGTCAAGTTCGCGATCATTGCGCTGGTGCTGTTCATGGTGGTCAAGGCGATCAACATGATGCGGCGTCAGCAGGAGGCGGCACCGGCCGAACCGCCGGCCCCGCCGAAGCAGGAGGTCCTGCTGTCCGAGATTCGGGATCTGCTGGCCAAGCGCTAGGTCCTCTCCGCCCGCGCCCAACTGTCTGAAACGGCCGATTGGCGGCGCACTTGAATACAATCAAGGGTTGTATTGGAGCCCTCCACGGCCTAGAGATACAATCCTAGGTAGTAATCCGTAAGGGCTTCTCGTCTATGCGCAGTTCTAGCTACGCAACACAATCAATACGCCTCGCGGTTGCATAAACACCGACTCAAGAGGCCGCCCCGCCAGCGTCCGGGGCGGGCCGAATCGGCGTCAAGGGGATCGCCCGGACGCCTCCGGTCGCTCAATCGCGGCGCCAAGCGCCACTGATAGCGGCGGCGCAAGAAATGGGGGCGTACTATGAACGATGTTCACTATCACAACTCATTTAACCGGGATCGTCTGGTCCACATTCTCGATTCCGACAATGCCACTTGCGAGGCATTGAGCGTTCTGTTCCGGCTCGAGGGCTTTCAGACCGCGTTTTCGGGCACCCTCGAGCAGATGCTCGGCGCCTTCGAACGGCGCGCGCCTGATGTGTTGATCATGAATCTCGCGGTCACGGGCGAAGACACGCTGCCGACCCTGGTCCGCGTCAAATCGATGCGCACCGGCACGCCGGTATTCATGCTCGCCGACGAGCCCAATATCCGCGGAGCCGTGGAAGCCATGAAGCGGGGCGCCGCCGACGTGCTGGTCAAGCCCGTCAACACCGAGCAGTTGGTTCGCACGGTGCGCGATGCGCTCCGGCGCGACGTGCATATCGGCGCCGTCCAGGGCGGGCGCCGCCCGGTCGAGATTCGCGGCTTCTCCCAGCTCACGCCGCGCGAGCGCGAGGTGCTGCAACTGGTCACCAACGGCCAATCCAACAAGGAAGCGGGCCGTGAGCTTGGCATTTCTCCGCGCACCATCGAGGTTCACCGCGCCCGGGTGATGGAGAAACTCGGCGCCCGCAACACCGCCGACCTGGTGCGTATTGTGCTCACCAGCTAGCCGCCGGGAGTCCGCAAGCGTTCTGTTATAACCTAACATAACCGACTGAAATATATCCCATATTTCTGGTCCTGGTTTGACATGTCGGGGCTTGGGCGTCACAGTGCCGGCGACTGCCAACCGCCGCCGGCGCCAGCTTGCGCCGGGCGCATTTGTGGCCGCCATGTCGCCGACCGCCCGCCATCACCACCACCCCGCGCAAACCCGTCCCGGGTTGGCCGACGACGGCGGCACGCGCCTCGGTGTTGCCGCCCTGTTGACCGGCATCTTCATGCTCGCCGAGATCTTCGGGGGGCTGCTGTCGGGTTCACTGGCGTTGATCGCCGATGCCGGACACATGTTCACGGACTTTGCGTCCCTGGCCCTTGCCTGGTTCGCCGCCAGGCTGGCGCGGCGGCCTGCGAACCGGAAACGCACCTACGGGTTTGACCGCTTTTCGGTCCTCGTCGCTTTCGTCAACGGGCTGGCGCTGTTCGTCATCGCCGCGCTCATACTCGTCGAGGCCGCGCGCCGCATTGCCGCGCCGATCGAAGTCGCCGGCCCGCTGATGCTCGGCGTCGCGGCAGCGGGCCTGGTCGTCAACCTCGTCACCTTCCGCGTCCTGCATGTCAGCGAGGGCGCCAGCCTCAACCTGCGCGCCGCGGCGCTGCATGTTTTCGGCGACCTGCTCGGCTCGCTCGCGGCCATCGTCGCCGCGTCCATCATCATCGCAACCGGTTGGACACTGGCCGATCCGATTCTGTCGGTTCTGGTCGTGCTCATTATTCTCAGGAGCGCCCTCAAAATCGTGCGCGAGTCCGCCGACATCCTGCTCGAAGGCGCCCCGCGCCAGCTCGATTCGCGCAAGATCGCCGCCGACCTTGCCGCCCATGTCGATGGCGTCGAGGACATCCATCACGTCCATGCGTGGTCGATTTCAGAGGAACGTCCGATGGTGACGCTGCACGCCCGCCTAGCGGTGAATCGCCGGCCCGACACAGCCATTGCCGCAATAAAGGCGCGCCTGGCCGAGCGCTTCGGCGTCAGCCACGCCACCGTCGAGATCGAGTTTGGGGAGTGCGCCGACGCCGAACCCGGCACCGGGCGCGATACGCAGACCGCCCGCTAGCCGCCGGTCGTCGGCAGTGTCAGATCGCCGGATGTCAGCGCGGCGACCGAAAGACGGCTGGAATCGACATCCCGGGGCAGCTCCAGCGTCTCCCAGACCTGCCCCAACGCATCGCAGAGCGCCGCGATCATCTGATCGTCATGCAGAGGCGTCGGCGTAATTCTCAGCCGTTCGGTTCCCTTCGGCACCGTCGGATAGTTGATCGGCTGGATGTAGATGCCGTGCTTTTCCAGGAGTAGATCGCTCGCCGCCTTGCAGGCCCGCGCGTCGCCGACAATGACCGGCACGATGTGCGTGTCGGTGGGGATCACCGGCAACCCTGCCTGCGTGAGCGTTTGCTTGACCCGGGCCACCTGCCGCCGCTGCGCCTGGCGCTCCTCGTCGGACGCTTTCAGATGCTCGATCGAGGTCCGCGCCGCCGCGCACATCGGTGGGGGCAGGGCCGTCGTGAAGATGAACTCGGGCGCATAGGACCGGATGGCGTCGACGACCGGCTTGGAGGCGGCAACGTATCCTCCCATCGTGCCGAAGGCCTTTGCGAGGGTCCCTTCGATGATATCGATCCGTCCCATCAGCCCTTCGCGCTCGCAGATGCCGGCGCCACGCTCGCCATACATGCCGACCGCGTGCACCTCGTCGCAATAGGTCAGCGCGTCATGTTTGGCCGCCAGTTCCACGAACCGCTCGATGGGCGCGACGTCGCCATCCATCGAATAGATCGACTCGAAGACAATGAGCTTCGGCCGGCTGTTGCCGGCGGCAATCAGCAACTCCTCGAGATGGTCCGGATCGTTGTGGCGGAAGATCCGCTTTTCCATGCCCGAATGCCTGGCTCCGGCGATCATCGAGGCGTGGTTGAGCTGGTCGGAGAGGATCACGCATTCCGGCATCAGCCGCGCCAGGGTCGAGATCGAGGCTTCGTTGGAAACGAACCCGGACGTGAACACCAACGCCGCTTCCTTGCGGTGCAGGTCGGCGAGGGAACGCTCCAGCTCCACCAGCGGCCTGTTTGTACCCGAGATATTGCGGGTACCGCCCGCGCCCACGCCGAGCTGTCCGGCGGTCTGCTGCATCGCTGCGACGACCTCGGGATGCTGGCCCATTCCCAGATAGTCGTTCGAGCACCAGATCGTGATTTCGCGGGGGTTGTCGGCGCCGTCGCGGTAGATCGCCACCGGAAAGCGACCGGCGATGCGCTCGAGGTCGGCGAAGACCCGGTAGCGCTTCTCCTGCCGCAGGACGTCGACCGCGTCCTCGAAGATGCCGCGATAGTCCATGCGCTTCAGTCCTCCAAACCGCGCTGCCTATCCGCCGTGATAGCCGAATTCCGTCGGCCTTGAGACCGGTCAAGCTGACGCAGCGATGGCGGGCGCCTTGCCCTGAGGGCCATTGCCCGCTACCCCTGCCGGTTCGAACCCATTGTATGTCCAGGCCCCTCGAACGCCAACCGATGTCCTTGCCCGCATCGTTGACAAAGCTTCAATCCCTGGTGAGCGCCGGCGAGCTCAGGATGCTCTACATCATCGGCGTGCCGCGTTCCAATACCACGGTGCTGGGTCGCATACTCGGCCGCCATCTTGACGGCGCCGTACTCGAGCCGGCGGTTCCCAATACCGCCCGCCCGCTCCGCACCTACGCCGAGCGCATCCTCGAGGCGTTCGAGACCGCCAGGCAGACCTCGGGGCGCCGCGGACCGGTCACGCTGGCCGTCAAGGACATCTCCAACTTCCTCGGCGAGCCGATGCTCGAGTTCATCCTGACGGCGTCCGCCCACATCGTATTCGCTATTCGCGAGCCGGCCGCTCAGTACCAATCGCTCGCCCGGCGCATGTCGATGGAGCTGGAATCCCCCGACCGGTACAAGCGGTCTATGCAGACGCCGGCGGAGTCCTTCTGGATGGCGGTGCATTTCACCCGCATGTGGCCGGACGCCTGGCGCCAGGCGCCCAAACGCACCGATGGCGGCCCGCGCGGCTACCGCCGGGCCACCGCCTCGGGCACCGACGTCGCCTGCTGGCGGGCGTTGACACGGCAGTTCGATGCCGCCGCCACGGCCCGCAAGCCCGACGAGATCACGGTCATCGACGCCGGCTTGTCTCGGCTCTTCCCGGATCTGGCCGCCGCCGAACTGGCCACCATCGCCGCCGGCGTCAGCTCCGAGGAAACCCTTGCCGCCGCCGGGGTCGAAGTCGCCGCCAACTCGATGATGGAGGCAAGCTCGCACTGGGCCACCCAGGCGCACGCCGCCGACCGCATTCTGCCGATGCCCGCCAAAGGCGAATCCGGCCTGCCGCGAACCGGGCTCGACCATTGGCTCAACCAGATCATGCGCGAGCTCGACCCGCACTATGTGCGCCTGTTCTACGATCCCGCGCACCGCCTTTTGCAGCGCGTGCGCGGCGCCGCCGCCGAGCCCGTGCCGGCTCGCAACGAGGCGCTCGAGGTCCTGCTTTCGGCTCCTGGCCCCGACGAGGCACTTTCCCGTCTCGGCGCCCTTGCCGCCGCCTGAGCGCACCGATGCCGGACCGGTCCCCCTTCGCGGAACTTGAGCGGTTGGTGGCGGCCGGCCGGTTGCGCCTGGTCTACGTGCTCGGCGTGCCGCGCTCCAACACCACCGTCGTCTGCCGGCTGCTCGGCGAACGGCTCGACGGTGCGGTCTACGAACCGGCGATGCCGAACTCGGTCAATCCGCGGCGCCATTACGCCAGAACCATCCTGGCGGCCCATCACGCCGCGCGTGCCGGCGCCGGCGACCGCCCGGTGGTGCTGGCAATCAAGGATCTGGACGGTTTCGTCACCGACGAGCTCTTCGAGTTCGTCCTGAGCGCCGCCGAGCATCTGGTCTTCACAATTCGCGATCCGTTGTTGCAGCATGCCTCGCTCTCCCGGCAGTTCGTGACCGAATTCTCGCCGCTCCATCGCATCCGATCCACGATGCGCTATCCGATCGAGCAGACATTTTTCTTGTGGCAATTGCTCGAGTGGCTGCCGCGCTATTGGCGTCTCGCCCGGGCCGAGCTTGGCGGCTCGCTCAATCCGCTGCGCGCCGCCGTGGCTGGCTTCAACTACTCCTCCTGGCGCGCCCAGGCCGCGCATCTCGAGCGCGCCAGGGCCAAATTCGAACCCCGGCGCATCACCATCTTCGATGCCGGCCTGATGCGGCTTTTCCCCGACGAGACCAACACCGAGCTCGAAGCCATCGCCGCCACCTATGCCAGCGTCGAGGCGGGCCCGCCGTCCGCCGAAATCCCGGGCCACACAAGGATGCGGGCGGAGTCCCACTGGGCCGAGGAGGCCAGGGCCGGCGGCGAGATCAAGCCACTCACCCCGAATGCCCTGACCACACTGGGCGATCCCGCCGCCGACGCGTTCGCGCGGCGGGTCGCCGCTACGCTCTATCCGCAATATCTGGCGAGTTTCTTCGATCCCCTTCACCGCCAACGCACGGCGGTGCGCGGCAAGCCGGTCGGGGCCGAAATTCCCGGAGCCCTGGGGACACTGATGGAGGCCGACAGCGCCGACGACGCCACCCGGCGTCTGGGCGAGGTCCAGCCCGCCGCGTAGGCGCAAACCAAGCCCGCCGCGTAGGCGCAAACCAAGCCCGC
>CAZNOZ010000012.1:44952-46807 GCA_964574935.1 uncultured Devosiaceae bacterium | reverse complement strand
GCCCGCCGCGTAGGCGCAAACCAAGCCCGCGCGACCCGATCGCCGCGCTATCGCGGCAGGACCCGCGATTTGCTAGGCTACCGTTGTCTCGGGGGCAGGGGATGCAACCATGCACGCGACGTCCGGCGATCCGCGCGCCGGCTTTTCCGACATGCAGTGGTTCCTCTACCACCAGCGCAACGTGGTGTTCTACGCCGCGTTCTCCAGCGTTCCGTTCGACCGCGAAAGTCTGGACGCCAGGATTGCCGCCTTCGCCGCCCTGGCGCCGCAGGTAACGGGCGGCTATCTCGGCGCGCGTCCGGGCCAGCCGCTCGATCGTGCCACCGTCCACGCCATTTCCTCGATCGAGGAGGTCGACAGCCTCGACGGCTTGCCCGAGGCCTGGCTGGACGGCGGCTTCGAGGTCTTCGCCGACCCGAAACTGCCGCTTTTCCGCTTCCGCTGCGCCAACCGCCGCGGCGGGCCCGACGGCGAGGGCCGCGCCGGCTTCATACTGATCCGGATCTCCCATGCGCTTGTGGAAGGGGCCGATTCCGCCCAGCTCACCCGGTCGCAACCCACCGAGCGCCCCGGCGCCGCCGAGGGAGCGGTCCGCCACCCACTGGCGGTGGCGCTCTCCTGGATCGCCGTGCCGCTGCACCTGGCCGCCGCCAACCTCATGCCCGGCCCCAAGGGCACGCGCGTCTTCGCGACCCGGACCTTCGCCCGCGCCCGCATCGCGGCGGCGGTTCGCGCGTTGGGCGTTCGCCAGCGATCCGTGTTGTACGCGCTTGTCCTCACGGGCCTCTTCGGCGCCGGCACCCGGGGCGGCAAACGCCGCGTCTCGTGCCTGTATTCGACGCTGGACAACCGCCCCGAGCTGATGCGCGACGGCTTCATCAAGATGCGCACCGTGCAGGCGAGCTTCCGCAATCGGCCGGATTTTGCCGCCTACGTCCGCCACATCGACCGCCGCTTTTCCGAGCTCGAAGCCGCCGACGCCGGCTTCAGCCAATCGCTCAACACCGCCTCGGTGCATCTGCATCGGCGGTTGAACGCTCTCATGCCCTTTGCCTATTCGCCAAAGGTGTTCGCCCTCATTCCCTTTGACTGCGTGATCGGGCTCATCCCGCCGCACTATTTCGGCGGCCCCCTGACCGAAGACCTGCTGCCGCCTGCCTGGTGCGGCACCACCACGCCGGGCCTGACCTCCTGCGTCATCGTCCCGAACCGGGAAACCTTCGCGCTGGGTCTCTATCTGACCCCCGAACAGGCAAGCGGCCTGAGGCGCATGGACCAGGCCTATGCCGGCCTGGCGCGTCCGGCCGCCGCCCGTGCCTCGGCTTGAACGGGGGATGGGCGCCCACTAGCATGCCGCGTCAGCCCCGAAGGGATCGAGCGTGAAGAGTCTGAGTGCGTCCAGTCTGGTGGCCGGCAGCGGCGCCGCCGCCGCCCCGGCCGAGGATCCCACTGCCGCCTTCTCCAACATGCAGTGGTTTCTGCATTCGGCCCGCAACACCATCTACTACACCGCCTTCCAGTCGCTGCCCATCGACCGCGACCGGGTGATGAAGATCGCCCGCCAGCTCGTCGACCTCGCCCCCCAGCTCACCACCGGCTATCAGGGCGCCCACCCCGGCCGGCCGCTGACCGACGATGAGCTCGCCGCGGTGGTGTCCCTCGAGGAGGTCGACAGCCTCGACGCCTACCCTCACGCCTGGCTGCAGTCGGGGGTCGAGCTCTACGACACCCCGGGCCTGCCGCTTTTCCGGTTCCTTGCGGTCAACCGGCGCGGCGGACCTGATGATCAGGGCAGGGCCTCGATGGTGATGGTCATCGGCTCCCACGCACTGCTCGAAGGCTCGGATTCGGCCCT
>CAZNOZ010000012.1:29561-44852 GCA_964574935.1 uncultured Devosiaceae bacterium | reverse complement strand
GCCCGCCGCGACGTCGACGACGAGTTCATCCGGGCCCGCGGCATCCACGCCCGCTTTCCGCTCGCCGGCAAGACGCCGGCCGAGTTCATCGTTGGCGTCGATGCCGCCATGAAGCGTTACGAGGCCCGCCCCGAGGGCACCCACCAATATGTCCTCAACGCCCTGTATGGCATTCACCGCGCCGCCTCCCGGCGCCTGCCCGCCCTTTACAATCAGCGCTTCTTCCGTTTCCCGGGCCTTTACGACATCGTCCTGACAATGACCCCCCCACACCGCATTGTCGGCACGTTCATGGAAGGGGTGATCGAACCGATATATGCCGGCTCCTTCCACGAGGGGATATCGCTGATCACCTTTGTGCCGGCCCGCCACCAGGTGACCATCAACTACACGGTTCCCCCGGATCTGGCGGATCGGGCTGCCTCTGTTCCCGGCCTGATCGCCGCCCTCGCTCAAGCGTGATCGCAGGCCGTTCACGCTTCCCCGCCGCACGCGTTGAAGCGATGGCGCTGCGCGGCTAACATCGGCATGCGGGGGGCCACGAGTGCGCGTGAGGGAGAGCAATGAAGTCTCTGTCGACCATCGGCGCCAAGGCCGGCACCGACGCCTTGGCCGGCGGACTGCCCCCGACGGTCCGTGATCCGCTCACCTATTTCACCAATTTCCAGTGGTTCGTCTTCCAGGCCCGCAACACCGTATTCTACACCGCCTACTCCTCACAGCGCTTCGATGCCGAAATGCTCAAATCGCTGGTGGTGCGTATCGTCTCCCTGGCTCCTCAACTCACCCACGGTTTCATCGGCGCCCGTCCCGGTGAAGCGCTGCCGCACAACCTCATCGACGCCATAACCTCCATCACCGAGGTCGATGGTTTCGAGGACTTCCCCAACACGTGGCTGGAGCCGGGGCTTGATATCTATGACACCCCCAAATTGCCCCTCTTCCGGGTTCAGGCGGCCGTCCGCCGGGACGGTCCCGACGATGCGGGCCGCCACACCGCCATCATGGTGCGCTCCTCGCACGCCCTGATGGAGGGCTCGGACTCCGCCCTGCTCAACCGCTCGCAATTCACCGGACACGGCTCCCAATCCGACAAATCCAATCGCGTGCCGTGGTTCGAAAAGCTCGGCTACCGCAGCGTCGCGGCGGTGATGGCACCGTTCCACCTGGTCGCGGCGCATTTTCTGTCGCCGGACAAGGTCGAGATGGGGTTCGAAACCCAGCTGTTCGATCGTCAGGATTTGCGCCGGGCGGCGGCCCGGCTGGGCGTCCGCCAACGGGCCGTCATGTTCGCGCTGGTCCTGTATTCGATATTCCATCGTGAGGCCGGCAAGCCGCGAAAGGTTCGCATCGCCTACACCACCTTGACCGACGACCGGCGCGATGCCGACGACGATTTCTTTCGGGTGCGCACCCTCGACGCCAAGCACGTCGTCGATGGCTCGCTGGAGGACTTCATCCGGGCCGTCGACGCCAGGGTCGGCGAAGTCGAAAATCGCGACATCGCGCGCCGCCAGTTCGTTCTCAACGCCATGTTCGGCGCCCACCGTTTCCTCGCCGGCTTGATGCCGTTCGCCTACAACGAGCGCTTCTTTCGCTATTCGGGACCCTACGACGCGGTTCTGACCCTGGTGCCGCCGCATCGGCTCTATGGCAACCTGACTCTGGGGATGCTCGAGCCGATCTTCTGCGGCTCGTACCACCCGGGCACGAGCCTATGCACCTACGTGCCGGCCCGCAAATATGTGAGCTTCGCCTACACCATGCCGAAGCCGCGGCTGGATCGGATCGGATCGGTGCCGGATCTGCTCAAATCCATTCTCGACGGCTAGCGCCCGGCTTTCCGCCCGACTAAGACAGTCCCCGGCGTAAGCGAATCGGGGGGGGCGCGATGGATAGTCTCAGCGGGCTGACCGATACCCTGCGGGCTTTTCTGACGCCGCTTCTGGACGCCCTCGGCCTTTCCCTCGATCCCGACTTCGCGGTCTGGATCGTCGTCCAGCTCGCGGTCATCGCGCTTTGCGTCGCGCTGGCGGTGATCGCCGGCTCCCTTGTCGGACCACGTTTCGAGGCCTGGATTCGCGGTGCCACGCTCAGCCCGCGCCGGCTGCGCTGGCTGGCGGTGCTTCTGCGCCGTCTCACGCTCATCGCCATGGTGCCGTTGCTGTGGGTCGCCTTCGGCATCATGCGGGCGGCAACGGAGCCGACGCGCAGCGAGTTCTTGCAGGCGGTCGCCAGCCTTCTCACGGCCTGGGTCGTCATTTCCATATCCTCGCGGGTGATCCGCAACCGGGCGTTGGCGCGAGTCGTCGCCGTCGTCGCCTGGACGCTGGCGGCGCTGTCGATCCTCGGCATCATTCCGCAGGCCGCCGAATTCCTCGACGCCTTCGCGCTGCAATTCGGGGACTTCCGCCTCTCGGCGCTGACCGTCGTGCAGGCGGCGCTTGTGTTCTCCGTTCTGGTGTGGCTCGCGTTGTTTCTCAGCCGCCTGGCGGACAATCAACTCGCCTCGATCGAGGACATAACCCCGACCACACGGGTCCTGTTGGGCAAGTTCGTCCGCGCCGGCCTCATGGTCGTGGCCGTCATATTGGGGCTCGGGCTGATCGGCATCGATTTCACGGCCCTGACCATTCTCTACGGTGCCCTCGGTCTGGGCCTGGGCTTCGGGCTTCAGAAGGTCGTCTCCAACCTTGTCTCGGGCGTCATCCTGCTGCTCGACCGTTCGATCAAGCCCGGCGATGTCATCTCCGTCGGCAGCACCTTCGGCTGGATCACCTCGCTCAATGCCCGTTACGTCTCGGTGACAATGCGCGACGGCCGCGAGTTCCTCATCCCCAACGAGGATCTGGTCACCCAGCAGGTTCAGAACTGGTCGTTTGCCAATGAATTCGTCCGCATCGACCTCGAATTCGGCGTCAGCTACGACTCCGACCCCCACCAGGTCCGTGAGCTCGCCATCGCCGCCGCCAATGCGCACAAGCGGGTGGTCGACATGCCTGGGCGCTACCGCACCGTCTGCCATATCACCGGCTTCGGCGAATCCTCGATCGATTTCATCCTCAGATTCTGGATCAAGGACCCCGCCGCCGGGCTCAGAAATATCCGCGGCGACGTGTTTCTGGCGCTATGGGACGCTTTCCACGAAAACGGGATTGCAATTCCCTATCCGCATCGCGAGGTCACCGTGCATCAGGGCCGGCCGGCGCGCGCCGCCCCTCGCGGCGGAAGACGTAAAGCCCCGAGCCCAGAATGACGGCGGTGCCCGCCCAGGTCTGAAGGTCCGGAAAGTCGCCGAAAAACAGGAAGCCCACGGCGGTCGCCCCGAGGATTTCGAGATACTGGAACGGCGCCAGAACCCCCGCCGGCGTGCGCCGAAAGGCCTCGGTGAACATCACGAACGTCACCGACGATATCAGCCCGTAGGCGGCCAGCCATCCCAGTCGCGGCGCCACTATTTCCAGTGAGCTCGGCGCGCCGCCGCCCTCCAAACCGAGCGCCAGAACCAGCGCGCCCAGCAGTGCCGCGGCGAACACGCTCACCCAGCTCTGCAGCGCCAGCACCGGCATGCGCGAGCCGATTTTTCTCACGATCGTTGCGTAGGCGGCAAAGCTGACGGCGGTGACCAGGGGAAGGACCGCGTACCAGCCGAATGCGGCCCAGTTCGGCCGGATGACCACCAGCGCCCCGCCGAGTCCGACAAGGACGGCCAGATAGCGCCGCCAGCCGGCCGTCTCCCCGAGAAAAAGGACCCCGAAGACGGTCAGGATCAGTGGCTCGATGAAGAAGATGGCGATGGCGGTGGCGATCGGCATCACCGAGAACGCCGTCACGATGCTCACCAGCACCGTCGCCAGAAGCGCCCCGAGCAGCGCCAGCAGGCCGATCGGCACCGTCGGCCGAAACCGCCGACCCGTTATCCCGACCGCCAGCACCAGGAACAGGGTCTGGAAGCTGAAGCGCCAGAAGGCGATTTCCACCGGGGCGATGGAGCTCGAGAGATATTTCGAGATCGCGTCTCCGAACGGCACCGCCAGGGTCGCCGCCACCATCAGCGCGATGCCGGAGCGATGGGCCGCGGCCGGCGCGTCGGTCGGGGTCGCCGTGGCGGTCCCGCGGGAGGGTTGGCGCATGGCGCGGCGCTCCTTCAAAGGGTCGGGGACCGGCGGACGAAGCGGGCACCGCCTAGCACGCGGCCCGACGGCGCGCCAGCACGCTCAGCACGCGCCCCTTGGCACCCGCCCCGGGCCCGGGTAAACCTGCCCCACAAAGAGGGCGCGGCGGCGCACGAATGAGAGTGCGTGCCTTCGTATGGCTTCCCGCCGGCGCCGAACTCAAGGCCGCGTGAGGAGCCGATTCAGATGTGGTTGAGTCAGATCCGCGCCGAAGGCGACAACCCGATCGTGGTGGTCCGTGAAGGCGATGTCGCCCGGCGTCTCGAGCACGAGGCGACCGTCTATTCGCTGGCCCAGCGGGCGATCAAGGATGGCACCCCGCTCGCCGACCTGGTCGCCGATCTCGGACGCGGGGAGGAGGTCGATCTCGAGGCCGCCGCCAGGGACGGGCGCATGCTGTGCCCCATCGCCCATCCCGATCCCGCGCATCTTAGCGTCACCGGCACGGGCCTCACCCATCTCGGCTCGGCGTCGACGCGCGACGCCATGCACGCTGCCGGCAAGACCGATGCCGCCGAGCTCACCGACTCCATGCGAATGTTCAATATGGGGCTCGAAGGCGGGCGTCCGAAACCCGGCGAGATCGGGGTGCAGCCCGAATGGTTCTACAAGGGTGACGGCACTTGCCTGGCCGCCCCCGGAGCGCCGCTCATGATGCCTGATTTTTCAGGCGACGGCGGCGAGGAACCCGAAATCGCCGGCATCTATCTGATCGGCCCCGACGGCACGCCCTTCCGCCTCGGCTTCACCCTCGCCAACGAATTCTCCGACCACGTCACCGAGCGGATCAACTACCTCTACCTCGCCCATTCCAAGCTCCGCCCCGCCGCCATAGGACCCGAGATCATACTCGGCGAGCTCCCGGCGAATATTCGCGGAGATTCGCGTATCATTCGTGGAGATTCCGTGGTTTGGCAGAAGCCTTTTGTGTCCGGTGAGGACAACATGTCCCACACCCTCGCCAACCTCGAGCATCACCACTTCAAGTACCAGCTGTTTCGCCATCCCGGCGACGTCCATGTTCATATGTTCGGCACGGCAACCCTTTCTTTTGCCGACGGTTTTCGGGCCGAGCCCGGGGACGTGTTCGAGATCGAAGCGGCCGAAATGGGATTGCCGCTGCGCAATCCCCTGGCCGTCGAGAAGACCGGATACGCCGCCGCCCGGCCATTGTGAGGCCTCCAATGAGCGACGAAAATTTCGCCAGATACAAAAGCCTGGACACGGTGCCCGTGGTCATCTCGGGCGGTGCCGCCGGCATCGGCGCGGCGATGGTTGCCGCCTTTGCCGCCCAGGGCGCGAAGGTCGGCTTCGTCGATCTCAACCGCGAAGCGGGCCAGGCGCTGGCCGACAGGCTCACCGCCGACAACCGGATCGTCGAATTCATCGAGTGCGACGTCACCGACATCGGGGCCTACCGCTCGGCCATCTCGGACTTCGCCGAAGCCCACGGGCCGGCCGGGGTCCTGGTCAACAACGCCGCCTATGACGGGCGCCGCGACTTCCGGGAAATCGACGAGGAATTCTGGGACGCCCGCGTTGCCGTCAATCTCAAGCATTTCTTTTTTGCCATCCAGGCCGTGGCGCCGGCGATGATCGAGGCCGGCAAGGGCTCGATCATCAATTTCGGGTCCCTGAGTTGGGTGGTCGCGCTGCCCGATCTCGCGCCCTACGCGGCCTCGAAGGCCGGCGCCCACGGGCTCACGCGGACGATCGGACGCGACCTGGGTAGATACGGGATCAGGGTCAACACGATCGTGCCCGGCTGGGTGATGACCGAACGCCAGCTTAAGGAGTTCGTCACGCCGGAATCCTCAGAATTAATTGCGCAAAATCAATTACTTGCGGACCGAATCATGCCGGATGACGTGGCCCGGATGGCGCTGTTTTTGGCCGCTGACGACTCGCGGATGCTCTCGGGACAGAACTTCACCGTCGATGGCGGCTGGGGCAATCTGTAAGCGAGGGGCCGGGATATCCGCCCGATCTCAGGCGTCGAGCAATCGGCAGTCGATGCACTCCACCTTGCGTTGGCACTCCAAGCGCCTGCAGGTGACCGGTTGCTGTGCGCCGAGCCAGATGCGCTGCAGCTTGGATTTGTACCCCGCCTTGACGATCACCAGCGAAGGCGGCAGCCCGCGAAGCACCTCGAGCGCCTCCTGCCAGCTTCGTGCCGCGTGCACGTTTGAATATTGCGGCTCGTCGGCGAGCGCCCGCGCCGGCTCGTAGGCCGCTTCGACGCCGATCACATGGTCAACCATGCCGGCTGCCGCGATCAATACGCGCCGGATCACCGTCTCGGAAGGCTCGCCTCTGGTCCAGGGCAGGAGTCCCTGCACATAGACCGTGGGGCCGGTGGCCAGGTTCGGAAGCTCTTCCAGCAATCGTTCGGTGGCGCTTTGCGACCCCTTGGCGGCGTCCAGAAGGAAAGTGTGCCCGATGGCGCTCGGATGCACGCTCAGCTTCTGGTAGCGCGCCTCGACGGCCTCGATCACGGGTACCGCCGGTTCCGGATCGAGCCCGTAGCCACGCAGGACCGCGAACGCGGCGAGAATACCGCTCACGAAGATCGACGACGCCAGTTGCGTGTGCACCCGGCGGCGCCAGTCGCCGATGACCAGATCGAAGCTCAGCCTCTCCGGCCACCGGCATGCGATGTTCTCGGCCCGCACATCGGCTTGGGCGGCGAGCCCGTAGGTGACGATTTTCTCGCCGGTGCGCGTCGCCATCGACATGACCGACCGATCGTCGGCGTTGAGGACCGCGAACCCGCCGGGCCGGACACGTTCGACCAGGTGCCCCTTCTCCTTCACGAGAGCCGCCCGGTCCTCGTAGTTCTCGAGATGGTCCGAGCCGATCGTCGTGATAATGGCGACGTCGATGGGCAGCAGGCCGGTTGCGCGCTCGATTTGGCCGGGGCTCACGCTGGCGACCTCCTGCACCAGATAGTCAACGGGCGCGTCGAGCCTGCGAAGGGTATTGATGACGCCGCGCAAGAGGTTGTTTTCGTCGGACGCGCGGGCCGTGCCATAGGCGCCGAGCGCCTGTCCGGTCATCTGCGTCGCGGTGCCCTTGCCGGCGCTGCCGGTGACCATCAAATAGTGCCCGACAAACCTGGCGCCGCGACGTATGGCGGCTTTGCGTTCCAACGGAATGGCGAGCGTATCGACGGCGAGCTTTTCGATGCGCCGACCCAGCCTGCGCAAGGGCGACCTCACTTGCACACCGCCCCGATCTCGGCGCGAGGGGCGACGATTCCACAGCTGTCGCACCCCGGGCGCAAAGCGTCCGGTTCACACCGGCCGGACAATGCCCTGCGCGCGCGCCTCATGCGGAACCGGGCGCCGCCGATCGCCTAGGGCCCACCGGTCCGCGCCGCCTTTTCTTCGTCCCACCACCAGATGGTCGGAAAACCGATGGCGTATTCAGGCAGCTCGTCGGGGTGGCTGAACCGGTCCCAGCGCGCAATCCGCGCTTTTCTCAGCGTGTAGCTCGGGACGACGAAATGATTGGCCATCAGCACCCGGTCGAGCGCGTGGGTCGCGGCGACGAGCTCGTCGCGATCCTCGGCGAAGATCACCTTGTCGATCAGCGCGTCGACGCCGGGGTCGGCGATGCCCGCGTAGTTGCTGGAGTTGTCTTCGCCGGCCGCTTCCGAGCCCCAGAAAGCGCGCTGTTCGTTGCCCGGGGAAAGCGATTGCAGCCAGCCGGTGTAGATGACGTCGAAATCGCGCGAGCGCACGCGGTTGACCCATTGCGGGCTGTCGACGGTCCTGACCGTGGCCGCGATGCCGATCCGTTCGAGATTGGTCTGCCAGGGAATGGCCACGACCTCGATCGTCGGCCCGTTCAGCAAAATCTCGAAACTCAACTGCTCGCCGTTGGCGTCCACCAGCCGGTTGCCGTCGAGCCGGTAGCCGGCTTCTTCGAGCAGCTCCAGCGCCTTGGCGAGATTGGATCTGAGGTTTTCGGGACTGCCACCGACCGGATTGGCGTAGGCGGTCGTGAACACCTCTTCGGGCACCAGGTCCCTGACGCTTTCGAGGATCTCCAGCTCCTTGCCTGTCGGCAGGCCGGACGCCGCCAGATCGGTACCGTAGAAGAACGAGTTGATGCGCTCATACTGGCCGAAGAAAATGGTGCGGTTGAGTTCCTCGAAATCGAGGGCGTAGTTGATCGCCTCGCGCACCCGCGGATCCTGGAAGGTCTGGCGCCGCAGATTGGGGATGAAGCCGACCATGATCCCGGAGTCGCGATAGGGCTCCTCGAAAAGCTCGCGCACGACGCGATTTTGTTCGACCGCGGCGAAGTCGTAGCCGGTGGCCCAGCGCCTCGCGATGTTCTCGCTCCACCAGTCGAACTGGTCGCCCTTGAAGGCCTCGAACTGCACGGTGGTGTCGCGGAAATACTCGTAGCGGACCTTGTCGAAATTGTTCTGCCCGATATTGACCGGCTCGTCGGCGCCCCAATAGTCCGGCACCCGCTCGAACACCACCGAGCGTCCGGGGCTGAATTCAGCCAGCCGGTATGGCCCCGAACCGAGCGGCGGCTCCAGGCTCGAGGCGCCGATATCGCGTGGCTCGCCGTTCGGGCCGACGCCCTCCCACCAGTGCTTGGGCAACACCAGCAGCTGCCCGACGATGTGCGGCAGTTCGCGATTGCCGCCCTGGTCGAAGGTGAACGTCACCTCGCCCTCGCCGGTCTGCTCGACCGAGACCACATTGGCGTAGTAGGCCGCCTGCGCCGGGTTGAGCTCAATCAGCTTGTTGAAAGTCCAGATCACATCCTCGACCGTGATCGGTTCGCCGTCCTGCCAGCGCGCCTTCGGGTTCAAATGGTAGGTCACCGAGGAATAGTCGTCGGCGGCGCGGAAGCCGTCGGCGAGCAGCCCGTATTGGGTCGAGGTTTCGTCCAGCGACGTGGTCATCAGGGTCTCCACGACCAGGCCGAGCCCGCTCGCTGTCTCCCCCTGCGGCAGAACAGGATTGAAGGTGTCGAAGCTGCCCGTCACCGACAGGCGGACGGTGCCGCCCTTGGGCGCATCGGGGTTCACATAGTCGAAATGCGCGAAACCCGGCGGGTATTTGGGCTCGCCGATTAGCGAGGTTGCGTGTTGCCATGCGCCATCCTGGGCGGCGGCCGGCGAACCAGCCAGCGCCAGGCCCGCGAGCGCCATCAGGGCGAGCCGAAAGATCGGTTTCATCATTGCGTTCGCTCCCGCGCGGTGCCGGTGGGGGAGGCCAGTCTAGGCCGGAAATCGTGGCGCGGCGAGGCCGGTCGGGGCAATTTGTGCGCCGTTGCAGGCTACTGCTGTACCGCGTCCGGCGGCCCGGCGCTGAGATCGAATGCGGCTGCCAGGAGCGCTCGGGTGTAGTCGGTCCGCGGTTCGGCGAGCACCGTCTCGGCGGCGCCCTGTTCGACCACCCGCCCGTCCCGCATCACGATCACGGTGTTGGCGAGCGCCCTGACGACCTTCAGGTCGTGGGAAATGAACATGTAGGTCAGCGAGTGTCTCGCCTGCAGCTCGCGCAGCAATTCGACAACCTGCGCCTGCACGCTCATGTCCAGCGACGAGGTCGGCTCGTCCAGGACGACGAATTTCGGCTCCAGGATCATCGCCCGCGCGACCGCGATCCGCTGCCGCTGGCCGCCGGAGAATTCGTGCGGATAGCGCAGCCGGGTTTCGGGATCGAGCCCGACTTCTTCGAGCGCCTTGACCACCGCGCGGTCGCGGCCGGCTTCGTCGAGATCCGGCCGGTGCACGTCGAGGCCCTCCGCGACGATGTCGCCCACCGACATCCGCGGGCTGAGCGAACCGTAGGGGTCCTGGAAAACGATCTGCATATGCCGGCGCAACCCCCGCATGTCGGCGAACGAGCGCCCCTGGATGTCCTCCCCGAGAAAGGCGATCCGGCCTTGCGACGAAATCAGCCGCAACACCGCGAGCCCCAGGGTCGTCTTGCCTGAGCCGGATTCGCCGACCACCCCCAGCGTCTCGCCCCGGCGGATGGCGATGTCGATGCCGTCGACAGCCTTGATGTGGCCGACGGTGCGCCGCAACAGGCCCCTGCGCACCGGAAACCAGACCCTGAGATCGGCCGTCTCGACGATCGTCGGGCTTGCCGGTGCGACCTCACGCGGCCGGCCTTTCGGTTCGGCGGCGATCAGGTGCCTGGTGTAGGCGTGCCGGGGTGCGGCGAACACGGAGGCGGTCTCGCCCTGTTCGACGATCTCGCCTTCGCGCATGACGCAGACGCGGTCCGCCATGCGCCGCACGATCCCCAGATCGTGCGTGATGAAGAGCATTGCCATGCCCATGCGGGCCCTGAGGTCCCTGAGGAGCGTCAGGATCTGCGCCTGCACGGTAACGTCGAGGGCGGTGGTCGGCTCGTCGGCGATAAAGAGGTCCGGTTCGTTGGCGAGCGCCATCGCGATCATGGCCCGCTGCCGCTGTCCGCCGGAAAGCTGGTGCGGATAGGCGGCCATTCTGGCGGCGGGGTCCTTGATGCCGACCTGGCCGAGCAGCTCCAGGGTGCGCGCGCGGACCTGCGCCTCGCCCATGCCCCGGTGGACCTTGAGGACCTCGCCGACCTGCCGCTCGATGGTGTGCAACGGGTTGAGCGAACTCATCGGTTCCTGAAAGACGATCGATATGTCGTTGCCGCGCACCTGGCGCATCTGCCGCTCGCCGACGGTGAGCAGGTCCTGCCCCTTGAACTCGATCGTCCCGGAGGGATGGGCGGCGGCCGGGTAGGGCAGGAGTCTGAGGATCGAAAGCGCCGTCACCGACTTTCCCGAGCCGGACTCGCCGACCAGCGCCACCGTCTCGCCGGCGCCGATCTCGAAGCTGATCGAGCGCACCGCGTCGGTGACGTTGCCGGCCTGCTCGAAGCGTACGCTCAGATCGCGGACCGTGAGCAGCGGGCCGCCGGTCTGGCCAGGATCATCCATGCCGGGTCACCGAAAGATCTTGCGCGGGTCGAAGGCGTCGCGCGCCGCCTCGCCGACGAAGATCAACAGGCTCAGCATCACCGAAATCGACAGGAACCCCGTCAGGCCCAGCCACGGGGCCTGGATGTTGTTCTTGCCCTGCGCCAGCAGTTCGCCCAGCGACGGCGAGCCGGGCGGTAGCCCGAAGCCCAGAAAATCGAGCGAGGCGAGGGTCGCGATCGAGCCGATCAGGATGAACGGCACGAAGGTCAGTGTCGCGACCATGGCGTTGGGCAACAGGTGCTTGAACATGATCGCAAGGTTGGTCAGGCCGAGCGCCCGGGCGGCGTTGATGTATTCGAAATTGCGGCCCCTCAGGAACTCGGCGCGCACCAGCCCGACCAGCGCCACCCAGGAAAAAAGCAACAGGATCACCAGCAACACCCAGAAGCTGGGCACCAGCACCGAGGAGATGATCAACAACAGGTAGAGGGCCGGGATCGAGGTCCAGATCTCGATGAAGCGCTGGAACAAAAGGTCCGTCCAGCCACCGAAATAGCCCTGCACCGCCCCCGCCGCGACCCCGATGACCGAAGAGGCGATGGTCAGCGTCAGCCCGAACAACACCGAAATCCGGAAGCCGTGGATCAGCCGCGCCACCACGTCCCGCCCCTGATCGTCGGTGCCCAGCCAGTGCAGGTTGCCGGTGATGCAGTTGGGGTCATCGGCACCCTGCGGATAGCGCTGGCATCGCTCGTCGGCGCTCATCAGCCAGAACGGCGGCGCCGGGGCCGGCACCGGCAACGCCGCATCCGTCGTGCGGTAGGAATAGCGCACCGGCGGCCAGACCATCCAGCCGTTGGCCTCGATCTCGTGGAGGATGAAAGGGTCCCGGTAGCTCGTCGTCGCCAGGAACCCTCCGAACTTCGATTCGGGATAGTTCACCACCACCGGAAAGAGCAGCTCGCCTTGGTACATCACCACAATCGGCCGGTCGTCGGCGATGAGCTCGGCGAAGAGCGTCACCACGAACAGCACCACGAACGCCACCAGCGAAAAGACCCCCCGCCGGTTGCGCCGGAAGTTCTCAAGCCGGCGGCGATTGATCGGGGAGAGGCGCGGCCTTGCCGAGACCGCCGCGTCCGCCGGCTCGCGCAACAGCGCCTCGCGCGGCTCGAGAGCAGGCACGAACTCCATCGCCGCTCACACCTCCCGCGTCTCGAAGTCGATCCGCGGATCGACCCAGGTGTAGGTGAGGTCGGAGATCAGCGTCACCACCAGACCCAGCAGCGAGAAGATGAAGAGCGTCGCGAAGACGACCGGATAGTCGCGGTTGAGGACGGATTCGAAGCCAAGCAGGCCCAGCCCGTCCAGCGAGAAGATCGTCTCGATCAGAAGCGATCCGCCGAAAAAGGCCCCGACGAAGGCCCCCGGGAACCCCGCGATGATGATCAGCATGGCGTTGCGGAAGACGTGCCCGTAGAGCACCTGGCGCTCGCCCAGCCCCTTGGCGCGGGCGGTGACCACATACTGCTTGCGGATTTCATCGAGGAACGAGTTCTTGGTCAGCAGCGTCGTGGTGGCGAAGGCGCCGATCGCCATCGCGATGATCGGCAGCGTGATGTGCCAGATGTAGTCGAGGACCTTGGCAGGCCAGCTCAGCGTGGCGAAATTCTCCGAGGTCAGCCCGCGCAGCGGAAACAGGTCGAGAAAACTGCCGCCCGCAAACAGGACGATCAGCAGCACCGCGAACAAAAATCCCGGGATCGCGTAGCCGATGACGATCACCCCGGAGGTCCAGACGTCGAAGCGCGTGCCGTCGCGGACCGCCTTTGAGATGCCCAGCGGGATCGAGATGCCGTAGGAGATCAGCGTCATCCACAAGCCGAGCGAGATCGACACCGGCATCTTCTCGAGGATCAGGTCGATCACCGAGATGTCGCGGAAGTAGCTGTCGCCGAAATCGAACCTCAGATAATTCCACATCATGTAGAAGAAGCGCTCGAGCGGCGGCTTGTCGAAGCCGAACTGCTTCTCGATCTGGCGCACGAAGGCCGGGTCGAGCCCCTGCGCCCCGCGGTAGCGCGAGGTGATCTCGTCTTCGCCGGCGGTGTCGGACTGCTGGGTCTGCTGGCCGGCGAAGTCGCCCTGGGCGCTGCCGGTGACGCGGGCCGTCGCCGAGACCTCCATGCCGGAGAATTGGGCGATCACCCGTTCGACCGGCCCGCCGGGGGCGAACTGCACGACCAGGAACGAGACCGCCATGATCCCGACGACGGTCGGGATCATGAGAAGAAGGCGTCGGAGGATATAGGCGCCCATGAGCGCTCCGCCTGGCGGCCGGCCGAATGCAGCCCTGGCGCCATGCGTACGGCGTCGGCCTTGCCGGCGTCAATGAAGGGCCGGTGGAAATGGGGGAGGGCGGTTGGCAAGAAGCAGTGGTGCTGCCGGTGTGGATTGAACACACGACCTCCCCCTTACCAAGGGGGTGCTCTACCACTGAGCTACGGCAGCGCTGGCGCGGCGCTTCGATGCCATAGGAGCGCCTCTGGACGCAAGTCGGGAATCGGTGGCAAGCAGATGTGGGCAGTGAACTCCCATCGAGGCAGGCACGCATGAGCGACAAGAAGGCCGACGATCGCATGAAACGTTTGGCCCAGCGCCTGCGCGACAATCTGAGGCGTCGCAAACAGCGGGCCCGGCCCGCCGAAGAGACCGGCGGCGAGGGTGGCGCGGGCAAAGGACCGACCGCTTCCCGCGACTGAGCCCGAACGCCACGAGGCAAGGGGCCTCGCTTCGGTGCCGCTTGATGCGGCAAATGAGGTAGGATACCACCGATGCCCCTATCTCGCGGACCCGATGGCATGGATCGCATAAGGCTCGTCGGCGGCAATCAGCTCCATGGCGAGCTGCCGATTTCCGGCGCCAAGAACGCCGCCCTGCCGCTGATGATCGCCTCGCTCCTGACCGACGAGCCGCTGACGCTGGCCAACGTGCCGCGGCTCGCCGACGTCACCCAGCTGCAGTCCATCCTGATCAACCACGGCGTCGGCGTCGCGCTCGAAGGACGGCGCCGCGACGAGGCGACGATGGGCGGCCAGCGCATCACCTTCACCGCCGCCGAGATCGTCGACACCTGCGCGCCCTATGAGCTGGTCTCGAAGATGCGCGCCAGTTTCTGGGTGATCGGGCCGCTGCTGGCGCGCGAGGGCCAGGCGAAGGTGTCGCTGCCCGGGGGCTGCGCCATCGGCACGCGTCCGGTCGACTTTTATCTGCAGGGGCTCGAGGCGCTCGGCGCCGACATCGATATCGACGCCGGCTATGTCGTCGCCAGGGCGCCCGGCGGACGGCTGAGCGGAGCGGAGATCGCGCTGCCCAAGCCCTCCGTGGGCGCCACCCATGTCATGATGATGGCGGCATCCCTCGCCGACGGCCGGACCGTCATCGCCAACGCTGCCCGCGAGCCCGAGGTCGGCGACCTGGCGCGCTGTCTGAGCGCCATGGGCGCGCAAATCTCCGGCGTCGGCACCGACACCGTGACCATCGACGGCGTCGACCGGCTGCACGGGACCCACCACGAGGTGCTGCCCGACCGCATCGAGACCGGCACCTATGCGATGGCCACCGCGATGACCGGCGGCGACGTGTTGCTGCGCAACGCCCGGCCCGAACTGCTCGAGGCGGCGCTCGAAACCCTCGCTCTGACCGGCGTCGGCATCACTACCGAGGACGGTGGTATCCGCGTCGTCCAGAACGGCAACGGCATCCTGCCCGTCGATGTGACGACGGCGCCCTTTCCGGGCTTCCCCACCGACCTGCAGGCCCAGTACATGGCGCTGATGACCCGGTCGACGGGCACCGCGAAGATCACCGAGACGATTTTCGAGAACCGCTTCATGCACGCCGACGAACTGGCCCGCTTCGGGGCCGACATCCATGTCGACGGCCAGCAGGCGACAATCGTCGGCGTCCCCGAGCTCACCGGCGCCCAGGTCATGGCGACCGATCTGAGAGCCTCGGTGTCGCTGGTCATCGCCGGTCTGGCGGCCCAGGGCGAAACCGTCGTCAATCGCATCTACCATCTCGACCGCGGCTTCGAGCGGCTGGAGGAGAAGCTCGGCGCCTGTGGTGCCGAGATCGAGCGGCTGGCCGGCTGATTTGAGGCGGCGTGCCCAAGTCTGAGGCG
>CAZNOZ010000012.1:0-29461 GCA_964574935.1 uncultured Devosiaceae bacterium | reverse complement strand
CCGAGATCGAGCGGCTGGCCGGCTGATTTGAGGCGGCGTGCCCAAGTCTGAGGCGTGCCCCTATTGAGCTTTGAGGCCCGGGACATTACCTAGCAGGCGGCCAATCCGATGCCGCCCCGGCGGCCGCCAGGGACGCCGATCGAGGATCCGATGACGAGCGAACTCAAACTGCTGGCCGTGGACAGCGAGGACCTGGAGGTCATTTCGGCCTACACCCAGGACGCCGTCATACGCGTCGGCGACATGGGCTTCGCGAAGGCCGACCGGCGCTTCGCGTTCCTGATGAACCGGTTCGCCTGGGAGGCCGAAACCGGCAGCTCCCGCAAGGGTCAGCGCCGGCGCGCCGCGCTTCACTTCGACAATGTCGATGCGGTGCAGGTCTCCGGCGTCAACATGGCGGCCACCGACGGCGTCCTTGAACTGTTGTCCATCACCTTCGAGCCGAACCAGGCACCATCCGGCGTGGTCACCATCGCTTTCGCCGGCGGCGGCACGCTGCAGCTCCATGTCGAATGCCTGGAGGCCCGGCTGAAGGATCTCGGTGCCGCCTGGAGCGCGCATGGCCGCCCCGCGCACGATCTCGCCGAAGAAGCGTAGTCGCCCGATGCCGCAACGGTTGGATACCCGCGATGCCGGCTTCGAGAAGGCGTTCGCGGCGTTGCTTGGCAATCGGCTGGAGACCTCCGACGCGGTCGAGACCGCGGTTGCCGAAATCATCGCCGACATTCGCGCGCGCGGTGACGAGGCCCTCTGCGAGCTGACCGCGAAGTTCGATCGGGCGAGGGTCGGCCCCGCCGAGCTCAGATTGAGCGAACACGAGATCGACACCCTGGCCGAGCGCGCCGACGTCGCGGTGGTCGAGGCGTTGCAAACCGCCCACGACCGCCTGGAAGCCCACCACCTCAAGCAGCGCCCGGCCGACCACGTCTACACCGACGAGCTCGGCGTGACGCTGGGGACGGTGTGGAACCCGGTGGCTTCGGCCGGGATCTACGTGCCCGGCGGGCTGGCGAGCTACCCCTCCACGGTACTGATGTGCGCCGTGCCGGCGCGGGTCGCCGGGGTCGAACGCATTGCCATGGTCGTGCCGGCCCCCGACGGCGCGCTCAACCCCGCCGTGCTCGCGGCGGCACGCATCGCCGGCATCACCGAGATCTACCGGATCGGCGGTGCCCAGGCGATCGCAGCGCTCGCCTACGGCACCCACACCGTCCATCCGGTGGACAAGATCGTGGGGCCCGGCAACGCCTATGTGGCCGCCGCCAAGCGCCAGGTGTTCGGGATTGTCGGCATCGACATGATCGCCGGCCCATCCGAAGTTCTGATCATCGCCGACCGCTCCGCCAACCCGGTCTGGGTTGCCGCCGACCTGCTGGCGCAGACCGAACATGGCGCCGGGGCGAGGGGGATTCTCGTGACCACCGATCCGGCCTTGGCCGACGCCGTCGTCGCGGAGGTCGATCGCCAGCTTGCAACCCTCGAGCGCGCCGAGTTGACCGCCGCGGGTTGGCAGGATCATGGGCTGGTGGCGATCGCCTCCAGCCTCGACGAGGCCATCGACATCTGCAACCGCTACGCGCCCGAGCATGTCGAGCTGGCCATTGACGAACCCGAAGCGATCGCCTCGCGGATCGTCAATGCCGGCGCCATCTTCATGGGCCATTCGACGCCCGAGGCAATCGGCGATTATGTCGGCGGCACCAATCACGTGCTGCCCACGGCCCGCTCGGCGCGCTTCGCGTCCGGGTTGGGGGTTGCCGACTTCATGAAGCGCACCTCGATTTTGGAGTGTGACCCGACCAGCCTCGCCGAGCTGGCTGAACCTGCCGAGCGGCTCGCCGACGCCGAGGGCCTGCCCGCGCACGGCCGCTCGATCGCCATCCGGCTGAACCGCTGACCCGACCGAAGATGCGCAACCTGGACCCGAAGACCGACCGGCTGGTCGCGGTCACCCTCGACCCCACGGCCATCGTTTCGGTCGATCCGGTGCACGCCCACGAGCGGCGGGTCGCCATCTTTGATCTGCTCGAGGAGAACCGTTTCGCGCCGACCAAGCCCGCCCAGGGACCGTTCGCGCTGCACCTGTCGATCCTCGGCAACCACCTGGCGGTCGAGGTTCGCGATCCCCACACCTATGCGCCCATCACGGCGCATCTGCTCTCGCTCAGCCCCTTCCGTGGCCTCATCCGCGATTATTTCCGGGTGCGCGAGAGCTATTTCGAGGCCATCCACTCCGCATCCGCGCATCGCATCGAGGCCGTCGACATGGGAAGGCGCGGGCTCCACAACGATGCCGCCGAGCTCTTGCGCGCGCGTCTGAAAGGCAAGCTCGAACTCGATATCAACACGGCCCGGCGCCTGTTCACCCTGATTTGCGCCCTGCATCCGCAGGCCGAGCGGCCCGATGCCGCCACCGCCGGCGTGCCGAGCGTGCTGTTCGTGTGCTCGCTGAATTCGGTGCGATCGCCGATGGCCGCTTCCCTCGCCCGCAAGCGCTTCCCCGGCCGCATCGTCGCCCGCTCGGCGGGCGTCACCTCGGGCAAGGTCGACAGCTTCGTGCACGAGGTGATGGAGGAGGTCGGCGTCGACATGTCCGTGCACTCGCCCCACGGACTGGAGGAACTGGCCGCGACCCATTTCGATCTCGTCGTGACCCTGTCCGACGACGCCCCCGCCGCCGTCGAGCGGGCCGATCTCGATTTCGGCGCCGTCGAGCACTGGCCGGTCGCCGATCCGACCGAGGTCGACGGAAACCGCGAGCAGCGCCGCCAGGCCTATCGGCGCCTGCGCGACGAACTCGACCGGCAGGTGGGCGAGCGCCTGCAACCCTTGCTGGGCGATGGTTCACAAAGCAATTGAGATTATGTAGTTTGCCGGCCAATCCGGCCGGACCGGCGGCGTGTGCAGCCGCCGGTGGCGCATTCGGGAGACCCAATGGCAAAAGAAGAGGTGCTCGAGTTTCCGGGCGTGGTCGTGGAACTGCTGCCCAACGCGACCTTCCGCGTGAAGCTCGAGAACGACCACGAGATCATCGCCCACACCGCCGGCCGCATGCGCAAGAACCGCATCCGGGTACTCGCCGGGGACAAGGTTCTGGTCGAGATGACCCCCTACGATCTGACCAAGGGACGGATCACCTACCGCTTCCGGTGAAGCGGCGGGGCCGCCTTCCTCGTCACTGAGAACCGCGAACCGCCATGGCCCGCCGCCCCGAATTGATTCTGGCTTCCGCCTCCCCCCGCCGGCTGGCGCTGTTGCAGCAGGTCGGGGTCGAGCCCGATCACCTGGTGCCCACCCAGATCGACGAGGCCGCCGAAAAGGGGGAGCTGCCCCGCCGCCTGGCCACCCGCCTGGCCCACACCAAGGCGTTGACGGCGGTCTACAAGGCTCGCCAGTCCGGCATCGGCGAGGGCGCGCTGGTCCTGGCCGCCGACACCGTGGTCGCGGTCGGCCGGCGCATATTGCCCAAGACCGAAACCCTCGAGGAGGCCTCCGCCGCCCTGCGCCTGTTGTCGGGACGCTCGCACCGGGTGTTTTCGGGCCTGTGCCTGATCAACGCCAACGGCCACGCCCGCAAGCGGACCGTCGAGACGCGGGTGCGCTTCAAGCGCCTTTCCAATGTGGAGATGGAGGCGTATCTGGCGAGCGCGGAATGGCGTGGCAAGGCCGGCGGCTACGCCATCCAGGGCATCGCCGGCTCCTTCATCGTCAAGCTGCAGGGTTCCTATACCGGCGTCGTCGGTCTGCCGCTGCACGAGACGGTGGCGTTGCTGACCGGGGAGGGCTACCCGGTTCATTTCAACTGGCTCAACCAGGCCGCCCTGAGCGGAGCGTGACCGCCCGTGTCCGATGAAAATGTAAGCCGCCTGCGCCCCCGCACCAGCTGCCCGATCTGCGGCAAGCCGTCGATGAACAAGGTTTTTCCGTTCTGCTCGAATCGCTGCGCCGACATCGACCTCAACCGCTGGCTGACCGGCGCCTACGTCATTCCGGCCCGTCACGACGAGGACGAAGCGGCCGCGGCGGAAGGCGCTGACGAGGCGGAATTCTAAGGGCGAGTGCAGCGCGCCGCCGCGTGCTGGACAGGCCCCGGCGCGGACCCTATAACGCGCCCGGCGAAATCCGCCGCTTCGGCGGGCCTCGGCCCAGGTAGCTCAGTTGGTAGAGCAGCGGACTGAAAATCCGCGTGTCGGTGGTTCGATTCCGCCCCTGGGCACCACTTCCCTCGACAAGACCCTTGTACCTCGCGAGCATGTCCTGGCTCGCCTGAGGTCCGGCGCGCCGACGCGCCTCGGGCAGGTTCGCGCGTCCAAGGCGCGCCAGGGACGGTGCAGCCGCCGGCCGCCGGGCCGGTAGGTCTTGCGGGCGGTCCGGACGTTTCGCAGTCCGTGCCGCCGGCCCCGTCAGCGGCCCATCCAGCCCCCGTCCACCAGCATGATGTGGCCGTTCACATAGTCCGAAGCCGACGAGGCGAGGAACACCACGGGGCCCGCGAAATCGGACGCCTCGCCCCAGCGCCTGGCCGGAATGCGGTCGAGAATGGCCTTGGAGCGTTCGGGATCGTTGCGCAGCGCCTCGGTGTTGTCGGTCGCGATGTACCCCGGCGCGATGGCGTTGACGTTGATGCCGCGTCCCGCCCACTCGTTCGAGAGCGCCATCACCACCTGTCCCAGCCCGCCCTTGCTCGCGGCGTAGCCGGGCACGTTGATGCCGCCCTGAAAGGTGAGCAGGGACGCCGTGAAGATGATCTTGCCGTGCCCGCGTTCGAGCATCCCGTTTCCGATCTCGCGGGCGATGATGAAGGGCGCGGTGAGGTTGGTTTCGATCACCTCGTCCCAGATCTCGTCACCATGCTCGGCCGCGGGCGCGCGTTTGATGGTCCCGGCGTTGTTGACCAGGATGTCGACTGGTTTGTCCGCAATCTCGCCCAGGAACGCCTTGAGCGCTGAGCGATCGGAGAAATCGCACCGGTATCCGGTGAAATTGCGCCCCGTCGCCACGACGACCTTCTCGATGTCGCTGCCGCTCGGCTCGAGCGTGGCACTGACCCCGATGATGTCGGCGCCCGCTTCGGCCAGCGCCTGCGCCATGGCGAATCCGATGCCGCGCTTGGCCCCTGTGACCAGGGCCGTGCGGCCGGCGAGGCCGAAGGTGTCGAGCACGCTCATGCCCCTGCTCCCACGCGCAGCAGGATCTTCATGGCTTCGGGGTTGTTGTCGAGCGTGTCGAAGGCCTGCTGAATTTCGCCCAGATCGCGGACCTCGGAGATAAAGCCGTCGAAGTCGAACGTTTTCTCGGCCACCAGGGCGATCGCCTGTTCGTAGTCCTCATGTTCGTAAACCCTGGCGCCGATCAGATCGAGCTCGCGCCAGAAGAACTGAAACAGGTCGACGGGCGGCTTGCGGTTGTTGATGCCCACGATGACGATCCGCCCGCGCGTGGCGGCGATCGTGGTCATGAACGCGGCGCCGGCATCGGAGCCGGAGACCTCAAAGACGACATCCGCCCCGCCGTGGCGCTCCTGAAACTGCCTGGCGATGTCGGTCGCCACCGGATCGACGGCGGTCAAGCCCATTTGCGCGGCCTTGTCGCGCCGCGCCGGGTTGATCTCGCACACGGTGACCTCGGCGCCAAGCCTGCCCGCGACCAGGGCGATCAGCACGCCGATCGGTCCACCGCCGATCACCGCGGCGCGCTCGCCTGCCTTCAGCCTGGAGCGCCGCACATCGTGGCAGGCCACCGCGAGCGGCTCGATCAGGGCCGCGTGCTTGAGGCTGATCCCGGCGGGCAGCGTGTGCACGGTGTAGTCGGGGACGACCCAGCTTGACTGCATGCCGCCGTCGCGATCGAGCCCGAGGAACTTCAGATTGTGGCAAATGTGGGTGAAACCCGCCTTGCAGGCCGGGCACTCGCCGCAATGGGCGAGCGGCCGCACGACCACGGCATCGCCGACGGCGTGACCGGTGACGCCCGCGCCGAGCGCGGCGATGCGCCCCGACATTTCGTGGCCGATGATCCGGTTGTCGCCGACCCGGGCATCCATGTCGCCGTGGAAGACATGCAGGTCCGTGCCGCAAATTCCGCAATAGGCCACATCGATGGCGATCTCGCCGGGGCCGGCGGACGCCGAGGGGGCGTCCCCGACTGCGAAGGTGCGGTTTCCACGGTAAAATGCTGCTTGGTTCACTAGCTTGTTCCTCTTGTCGTCATCTCCAAATCCGGGCTCGTCGCCCGATCGTCTCTCACGCGAGCGCCGTCGGAAAGGCGAGGGCTCGACCGATCGGGCTGCGACGCCGCATGCGCGCGCTCGCCTCGCCTCGCGCCCGAGAGCGTCATCTTGCCCGAACGCCGGGCCGCGCGCGAGAGCCTTCCGGACCCGTGCTCTCTGGAACCGAATTGCAGGCTCTCCGGTTGGCGCGGCAAGATCGCGTGGGTGGTGGAAGCTGGCCGCACCGGGGCTGGCCGTCACGTCCGGCCAGGGGCGGGATCGAGGTCTTTGCGTAGCGCGCTGGCTTCAAACGGCGATCGTGCGTCTCCGCGCATCGTTGCCCCCGACGATACTCCAGGGTTTCCTGTGCGAATGCCGATGGCGGTTCACGGCTTTGGCGGGCGGAAGGCTTCGGCGACCACGCGACGCTCGGCACGGAAACCGTCCGCTTTTTCACCCGCATCAAGGCCACCACGACGCGGTGGCCGACCCGCGCACCGGTCCTCGGATCGTCGTGCCGACGCCGGGCCTGACCGCGTCTCCAAGCATCGCTAGTTGATCTTGCCGTAGAGGCTCTCGGCGCGCACGGATTCGTCGAGTTTCAGGCGATGATTGGCGGGTGGGTGGGCCCGATGCTCGCACTTCAGGCGCGGGCAGATGTGGCAGCTCACGCCGATCGGGACGATCTGGCTGGTGTTCTCCAGGTCAATACCGTCGGAGTAGATCAGCTTGCCGGCGTGCTCGATGCGGCAGCCCAGCCCGATCGAGAAATGCCTGCGGTGCGCGAGGTGTCTGTACCCGCCCTTGTCGAAACTGCGCGCGATGCAGAAGAACGTCTCTCCATCCGGCATTTGGCTGACCTGAACGTTGATGCGGCCCGGCTGCAGGAAGGCCGAGTAGACGTTCCATCGCGGGCAGGCGCCGGCGTGCCTTGGAATGTGAATGCCCGACAGCGTGAAGCGCTTGGAAATGTTGCCCGCGATATCGGTGCGCACAAGATGCATCGGCACGCCGGACAGGCCCGGCCGCTGCAGGGTGGTCATCCGGTGGCACACCTGCTCGAAGCTGGCGGAGAAGCGATGCCCCAGCCTGTCGATGTCGTAGCGGTATTCGGTGCACGCCTTGTGGAAGGACTCGTAGGGCATGATGAGCGCCGCGGCGAAATAGGCGGCGAGCACATTGCGCGCCAGCGGCAGGGCGTCGGATTCCGGCAGGCTGGCCCCGGCGATGATCGCGTCCATTTCGGACTTCGCCGCGAGCTGACCCAGGAACTGCGCCACCGTGAACACCGCCGACTCGCGCGGCAGCACGTCGGCGACCTCCAGCAGCCGGGCGTCGCCGCTCAAGCTTCGGGCGATTCCATGCGGCAGCGAAGTGTTGCGCCAATCGACGCCGAATACGTTGAGCAGGTAGGTGCGCAGCCCTTGTTCCAAACTGTCTGAGGCCGCGTCCACGTCCGCGCGCACCCGGTCGGCCGCCTGCTCGAGAGCAGGAAAGTAGTTGGAGTTCTCCTGGAGGAAGTCGGAGATCGTATCGGTGGCCAGGTGATAGTCTGCGCCTTCGCTTTCCTCGGCCTGCAACCCCGCGTGCCGCGCTTTCGACAGCTGCCGGTATCTGTCGAACAATCGCAGCACGGCGCGCGCCGCCGTCGGGTTCGAGTGACCCAGGTCGCGGATCTCCTGGTTGGTCAGATCGATGTCGGCGAACAGGTCGTCGCCGAAGGCCTCCATGAGGTCGCCCACGACCTGCGTCTCGTCGCCGTCCGCCAGCTCGCCGGGCTCCATGCCGAAATAGCCGGCGATTTTGAACAGCAGCGGCACCGTGATGTTGCGCCGGTTGTGCTCGATCAGATTGAGGTAGCTGGCCGAAATGCCGACCGACTGGGCAAGCTCGGCCTGGGCGATATGCCTCTGGCGTCGCACTCTTCTGATCTTGCCGCCGATCTGGGGCGCCGCGTGTGCCATCCGTCCGCTCCGGTTTACAGAATTTACAAAGCCGCCGCGCGAAATTTGCATAAATTTTCAGGTTTGCACGGCTATCCGTCGAATATTGTTGCAAAAATTCGACCGATGTCAAATATTTACTTCCGCCACGTTTGCTCAGATTGGAGGCCGGCCCAATGCCGCACGATGACCGCCCGGACACCGGCAGCGAAGACTGCATCACCATTATCGCCTCCAGTTGCGCGGAGGCCGTCCGTGCCGCACAGGCGCGCGGCCTGGCCGCCCTGGGCTACGTGATTGCCGGCCCCGTGCTGCGCCACACGTTCTCGATGGCCGCGGACAACGAGGCGATGTTCGGCGGCGAGCCGATGGTTGCCGCCACCTGGATTCGCAAGCCCGGGAGGGCCGGCCGATGACGCGGGCGCTCGAAGGCCTCGGTGTTCTTGGCCGGCAACGCGCCGGCCGGCGCACAACGCCGCCTCCCCTGCAGGACGAGTTCATGGCGCCGGATTGGGCGCCGGATCGCTGGCTGGACGTCAAGCGCGACTACGCGCCAGCCGATGTTCGCCGACTGGCGGGGTCGCTGAGCGTCCGGCACACACTTGCCGAGCACGGCGCGCGCCGCCTGTGGGAACTGCTGCACACCGAGGAGTACGTGCCCACGCTCGGCACCTTCACCGGCAACCAGGCCGTCCAGCAGGTCAAGGCCGGACTGAAGGCGATCTATGTGAGCGGCTGGCAGGTGGCCGCCGATGCCAACTCTTCGGGCAACATGTATCCCGACCAGAGCCTCTACCCGGTCGATAGCGTTCCTTCGGTGGTGCGGCGCATCAACAAGGCCTTCCAGCGCGCCGACCAGATCCAGACCCTCGAGCGCTTCGAGGACAAGTCAACCGCCCACATCGACTATTTCGTGCCGATCGTCGCCGACGCCGAGGCGGGTTTCGGCGGCGCGCTCAACGTGTTTGAGCTGATGAAGGCGATGATCGAGGCCGGCGCCGCGGCGGTACATTTCGAGGATCAGCTGGCCTCGGAGAAGAAGTGCGGACACCTGGGCGGCAAGGTTCTGGTGCCCACGCGCACCTTCATCAGAACCCTGACCGCCGCGCGTCTCGCCTCCGACGTGCTCGATGTGCCGACCTTGATCATGGCGCGCACCGACGCGGAAGCCGCGCGGCTGATCACCTCGGACATCGATGACTACGATGCGCCGTTCATCACCGGCGAACGCACCGAGGAGGGGTTCTACGAGCTCAGCGGCGGTTTCGACTGCGCCATTGCGCGCGGGCTTGCCTATGCCCCCTACGCCGATCTCATCTGGTGCGAAACCTCCACGCCGAGCCTTGACGACGCCCGCCGGTTTGCGGAGGCGATCAGGTCCGAATTTCCCGACAAGATGCTCGCCTACAACTGCTCGCCGTCCTTCAACTGGGCCAAATACATGAGCGAGGACGAGATGGTGCGCTTCCAGCGCGAACTTGGCGCCATGGGCTACAAATACCAGTTCATAACCCTGGCGGGCTTCCACAGCATGTCGCTGGGAACCTTCAACCTGGCCCGCAATTACGAAGCCGAAGGAATGAAGGCCTACAGCCACCTGCAGCAGGCCGAGTTTGCGGCCGAAGATGCGGGGTTCAGCGCCACCCGGCACCAGCGCGAGGTCGGCACGTCATACTTCGACGCGGTCAGCATGGCGGTCAGCGGCGGCAAGGCGTCGACCGTCGCCATGGCGCGTTCGACCGAAACCGCCCAGTTCTGAGCGCGCCGGGAGCCGGGACCGGGGACGCACACATCCTACGTGGCGGTGATTTTCCCTCCCTGGGGCCCGCCACCGCGGCTGGAGTGGATCGACCAAGTCGATTCTACTCCAGCCATCGACGGTCCGGCGACCCCTCGACATCGCCGCCCGGGCGGCTTCGGTGGCCGTTGGCCATCCTGTCCGGACGCGAAGAGTCCTACCCCCGGCGCCCCGGCGGCGCAGAAATCGATTGGAGCCGCGCCGAAGGAAGAAGGCTGCGCGATTGTCCCGCCAGGCCGCTGCGACGGCCCGGCCGGACTAGGCGGCGTTGATCAGGGAGGAAGACGCCGCCGCGAACGGAAGTCCGGGATGGCCGAGGTCTTGCAGATGGGCCTCGAACAAGGCGATCAGCTTGCCGGCGGTCCGGCGATAGGCGCCCGGGTCGGCCCAGGTCTCGATGGGATTGAGAACGGCATGCGGAACGCCCTCGATGGCGACGGGGACGTCGAGGCCGAAGACCGGGTCGGGCCCGAACTCCGCCGCGTTGAGCTCTCCGCTCAGCGCCGCGCTCAGCATCCTTCGGGTCAGCTTCAGCTCGATGCGTTGCCCGGTGCCGTATGAGCCGCCCGTCCAGCCGGTGTTCAGCAGCCAGCAGTCGGCGCCGCCGGTCGTCAGCCGTTCCGCGAACTGTCGCGCATAGACGCTTGGGTGCCTGGGCATGAACGGCGCGCCGAAACACGCCGAGAACGTCGCGGTGGGTTCGGTGACGCCGCGTTCGGTGCCGGCGACCTTGGCCGTATAGCCCGCGAGGAACATCGCGACGGCCTGATCGATGCTCAGCCGCGCGATGGGCGGCAGCACGCCGAATGCGTCGGCGCTGAGCAGCACCACGTTTCTCGGGTGGGGCGCCATCCCGATCTCGACGCGGTTCGCAATGAAGTGCAACGGGTAGGCGATGCGGGTGTTTTCGGTCACGCTGGCATCGGCGAAGTCGGGCTCTCCCGTGCGCGGATCGACGACGACGTTTTCCAGGATCGCACCCGGGCGGTGCGCTGCCCGGAAGATTTCCGGCTCCAGCTCTTCGGTCAGCCCGATGGCCTTCGCGTAGCAGCCGCCTTCCAGGTTGAAGATGCCCTGTTCGGACCAGCCGTGCTCGTCGTCGCCGACCAGGGCCCGATCGGCCGAAGCCGACAGGGTCGTCTTGCCCGTACCCGAAAGGCCGAAAAACAGGGCGGATTGGTTGCCGGAGTTGGCGTTGGCCGAGCAGTGCATCGGAAACACCGCCCGCTCCGGCGCGCGGAAGTTGAAGAGGGTGAACACCGCTTTCTTGATCTCGCCCGCATAGGCCGTGCCGCAGATCAGGATGATGTTGCGGGAAAAATCGAGCGCGATGCAGGTTTCCGATCGCGTTCCGTGACGGTCCGGCCGCGCCTGGAATTCGGGCAGATGCAGGATCGTGACGTCGGCGGCGAAGTCCCCGAGTTCATCCTCTCGCGGCCGGATGAGCAGGTACCGGATGAACAGCGCATGCCAGGCGCTGTCGGTGAAGACGTCCACATTGAGACGATATTGCCGGTCCGCTCCGGCGAAAAGCTGTTGCTCGAACAGCTCTTCACCGTCCACGGCCGCCAGCATGTCGGAAAGCAGGCGATCGAATGCGTCGCGTTCCAGCGCCCGGTTCTCAGCCCACCACACCGTTTCGGCGGTCGCCGCATCGCGGACGATGTATTTGTCGTTGGCGGACCGCCCGGTGAACTCGCCGGTCGAGGCGGCGAAAACGCCATTTGCTTCCCTGATCCCGTCCTGGCCTGCGGCGCTGACACCCAGTGAGACGCTCGGCTGGTTCGACAGCAGGCGTCCCGTCCGATTCTGAATGCGCTCGCGGATCGTGACGTGGTCGAATTGAGGTACTGACACTGCGTCCTCCGGACATGCGCTACCGTTGCATGCGCATGCAATAGCAGAGCGTGCATACGCATTCAATAGCGGTCTGCGGCAAATGCGGGAATGGTGAAGGCTTCTAGAGCGGCGGCCTACGGGTTGACCCGCGGATGATCAGTTCGCCTGGAATTTCAACGTGCCGGGCCCGGCTGCGCGGATTGGCGATGCTCTTGTTGACGATCTCGATGGCGGCGGCGGCTAGCGAGCTGGCGGGCTGCGAATAGGTGGTCAGGTCGTAGGCCGGATTGCCAGCCTGCGGTACGTCGTCGAAACCGATGACCGAGATATCCTCGGGCACGCTTAGGCCGAATTCTCGCTTGACCACATCGAGGGTGGCGAAGGCCATGTAGTCGGAGGCGCAGAAGATCGCGTCGGGCCGCTCCGCGGCGCCGAGCAACTGGCGGGTCGCCGCGGCGGCGCCCTCGAAGGTGTAGTCGCCATACGCCACCGACACGCTTTTTACGCCGCGCTTGCGCAAGTGCTTGGTGAAGGCGTCGCGCCGCTCGCGCCCGACACTCGAGCCTTCCGTGCCGCCGACATAGGCGAAGCGCTTGTGGCCGCCGGCCAGCAGGAAGTCGGCGATACGCTGGCTGGCGCGCACATTCTCGCCGCGGATTGTCGAAACCCGCGGCAGTTTGGTTTCCCGGTTGATCTGAACCACCGGGATGCCGGCGCGGTGGCACTGTTCGGCCAGGGCGCGGGAAGCGATGGTGGCGGTGAGGATCAGGGCATCGATCTGGAAGCTCAGGACGCGCTCGAGCGCCGGGTCGATCTCCGTCTCGGACTTGGCCGTGAACAACAGCAGGTGGCGCTCGGTGAGGCGAAGCTGCTCGGAGAGCTCCTGCACGACATGCGCGTAGAACGGGTTGTCGAGGCTGCTGACCGCAAGTCCGATGATGTTCGACTGGCTCGTCGCCAGCGATCGCGCCATCAGATTGGGGTGATAGCCAAGTTCGTCCGCCGCCTTCAGCACCTTGCGACGCATGCGGTCCGAAACGCTGGCGCCCGGTGTGAAGGCGCGCGAAACCGCTGACTGCGAAACGCCGGCACGCTTGGCCACATCGGCTTCGGTCGGAGTGGAGATACCTTGTTTCATCGTGGTGCTTCGGTGCTCCGCCGATCGCCGCTCCGGCAAGTTCAGGCCAAGGCGCCTTTCCAACGCGCAACTCTCGGCCGCCGATCGGTACCCGTCAGCCGGGGTCGGCGCAGTTTACCGCCAGGGCTTGCCGGCTCGACGGTCACCGCCGCGCGGCGAGGGAGAGCGCCCTTCGGCGCCACGCGCCGCGAACCGGCGCCACGCAGCGCGCCCGGGCGCGCCAAAGCAAAGCGGACAACCAATCTCGCGCCGGCCTCGAAGCGATTCAGGCTCCCGGCATCCAATCTCGCCGTCCTAGTTCGCCGCGCCGGCGGCGATGGAGTGCACGCCATCGGCCGTTCGATCTCGCAGCCGCCCGGACGTCGCCCGGATCAGCGTCTCCCGTGCCGACGCCAGGTGCGCCCGGCAGGCCAATTCGATGAGGTCGGGGTTCCGGCCCTGCAGCGCGGCGATATAGGTCAGGTGCTCGCGGACCGCGACCTCGTTGCGCTGCCGTTCGTCGCGTTTGTTCCACTGGTAGTGGTAGTGGAAGATCAGGCTGATGATATCGTAGAAGCCGTCGACAAACCGGTTGGGCGCCGCCGCGTTGACCAGCCTGTGCAGCCGGTTGTCGAGGTCGGAGAAATCCCGGTAGCGGTGATCGAGGTCCGCCAGCAGGGCGGTGTGCTCCTCGCGCAGCCGCTCCAGCTTGGCCCATAGCGGCGAGTCGCCGGGCAAGGCACCGAACGCTTTCGCCGAACGCAATTCGAACACCTCGCGGATTTCGAACAGCTCCAGGGCGAAATTCGTCGTAAATCCCTTGAACAGCCAGCCTGCGTTCGGCCGCTTTTCGATCAACCCGAAGCGCTGGAAGCGATTGAGGAACTCCCTGATCCCGCTCGTGGCGACGCCGAATTGCCGCGCCAGCTCGCGCTCGTTGATGGTGGTTCCCGGCTGTGCCGCGTCGCTGACCATCCACTCCATGAACTTCCGTTCGAGATGCTCCGATCTCGGAATGGTCTCGGCTTCGGGAAACCGCTGCACGGGCCGGTCGGTGACGGTCAGGCCGCTTTCGCGCCCGTTAGCCACCACCACGCCGCGCTCGGCCAGCGCGTTGAGCACCTTGCGCACGGTCGTGCGGCTCACACCCAACTGCTGGCCCAGCCGGTTTTCCGAAGGCAGCCTGTCGCCTCTCGCCAGCGTCGAGATGAGATCCACGGCGTTGTTGAAGGCCCGTTTGTAAACCGTATCGCTTTTCATCGGTGTATCCCGGCACGTTTTTTGTCATATAAGAAACCGATTGACCAGCGACTAGTGGTCGTGTTTTGTCGATAATGGGCCAGACGGACAACTTGGCAACGGAAGCGAGGGATGGTCGAAAATCCCGATGGCACCGCAGGATCGGTCACCGATAGGCATCGGCTGACCGAACTTTCCATTCTCTCGCTCACCCTCCGGTTGCTGAGTGCGGGACCCACGGTGATTCTGGTGGCGCTCATCGTCATTATCAGCCTATTGACGCCTAATTTCCTCAAGCCGATCAACATCTCTAACATACTCGCGCAGACCGCCGTCATCGCCATCGTGGCGATCGGACAGCATCTGGTCATCCTCACCCGAGGGATCGATCTGTCGGTGGGCGCCAATCTGGCGCTGGCGACCGTCGTCGGCGGGCTTTTGTATCGCTACGTCGATTCCGCCGCGCTCGTCGCGCTCGCGATGATTGCGACGGGTGCCGCGGTCGGCGCCGTCAACGGCATCGTCTATGTCTTCGGGCGATTGCCCCACGCCTTCATCATCACCCTGGCGACCCTCAGCATCTGCCGGGGTCTGGCGCTGGAGCTGGCTGTCGGGCACACCACGATGCGCGGCATGCCGGACGCCATCGGCGCGATCGGCGACAGCGGGGGCTTCGGTATCCCCAACTCCTTTTTTATCGTTTTCGGCGTCGTGGCGATCGTTTTTGTGATGGCCCGGTACGTGGTCTGGGGACGTTGGATCTACGCCGTGGGCGGCAAGCCGGAGGCGGCCGTGCAGATGGGCATTCCGATCCGCGGCGTTCTGGTTTCCGTCTATGTCATATCCGGCATGTGCGCGGGCATCGGCGCCGTCGTCCTGGCCGGGCGCACCGAAGCCAGCTCGCCGCTCTATGGCAATCTGCTCGAGCTCGACACGATCGCGGCGGTGATCATTGGCGGGGCGAGTTTTCTGGGCGGAAGGGGCCATATCGGACACGCGCTCATCGGCGCGGTGATGATCGGCGTCATCCGCAACGCACTCAATCTGCTCAACGTCAACGTCTACTTCCAGATGATCGCCATCGGCCTGATCATCGTGATGGCGGTCGAAGCCGATGTGTTGCGCAATTATCTGGAGGGTCGCATGCGCGTCATGCAGGCGGCGAGGCCCCATTGAGCACCGCCGCCGCCACACCCATTCTCGAAGTACGCCACGCGCACAAGCGCTTCGGCGCCGTGCAGGCGCTCGAGGACGTCACTCTGGAGGCCCATCGGGGGGAGGTGCTGGCATTGCTCGGCGACAACGGCGCCGGCAAGTCGACGCTGGTCAAGTGCATCAGCGGCATTCACGCGCTCGACGAGGGCGACATCCTGCTCGATGGCGAGCACATCGCACTGCATTCGTCGGCGGTCGCCCGGAGAGCCGGCATCGAAACCGTCTACCAGGACCTCGCACTGTTCGACAATCTGACGCCGGCCCAGAATTTCTATTGCGGCCGCGAGATCGCGTTTCCCTCCTGGCTCCCCCAGGGCCTGCGATTGCTCAACAGCAAGGCGATGGAACGCGAGACCGCATCCGTCATCGATCGGCTCAAGGTCAGGCTGCCGCGGCTCGATGTTCCCGTGGCGTTGATGTCGGGCGGGCAGCGTCAGGCGATTGCGGTGGCGCGCGCGACCGTATTCGCACGCAAGGTCGTGTTGCTGGACGAGCCGACCGCGGCGCTTGGCGTGCGCGAGTCGCGCAGAGTTCTGGACCTGATCGCGCAGCTTCGCGCGGAGGGAAATGCCGTCATTTTGATCACGCACAACATGGAACAAGTCGTCGAGCTGGCCGATCGCGCGGTCGTGCTCCGGCAGGGCAGGAAGGTCGGCGAACTGACGCCGAGCCATGCCAATCAACAATCGCTGGTGTCGATGATCGTCGGCGCCGATGCCTAGGGAATTCGCCGACCCCGAAGGGAAGGCGGAGAGGAAGGTCGCAATCAAACCGAGGCGACCGCAAATGGGAGGTAGACCATGAAACTAAATCTGCTGCTGGGAGGGCTGGCGATCGCTGCCGTGACCGCTGGTCCCGCGTCAGCTCAGGACAGCGTCAAAATCGGCTTCATCACCAAGTTCCCGGTGCCGTTCTTCGCCACCATGGAAGATGGAGCACGTGCCGCTGCCGAGGAAGACGGCAATATCGAGCTGGTCTTCGGCGTGGGCGAGTCGGCCACCGACATCGAAGGCCAGATCCGGCTCATCGAGTCGATGGTCGTCCAGGGTGTTGACGGCATCGCCATCACGCCGGTCGATCCGACGGTCGCCTCGACGCTCGACCGGGCGATCGAGCAGGGCGTGAAGGTTGTCCTGATGGACAACTCCATTCCGGACTGGACCGGCCTGACCGCCATCGCCACGACCGATAACTACGCCGCCGGCGTCATCGCGGGCCAGAACCTCGCGACCGTACTCAACGACGGCGACACGCTGGGTATTCTCGAAGGCGTGCCCGGCGTCCCGGCGCTCGATGACCGGGTCAACGGCATGCTCGAGGGTCTCGGAGGTATCAACGTCGAGATCGTCGGCCGCGGTGCCACCAATTGCACCGAGGAACTGGGCCTCAATGTCGCCCAGGACATCCTGACCGCCAATCCGGACGTCAACGCCATCTACGCGGCGTGCGGTCCTCCGGCGGCCGGTGCCGCCAAGGCGATCGAGAATGCGGGCATCGACCCCGGCAACATCTTCCTGCAGGGCTTCGACTTCTGCTGTGGCGAAGCGGAGGCCATGGAGGCGGGCTATGAAGACGCCACCGTGGCGCAGTTCCCCTTCAACATGGCCAAGTACGGCGTTGAGGCCCTCGCCTCGGCGATCCGCGGCGGAGAAGTTGAGTCGTTGATCGACTCGGGCGCCGCGCTCGTTACGCCCGACAACATGCACGACATGATGTAGCAACCCCACCGGAGTCGGGCTTCGTCCCGACTCCGGTATCTTTTTGGCAGTGATATGACCCTCAGCTCCGCGCACGCGCCCGACGAGACGGAAGCGCTCGTCTGCTACAAGCCCGGCGAACTCGGTTTCGAGCGCCGCCCCGGACCCTCGCGCAACGAGGGGGAGGCGCTTGTTCGGCCCCGCCGCGTGGGGATTTGCGGCACCGACTTTCACATCTTCGAAGGCAAGCACCCGTTTCTCGAATATCCGCGCGTCATGGGGCACGAACTCGCGGTCGAAATCGTCGAGGCGCCGCAGGGCTCGGATCTGGTGCCCGGCGGCACCTATGTGGTCATCCCCTATCTGTCGTGCGGCGAGTGCATCGCCTGCCGCGCCGGCAAACCGAACTGCTGCGTGAACATCTCCGTACTCGGGGTGCACCGCGACGGTGGCATGACGTCGCTGCTGTCGGTGCCGCAACAGAACCTGGTGCGCGGCGATGGGCTCAGCCTGGACGAATGCGCGGCGGTCGAATTTCTCGCCATTGGCGCGCATGCGGTGCGCCGGGGAGCGATCGCGGCCGGACAGCGCGTCCTCGTCGTCGGGTGCGGACCGATCGGATTGGGCGTGTCCCTGTTCGCTCGTGAATGCGACGCGGCGGTGACGGTCATGGATCTCGACGCGAACCGGCTGGCGGCGGCGAGCTCGATCGTCGACGTAGCCACCATTCACGGTGGCGACGACGCGGTCGCCTCGGTCGCCGATCTGACCGGCGGCGAGGGCTTCGACGTCGTGTTCGATGCCACTGGAAGCGCCGCCGCCATGGAGCGGGGCTTCGATTTTGTCGCCCCCGGCGGCCGCTATGTGTTGGTCAGCGTGGTCAAGGATTCGATCGTCTTCAGCGATCCGGACTTCCATCGCAAAGAGGTGACGCTGCTGGGCAGCCGAAACGCCGTCCTGGCCGACTTCGAGCACGTCATTGAGTCAATTCGCCAGGGCCGCATCCCGGTCGACCGCCTCGTCACGCACCGCACCACGCTCGCCGACGCGGCGCGTGACATCCCCAAATGGGCATCGCAGAAGGGCGGCCTGATCAAGGCACTGATCGCAATGGACGCCTGAACCGCCGCGCCCCGAGGCGGGCGGCATTCGAGCCGGGCGCCGGGGTTGATGCGGCGGGAATTTCCTTGAAAGGTCGGTTGCGATAAGCCGCGCGCCGCCGCGCCGCGGACACCCTTGCCGATTAGGAGGAACAATATGGCCGACACGCCCGTCCTGAGGCCGGACATGCGGGCCCTCCTCGACGATCTGGCGAGGGAACTGGCCGACAACCCGGGATTGAAGAACCTGTCCTGGACCCAGATGCGAGCCCGTGCCGAGGCCACCTGGCCGGCGCACTGGGGCGATCCGGACAGCGTCGCGCATGTCGAGGATTTGGAGCTGCCGGCGGACGGACGGACACTGCGGGCGCGCATCTATCGGCCTGAAGACGCCCGCGGATCGGTGCTGTTCATCCACGGCGGCGGCTGGGTGAACGGCAGCATCGATACCCATGACGGCGCCGCGCGCCTCCTGGCCAATCGGGCGGGGTGCGCCGTCGTATCCGTGAGCTATCGCAAGGCGCCGGAAGCTCCGTACCCCGCCGGTCTCGACGATTGCGAAGCCGCCCTGCGCTGGCTCGTCGACTCGGGGCCCGCGCTGGGCCTCGACGCGTCGGCGCCGATCCTGGGCGGCGAAAGCGCCGGCGGCAATCTCGCCGCGTCTCTCGCTTTGAGGGCCCGCGACAAATCCCTGCCTGTTGGCGGTCAGGTGCTGATCTATCCGGTGACCGACGGGCGGATGGGCTCTGAGAGCTACGCGCAGTTCGCCAGCGGCTACATGCTCGAGGCCCAGGGATTGCGCAACTGCTACGAGGCCTATGCGCCCGACCGGGCGACCCGGCTCGGACCGGAGGTCTCGGTGCTCCTGGCGGACGATCTGGCGGGGCTGCCGCCGGCGTTCGTCGCCACCTGCGAGTTCGATCCGCTGCGCGACGAGGGCCGCGCCTACGCGGCCCGTCTCGTCGAGGCGGGAGTCGACGTGCGCTTCACGGAATATCGCGGCGCGCTGCACGGTATCTGGATCATGCGGGCGGTCACGCCGCTGGCCGACCGGATCATCGGCGACGCCGCCGATTTCGTCGCCGATCTCGTGCGCCGCGCCGGCTAGGCACACTCAGGCCTTGACCGCGCCGGCTAGGCGCGTTCAGGCCTTGACCGCGCCGGCGGTGAGGCCGGCCACGATGTAGCGCTGCGCGATCAGGAACACGAAGATCGCCGGCATGATCGTCAGCGTGATGTAGCACAGGATCGATGGCCAGTCGGTCGTGTACAGGCTGTGGAACTCCATCAGCCCGAGCGGCCACGGGTAATTGCCCGGTGAGTTCAGAACCACCAGCGGCAACAGGTAGTTGTTCCAGCTCGTCACGAAGGAGATGATCGCGACCGTCGACAGGATCGGCAGCGACAGCGGAAGAATGATCGACCGGAAGATGCGCGCATAGGAGGCGCCGTCCACCAGGGCCGCCTCCACCACTTCGTCGGGGATCTGCCGGAAGGCGTTGCGCATCAAAAGCACGCTCGACGCCATTCCGAACGCCACCTGCGGAATGATGATCCCCCAGTGCGTATCCAGCAGATTGAGGTCGCGGATTTTCAGGAACAGCGGCAGGATGGCGGTCGCGAACGGAAAGGTCAGCCCCAGGATCAGGTAGTTGAACAGCAACTGTTCGCCGTAGAATTTCAGATGCGCGAAGGCGAAGGCCGCCGGTGCCCCCACCGCCAGGGTCAGCGCCACCGTGAACAGGCCGATATTCAGCGAATTACCGAGCATCTGCCAGACGCGTTCGCGGCTGGCGACGGTTATGTAGTTGTCCCACAGCCATTCGTGGGGCAGCCCGAACGGATTGGTCCTGAGCTCGCCGATCGTCTTCAGGCCGCCCAGCGCGGTCGAAAGGATCGGGATAAGCACCACGCCGGCCACCAGAAACAGGATCAGCAGCCGCACCAGCGACCACATCGGGTCCACATAGCGCGCCGTCGGCTCGATATAGCGCGTCGCTGGCAGCGCCCGGTCAGTCATTGCGCATGATCCATCTGCGATAGCCCAGAGCCACGATCACGCACAGGATGAACAGGGTCACGCCAACGGCGTTGCCGTAGCCGACCCGCATGCGGGCGATGCCGAAATAGTAGAGGAACGACACGATCGTGTGCGAGGAGTTCAGCGGGCCCCCGCCGGTCAGCGGTACCACCAGGTCGAAGAACTGCAGGCACCCCAGGATCGCGAAGAACACCGACAGCCGGATCGTCGAGGCGATCCCCGGCAACGTCACATGCCAGAATTGCTGCCACGCGTTGGCGCCGTCGATGGAGGCGGCCTCGTAGAGGCTGCGGTCGATGGCCTGCATGCCGGCGACGTAAAGCATCATGTGGAAGCCGAAATACTTCCACGTCGCCACGAACAGGATCGTCGTGATGGCGAGGTTCTTGTCCGACAGCAGGTGAATCTCGCCACCGCCGAACAACATGCTGAGCTGTGTCACCAACCCCACGTCGCCGTCGAAAACGAACCGGAAGATCAACCCGGCGGCGACGTCCGCCAGAATGAACGGCATGAAGAAGATCAGACGGAACGCCACCGATCCCCAGCGCCGTCGGGCCACCAGCTGGGCGATGCCCAGCGCCAACGGCAGCTGGATCAGAAGCGAGGACGCGAGGATCAGCCCGGTGTTGCCGAGCGCCCGGACAAACGTCTTGTTGCCCAGGAGCTGCTGGAAGTTGCCCAGCCCGAGGAATTTTTCGGCGCGCGGCGCACCCAGCCCGTTCCAGTTGTAGACCGACGTGCTTCCCGCCTCGATCACCGGCCACACGATGAACAGCGTGAACAGGATCAGCGCCGGCGCGGTGAAGATGGCCGCTGTCTTCCAGCCCCTGAGGCCGCGCCGAGACGAGATATAAGGAAGGCTTTGCGCGGCCACCGCCATCATTCCCGAGCCTGCACGAGTGTTTCGAGTGGACCCCCGGCGCTGATGCGCCGGAGGTCCGGATTCAGGCGTTGAGGCTTACCTGTTGTCCCAGGCGTCCTGCAAGGCGGCGGCCGCTTCTTCGGCCGTCATCTCGCCGGCGGCCAATGCCACCGCAACGTCGTTGTAGGCACCGCCCGCGGACGGGCCGAGGAACCGGTCGGCGAACAGCTGGTGCACCGACGCCTTGCCGATGGTCTCGACCACCCACTGCAGCTTCGGCTCGGAGATGTACTGCTCCACGCCGATGGCCGACGGAATGCCCAGATTGGCTTCCGCGAACCGCTTCTGGGAGTCGACCGACGCGTAGTAGGTCAGGAAGTCGACAGCTTCCTTCGGGGCGCCCTTGGTGACGGCCCAACCGGTGATGCCACCGACCGTACCGGTGCCGCCATCCTTGTCGGCGAGGCCGGACGGGAACGGAATGAGGACCAGGTCGTCGGGTGCGATCCCCACGCCATCGGCGGCGTTGTCGGCCTGCTGCACGATCGACCAGTTGCCCGCCAGGTAGATGGCGCCGTCGCCGTCACCGAACTCGCCGATCGAGGTCAGCCAGTCGTCGGAGAGCCAGCTGTCCTGGAACGGACCGTGCTGACCGAGTTCGATCAGATCGTTGGCCGCCTTGATGAAGTCCGGAATGGCGAAGCCTTCGGAGCGGACGCGGTTCATGATGTCCGCGCCGCCCTCACGCATCATCAGGTAGAGCAGCCAGTGCTGCACCGGCCACTTGTCGTGACCGGAGGTCAGGATCGGGGTGATGCCCGCGTCCTTGATCTTCTGGACCGCGGCCAGGAAGCCGTCCCAGGTGCTCAGATCGTCGAGCGTCACGCCGGCCTGATCGAGGAGCGGCTTGTTCACGTACAGGTTGACGAGCGAGAGGTCGGTCGCCACGCCGACCAGCTTGCCATGCACCTCGAAGGCGCCAACCGACGACTGAGGTACGACTTCCAGAAGCTGGTCCTTGGCCCAGGAGATGTCCTCGAGAAAGCCGGCTTCGTCCTGCGCTTCGATGTCGCCGCCGCCGAAGCTGGTGATGATGTCCGGCGGATCGTTGGACTGCAGCAGCGTCGGCAGCTTTGTCCTGAGCGCCTCGTTTTCCATCGGTTCACGGGTGACGTGGACGCCCGGGTGCGACGCGTTGTAGTCGTCGATGATCGACTGCATGGTGTCATTCCACGCCGGCGTGTCGCCGATGTGCAGCATGCGCACCTCGACGTCCTGGGCGAGCGCGCCGGTGGCGAGCATGCCCGTGGCCAGGGCGACTGCGCCCAGCAACTTCAGTTTCATTTTGGTCTTCCTCCCTTTCAATCGCAGGCTCGTGCCTGCCTTGGCGGTGCGCCCCGCAATCCCCTTCGTCGCGGATTGCGCGGCACACGGCGACCCACAAGCCCTTGCCGAACCCGTGGTATCCATGCTTGTCACCCCTCCGCTGCGCAACGGTAAGCCGAGCGAGCCAATGACAACTTACCATACCAGCGAAGGTGATTGCCTCAACAGCCCTGATCGGGATCACCGAGACTCTCGCTGGTTCGTACTTTCTCCCATAAAATCCAATCGCCATTGCCCCGTCAATCTGGCGATTGCATATAAAAGACCATCCGCCGGCCACTCACCCCGCTCGTAGCGGGTCGCGTGCCGGATCGAGATCAGCCGCGCAAGGCGCGAAAACAGGCGAGGGGCCCAATGCCCGACAATCTGCTCTGGTACCGGGAGCCCGCCGAGAGGTGGATCGAGGCGTTGCCCCTCGGCAACGGACGGCTGGGCGCCATGGTGTTCGGCGGCCCGGGGCACGAGCTCTACCAGCTCAACGAGGACACGCTGTGGACCGGCGGGCCCTATCGGCCGGTCAATCCGGCCGCGCGGGCGGCCTGGCCGCGCGTGCGCGAACTGGTGCTGCAGCGCGCGTTTAGCGAGGCCGAGGCGCTGATCCAGCAATCCATGATGGCCATCCCACTCACCCAGATGAGCTTCCAGCCCGCCGGCGATCTGCGGATTGCGACGGGCCACGACGCCGGCGTCTCCAACTACCGCCGTGAGCTCGATATTGCGCGCGCGCTCGCGACCGTCACCTACGAACACGGCGGTGCGACGTTCAGGCGGGAGAGCTTCATTTCCGCCGTCGACCAGATGCTGGCGATCCGGTTTTCCACCGACGGGCCGGCCCCCCTCGAGCTCGAGGTACAGCTCACCAGCGAGCAGCCCGGAACCACGACTGCGACCGAGCAGGGCACCCTGCACTTTGCCGGAACCAACCGCGCCGCGCAGGGGATCGACGCCCGCCTCGATTTTGCGATGCACGCTGAGATCGACGGTGGAACCGTCGCCGCGAGCCCGGACGGAACTCTCCTCGTGTCGGGCGGCAAATCCATCACCATCCTGCTCGACATCGCGACCAGCTTCGTGGCCTTCGACGAGGTGTCGGCCGATTGCGAAGCGCGGCTCGCCGAGCGCCGGCAGGCGCGGGCGGGCAAGAGCTGGGATGAGCTGTTCGACGCCCATGTCGCCGACTACCGGCGGCTTTTCGACCGCTTCGGCATCGATCTGGGAACGACCGACCAGGCCGCGAAGCCGACGCCGACCCGCATTGCCGAGTTCGCGGGAGCCGACGATCCGGCGCTGGCGTCGCTCTACGTGCAGTTCGGGCGCTACCTGATGGCGTGCAGCTCGCGCCCGGGCACCCAGCCTTCGACGCTGCAAGGCATCTGGAACAACCAGATCGACCCGCCCTGGGGCAGCAAATACACCACCAACATCAATCTCGAGATGAACTACTGGCTGCCCGATCCCGCCAATCTCACCGAGTGCTTCGAGCCGCTGATCGGCATGGCCGAGGACCTGATGGTGACCGGTGCCGAGATGGCCCGAGCCCACTACGACGCGCGCGGCTGGGTGTTGCATCACAACACCGACCTGTGGCGGGCGGCGGGTCCGATTGACGGCGCGCTGTGGGGCATGTGGCCGACCGGCGGCGCCTGGCTGGCCGTGCAGCTGTGGGATCACGCGGCGTTTGCCGGCGACGATCCGGCGCTGGTGCGTCGCCTCTATCCGATCATCAGCGGCGCGGCACGCTTCATCCTGGATTATCTGACCGAGGATCCTGAAACCGGAAACCTGGTCACCAATCCCTCGAATTCGCCGGAGAACAGGCATCCCTTCGGCACCACCGTGTGCGCCGGCCCCGCGATGGACAACCAGATCATCCGCGACCTTTTCGACGTCGTCACCGCGGCGGCGACACAACTCGACGTCGATGACGACCTGGTGGCCGAAATGCACACCGCCCGGGCGCGCCTCGCCCCGGACCGGATCGGCGCCCACGGCCAGCTTCAGGAATGGCGCGAGGACTGGGACCTCGATGCGCCCGAGCGCCACCACCGCCACGTCTCGCACCTCTATGCTCTTTATCCGAGCTTTCAGATCAATCCCGATGAGACGCCGGACCTTGTGCGCGCGGCGCAACGGACGCTTGAGATCCGCGGCGACGAGGCGACCGGCTGGGGCATCGGCTGGCGGCTCAATCTGTGGGCCCGGCTGCGCGACGGCGCCCATGCGCATGACGTGCTGGCGCTGCTCCTGTCGCCGGAGCGGAGCTATCCGAACCTCTTCGACGCGCATCCGCCCTTTCAGATCGATGGCAATTTCGGCGGCGCGGCGGGCATCATCGAAATGCTGATCCAGTCTCGGCCGGGCCGCATTCACCTGCTGCCGGCGCTTCCCCCGCAATGGCCCGCCGGCCGGCTGACCGGCGTGCGCGCCAGGGGAGGGATCACCCTCGACTTCGAATGGTCCGACGCCAGGATCGTCGCCTGCACGCTGACCGCGCCGCGCCCGACCGAAGTCACGCTGATCGCCAACGGCGACCGGCACGAGGTGTCGATTGGTCAGGCGAACGTGCCGGCGTCGCTGTTCTAGGGCTGCTCAGGCGAATGGCGGACTAGCCGGAGGCGCCACGGGGCGTCGGGCGTTGGCCGGCGGGGCGATCGCTCGGTGCACCCGAAACGGTCCAGGCATCGACTGGCCGCGCCACCCGTTGGCCCGGCGCGATCGTCGGCGCGGCTTTGTTCAGCTGCTCGATGGCGAAGCCCGCGACGGCCTTGTACTTGGCCATGAAGTCGTCGCGCTCGGCCGGGGGGATCACATCGTCGATGTTGTCGAACTCCCCGCCGCAGCGCTCGTCCACCATGTTCAAGAGGCCGAACGGACCGGCCCCGCGGTTGCGCAGGACGAGCTTGGAAATCGGCCCGCACAGCTTGGCGTCATAGGCCGCCAGCGCCGCTTCGCCGACGCCATGCTCGATCATGCATGCGCCCAGAACGCGCGCGTCGATGATCGCCTGGCTCGCGCCGTTCGAACCGGTGGGATACATGGCGTGGGCCGCGTCCCCCAGAAGCGCCACGCCGCCATCTTGCCAGGTCGGCACGGGATCGCGGTCGATCATCGGGTTCTCATAGGCGATGTCGGCCCGCCGCAGCAGATCCGGCACGTCCAGCCAATCATACGTCCAGCCGTCGAAATGATGGATGAACTCGTCGACTTCGACCGGTCTGAACCAGTCGCCGTCGCCGCGGCCCTCGGACTTGTCGACGGTGAGCTCGGCGATCCAGTTGATTGTCGCCAGTCCGGTCACCGGGTCGGGATGCGAAATCGGATAGATCACCACGCGATGGCGATGGGTCCCCAGCCCGATGAAGGACGAACCTGTCCGGAACGGTTTTCCCGTGGTCGTGCCGCGCCACATGACCGCGCCGCCCCAGTGGATGGGCGGCTGGTCGGGATGCATGTGCGCCCGCACCGACGAGTGAATGCCATCGGCGCCGATAAGCGCCGTGCAGGTCTCGCTCAGGCGCGTGCCGTCGGCGCGCTCGACATGCACCGCCACCGTCCCGTCCGCGTTGTTCTCGTAGCCGGTGACCCTGTGCCCCAGGCGCACGGCACCTGGGCCGGATCGTGCGACGAGTGTGTCGTGGAGCAAAACGTGCAGCAGTCCCCGATGCACCGCGTATTGCGGCCAGTTGTAGCCTGCCAAAAGCCCCCGCGGCTCGGCATAGATGTCGTTGCCGTTGAGCCCCACCAGGGCCCACTCCTTGGCGGGCAATCCGACGGTGTCGAGCGCCTCTTCGCCGATCTCCATGTCGTAGAGTTCGCGGACGGCGTTGGGCTGAAGGTTGATGCCGACCCCGAGTGGCGCAACGTCGCGCACCGCTTCGAACACCGTGAAGGGCACGCCGATCTGCTGCAGCGTCAGGGCCGTCGCAAGTCCACCGATGCCGCCGCCGGCGATGATGACATGAGGCTGGGACACGATGGGTACTCGCGTGGTTAAGCTGTTCTTACTCTGTGCAATTCTTAGCCGACTGGTTTGGATGAGTCCAACCGCGCACGAACCGGCGCAGCGCCTTCGTCGGGACGAAAGCGATAGTCATTCGACAGTGAAAAGGTCGATCTGAACCGTGTTGCCCTGCTTGCCGCCGGTGCCCACGAACATCATCTTGTTCACCCAGGCGTAGTCGGGATGGCCGGTCTCGAGCGTGGCCATCGATCGCATGTAGTAGGAGTCCGGGGGGCTGGACTCGCCCGCGGCGAGCCTGTTCGCGACCTCTTCGGGGGCGTGGCGAAACCCGTAGTTGATGATCTCGACGATCGCGCCGTCGTCGGTTTCGAATGCGTACCGCGCGTTGAGTTCGGCCAGCCCGTCCTCGGCGACGGTCTGCCAATCCGCTCCGCCGCTCAGGATCGTCCCCGAGATCTTCGGGCCGCTGACGCGTCCACCGACGATCGGCACGATCCGCCTGAGGCCGAACCGGCCCTCACCGACATCCAGTGGCGCCCCGACCTCGACCTCCAGGGTGCAAAACGGGCGCAATTCGGGCTGTGGCAACGTCAGCACGCTTCCCCCTCCGCTCGAGATTGCCGCCGGCGATCCTACCCGTTCCCGCCGCCCACCGTAAGGGCCGCGGCGCTCACCCGGCGGGCAGCCACGAGCCGTAGAGGGGATGGTCGGGCGTGATCGGCAGGCGTTCGGGGCGGCCCGTGCGCTGCGAATGATAAGCGGCGGTCACCAGCTCGAGCGAGTTGCGTGCGTCCGCCAGCGTCACCGGCGGCTCTCCGCCCGTCTCGATCGCCTCGTGGAAGAGCTCGAACTGGCGGGTATACCCGTCCTCTTTCGGCTCGTACGCCGCCAGCGCTTCGTTCACCCGTCCCTGGTGGGCCGCCTCGCCGGCGACGAAGGTCCAGGGTTCCCGGCCCATCGTGTAGGGCGCGCGGATGCTCTCGGCGACGAGGTCGCGGAAACAGAAGCGCAGCCGCGAGATTTCCTCGCGCGATCCCAGCGTCACCGACAGGCTGGCCAGCGAGCCGTTTTGCATCCTGACCGCCAGCGCCATGGTGTCCTCGACCTCGATGTCGTTGACGAGCGTGTCGCCGAACGCGAACAGCTCCGCGCATCCCCCATGCACGTAGCTGAGCATGTCGTGCGCGTGGATCGCATGGCCCAGCAGCGCCCCGCCGAGCTCGGTCGCCCATTTGCCGCGCCAGGGCACCTCGTAATAGGCCGGCCCGCGCCACCAGTGCGTTTCGATCGTGGTCGTGAACGGCGTGCCGGCGAGGCCCAGCTCGATCAGGTATTTCAACTTCTGCAACCCCGTGCCGTACCGGTACTGGAAAATCGGCGTCAGCTGCCGGCCGCTCGCCGCGACGATCTCCGCCATTCGGTCGACATCGGCGAGCGAGCCGAACAGCGGCTTTTCGCAAATGACATGCTTGCCGGCTTCGAGCGATCGCTGCACCAGCTCGAAATGGGTGGCCGGCGGCGTGCAGATATCGACGATGTCGATGTCGTCGCGCCCGATCACCGCGTCAAAGGAGGTTGTGTAGTCAGGGATCGCGAACTTCTCGGCCAGCGGTTCGCCGCGCTCCGGATCGAGCGAGCACAGGACCGGGATTTCGAACAGATCCTCGCGGTAGCCGAAGCCGACAAGGTGCCGCTCGGCGATGCCGGCGCCGATCACCGCCACGCGCATTTTGCTCACCGTGCCAGTCCCCCTATTGGCCGCGCGGACCGATCACCGCCGCCTGGCGCTGCGCCTCGAGCGACAGGCGACACACCTCGAAGACGTGCGCCTGCGTCATCGCGGTCTCCGTCCGCTCGCGCACGTCGGCGACGAACTGCGCAAAATAGTCGAGCTTCTCGTCCGAGCAATCGACATGGCGCACCCCGTCCCCGTCAACGAGGAACAGGTGATTGCCGCCCGGCCGCCCGGCGATGTCGACATACTTTCTGAGCTCGATGTATCCCTCGGTGCCCAGGATCGTCAGCCGCCCGTCGCCCCAGGTCGGCAGGCCGTCGGGCGTGTACCAGTCGACGCGGATATAGCCGGCGGCTGCAGGCGAGCGCAGCAGCACCTCGCCGAAGTCCTGGAAGTCGGCGGAACGAGGGGTCGCGAAATTGCCAACCGTCGAGGCGACGATCTCGGCCTGGGTGGCGCCGGTATAGAAGAGGAACTGGTCGATCTGGTGCGAGGCGATGTCGACGATGATGCCCCCGAAGGCGTCGAACTCGAAGAACCAATCGGGCCGGGAGGCTTCGGCTTTCCTGTGCGGCCCCATGCCGATCGTCTGCACGACCTGCCCGATGGCCCCGGCCTTGACCAGCTTGCCGGCCTTCACCGCCGAGCGCACGCATAGCCGCTCCGAAAAGCAGATCGAGAAGATGCGGCCGGTCTCCGCCACCGCCCGGCGCGCCGCTTCGAGCTGCTCGAAGCTGACCACACCGGGCTTGTCGACCATCACGTCCTTGCCCGCCGTCATGGCGCGGATGGCGATCGGCGTGCGGTCGCGCGGGATGGCGGCGGTGCAGATGATGTCGATGCTCGGGTCGTCGAAGAGCTCGTCCCGGGTGCGCTGGGGGGCGTCCGGATACTTTGCGTCGAATGTCCGCATCAGATCGGGGACCGAGGTTTCGGGGTCGTAGCCCGCGAATTCCAGTCCCTCCCCGATGAGCCCGTTGACGTGGTCGAATATGTGGCCGTGATCGATGCCGATCGCCGCGAATTTCACCTCGGTCACCCTTTCCTGCGCTCGAATTGTCGGTTTGGCGCGCCCGCGCGCCCGGTGTGGCAGAAGCCGTTTCGGGCCCCGGGACCGATGCCGCGGGCCGCCGGTCCGTTCCTATCGCACAAATCGGCCGCGGCAAGCCATGCCGGGCGGGGACTTCATGCATCGATGCCGGATCGGAACAAGCCGCGCGCCCCCGCGGCGACCGGCAAGGCGATCGACATCGTCACCCGCGGGGGGCTTGTCTTCGCGCGAGGGATCGGTCAGACGACACGGACTTCTCGCTTTGA
>CAZNOZ010000011.1:55983-70499 GCA_964574935.1 uncultured Devosiaceae bacterium | reverse complement strand
TGATCTCGCCGCCGCCGCACCACGACATCTACTCGATCGAGGACCTCGCCCAGCTCATCTTCGATCTCAAGAACGCCAATCCGGCCGCCGACGTTTCCGTCAAGCTGGTCTCCGAGGTCGGCGTCGGCACCGTGGCCGCGGGCGTCACCAAGGCCGGCGCCGACCACATCACGATCGCCGGCCATGACGGCGGCACCGGCGCCTCGCCGCTGACCTCGATCAAGCATGCCGGCAGCCCCTGGGAGATCGGCATCGCCGAGACCCACCAGACGCTGGTCATGAACCGGCTGCGCGCGCGGGTGGCGCTGCAGGTCGACGGCGGCATGCGCACCGGCCGCGACGTGCTCGTCGCCGCCATTCTCGGGGCCGACGAGTTCGGATTTTCCACCGCCCCGCTGATCGCGGCGGGCTGCATCATGATGCGCAAATGCCATCTGAACACCTGCCCGGTCGGCGTCGCCACCCAGGACCCGGTGCTCAGAAAGCGTTTCAAGGGCACCCCCGAGCACGTCATCAACTATTTCTTCTTCGTCGCCGAGGATCTGCGCGCCCAGATGGCCGAGCTCGGCGTCAGGACGCTCAACGAGCTGATCGGACGCACCGACCTGCTCGACAAGAAGCGTCTCGACGCCCACTGGAAGCAGCACGGGCTGGATTTCTCGAAGCTGTTCTACAAGCCCGAGCCCATCGGCGAGGACACGCTCTATCACTCCCAGCGCCAGGACCACGGGCTCGCGGAGGTCCTCGACCGGACGCTGATCGACAAAGCCGCCCCGGCGCTGGAACAGGGCAAACCGGTGCAGTTCGAGCTGCCCATCCGCAACCGCGACCGCGCCGTCGGCGCCATGCTGTCGGGCGAAATCGCCAAGCGCTACGGCTTCGAGGGGTTGCCCGAGGACACCATCTCCGTGCGCTTCGTCGGCCCGGCCGGCCAGAGCTTCGGGGCGTTCCTGGCCACCGGCGTGACCTTCGAGCTGATCGGGGACGCCAACGACTATGTCGGCAAGGGGCTGTGCGGCGGCCGACTTGTGGTGCGCCCGCCCGACGACGCCGGCTACGCCCCCGAGCGGGCCATCATCGTCGGCAACACTGTTCTCTATGGCGCCATCGAAGGCGAATGCTATTTCCGCGGCATCGCCGGCGAGCGCTTCGCAGTCAGAAATTCCGGCGCCGTCGCCGTCGTCGAGGGCACCGGCGACCACGGATGCGAATACATGACCGGCGGCATCGTCGTCGTCATCGGCAAGACCGGCCGCAACTTCGCCGCCGGCATGTCGGGCGGCATCGCCTATGTGCTCGACGAGGACGGCGACTTCCGCTCCCGCTGCAACCTCGCCATGGTCGATCTCGAGCCGGTGCTGGAGGAAGAGGAGCTGATGCTGCGCCTGCACCACCACGGTGGCGATCTGGAGTGGCACGGCCGGGTCGACATTTCCGGCGACATGACCAAGCATGACGGCGAGCGGCTGCGCCAGCTCATCACCAACCACCGCCACTACACCGGCTCGTCCCGCGCCGCGGAAATCCTCGAGAACTGGGACGACTACCGGGGCAAATTCCTCAAGATCATGCCGGTCGAGTACCGCCGCGCCATCGAGGACATGCAAAAATCCCGCGTCGAGCTGCGCTCGGCGGCGGCCGAATAGGGCCGCCCCGGTCTCGCATGGGCAAGGTCACCGGATTTCTCGAAGTCGATCGGCAGGAGCCGCGCTATCAGCCGGCCTCCGACCGCATTCGGCATTTCCGCGAGTTCACCATGCCGCTTTCCGAGCCCGAGCTCGCCCGCCAGGCGGCGCGCTGCATGGATTGCGGCATCCCCTACTGCCACTCCGAGGCCGCCGGCTGCCCGGTCAACAACCAGATCCCCGACTGGAACGATCTGGTCTATGCCGGGCAATGGGAAGAGGCCTGCCGGAACCTGCACTCGACCAACAACTTCCCCGAATTCACCGGCACCACCTGCCCCGCCCCCTGCGAGGCCGCCTGCACCCTCAACCTCGAGGACGAGGCGGTCACGATCAAGGCGATCGAGCTGGCGATCGTCGAGCGCGGCATCCGGGAGGGCTGGGTCGCCCCCGATCCGCCGGAGGCCGAGACCGGCAAGAAGATCGCCATCGTCGGCTCCGGCCCGGCCGGCATGGCCGCCGGCCAGCAGCTGGCCCGCGTCGGCCACGGGGTGAATATCTTCGAGCGCGAGCCAAGAGCCGGCGGGCTGCTTCGCTACGGCATTCCCGACTTCAAGATGGAGAAGTACCGCATCGACTTCCGCATCGCCCAGATGGAGGCGGAAGGCGTCACCTTCCACTACGGCGAGACCATCGGGGTCGACCGGCCGCTTTCCGAACTCCGCAGGGACTATGACGCGGTGCTCCTGTGCGGTGGCGCCGAGCATCCGCGCGACCCCGGCGTCGAGAACTCCGATCTCACCGGCGTCCACTACGCCATGCCGTATCTGGTCCAGCAGAACCGGCGGCTGAACGGCGAGGACGTCTCCGCCGAAGAGCCGATCAACGCCTACGGCAAGCACGTCATCGTCATCGGCGGCGGCGACACCGCCTCGGACTGTATCGGCACCGCCTTCCGGCAGGGGGCGGTCTCGGTCACCCAGATCGACATCCGCCCGCAGCCGCCCGAGAAGGAGGACAAGCTGACCACCTGGCCGAACTGGCCGGTCAAGATGCGCACCTCCTCCTCGCAGGCCGAAGGTGCCGTCCGGCAGTTCCAGGCCGGTTCCATGGAATTCGTCGGCAATTCGCTGGGCCACGTCACCGGCCTCAAATGCGCCCGCGTCGATCGCCAGCGCAAACCCATCGAGGGCAGCGAATACGTCCTCCAGGCGGATCTGGCGCTGCTCGCCATCGGCTTCGCGCATCCGGTCTTCGAGGGCATGCTCGAAGAGCTCGGCGCCGACCGCGACAAGCGCGGCAATGTGCTCGCCGACACTTTCGGCTATCGCACGTCCGTCGAGGGGGTCTACACCGCCGGCGACATGCGGCGCGGCCAGTCGCTGATCGTCTGGGCCATCCGCGAGGGACGACAGGCCGCCCGCGCCATCGACTTGGACCTGATGGGCGCCACCGACCTGCCGCGCTAGCCGCCGAGCAATCCCGGCGCCGCAAGGTCCGCGTAGTCGACGACGATGTCGGCGCTTTGGCGGGGCCTGCATGCGGCGACATAGAGCCTCTGGCCGTCCCGGTAGCGCGCGTTCTCAGGCGCTTCGGGATCGGGGTTCGACCCGTCCCTGGCCGCCAGGCGTTCGAGCGCCCGCTCGAACGGCACCTCCAGCCAGATCGTCAGATCCCAGCATCCGGCGAGCTCCGGCCGGATCAGAAAGACCCCGTCGACAAGAAGGACCGACGGCACCGGGGCCTTTCGTACCGGCGCATCCACCGGTTCGTCGGTTCGATAGTCGAACACCGCGGCCCGGAAGGTGCCGCTGCCGCCCTTCGCCAGCGGATCGAGCAGCTCGCTGCGCAAGCGGGTCAGATCGAAGGAGTCCCGGAAATAGCCCTCCGGCGAATGCCGGCCGCGCCGGTAGCGCGTCGCCTTCGGATTGTGGAAACCGTCCAGGCTCGCCCGGATGACGCCGACGCCGGACCGCTCGAGCAACCTCGCAAGCTCGTCCGCGAGATGTGTTTTTCCCGCGCCGTCGACGCCCGAAATCGCCACCCGCAACACCCCGTCGCCAAGCCGCGAGGAGATTTTGCCCGCCAGCTCGTCGACGAAACGCGCCCGCGCGTCCACCGCGCACCTATTGCGCCGGCGCCAGGCTCGGCGGCTCCTGCGGATCGTAACCGACCCCGAAGCTGTCGACGCGCCCGGCCGGCGCATTGCTCATTGCGCTCAAGTCGATCCCTGTGCCCTCGAGCGGCCCGGCCACGATCAACCCGTCCAGGGCGCGCGGCGGCTCGTTCAGCGACGTGATCAGTCCGGCGACCTCGAGCAGCCGGATTTGCCCCAGTCCCTGGTAGGGCGGCCGCTGCAACGCGCCCGCGTCGGTGTCGGTAAGCGGATCGGCCACCTCGATGCTCACCGAACCGCCGCGATAGAACAGGCGCACCGCCTTGTCGACGAAGAACGCCGCCCGGTCGGCGCCGGCGTCGGTCCAGTGGATGCCGTCGTCGAGCCGCATCACCACCTGCTGGCCGCTCAGATCCGGGCCCAGGCGCGTGTAGTTGCCCGCTTCGTCCACGAACCGATCGTAGATGTCGACGAACTCGACCCCATTGGAAAAAGCGGCCGAGCGCTGCAGCGAGCTGATCTGGGCCAGGGCCGACGAGTATTCCTCCGCCCGCATCGGCGGCAGGCCGACCCAGATCACGGGCCGGTTGGCGAGCCGGAACCGGTTCATGAATTCGTCAAGGCGCTTCGAATACTCCGCCCGGTACTCATCGCTCAGCGGCGGCGCATTGCCGCCTCCGGTGGCGATCCACTGGCGGTCGTTGATACCGACGACGACCACCGCCAGCTCGAACGTATCGTCCCGAATGGCGTTCGCCATCGCCGCGTTCCAGTCAAAGAAGTCGTCGCGCACGAAGCCGCTCGATCCCACCGCCTCGTTGAGCACCACGATGTTGGGATCGTTCGCGTAAAGCCGCGACAGCCCGTGCGCCAACCCCGACGCCATCGAATCGCCGAACACCGCCAGACGGGTCGCGTTCTCGTTCTTGGTGCCCACCGCGATGATGGAGGGCGAGGGGGCCGAAGCGCGCGGCGGCGCCGACCGCCCCGCCGGCTGCGCGGGCTCGGGCTCCTGCCGCGTGCGACCGAACAGAAGGTCCAGCAAGGTTCGGCGCCGCGGCTCATTCTGGGCGAGCTCGATACGCTCGGGCGCCGCCAGCCCGAATGGGGCCGGTTGCGCGATCGCCGGCGTCGGCTCCAGCGCCGACGCGACAAGCAGGACAATGATGGTGGCTGCGATGCGCGGCATGGTGTTCGGACCTGACAAGTGCTCCAGCCTATCGCCGGCCGCAATGGCGATTCAATGTCGAAAGCGGCTAGCGGCCCGCTCGCAGCGCCTCCAGGGCCCCAAGGGTCGCGAAGCCGTCGGCGACCAGGCCGTTGGCCGCCTGCCAGTGGCTCAGCGCCGCCGAGGTGATGGGTCCGAGCCGCCCGTCGATCTCGCCCCGATAGTAGCCGGCACCAGAAAGCAATCTCTGCAATTCGAGACGCTCCCGGCGATCGAGAAACCGCGCGTCCCGGGGCCACGACCCGACCAGCGGCCCGGACCCCTTCAGCCGGTCGGTCAGATGCGCCACCGCCAGGGCATAGGAATCGGAGAAATTGTAGCCCTTGAGGACCAGATAGTTCCGCGTCATGAGGAATTTCGGCCCGTCCCTGCCGGCCGGCACGTAGAGGAACACCGGCTCGTCGGGGTCCGGGAACCCCTGCCCGCGCACCCGGCGCACCCCCAGATCCGCGAAGACCCGCGCCGGGCGCAGCCTGTCGCGCCCCGCCTCGGCGAAGTCGAACCCCGCCGGCACGCCGACCTCGTAGCCCCAGTCGCTTCCCGGCCGATAGCCGAGGGCGATGAGGAACCGGGCGCTCGAGGCGAGCGCGTCGGCCAGCGAGGCGTGCGGATCGCGCCTGCCGTCCCCGTCATAGTCGACCGCATGGTCGATGAAGGCGGTCGGCGCGATCTGCAGGTGCCCGATCGCCCCGGCCCAGGAGCCAACCAGGCTTTCGGCGCTGGCGTCGCCGGCCTGAATGATCCTGAGCGCCGCGATCAGCTCCGCTTCGTCCGCCGCCACCCGGCCCCGGCGCTGCCACGCGAGTGTCGCCAGCGACCGCACGACCGGCCGGATGAATCGCGGGTTGTCCAGGATGGCGCCATAGTCGCTCTCGATCCCCCAGATGGCCGCCAACAGGTACGGGTCGACCCCGAATTCGGTCCCCACCCGCTCGATCAGCGCCCGGTGGTCGGCGAACGCGGCCCGGCCGCGGGCGATCCGCTCGGGGCTGACGCGGCGATCGAGATAGACCCAGATCGGCGTCTCGAACTCCGGCTGGGCTTCGGAGAATTCCGGCACGGCCGGGTCCGGGGTGAGGCCATCGGTCGCCCGGCGATAGACCTCGCGGGCGATGCCGGCGGCGGCCGCGCGGGTCTCGAATTGGCGCACGAACGCCGAAAACGGCTGCGTCGGCTGCGACATGACCGGCGATACGGCCAGCGCCAGCACTAGGGCCGCGACGGGCAATTTCAGGACAATGGATCGGCGCATGTCGCGTTGTCGCCGCAATCAATGACCGAATTCAGGCGATCGGCGGCGGATCGTTGCGCGTCATCAGGTGCTTTTCCCAGGCCAGCGCCGTGGTGACGATCTCGCCCAGACTCTCATGGGCCGGCCGCCAGCCGAGCCTCTCGCGCACCCGATCGGCCCCGGCCACCAGCGACGGCGGATCGCCGGGCCGGCGCGGGCTTTCCACAGTTTCGAATTCCACCCCGCTGACTTCCCGCACCGTCTCGATCACTTCGCGCACCGAATAGCCGCGCCCATAGCCGCAATTGAGGGTGTCGCTGGCCCCGCCGGCGCCGAGGTGGTCGAGCATCAGCGCGTGCGCCTCGATCAGGTCGGTGACGTGGATGTAGTCGCGCACCGCTGTGCCGTCCGGGGTCGGATAGTCGGTGCCGAAAACCTCCATCCGGGGCCGCAGGCCGAGCGCCGTCTGGCAGGCGATCTTGATCAGATGGGTGGCCCGGGGGGTCGACTGGCCGGCCCGGCCCTCGGGGTCGGCGCCGGCGACGTTGAAGTAGCGCAGAATGCCGTAGCGCAGCCCGTGCGCCACGCCGACATCGGCGAGCATCATCTCGCTCATCCACTTCGAGCGGCCATAGGGCGCTTCGGGGTCGAGCTCGGCGTCCTCGAAGACCGGGTCCATCCCGGCGCCCCCATAGACCGCCGCCGTCGAGGAGAAGATGAACCGCCCCACCCCCGCCTCGACCGCCGCCTCGATCAGGTTGCGGGTGTTGGCGGTATTGTTGCGGTAATATTTGAGCGGGTCCGCGACCGACTCCGGCACCACCACCGATCCCGCGAAATGCAGGATCGCCGACACCTCCTCTTCGCGCAGCAGGGGGCCGACCAGGCCCATGTCGCCGACGTCACCGGTCACCAGCCGGGCGCGCGAATCGACCGCCCAATCGAACCCGGTCACCAGATTGTCGACGACCACGACGCGCTCGCCGGCGTCCAGCAGCCTGAGCACCATGTGAGAGCCGATATAGCCCGCCCCGCCCGTTACAAGCACGCTCATGCGCACCCATCCCCATTTGCATTGCACCGGCTGAATGCTAGCAACATAAGGTTGAATTTCGCTTGCGCCCGCCCCCGAGGCGGCAGGAGGGCATGGTGATCCGGCCGGTTCGAACAGCAGTATTCCCCGTTGCGGGGCTCGGAACGCGATTTCTGCCGGCCACCAAGGCGATGCCGAAGGAAATGCTGCCGGTCGTCGACCGTCCGCTCATCCAGTACGCCGTCGACGAGGCCCGCGAGGCGGGCATCGAGCATTTCGTTTTCGTCACCGGGCGCAACAAGTCGGTCATCGAGGACCATTTTGACCGCCAGCCCGAGCTCGAGACAACCCTTCAGGAGCGCGGCAAGGAATCGGAGCTCGCCGAACTCAGGCGCGACCTGCCGGCGCCCGGCCAGACTTCCTTCACGCGCCAGCACCAGCCCCTGGGCCTCGGCCACGCGGTGTGGTGCGCCCGCGCCATCGTCGGCGCCGAGCCGTTCGCCCTGCTGCTGCCCGACATGATCTTTCGGGCCGCGCCAGGGGTGCTGGCACAAATGGTCGCCACCTACGAGCGCTCGGGAGGCAATGTCATCGCCGTGGAGGAAGTCCACCCGCACGCCGTTTCCGCCTACGGCGTCGTCGCCCGTGGTGATGGCCCCGACAGCGGCTTCAAGGTCACCGGCATGGTCGAGAAGCCCAAGCGCGACGAAGCGCCGTCCAATCTCATCATATCGGGCCGTTATATCCTGCAGCCGGAAGTCTTCGGGCTTCTCGCCGAACACACCAAGGGGGCCGGCGGCGAGATCCAGATCACCGACGCCATGCAGGCGCTGATGCAGATGCAGGACTTCACCGGCGTCAAATACGACGGTCAGTCCTTCGACTGCGGCTCCAAGATCGGCTTTTTGACGGCCAATGTGGTGTTTGCCCTGGACCGGCCCGACATCTCCGACGACTTCATGGCCGAGCTGCGCACCCTCACCGCGACCCTGCCGGAGACCGTCGGCGGCAACCTCGCGGTCACCGCGAAACGGTAACCCCCGCCTCGATCGCCAGCGACTGCGAGGCGCCGTCGGTCGTGTCGTCGATGGCGGTGCCGGTGAGATCCGCGAACATGGTCGTGAACCGGTTGACCAGGTAGTCGACGCCGACGCCCACCTTGGTGGTGCTGGTCTGCGCGGTGACGCCCGCATACTGGTCGAGCGCGGCACTGACGCTGCCGCGCAGCCGCACGGTGTCGGTGGCGTCGTAGGCCGCCTCGAGGGTCGCGAGGTGGCTGATCTGGGTGCTCGCGCCGGGCTCGGTGGTCGGCTTGAGGTCGCTTGAGACGTGCGCGGTCAGCGTCGCGGTGCGGCTCGGAGACCACTGCACGTCCGCGCCGGCCACATAGGTCGTCACCGGCGCCAGCGAACCGGCGTCGAACCCCCGCCGCAACGCCCCCAGCGACACCTCTCCCTCCAGCGTCGGGTCCGGCTCGAAACTCATCCCGGCCCGCGCCTCGAGCGTATTGCTGTCGAGTTTGACGCCCAGATCGCTCGAGGCGGCGTCGTAGACCTCGCGGCGCAGCGCGCCGGCGACGAACAAGCCCCAGCCGGGCGTGACATCGACACCCACGCGCGCCTTCGCCCCCCAGCCGGTGCGGTCGAACTCGGTGTTGTCGATCACCGAGGCGTCATCGAGCACCGTATCGGTGACCGTCTCGCGCAGTGAGGTGACCCCCACTTCGGCGCTGAACCGCCCCAGCTGCTGCCGCAACCCGCCTTCCGCCCGCCACGCGGCGGTCAATGGCGCCTCGGCGGTGTTGGCCGGCAGGCCCGAATCGTCCGGATCGGGCACGGACGCGTCGAAGCTGCCCGCGAACAGCAGCGAGGTCGCCGACGTGAGATCGTAATCGCTCAGCACCCCCGCATCGAACGAGGAGAAATAGGCCTGCTGCCCGTCGAGAGTTCTGAATTCGCCCGCCGTCTGGCCGGTGAGGCGGGCCCCGGCCCCCTCGTAGCTGACATCGAGCCCCGAGCGCAGCGCCCCCACAAAGCGCGGCGCGCCGCCCTGGGAGAACTCGCTCCTTGCCCGCTTCGACACAAACCAGCCCACGTCGAACGGCAATCCCCCCCGATCGCCGCCGACGGTATCGCCGACGAGCGATGCCGCAGCGCACCCCTGCGCGCCCCTGTCCGGATCGGCGCCGACACAATCGGCCGCCGGCGCGCACGGCACGATCTCGCCGCGCGCATCGGCGCATTTGCCGGTGAAGGGAGGATAAAGGAGCGCCGGGTTGTCGGTCCCGATGCCGTCGCCGAGATCGCCGGCCGCCGCCGGGGTCGCCAGCACCGAGCAAATCACCAAAAACACCAGCGAAAACCGAATGTGACGCACGGCCGCTCTACTTGGCTGCAAGGCCCGCCCTCACAGTCGTCTTTTATGGTTAAGGAAGCCTTTCGCGGCCGCTGCCGCGACCTTCGGTTAACCGCTCGTTCACCAGCGCGATAGCCAGAAGGCGGCAAACCGGCCGCGGCGCGCCTCACGGCCGTTCGATTAACAGCCGATTAGCCGTTGCGTCAGTAAATTTGCGCTTGCATGCGCGCCGACCGCCGGCCGGTGCACTGGGGAGCTTCTCGAATGGACCTGGCAACGATCATCGGGCTGGCAGCGGGGGCCGCGGTCATCGCTGTGGCGATCCTGATGGGCGGCTCGGTCACCCAGTTCGTCAATCTGCCCTCGGTGCTGATCGTGGTCGGCGGCGGCATGGCCGCCACCCTGATCCGGTTTCCGATCGCCGGGGTCGCCAGCGCCTTCATGATCGGCGGCAAGGTCGCCTTCATCCACAAGAAGGTCGAGCCGCGCGAGCTGATCACCAGGATCGCCGAGATGGGCGACGTGGTGCGCCGCAACGGTCCCCTCGGGCTCGAGAGCATGGAGATCGACGAGCCGTATCTCATGAAGGGCTCGCAACTGATCGCCGACGGCTACGACGGCGCCTTCATCCGCGAGTCCATGGAGCTCGAGCGCGACCAGTATCTGACCCGCCTGGCCGAGGGCCAGCGCGTGTTCAAGTCGCTGGGCGACGCGGCCCCGGCCTTCGGCATGATCGGAACCCTGGTCGGGCTGGTCCAGCTTTTGGCCAACATGGACGACCCCTCCACCATCGGCCCGGCCATGGCGGTCGCCCTTCTGACAACCCTTTATGGAGCCGTGCTGGCAAACCTGGTCTGTCTGCCCATGGCCGACAAGCTCACCGCCAAGCTCGGCGCCGAGGAAATCAACCAGACGCTGATCATCGACGGCATCATGTCGATCCGCGACGGCAAGTCGCCGAACATCATCCGGGAAATGCTGGTCGCCTACCTTCCCGAAAAGCAACGCGGCGAGCTCGTCCCCGAGGCCGCCTAGGGCCTTCCGGTGGCGATCAAACAAAAATCCGGCGGCTCTTCACTCCCCGAGTGGCTGGTCACCTTCGCCGACCTGATGTCGATCCTTGTGTGTTTCTTCGTTCTGATCGTGTCGTTCTCGATCCAGGACAAGGAAAAGCTGCAGGTCGTCGCCGGTTCGCTGCGCGACGCCTTCGGCGTCATCCAGGTCCAGCAGCGCGCCGGCATGATCGAGCGCGCCGGCAATCCGCTGCGCGACTATGTCAAGATCCTGTCCGAGGATCAGGAGCCCCAGCAGACCGAGTTCGCCTCCGTCGATCAGGATCAGCGCACCAAGCAGGGGCCGGAGGCCAACACCCACGAATACGAGCGATCCGATGTCGAGCTGCCGCAGCCCTTCGCGCTCGCCGCGACCACCCTCAAGCAGGCCTGGCAGGAGCTGCCCGACATCACCTACATCGCCGACAATCTCCTCATCGAGCCGACCGAGGAGGGGCTGAACATCCAGATCGTCGACCAGGAAGGCCGCGCCATGTTCCCCGAAGGTTCGAAATACCCCTTCGAGGCGACCCGGCAGGCGATTGCGGTGATGGCGCCGATCATCAACCGCCTGCCGAGCCGGGTCCGCATTTCCGGGCACACGGCGGCCGGCGGCAGCTATGAGAACCCGCGCTACGGCCCCTGGGAGCTCTCGGCCGACCGCGCCAACGTCACCCGCCGCATTCTCGAGGAGTTCGGCCTCGGCCCCGACCACATCCACTCGGTGGTCGGCTATGGGGACGCCGAGCCGCTGTTTCCCAACGACCCGTATCTGGCCTCCAACCAGCGCATCTCGATCCTCCTGATGTATGAGGAGCCGCCGGTGCCGGTGACCCTGCAGCCCTAGACCGAGGTCGTCCCTCCGCCGGCGGGCTCGACCTGTAGCACCGAACCCTCGGCGCCCACGACGGTGACGCGCCTCCCGGCGGCGGCGTCCGCCCCGCTGACCCGCCACGTCGTGTCGGCGATCCTGAGGCGCCCCTCGCCGTTCTCGATCGGCTCGTCCAGGGTGTAGGTCCGGCCGACGAAGCGGCGCGTGCGCAAATTGAGAAACGGGCTGTCGGTGGCCTCCGGCCGCCGCCGCACATAGCCGATCCAGCCCGCCACACCGGCAATCGACAGGACCGCGAACAGCGCCCACTGCCATTGCCAGGGGATGGCCTGCACAAGGCTCGCCAGCCCGACCACGATCGCCGAGGCGCCCAACCACACGAAGACGCCGCCGGGCACCACCAGCTCGATGGCCAGCAGCACCGCCCCGGCCACGATCCACGACCAGCCGCCGAATTGGGCAATCAGCCCGATCAGGTCCATCGCCCGTTACCCCGCTCCGCCGCCGCCCGTCGACGGCGTCCGCGAGCCCCGCCGCGGCGGGGTGCCGCCATCGCCAAACGTCTCGCGGGCGATCTCGGCGATGCCGCCCAGCGCCCCGATGACATTGGCCGCCTCCACGGGGAGCATCAGGACCTTCTGGTTGGGCGACTTGGCCAGCCCTTCGAGCGCCTTGATGTAGTTGTTGGCGACGAAATAGTTGATCGCCTGCACGTCGCCCTCGGCAATTGCCACCGACACCATCTGGGTCGCCTTGGCTTCCGCCTCGGCAGCGCGCTCGCGCGCCTCGGCGTCACGGAACGCCGCCTCGCGACGGCCCTCGGCCTCCAGCACCTGCGCCTGCTTGCGGCCTTCCGCCTCCAGGATCGCCGATTGCCGCTTGCCCTCGGCCTCCAGGATCACCGCCCGCTTCTCGCGCTCGGCCATCATCTGCCTGGCCATCGAATCGACGAGGTTCTTGGGCGGATCGATATCCTTGATCTCGATGCGGGTGATCTTGACCCCCCACGGCGACACCGCCGCATCGACGACCTTGAGCAGCCGGTCGTTGATTTCGTCGCGGTTGGAGAGCAGCTGGTCGAGGTCCATCGACCCCATGACGGTGCGGATATTGGTCATGGTCAGGTTGAGGATGGCGTTTTCCAGCCCCGAAACCTCATAGGCCGCCGCCGCCGCGTCCAGCACCTGATAGAAGGTCACCCCGTTGACCTCGACGGTGGCGTTGTCGCGGGTGATGACCTCCTGCGAGGGCACGTCGAGCACCTGCTCCATCATGTTCAGCTTGCGCCCGATCCCGTCGACGAACGGCACGATGAGGCTGAGCCCGGGCTTCAGGGTTCGGGTGTAGCGCCCGAACCGCTCGACCGTGAAATTGTAGCCCTGCGGCACCGTCTTGACGCCGGCGAACAGCACCAGCACGGCCAGCACCACCAAGGCGATCAGCGCAATCGAAAACCCGTCCATCGCTCACTCCCTCGCTGCCTCGGCCCCCACCCGAGTTTGTATGCGGCTCCTCGGAACCCCGCAACTGTCCCGCGGCGGCGCGCGGTTCAGATCCAGCCGCCAAGCTCGCGCCGGACCACCGCCTCGATCACCGCCATTCCTTCGGCGCTGTCGTTGAGGCAGGCGATGTAAGCGAAATTCTCGCCGCCGGCCTTTTTGAAGATCTCCTCACCGCCGATGGCGATTTCCTCGAGGGTTTCCAGGCAATCGGCCGAGAAACCCGGCGAAATGACGGCGACGTTGCGCACCGCGCGCCCCGGCAGCTCGGCCAGCGTGTCGGCGGTATACGGTTGCAGCCACTCGCCGCGGCCGAACCGGCTCTGGAACGCCACCATCAGCCGGTCGTCCGGCCAGCCGAGTTTCTCGCGCACCAGCCGCGTCGTCTTCTGGCACTGGCAGTGATAGGGGTCGCCCGCCTCGAGATAGGTTTTCGGCATGCCGTGATAGGAGGCGATCACCAGATCGGGCTCGAAGTCGAGCGTCTTGAGCCCCGCCTGCACGGAGTGCGCGATCGCCGAGATGTAGACCGGATCGTCGTGATAGCTCGGGGCGGTCCGAACCGCCGGCTGCCAGCGCATCTCCGCCAGCGCCTCGAAGGCCTTGTCGTTCGCCGTCGCGGTGGTCGGCGCCGAATATTGCGGATAAAGCGGCACCATGAGAATCCGCTCGCAGCCCTTGTCCTTGAGCGCCGCCAGTGCCGAGCCGATCGACGGGTTGCCGTAACGCATGCCGAAATCGACGACCAGACGATCGTCGGCGGCCAGCGCGGCGGCCAGTTTTTCGGTCTGCGAGCGCGTGATCAGGCGCAGCGGGCTGTCGCCTTTTTCGCGGTCCCAGATCTTGTCGTAGTTGCGGCCCGACCGCCCCGGCCGCGTCGTCAGGATGATCAGATGCAACAGCGGCCACCACAGCAGGCGCGGGGTCTCGATCACCCGCCGGTCGGAAAGGAATTCGCTCAGATAGCGCCGCATCGAAGCGTAGTCGGTGGCGTCCGGGGTGCCGAGATTGACCAGCAGCACGCCGATTTTTCGCGCGGAGACGGGCGGATGGCCTGGCGGCAGGTGGTCCGGCATCGACGAAATCGCCCGCGAGGAGGGATGGGAACGGCACCTTAGCGGACGCCGTCTTCGGCGCAACACACGCCTGCCCGCCTCCCCCTTCTAGAGGCTGGCGACAGTGAGGACGATCCCGAACCCCATCACAACGAGCGCCGCGGCAAGCTCGGCCCATCCGACCAGGCTTTCGATCCAGCCGCGGCCGCCCTTGGCCATTCTGAGCGCGAGATCCTTGAACGTCACCGCGAACCCCGCGAGCACCGTCACGGTCAGCGCGGTGCCCAGTCCCATCACGAAGGTGGCGACGATGCCGGCGAACAGCAGCCCCTGAGTCAGAGCGAAGGCGAGCACGATCAGCGCCCCCGAGCAGGGCCTGAGCCCCACCGCCAGCACCACAGAGGCCATCTCGCGCCAGTCGCCGCGCGCCAGCTGCGGCGCCACGAACGGGTCGGCGTGGTCATGGGCGTGGTCATGGGCGTGGTCATGG
>CAZNOZ010000011.1:0-55883 GCA_964574935.1 uncultured Devosiaceae bacterium | reverse complement strand
GGCGTGGTCATGGGCGTGGTCATGGGCGTGGTCATGGTGATGCCGGTGCCCGTGCCCGCCATTCCAAAGCTGCATGGCCTTGCGCCAGGCCAGCCAGGCGCCGATCGCCGCGATCAGCACGTAGGAGCCCGTGGTCATGGCGGCGGCGGCGTCCGACATCGCGAAGCTGGTCAGCCGCAGCACCCCCGCCGCCAGCGAAACGAAAAGCACCGCGGTCAATGACTGCATCATCGCCGCCGCGAAGCTCAAGCCGATCCCGCGCCCGATATTGCGTTCCCGGGCCACCAGATACGACGAGATCACCACCTTGCCGTGCCCCGGGCCGGCGGCGTGAAAGATGCCATACAGGAGACTGATCAGACCCAGGGTCCAGAACGCGCGTCCCTCGGTCTTCAGGCCTGCAAGGGCATCGGTGAGCGCCAGATAGAAACGCTGCTGCTGCGCCGCCACCCAGCCCAGCAGGCCGCCGCTGTTCGGCCGCGTGCCGGGCTCCACCGGCGGCGCGGTGAACGGCGTGCTGGCCGGCGGCGGGTTGAACGAAGGCCCCGGTTGCGGGGCTTGCGGCTCGGCCGGCGCCGGCTGCGGGAGTGCTCCGTCGGCCATCTGCCGCGCCGCGTCGGCCGCGGAGGCGGGCGGGGCCGGGGCGGTGCCGCAATCGACAACCACCACATTGTCGAGATCGCGGGCCGCCTGGCGCAGGTCCGGCGGCAGAACGGTGATGTCGGCGGGCAGCGCGAACAATCGCGCCGCGATGTCGGAATCGATTTCCTTGGGAAGGTTGACCTCGACCGTGCACCCGGCGGGCGCGCCCTCCAGCATCACCGCGCCGGCGCCTTCGAAGGTGAAGGCGGCGTAGTATTCGGGATCGCCGACATCGATTTCGAGCTGGCCCTGCATGACCGTGGGGGGCTCCACCTCGACGGTGAAGCTCAAAATCAAGACCCCGTCCTCGAAACGCATCCGGGCGTTGGAGGGATGGCCGAAGCCGATTTCGGTGTCGCCCATCGAGCCGAAGGTGAAAAAGCCGTATTCGCTCAGCCCGACCATGTTGTCGTCGGCCAGCGGCTGCAGCTCGCCTTCGCTCAGCACCCCGTCCCCGTCGGTGTCCAGCCCCTGCACGGCCCAGGCCGAATAGGCCTGGTCGAACCGCCACACATGCGAGACGGTGGTGACCCGGCCGCCGGCGTCGAACCCGACGACCGCCGTCGCGTCGACCCAGATATGCGGGTGCGCGAAAGCCGGCCCGGGCAGTCCCAGGACAAGACCGAATGCCACCGACAAAACCGCTTTCAGAAGATATTGCCAATACCTCCGGTCGCCGTTCATCGGCTCACATCGTTGCCTGCCGGGCGCAGGTTCGCGAGATCGAACGCCGCCACCTCGGCGAGCAATTGAGCAAATCCCTCAAGGGCTTGCCGGGCACTGGCGGCGCCCTTTTCGGCGCTCGCGGCCCCCGCGTCGCCGGCCACCCCGGCCGGGTTGAAGTCCTGGCTCATCCAGCCGAAACGATGCGGTCCGAACGGCGATAGCCGGCGGAGATTCGTGGCCAGCTCCACGAATGTCGACGGATATGTCGCGGCGCTGTTCATGGAGACTTTGTGGGGGGCATAGTGCAGCATCAGCGAGGTCTCGATGGCGCCGCCATGAATGCCGAATTGCAACTCCAGGTTGTCATAGAGCCCCTCCGGCTGCCCGAACCGCAGCCACCCGGTGCCGACGGCCAGCATGCCGTATTGCACCCGCAATCGCCGGATGAGGATATCGACCACCGGGGAATTGCCGCCGTGGCTCGTCACGATCACCAGCCGGCGCCCGCCGGCGCGGTGGAAGGCGGCCGCGATCGCCCCCCACTCGGCGAGCAGCTGCTCGGGCTCGCGGGTCTTGAGGCCCGAAAAGGCCGCATGCTCGATCGACCAGCCGATCTCCTGCAGCGGCAGCACCGCGACCGAGAGCTCGTCCGGCAGATAGTCCGGCAACGCCTCCAGATGCCCCCGGGCGATGTCGCCATCGGTCGAAAGCGGCAAGTGGGGCCCGTGCGGTTCGGTCGCCGCCACCGGCAGCACCCCGACGGTGCCCGGGCCGATGAAGCCGGCCAGGCCCGGATCGGAAAGCTCGTCGAAGCGCTTGAGCGGCACCGGAAGTCCTTCGGAGGTTGACGCTGGATATCCTAACCGCCGATCGCGGACAACAAGAGGCGGCAATCAGACGTATCGCCGCAGCGGCGCGGCTGTCGCTAGTCCACCGCCGCCGACTTGAAGACCACGAACACCGGTTTGCCCTCGACGAGCAAAAGCTCGGCGACGGTCTTGCGCATCACCCGCGTCAGCACCGGCGTGCCGGCGACCTCGACGGTCACCTCGGCCTGGGCGGCGCCGACTGCGCGGACCTGAGTGACGGTGCCGGCGAGCGCGTTGCGGGCGCTGATGGCATGCGGGCGCTCGAGGGCCAGAACCACGTCCTTGGCCCAAAGCCTGAGCCGCGCGGTGGCGCCGAGCTTCAATTCGCCGGCGGCGATCTCGACCGACTGATCGCCGACCGCAACCGTGGCCAGGCCGTATTCGGCGTCGATATCGGTCACGGTCCCCGTCAGCAGGCTCGAGACCCCGGCCTCGAAATGCACTTCGCCCGGGTGCCGGGCGAGCACCGCGGCCGCCGCGCCGCGATCGACGATCAGCCCGCCGGACATCACAAGGACGGTTTCGGCAACCCGCACCGCCTCGCCGATCGAATGGGTGACATAGACGACCGGCACGCGCGCCTCGGCAAACACCGCCCGCATCTCGTCGAGCAGACTGGCCTTCAGCGCCGGGTCGATGCCGGTCAGCGGCTCGTCGCAGAGGATCACGTCCGGCTCCCCCACCAGCGCCCTTGCCAGCATCACTCGCTGCTGCTCGCCGCCGGAAAGCCCCGCGATCCGGCGCTGGAGGAGCTCGCCGATACGCAGCCGCTCGGCGACCGCCGCGACGCGACCGGTGTCGCCGCCCCTCAGCCCCAGGGCGATGTTGGCGGCGACGTTCATGTGCGGCATGAGGCGCGGCTCCTGGAAGACCATGCCCACCCGCCGCCTGTCGGCGGCCAGATCGATGCCGGCGCCTTCGTCGAACAGCGTCTTTTGCCCGAGCCGGATGGCGCCCTCTTCGGGCCGGTCGAGCCCGGCGATGAATCTGAGAAGCGTCGTCTTGCCCGCCCCGGACTCTCCGATGAGCGCCGTGGTGCCGGCCCCGGCGGTGAACGAGGCGGCAAGGGCGAAGCCGCCCTTCGTGCCCGTGACATCGACCTCAAGCACGGATCGCCTCCGAACGACCCGTCAGAAGCGGGGTCAGCCAATTCAAGAGCATCTCGGAGGCGAGCACCGCGACAAGCGACATGCCGATCGAAATCGCGCTCAGCCAGACCACCATCGGCGCGCCGGCGACCGACTGCAGCGCCGAATGGATGGCCAGCGACAGGGTGCGGGTCTCCCCGGGGATGTTGGCGACGAAGGTGATGGTCGCCCCGAATTCCCCCAGCGACTTGGCGAAGCCCAGCATCACCCCGGCGACGATGCCGGGCAACGACAGCGGCAGATGCAAGAGAACAAAGCGCCGCCATTTGCCCTTGCCGGCGACCGCCAGCGCCTCGTCGAGCTTCGGGTCCACGGCCTCCAGGGAGAGGCGGATCGGCCTGACGATCAGCGGCAGCGCCACCAGCCCGGCGGCGAGGGAGGCGCCGGTCCAGCGAAAGGCGAATTCGATGCCGAGGATTTCCGCGAAAAACCGTCCGAGCGGCGCGGCCGGCCCGAATACCCAGAGCAGCACCAGTCCGGTCGCCACCGGCGGCATGACGAGCGGCAGCATCACCAGCGCCGAGACGAGGGAACGGCCGAAGAAGCGGTGGCGGGCCAGCAGCCACCCCAGGCCAAAGGCGACCGGCAACGCCCACAGGAGCGCCATCAGCGCCACCTTGAGCGACAGGCCGACGATACCGATGAGTTCCGCGCTCACGGCGCGAACCCCTGGGCGGCGATGATCGCGGCCGCCGCGTCGCCGGCGAGGAACGTCGCGAACGCCTCCGCGTCCGCGCCGGCCCCGGGGGCGAGCGCCAGCCAGTAGGCGATGGGCGCGTGCAGGCCATCGTCGATCGCCAGCACCTCCGCGACCCCGGGATAGGAAGCATCGGTCGCATAGACGATGCCGAACCGCGCCGCACCGGCCGCCACCAGGGAAACGGCGGCGCGCACATTGTCGGCGGGCGCCAGCCGGTCCTTGAGTGCCTCCCACAGCCCGGCGCTTTCCAGCGCCTGACGCGCATAGATGCCGGCGGGCACGTGCGCCGGGTCGCCGACCGCCAGCCGCCCCTCGCCCAATGCGCCGGGTAGCGCCACGAAGGAACCGAGCCGCTCCGCGCCCGCCGGGGCGATGACGGCGAGGGAATTCCCGCACAGCCGCCGGGGCGTGGAGAAGCCGGCCTCGGCAACCGCCACATCGATCCATTGGCGGTTGGCGGAAATGAACAGCGACGCCGGCGCCCCCGCCGCGATCTGCCGCGCCAGGGTGGAAGAGGACCCGGTCACGACCCTGACCTCGGTGCCCGCGCGCGCCGTGAAGGCGTCCGCCAGCGCGCCGGCGAGATCGGTGAGGGAGGAGGCCGCATAGACATCGACCCGCGCCGCGGCGGCGGAACACGCGGCGAAGACGGCGAAAAGGACAAGGACGGCCAGACGCATCGGCGGCTCCCGGCTCGCGGCGCCGAACGCCTAGCATGCCATATTGGCCGCGGACCAGCGCCCACCGGCCCCGGCACCCACGCCGCGCCGGCCACTTTATTGAAATAGCCCCGCAAAACCCCTATTTTCCGCCCCGCCATGGACCTTCCCCTGACCCGCACCCAAGGCGGCGACGTGCAGCTTATCAACGCCACGATCCCGCTCGATGAAGCCCGCGCCGAGCTCGCCCGGAGCTACGACCTCGGCTACTCGAAGGCTGTGCAACGTTCGACGGCGAAGGCGTATGAGCGGCTCAAGACCCAGATTCCCGAGATCGAGTGGCCGGTGTATGCGCCGCTCATCCGGCAGATCAACAAGCTGAAGAAGGAAAAGGGCGCGGTCATCCTCGCCCACAACTACCAGACCCCGCAGATCGTCTACGGCGTCGCCGACTATTTCGGCGATTCCCTGCAGCTCGCCCAGCAGGCGACGCGGGTCAAAAAGCAGGTCATCGTGCAATGCGGCGTGCATTTCATGGCCGAGACCTCAAAGCTGCTCAACCCCGACAAGACGGTGCTGATCCCCGACAGCCGCGCCGGCTGTTCGCTCGCCTCCTCGATCACCCCCGCCGATGTGATGGCGATGCGTGCCGAGTACCCCGACGCCAAGGTCGTCACTTATGTGAACACCTCTGCCGACGTCAAAGCGGTCTCCGACATCTGCTGCACCTCGTCCAACGCCCTCGACATCGTCGAGGGGGTCGAGGGAAATACCGTCATCATGATCCCGGACCAGTATCTGGCCCGCAACACCGCCAAGCACACCAAGAAGAAGATCGTCACCTGGGCCGGCGCCTGCATCGTGCACGAGACCTTCACCGCCGCCGACATCGAAGAGCTGCGCGAAAGCTACCCGGGCGCCAAGATCATCGCCCATCCCGAATGCCCGCCGGAGGTGATCGACGCGGTGGATTTCTCCGGGTCGACCTCGAAGATGATCGACTGGGTCAAGACCAACCAGCCGCCGAGGGTGGTGATGGTCACCGAATGCTCGATGTCCGACAATGTGGCGATCGAGAACCCGGACGTCGAATTCCTGATGGGCTGCAACCTGTGTCCGCACATGAAGCGGATCAACCTCGAGAATGTGTTGTGGTCGCTGCACACCATGACCGAGGAGGTCACCATCGACGAAGAGGTGGCGGCCCCGGCGCGGGCGGCGGTCGAGCGGATGATCGAATTCAACAAGACGCGCAATTCAAACTAGACGAAAAATCAAAGGCTTGGCGGAAAATTGTATCCCCGCCGTCCAACCATGTGCCAACCAAAAAGGAGACCGGCACATGGCAACGCTCACCATCCACGGCTTCGCGCCGTCCACCTACACGCGCACCGCGCGCATGGCGGCCATCGAGAAGGACGTCCCCCACGAACTGGTCCCGCTTGCCTATGGCGAGCCGACCCATTTCGCCCTGCACCCGTTCGGCAAGATGCCCGTGCTTCAACACGGTGACGTCACGATCTTCGAGACGCTGGCGATCCTGACCTATCTCGACGAAAGCTTCGGCAGTCGTCAGTGGTTCGGGAATGACACAGGCGAACGCTGCGAAATCCTCACCGCCGCCACGGTCTTTATCGATTATGCCTACCGGCCCGTGGTCCACACGAAGATCGAGGAAGAAACGCCGGACCCCGGCGACATGGACATCGCCAACCGCACCTTCGATTGGGTCGAGGCCCGTCTCAACGGCCACGACAACATCGCGGGCAAGCCGGTGAGTGCGGCCGACCTGTTGTTCGCACCCATGCTGGCCTATCATCTGGGCGAATTGGGCGACGGCCCGCTGGCCAAGCGCCCCAGGCTCGCCGCCTGGATGGATCGCATGGCGTCACGCGAAGCGTTTCAGCACACCGGAGCCGGCCAGTGAGCGACACCACTGCAGCCGACAGCCGCGTCGCCCGCGCCGTTGCGGGCGACCGGCCCGCGTTCGAGGCGTTGGTCGCCGAGGCCATGCCCAGAATCCGTGCCGTCATATGGCGCATGATCGGGCATCCCGAAGATTGCGAGGACGTTTTGCAGGAAGCGCTCGTCAAGGCGTACGAGGCGATCGGCGCATTCGAGGGACGCTCGTCCTTTTCAACCTGGGCCGTCGCCATCGCAGCCCGCTGCGCCGTCGATCATCTGCGCGGCCAGAAGCGCTGGCGACGCGAATCCCAAATCGCCTATGCGAATCTGTGCGCCACCAACCAGGAGTGGCAGGGCGAAGTCGCCACAGCCATGATGGAGCCCGAATTCAGCTTCGACGCCAAGGAGCATGTGGCCTATTGCTTTGTGTGCGTCGGCCGCTCGCTGCCGCCCGACGAACAGGCCGCGCTCGTGTTGCGCGATGTGATGGATTTCTCCTCGCGCGAGGCGGCCAACACGCTCGGCACCTCGGAATCCGTGCTGCGCCACCGTCTCAGCGCGGCGCGCACGGGGATGGCCCAGCGCTATGACGGGCTGTGCGCACTCGTCAACAAAACCGGCATGTGCCACCAATGCGAAGGGCTGGGCGAAGCCGCCGAAGCGGTCGGGGCGAAAAAGGCAGAGCTGCCCGACATCGACACCATGGCCGACCGCATGGCCCAACTCCGCGCCGTCGATCCCAACGCCCGCCGCAATGCAAATCTGCACGACGTCTTCTTCCGGCGCTGCAAGCAGGTTGAGGAGCGCGAGATCGGCGCGACCGTGCCGGAGGACTGCGACTAGAGTGCCGTGCGCACCGCCGATTGACCGCGATTTGACCGCAACCTAGGCTCTGCCGCTTGGGGCGGGTGCGGCGGATGGACATTCACGACAACATCTTGAACGCCGAAGGGGCGCTGATTGTGGGCGCCGGGCTGGCGGGCCTCTTTTGCGCCCTGAAGCTGGCGCCGCGGCCGGTGACCGTCCTCAGCCCCAAGCCGCTCGGGTTCGGGGCGTCGTCCGCCTGGGCGCAGGCCGGGGTCGCGGCGGCGGTCGGCGAGGGCGACAATCCGCACCTGCATGCCGTCGATACCGAGACCGCCGGCGCCGGCATCGTCGACGACCAGGTGGCCGAGCACGTCGCCGCCGAGGCGGCGGCGCGCATCGAGGATCTGGCACGCTGGGGCACCCCCTTCGACCGCGACGCCGAGGGGCACTACCAGCTTTCCAAGGAGGCCGCGCACTCGATGAGCCGCGTCGTCCGCGTCTCCGGCGACCGGGCCGGCCGGGCCATCATGACGGCGCTGATCGAGAAGGTCCGCCAGACCCGGTCCATCCGCATCGTCGAGGGGATCACCGCGGTCGATCTGGCGCGCGCCGACGGGCGCGTCATCGGGGTCTGGTGCCGCAAGCTCGGCGACCGCTACTCCGAGCCGGTGATGATCCGCGCCCGCGCCACGGTGCTGGCGGCGGGCGGCCTGGGAGGCCTTTACGCGGTCACCACCAATCCGCCCGGGGTGCGCGGGCACGCCATGGGCATGGCGGCGCGGGCCGGGGCGCTGATCGCCGACCCCGAATTCGTGCAGTTCCACCCCACCGCCATGGCCGTCGGCATCGATCCGGCCCCGCTCGCCACCGAGGCGCTGCGCGGCGAGGGCGCGATCCTGGTCAACGACCGCGGCGAGCGGTTCATGGAAGCGGTCCACCCGGACGCCGAGCTCGCCCCCCGCGATATCGTCGCCCGCGCCAATTTCCGCGAAATCAAGGCCGGCCGGAAGGTGTTTCTGGACACGCGGCAAGCGCTGGGCGCCCGCATCCTCGACGAATTCCCGACAGTCGCGAGATACTGCGCCGAGGCCGGGATCGATCCGGTCACCGAGATGATCCCGGTGACCCCGGCGGCGCACTATCACATGGGCGGCGTAAAGGTGAACGAGCTCGGCCGCTCGTCGATGGCGGGGCTGTGGGTGTGCGGAGAGGCGAGCTGCACGGGGCTGCATGGCGCCAACCGGCTGGCTTCCAATTCGCTCCTCGAAGCGGTGGTCTACGCGGCCCGCATCGCCGAGGACATCTCCGGGCTCGAGGCGGTCAAGACGGGGCTGCCGCCGTTTGCCGGCATCGGCTGGGACGAGGCCGAGGGCGAGGCGGTCGAGGAGCGGCTGCGCAACCTCGATGCGGTCAGGGACCTGCGCGCGGTGATGACGGACCTGGTGGGGGTGGAGCGCGACGCCGCCGGGCTGAGCGAGGCCCTGCGGCGCATCGCGGAGCTGGAGGCAACCGCTCAGAAGGTGACCCGCTCGTATCTGAACATGACCGTCTCGGCGACCCTGGTGGCGGCGGCGGCCCTCAAACGCACGGAGAGCCGCGGCGGGCATTTCCGCACCGACTACCCCGAGCCCGATCCGGCCTTCGCCGCGCACACCGACATGACCCTCGAAGAGGCGCTTGCAATCCGGGCCGAGGCCGGCGGCGTCGAGCCCCCCGTCAGCGCCACCGTCCTCGCCTAGTCGAGGCCCAGGAGGTAGGCGGCGACCGCCTCGCGGTCCTCTTCAGTCCAGTGCGAGGTTGATTCGGCGATCACCTCCCCCATCCCGGCGCCGAGAATGTCGAAGCCGGGGGTGAAGCCCGTTGCCAGCGTGTCGACGAGCCCGGCCAGATCGTAGCCCCTTCCCATGAGCGCTGAAGCCGTCAGCGCCGGCGCGCGCCCGCCGGGGCCGCGGCTGCCCGCGAAGGGGTGGGTATCGTCGCGGGCGCCGAAGAGGTTGCGCGGGGTGTGGCAGGCCGAGCAGTGTCCCGGCCCGTTGGCGAGATACGCCCCCCGGTTCCAGCGCGCCGAGCGGTCCGGGTCGGGCGCGAACCGGGCCGGGGTGAAGAAGAGGTTTTTCCAGGCCAGATTGGCGAGGCGGATCGAGAAGGGGAACAGGACCGAATGCGGTGGCGCCGGCTCGGCGACCGGCTCGGTCTCCTTGAGCGCCGCGAACAGGTCGACCACGTCCCGGTCGCTCATCAGCGTGTAGTTGTCGTAGGGAAAGGCCGGATAGAGATGGCCCTGGGGCCCGACGCCATCGCTGAGCGCGGCCGAGAATTCAGCAACCGTCCAGTTGCCTATTCCGGCCCCGCGATCGGCGGTGATGTTGGGCGGCACGAAGGTGCCGAAGGCGGTTTTGAGCGGCGCCCCGCCGGCCAGCGGCACGCCGTCGTTCCTGGTGTCGGTGTGGCAGGGAATGCAGCCGGCAATCCTGAGTATGTAGGCGCCGCGCGTCGCGTCGGCGGTCCGCGTCAGGTCCCGCGGCGGGCCGGCGACGGGCCTTAAGAGCCACAGCGCCGCCCCCGCCCCCAGGGCGACGGCAAGGACCCCCACGATCCACCAGGAGCGCCGCACTTGACCCCTCCCATGCGAAGCCGGGCGATGAAAACACACAGGGCCTTCGCGCGCCAACCCGGCGCGGCCCTCAGGGGATGAACGCTTCGGCTGCCCCCGCTATTCCCTGGCGTCGTTCAGAACGCCAGATCGAGCAGCCCCTGGATGGCGTCCACGCGGGTGTCGGCGACCAGCCGCCCCAGCTCGCTGTCGCCCTCGATCAGCACCAGCGTCGAGCGCCGGGGGATCTGCCAGTCGGCGACGAGCTGGGAGGAGCGGTAGGTGTCCCAATCGACCCGGATGATTTCAATGTCGTTGTATTTGCTGTCGCCTTCATAAAGCCGGCTGACGACCCGCTCCTGGGCCCGGCAGGTGACGCACCAGGGGGCGAAGAAATCCACAAGGAACGGCTCCCCGGAGGCGCGCGCGTCGGCCAGCGCCTCGGGCGAGTAGTCCGTGTACGAATAGTCGGCCAGGGCCATGCCGGTCGCCGCCACGATGAGGGCGACGGCGAGGACGGCACGGCGGATGAACTCGGTCATTTGTTTGGCTCCGAAAAAGCTAGAAACTCACGGAAAGGTCGGTGAACCAGGCCGGCAGGGTCTGAACGGCCCACGATTCGATCACCCGGTCGAAGTGGAACCAGATACCCAGCCCCACCGCGATCAGCGCAACGCCCATCACCGGCTTGGCGTATTTCGATATCCGCATCAGGGTGGCCTGGCGGCGCGCCACGATCTCGCGGGCGCCGTAGGCGAGGCCCAGGACGATGGTGCCGGCGCCGGCCGAGAAGGCGGCCATGACGGCGAAGGCCCGGCCGAGGCTCTCGCCCTGGCTGGCGAGCGCGATGGCGCCGCCAAGGGTCGGCCCGATGCATGGCGACCACACCAGCCCCAACAGCGCCCCGCCGGCTGCCTGCCCGGCAAGTCCGCGATCCTCGACCGCGTCGATGGCCCGGTTGCCGCCACCGGCCAGTCCCGCCGCCGCCCGGGAGAAGGCCGCCTGGGCCTGGGGCACCAGCAGCACGGCGCCGAAGCCAACCATGACCAGCGCGCCGCCCCGGGCGATGTCCTCCTGCTGCAGCCCGAGCCCCTGCGCGAAGGCATAGGCGACGAACCCGAAAACCGTGAACGAAACCGCCAGCCCCGCCGCCATGGCCAGCGGGCCCAGCGGGTTGCGGCCGATCGAGCCGGCAAGCACGATCGGCAACAGCGGCACCACGCAGGGATTGATGAGCGTGATGAGCCCGGCGATGTAGGCAAATGCGAGTTCGGCCATCGGTGCACGCGAAAGGGGTTATGCCGCCCCATACGCCAACCCGGCGCCCGGTGCCGCTAAAGCCTCGTCAAATGGCCGTGAATGCCATCAGCGGCCCGCCCTCGCCGCGTCGACCTCGGCCCGCTCGGGCGAATGCGCCCCGGCGCGGGCGCAGGTCAGCCCGGCCACCACCGCGCCGAATTGCAGGATATCGCTCAGCGCGTCCTTGCCGAGCGCGCCGATCGCCGCCGGCGTCAACGCCCCGCGCTCGGCGATGGCCGCGATCAGGCCCGCCGTCATGGCGTCCCCGGCGCCCACCGTGTCGACGAATTCCGGCGCGCGCCAGCTTTCCGCCCGCGCCTCGCCGGAGCGGGTGAACCCCCACGATCCCCGCTCGCCGAGCGTGATGACGACGAGCTGGCACGCCGAATTGGACATGAGGCGCCGGGCGTGATCGGCGACGGTCAAGCCCGCCTCGATCACCTTGAGGTCCTCCTCGGACATGCGGATCACATGCGCGACCTTGAAGAAGGCGTCCAGGCGCGTCCGGTAGGCGCCGATGTCATCGACCAGCGCCGGGCGCGGATTGGGATCGATTGAGATCACCGCGCCGCGCCTTGCCGCCTCCGCGGCGACGGCCAGCCAGATGCCGGCATCGCGCTCGCGCACCGCGCAGAAGCCGCCGCAATGGAAAAGCCCGATCTTCCCGGGCAGCGCCCCCAGCAGCCCATCCATGGTGAAGTCGGTGTCGGCGGTCCCCTCGCGGTAGAACCGGTAGCGCGCGTCGCCCTCGGCGTTCAGCGACACCACCGCCAGCGTCGTCGGCGCCTCGGAGCGGTTGGCCATCAGCCGCCTGACGCCGGCGGCGCCCAGCGCCGCATCGAGCACATCCCCGAACCCGTCCGTCGAGATCGGTCCCAAAAACCCAACATCGGCGCCCAGCCGCCCCAGCGCGATGGCGCAATTGAACGGCGAGCCGCCCGGATGCGCCGCCATCGGCCAAGCGCCGTCGTCGGCGCGGCGCCCGGCGACCAGATCGATCAGGCTCTCGCCGGCAATGACCAGCATCTCTAGCGTGGCGGATAGCCCGCCGCCGCGTAGATGGCGTCGATGGCAGCCATGTTGGCGACGATATCCTCGCCCTCGGTGGGGATCGGGGCGCCGTTTTCGATCGCATCGACAAGCGCGGCGAGCTGGAAGTCGTAGGTTGTGCCGCCCGCCACGGTGTGGACGCGATAGGGCTCGCCGGCGATCCGTTCCTCGATCGAGTGCCCCGTGTGCAGCTTGCAGGGGTTCACCAGGCGCACCGAGCCGTTCTCGCCGGTGGCGGTGAGATGCCATTCGAGTTTGCCGGTCTCGTCCATGTCGACATCGACGCTCGCACTCGCCCCGGACGGAAAGCGCATGGAGGCCTTGATCGCCCGGTCGACATCGGTCGCGGTGCGCTCGGTGCTCGCTTCGAGCACCTCTGGCTCCTCGCCGCTCAGCGACCGGCACCAGTGGATCGTGTAGGAGCCCAGATCCATGAAACCGCCGCCGCCCATCTCCCATTTGTAGCGCAGCTCGCGCTCGGAGAACTTGATGGGGCCGTGGAAGACCACGTCGATCGAGCGCAGCCTGCCGAGCTTGCCCGATTGGACGAGCCCGAGCACATGCAGGAATCCCGGATGGTGACGGTAATGGAACGCTTCGATCAGGCGTTTGCCGGCCGCCTCGGCGGCCGCCACCATCTCGCGCGCCTGCCCGGCGTTGAGCGCCGAGGGCTTCTCGCACAACACGTGCTTGCCGGCCTGCAGCGCCGCGATCGACATTGGGGCATGGGCGTCGCCGGCCAGCGCGTTGTAGATGACATCGACATCGGCGTCCGCCAACAGCTCCTCGTAAGAGTCGTAGGCCCGCTCGATGCCGTGCTGGGCCGCGTAGGCCGAGGCGTTGCCCGACCGCGAGGCGACCGCCAGGATGGTGGTGTCGTCACGGCGGTCCGACGGTTCGATTATGGCCTCCGGCGCGATCCGCGCGGCGCCAAGAATGCCGATTTTGAGCATCGTGTGCCTCCCCGATTGTGCCCGCACAACCGGGCTTCATTTGCACAGATGCCGCCGCAATGCCAGCCGCGGCAGCCCACTCGTGCCGAACGGGGGGCCGCCACGCCCCGGTGATCGCAACGGCCAAACCCGATACAGTGCAGCGCCGAACGGGAATAAACGCCGTTCGCCGGTGTTGTCCGATCGCAGGCGGTGAGTAGCGCCGCCTGGTTTCGCGCGAAACGGGAGGACCCCCATGCACTTGCACAAACTTGTATTCGCCGCCGCACTCGCCGCGGCATTCACGCCCGCGGCATTCACGTCCGCGGCAATGGCCGACGACTATGCCGGCGGCGCCGTCATGTCCATGGCGAGCGATCTCGGTGAGATCCTCACCGACGCCAACGGCATGACGCTGTATATCTTCGACAAGGACGAACCGGGCGTCTCCAACTGCTACGACACCTGCGCCGAGAAATGGCCGCCGCTCCTGGCCTCCGAGGGCGCCATGGCCGAAGGCGATTTCACCCTGGTCGAGCGCAACGACGGCACCATGCAGTGGGCCTTTGACGGCATGCCGCTTTATGGCTGGGTCAACGACGTCAGCCCCGGCGACACTACCGGCGACGGCGTCGGCGGCGTCTGGCACGTGGTCGTCGAAGACGGCGCCATGTAGGCCGGCACCCGGTGAGTGAGTTCCTGGACGAGATCGAACAATGCGTGCCGCCCCTCAGGCGTTACGCGCGGGCTTTGACCCGCAACGCCGACTACGCTGACGATCTCGTCCAGGACTGTCTCGAGCGGGCCATCCGCAAGCAGGCCCTGTGGCGGCCGACGGCGCCGCTGAGGGCCTGGCTGTTCCGGATTCTGCTCAACATCTACCGCAACGACATGCGGGGCCGGCGCCGCCGGCCGATATCCGTGCCGCTGGACACGATCCCCGAAGTGTCCGGCACCGCCCCCGCGCAGCCCGGGCGGGTGGCGCTGGCGGAGACCGCCCGGGCCCTGGAGCTCCTGCCGGACGAGCAGCGCACCGCCCTGTTGCTGGTGGCTTTGGAAGGGCTCAGCTACGCCGAGGCGGCGCAGGCGCTGGACATTCCCCAGGGAACGCTGATGTCGCGGGTCGGCCGCGGCCGTGCCGCCCTGAGGAAACTGACGGAAGGCCGCGAGGGGCCGCGGCTAAGAACGGTGCAATCATGACCGACAATCGCCCGATCACAGAGGCGGATCTTCAGGCCTATGTCGACGGTCAGCTCGACCCCGAGCGCCGCGCCGACCTCGAAGCCTATCTCGCCGCCCATCCCGAGACCGCCGCCGATCTGGCGCCGCTGAGCGCCCAGAACGAGGCGATCCGGGCCCTGTTCAGCGGCATCGTGGACGAGCCCGTGCCGGCACGCCTCGATCCTCACCGCGTCGCCGACGAGCTCCGCGGGCGCCGACGGCGCTGGCTCGTCACCGCCGCCGCCGCTTGTGTCGTGTTCGCCGCCGGGGCGGGACTGGGCTGGTACGGGAACACGATTTCAAGCCGCCCCGGCGACCCCGCCCGGGCCCTGGTGGTCGCTGCGCTGTCGGCGCATTCGGTGTTCGCGGCCGAATCCCGGCACGCCGTCGAGGTCGCCGCCGACGAGGAGTCGCATCTGGTCACCTGGCTGTCGAACCGGATCGGCGAGCCGCTTGTCGCCCCCGATCTGAGCGCCCACGGCTTCACGCTGGTGGGCGGGCGGCTGCTGCCGTTCCAGGATTCGAGGGCCGCGCAGCTGATGTATGAGGACGCCACGGGCGGGCGACTGACGCTTTTCATCACCGCCGGCAGCAAGATCCCGCCGGAAGTCGATTTCGCCTCGCTGGGGAATTTGCGCACCTACTACTGGATGAGCGACGCGATCAGTTGCGCCATGGTCGGCGAGTTCGACCGCGAGGAGCTCAAGGACGTCGCGACCAGCGCCTGGCGGCAGCTCATCGCTTCCCTCTAGGCCCTAGTCCCCGGTCTTGCCGATCCGGTCGAGATGCTCCTGCAGCTTCAGCTTGTCGAGACGCTCGAACGGCACACTGGCGAAAACCGAAATCCGGTTCGACAGCATCCGGTAGGCCTCGGCGAAGGCCAGTTCCTTTTCGGCATCGCTTCCCCCGGCGAGGGCCGGGTCGGGCACCCCCCAATGCGCCGTCATCGGCTGCCCCGGCCACACCGGACAGGTCTCCCTGGCCGCCTGGTCGCAAACGGTGAACACGAAGTCCATTTTCGGGGCTTGCGGGTCGCCGAACTCGTCCCAGCTCTTCGAACGCGCGAACGACGTGTCGTAGTTGAGGCGCCTGAGCAGCGCCAAGGCGTGGCGATTGACCTCGCCTTTCGGGAACGAGCCCGCCGAGAAGGCCCGGAACCTGGCCCTGCCCTCGCGGTTGAGGATCGCCTCGGCCATGATCGAGCGCGCCGAATTGCCGGTGCACAGAAAAAGAACGTTGAACTTTCGGTCGGCCATGCCCCCCCCTCGCGGGGCGCGATCAGAACACGGCGGACATGACACTTGCATGACGCAGGCCGAGGCCGGTCTTGCAAGTGCCGGCCGCAGCCGACATCCTCGGTCCGCGGCGGCGGGCTTCCGGCGCCGCCGGAGGGCCTGTGGCGATGGCATTGCGCGCGTTCTTCTTCGCTGCCGGCGGCATCTGCGCGTTGCTCGCCCTGGGCTTTGTGCTCGACCGTTCCTGGGCAACCTGGGTGTGGCCGTTCTATTCCTACCCGCTGGCGCGCATCTTCATCGCGTCGGTTCTTCTGGCGGTGGCGGCGCCGATAATTCTGATCGGGGTCCATCGCGAATGGGCCGCGTTGCGCGGCGGCGCGATCAACCTCGCGGTCACCTTCGCGATCATGGCGGTGTTTTCGCTGGCCACGGCGCGCGCCGATCCGGTGCGGGTTTTCGGTCTGGTCGCGGCCGGATTTGCGGCGTTCCAGCTGGCGCTGCTCGCCGCCGCGCGGCAGGTGCCGTTCAAGGACCTTCGGCCGACGCCGAGACCCGTGCGCTGGGCCTTCGCCGGGTTCGCCGCGATTCTCGTCGCGGTCGGCGGGGCTCTGCTCCTGGGCGTCCCGAATGTGTTGCCCTGGACGGTCACCTCGGGCGTCTCGGTGCTCTACGGCGCCGTGTTCCTGGGGGCGGCGGCCTATTTCGTCTACGGATTGCTGGTTCCCGTGTGGGGCAATGCGCGCGGCCAGCTGGCCGGCTTTCTCGCCTACGATCTGGTGCTGATCGGGCCGTTCCTAAGTCTCTTCCCCAAGGTGCCGGACCGTTGGCGGCTGTCCCTGACGGTCTATCTTCTGGTCGTCGTCGCCTCCGGCGTGCTGGCCGCCTACTATCTGGCGCGCGGGCCGCAATCGGCATCCGCGCGGCGCGGGGCGCCGGCCCGCCAGCATTGAACGGGCGCCGCGACGGCCTACGTTGGGAACGAAAGCGAGGCACCCGGGATGCAGACGATCACCATCGAAAACGCCGTCACCGAGCCGCTGGTGCCCGTCGCGACGCGGCTCGGGCCGGTCCATATCGGCGTCACCGACCGCGACGCGGCGCTGGCGATCTGGGGCGAGGTGGTGGGCCTGACGACGATCGATCAGAGTGAAAACGAGCTGCGGCTGGGCGCCGGCGGCGAGGTGCTCATCGTCCTCCATCTCGACGCCGAGCGGCCCGCCATGAGCGGCACCGCCGGGCTCTATCACGTCGCGATCCACGTGCCCGAACGACGCGACCTCGCCGCCTTTCTCGCCCGCGCCATCCACGCCAGGGTGCCGGTCTCGCCCACCGATCATCTGGTCTCCGAAGCGATTTATCTTTGGGACCACGACAAGGTCGGCATCGAGATCACCTTCGAGACGCCGTGGCGCGGCAAGCTGGCGCTCAACGAGGAGGGCGGCTACGGCATCGATGCCGAGGGCAGGCCGCATTCGGGCCGCGAGCCGATCGACGTCCACGGGCTTCTCGCCGAGCTCGGCGACGCGGCGCCGACCGAGGCGATGCCGGCCGGCACCCGCATCGGGCACATCCACGTGCATGTCGGCGATATCGACCGGGCGATGCGGTTCTACCGCGACACGCTCGGCTTCGGCGGGCAGCTTCTCAGCCACGAATTCGGGATGGGCGACGTCACCGTCGGGTATATGCCGCACATCATCGCCTTCAACCTCTGGCACGGCATGGATGTCAGCCAGCCGCCGGCCGGGACCGCGGGGCTGAGGCATTTCACCATCCGCCTGCCCGGCGCCGACGCGGTGGACGCCATGGGCGGGCGCCTCAGGGACGCCGAGACCGAATTCGACGAGATCGCGGGCGGCTTCGCCGCCGCCGACCCCTGGGGCAACCGCTTCGAGGTGATCGCCGAGTGAGCGCCGCGCCTCAGTAGGTGGCGCGGCCGCCGGACAGGTCGAAGACGCCGGCGGTGGTGAACGAGTTTTCCTTCGAGACCAGCCAGGCGACCATCGAGGCGATCTCCTCGACCTCGACGAAGCGGCCGCGCGGGATCTTGGAGAGCATGTACGCGATGAATTCCGGCGTGACCTGTTCGAGGATGCGGGTCTGCGCGGTCGCCGGGGTGATTGTGTTGACCGCGATGTCGAAGCCGGCCAGTTCCTTGCCCAGCGACTTGGTGAACGCGATCACCCCGCCCTTGGACGCCGAATAGCCCGAGGCGGTGGGATTGCCCTCCTTGCCCGCGATCGAGGCGATGTTGACGATGCGCCCGTAGTTGCGCGCCCGCATGCCCGGCACCACGGCCCGGTTGACGTGGAAGGTGCCCGTCAGGTTGACGGCGATCACCTTGTTCCACTCGTCGAGCGGATAGTCGGGGACCTCGGCGTTCGGACCGGCGATGCCGGCGGAGTTGACCAGGATCGAGATCGGTCCGACCGCCGCCTCGGTGGCCACGACGGCCGCCTCGACCGCCGCATAGTCGGTGATGTCGACCACTTCGGCATGCGCGCCCCCGCCAAGGGCGGCCGCCGCCTGGCTGAGCTCCTCGGCGTCCCGGTCCCACAGCGCGACCTGAGCGCCGGAGGCGGTGAGCCGCGCCGCGACGGCCAGCCCGATGCCGCGCGCCCCGCCGGTGACGGCCGCAATCTGCCCGGAAAGATCGATCTGGTTCATGCCGGCTCCTCGCTCCCCGTACTCGGGAGCCTAGCCAACACCGGCGCCGCACGCCAGACGCAGACGATCTCAGCCGCCCTTGGCCGCGCGCCGCCTTGCCCGGATCAGCGCCACGGCGCCGACGCATCCCGTGCCGGCGATCAGCGCGGCGCGAAGCACCAGGTAGTACTCCATGTCTCCGCTCAGCGCGCCGTTGACGAGCGCGGCGATCCCCAACCCGAAGCCGCCGGCCAGCATCAGGCCGGAGAGCGCGCCCGCCGCCGCCACTTCACTCCGCTCCGCCGCCGCCGCCGAAAGCTGCAGCCGGGCGAACAGGCAAGCTGTCGTCAACACGGCAAGCAGCAGCGCGATTTCAACCGCACCGCCCGCCGGCCCCGCATGAACGAACGCCATAAAAACGAACACGAGCCCGGCCGCGACCGACAGGCCGAGCCCGCCCCAAAGCGGCACCGCGATCCAGATGGGGATCTCGCCGGCCAGCACCCCGCCGGCCGCCAGCAGACGCGCCGTCGCCTCGACCGTGCCGAAGCGCTCGCAGGCCCGGCGCTCGGCCTCGGCGCGCCCCGCGCCGTCGATTTCCAGCGCCTGCGCGGCATCGTCGAGATGGTCGGCGACCTCGCGCAACGCCCGCCGCGCCCGGGGGCCGCGTGGACGCCCCAATGCGTCGTCGAGCGCCGCACACCATGCGGCGATGGGACCGCTTTCGTTCATCTGGCCATCACCATGTCGACGGCGGCGAGATACTCGCGCCACTCCGCGACGCGGCGATCCAGGGTCGCGCGGCCTTTCGCCGTGGGCGCGTAGACCCGCCGCCGCCGGTTATCCACCTGCCGCCAGCCGCTTTCGATGAGCCCTTCGGCCTCGAGCTTCTGCAGCGCCGGATAGATGGTGCCTTCCGGCAAATCGAAGGCCCCGCCGCTGGCCTCCCGCAACCGGGAAATCAGCGCGTAGCCGTGCGCCGGCGCCGAGTTCAGCAACGACAGCAACATGGCGTCCAGCGGGCTGTGCACACTGCGCGTCCTCATTACCTAGATAATCTAGGTATATGCGGTCCGTGTCAACCATGGCGCGTTTGCCCGGATGCGCGAGTGAGCTATGAAAGAACCCGGAAACGACCGGAAGGAGCGAAGCATGGCATTGGTCGGCGAGGCCCTGGAGTATATCGACGATCGGTTCTACGCGCTCACGGTCCCGATCGCGGACATCGAGCTCATCCACGACGGCGGCCGCTGGACGGAGGGGCCGGTGTGGTTCGCCGACGGCGGCTATCTTGTCTGGTCGGACATCCCCAACAATCGGCTGCTGCGCTGGGTGCCCGATCAGGGGGTGGGCGTCTTCCGCTCCCCGTCGAATTTCATCAACGGCAACACCCGCGACCGCCAGGGCCGGCTGGTGTCGTGCTCGCACGGCGCCCGCGGCGTTCTGCGCACCGAGCCGGACGGTGCGGTGACCGTGTTGGCCGACCGCCATGAAGGCAAGCGCCTCAACTCCCCCAACGATGTCGTCGTCGCGTCCGATGGTGCGGTGTGGTTCACCGATCCGGACTACGGGATCATGTCCGACTACGAGGGCTACAAGTCGGAACGCGAGCAGGACGGCTGCTACGTGTTCCGCCTCGACCCGCAATCGGGCGACCTGGCAATCGTCGCCGACGATTTCGTCAAGCCCAACGGGCTGTGCTTTTCACCCGACGAATCGATCCTCTACATCGCCGATTCCGGCGTCACTCATGAGCCCGGCGGACCGCACCATATCCGCGCCTTCAAGGTGGGCGGCAACGGCAAGCTCTCCGGCGGCGAGGTGTTCGCGGAAATCTCCCCCGGCGTGCCCGACGGGTTTCGCACCGATACCGAGGGCAACGTCTGGACTTCCGCCCAGGACGGGGTGCATTGCCTGAACGCCGAAGGCGAGCTGCTGGGCAAGATCCACACCCCGCAAATGGTCTCCAACCTCACCTTCGGCGGGGCGCGCCGCAATCGCCTGTTCATCACCTCGACGCAGGCGGTCTACGCCATCTTCGTCGGCGCGACCGGCGCCCAGCGCCCCTGATCGCGTCCCGCTCGCGGGAAATTGCCTTGCGCGGGACCGCGGGCGGTGGCCACTATGGCCGCCATGCGGGCTATCGCCGACATGTGGAAACGGCTGGCCGCCTGTTCCCTGATGGCGACCGTTTGCGCCACCTTGGCGCTGGCGCCGATGCCGGCGCGCGCCCAGGCCTATGTCGACACCGACGCGCTCGAGTATTTCTTCGACCAGCTCCGGGCCGCCCCGGACGCGATTTCGGCTCAGATCGCCACCGACGAAATCTGGTTCATCTGGATGCACCCGGACGATCCGCAGCTCGCCGATGCCTTCGAGGACGCGTTGCTCGAGCGGGCCGCCGGGCATTTCAGCCGCGCCGTCGAGCTTCTCGACAAGATCGTCGAGACCTGGCCCGACTACGCCGAGGGCTGGAACCAGCGCGCCACGATGAACTACATTCTGGGCAACCTCGAAGCCTCGCTCTCCGACGTCGAGGAGACGCTGGCCCGCGAGCCGCGGCATTTCGGAGCGCTGTCCGGCGGCGCGTTGATCTATCTGAGGCTCGGAGACCGGGCGGCGGCGCTCCGGATGATGCGCACGGCGCTGAGCTACCATCGCTTTTTGAACGAGCGGCGGCTGTTCCCAGAACTGCTGGCGCCGCAGGTCGAGATCTAGCGCATGCCCGCGAATATGGTGCCGCCCCCGCCCGTCGAGCGTCAGGACACGGAGGGCGGCGGCCGCTACTTCATCCGCCTGGAGGGCGGCCGGGAAGCCGAAATGACCTGGCGGCGGATCGACGAGACGACGATCGCCATCGATCACACCTTCACACCGCCCGCCGATCGCGGCCGCGACGTCGCATCGCGGCTGATGCACCATGCCATTGCCGAGGCGCGAGCCGCCGGGCTCAGGATCGTGCCCCTGTGCGCCTTCGCCGTCGCCCAGTTTCGCCGCCACCCCGACTGGGCGGACGTTCTGGCCGACTAGCCTCCCAGCGGCCGGCGGCGGCCCGACCGACCATACATTTGGCGCCGGAGCGGGCGATGGTCTAGCCTGCCGCCAATCCGACCCGCATGGCCCAGGAATGAGCGATCGATCCGAAAAAGCCGTCGCCGAGCTTCTGGCTCTCGGTGACATCGAGCTCGGCGGCAGCCGCGACTTCGACGTGCACGTTCACGACCCGCGATTCTTCGATCGTGTGCTGACCCAGGGCACCGTCGGCGTGGGCGAGGCCTACATGGACGGCTGGTGGGACTGCGAGAGCATCGACACCCTCGTCTATCGCCTCCTGCGCGGCGGCATTTTCGATCGGGTCCGCCCGAATTTCCATGTCCTGGCGGCGATCGCGCGGTCGCGGCTGGTCAACTGGCAGCGCTGGCGCGGCGCCGAAGTCGCCCGCCACCACTACGACATCGGCAACGACCTCTACGAGGCGATGCTCGACAAGCGCATGGCCTATTCGTGCGGCTACTGGCGCGACGCCGAAACCCTGGACGCCGCGCAGGAGGCCAAGCTCGATCTGATCTGCCGCAAGCTGGGCCTCGCCGAAGGCCAGCACCTGCTCGACATCGGCTCGGGCTGGGGCTCCCTGATGAACTTCGCCGCCGAACGCTACTCGGTTCGCGCCACCGGCATCACCCTTTCCGTCAGGCAGGCCGAATGGGCCCAGGCCCGCAAATCCGACCTGCCGGTCCAGACAGTTGTCGAGGACTATCGGGAGCTCACCGGCAGGTACGATCATGTCGCCTCGGTCGGCATGTTCGAGCATGTCGGCTACAAGAACTACCGGGTGTTCTTCGAGACCGTCGCTTCGCTGCTCGCCGACCAGGGGTTGTTCGTGCTGCACACAATCGGCGCCAACACATCGATGACCTTCGCCGATCCGTGGCTGACGAAATACATATTCCCCAACTCCATGGTGCCCTCCATCCGCCAGATCGCCGCCGCCGCCGAAGGCCTGTTCATCATCGAGGACATCCACAATTTCGGCGTCGACTACGACCCCACCCTGATGGCCTGGCACGCCAATTTCGAGGCGGCCTGGCCGTCGCTTGCGCCCCAGTACGGCGAACGTTTCCATCGCATGTGGCGCTATTACCTTTTGTCGATGGCCGGCTCGTTTCGGGCCCGCCAGACCGAATTGTGGCAGATCGTCTTCTCAAAGCGCGGGGTCGAGGGCGGCTATCGGTCGGTTCGGTAACAGGCGCGGCAGCGCCCTCGCCGCGTCGCGAGGCTCTTGCATCGCGGGCGCGATTCGACGATGCTCGCGCCAACGCAACCAGATGAAAGGAGGTGATCCAATGTCTGATGAGATTTCGACGATGTCCCAGGACTTTGGATTTGTGGCAACGGTGACGGAGGATTCTTCCGCCTAGCCGCCTTCCTTTCGAACCGGACCGGTTCGGGTCCGGGATATCGCGAAACTCATGAGGGCCGCCCGCCGGGCGGCCCTTTTGCTATTTGGCTCACAGCGCCACGTCCACCCGCGCTTCGCCCTCGCGCCAGGGCACGTTGACGGCCACCTCGGCGCCGTGGCGGTGCAACAGGATATCGAGCCGGCTGCTGCCGATCACCAGCGAGCGGATGTTGACCTCGTTGAGGAACCCGGGCAGCCGCGGCTGCCGGAAGGAGACGTGATCGGCGGCGAAGTCGAGCTCGAGCCCCAGGGAGGCCTGCAGCAGGGCGTAGGGCGCCGCGCAGGACCAGGCCTGCGGCGAGCAGGCCACCGGGTAGAAGGTCGGGCCCGACCCCGGCATCCGGTGGAAGCCGCAGAACAGCTCCGGCAGGCGCCTGAGATCCATATAGCCGGCGGCGTCGAACATGCCGCCGAACAGGCGCAACAGTTGCTGGCGGAAGCCGTAGCGCGCAAATCCCAGCCCGATCAGGGCGTTGTCGTGCGGCCAGATCGAGCCGTTGTGATAGGACATCGGGTTGTAGCGCGCCTCCGAGGCGGCGATCGTCCGGATACCGAAACCGGAATAGAAGTCCCTTCCCATGAGCTGATCGGCCACCTGCCGGGCCCGCGCCGGCGCCGCGATGCCGGCGAACAGCAGATGCCCGGCGTTCGACGAGCGCACCTTGCATTGGCGCTTGTCGCCGTCGAGCGCCATCGCGTAGGTGCCGATCTCCTCGCACCAGAAGTCGACCTCGAAGCGCTGCCTGAGGCGCTTGGCGTCGCCCATCAGCCGGCTGGCTTCCTCCGCCTGGCCGAGCCCGATGGCGATCTTGGCCGCCTGGAGCCTGGCCGCATAGGCGTACCCCTGCACCTCGCACAGCGCGATGGCGCCCTCGGCGTCGGTGCCGTCTTCGTGAAACACCGAATCGGCCGAATCCTTCCAGCCCTGATTGACAAGCCCCTCGCCGACATGGCGGGGATACTCCACGAACCCGTCCCCGTCGGCGTCTCCCGGCCCCTCGATCCAGCCCAGGGCCGCCTGGACATGCGGCCAGAGTTGCTCGGTTGTCTGAAGATCGCCGGTGCGCTCGAAATACATCCCCGCCAGCATCACGAACAACGCGGTCGCGTCGACCGACCCGTAATAGCGCGCGAACGGCACCTCCCCGCGATGCGCCATCTCCCCGGCGCGCGTCTCGTGCATGATCTTGCCCGGCTCGGCGGCGGCGGCCGGATCGGTCCCGGTGGCCTGGGTCTGGGCGAGATAGCCCAGCACCCCCTTGGCGATCGCGGGGTCGGCCCACAGCATCTCCATGGCGGTGATGATCGCGTCGCGCCCGAACGCGGTGGAGAACCAGGGAATGCCGGCATACGGAAACGGCCCGTGCTCGGTGTCGGTGGTCAGCATGTTGAGGTCCGACTTCGTGCGCCCGAGAATTTCGTTGAAGATGGCGTTTGAGCTGTCGATGGCGGCCCCCCGGCCGGTCGCCTTGCGGTGCGCCCGGCGCGCCTGGCGCAGGCAGGCAAAGAAGCGGTGGCGCCGGGGTTCGCCGGGTCCTTCGTGACAGGCCACGGACATGAACACCGACGTCCGGTCCCTGGCCGGGACCTCGATCTCGATGACTGCCCCCTCCGCGTCCACATGGGTGGGAGCGGGCTCGAAACGCATGACCAGGTGCCGTTCGATGCCGTCGAGACCCTCATAGATGAAACTCATCCCGTCGGGCCTGACCTCGGACCGCACCCGGCCGCGTTGCGCCCGGCGCTGTCCGCGCACCTCGAATATGTCGGCGAAGTCCGCGCCGTAGAAGAAGGCGAGCTGCAGCTTCTGCGGCTGATCGGAAAAGTTGCGAATGCCCAGCCGCTCATGGCAGGCCGCATCCCAGAGGAATTTCGAACGCGCCACATGGATGGTGTCCTTGGGCAGCACAAGCGAGCCGCTGACGATGAAGTCCGGATTGGTCAGATCCGCCTTCAGCACCGCGTTGTTGTCCTGCACCGTCGAACTCAGCAGGAGCGGCCGCTGCCCGTTGACCAGGATCTTGAGGTTCGACAGATACCGCGTGTCCTTGTGATAGAGCCCCTCGGCGCCCGCGTCGCCGGAGGTGACGTTGCCGTAGTGGTCGAAGACGGCAAACGTGTCGCCGCGCTTCAGGGTGCGCGGCCGGCGCTCCAGGATGGAGGTGATCGCCGGAATGTAGCCATGATCGGGGCCAGGCGGCGTGGTGGGGCGCGGCGGCTTCGCCTCACTTGCGGGTTGTTCGTTCATGGCCCGGACCCACCGCTACTCGGGGGCGTGCTTCGCTTGAGCCGCCGACCAAAGGCCGAACGCGGCGCCTCGGATCGGCGCGCCGACGCCGGGGTTTGGCGCCAGCGGCCCGCGTCCCGCCGCGGCGCCGGCGCGCACCCGCTCGGGGTCGGTGCGGTTCAGATATTCGTACACCGCCACATACTCCTGCGCCATGCGCTCGGCGGTGAACCGCTCCTCGAAGCGCGAGCGGACCCGGGCCCGGCTGAGCGAGCCGACCCGATCGATCGCCGCCACCGCGTCATCGATACTGTCGACGATGAAGCCGGTCACGCCGTCCTCGACCACCTCGGAGGTGGCCCCGCTGCGCCAGGCGATGACGGGGGTGCCGCACGCCATCGCCTCGATCATTGCCAGGCCGAACGGCTCCGGCCAGTCGATGGGAAACAGCAGCGCCCGGGCGCCGCCCAGGAAATCGTTCTTTTCCGCCTCGCCGATCTCGCCGAGGAATTCGACCCCCGGCACCTCGAGCAGCGGCACGACCGCGCGCTCGAAGAACGGCCGATCGTCGACGCCGATTTTTGCGGCCATCTTGAGCTCGATGCCGGCCCGGCGGGCGATCCGGATCGCCCGGTCGGCACGCTTTTCCCGCGACATCCGCCCCAAAAAGGCGAGATAACCGCCTCCGCCGTCCTGCGGGCGGTAAAGGTTCCGCGGCAGACCGTGATGGACGGTCGCCACCCAGTTGGCCTTTTGCGGCGCGCGCTGCTGGTCGGAGACCGAGACCAGCGGCATGTCCCTGAATTCACCGAACAGCCGCGGATAGTCGGGCAGGTCCATGCGGCCGTGCATGGTGGTCACGCTCCGGCTCCCCATCTGTCGGACGAGCGGGAAGTGCAGGTACTCGACATGGAAATGCAGGATGTCGAACTCGCGCGCCCGCTTCCTGAGCGCTTCGAGTTGCAACACCGAACACGCGAGCGTGTCGTGGCTGCCGGCCAGCCGCAGCGCCTCGGGGCAGCAGGCGACGAGCTCGGCGTCGGTCCGCGAATCGCCACTGGCGAACAGCGTCACCTCATGGCCGAGCTCGATCAGTTCCTCGGTGAGATAGGACGCGATCCGCTCGGTGCCGCCATAGAGTCTCGGCGGCACGCTTTCGATCAGAGGCGGGATCTGTGCGATCTTCATCGGGTCATGGCCACGCATGCACACAAGCGGGGGGCGCGACCGCGCATTTCGCACTCGCCTGCGAGTTGCACCCCATCATCATAGTCGCTTCGACCCCTCGCTCCTTGCGCTCGATCAACCCGGACGCGACCGCCCCAAAGCGCGCCGGAGGCGGCGGACAAATGGCGGGCGGGGGCCCATGGCGAGCCCCCGGCCGCAACCCGGTCAGGTCCTGGACCTGACCTCGATCTTCCTGGCCGAGCGTTGGACTTCCGGCGGCTTCGGCAGGGTCACGGTCAACACGCCGTTCTTGAACCCCGCCTCCACCTTGGCCTCGTCGACGCCGAACGGCAGCCGGATCGAGCGCGAGTACGACCCGTAGGAACGCTCCGACATGTGAACGCGTTCATCCTTGCGTTCGGATTCGGCCGACTTCTCGGCCCGGATCGTCAACACGTCGTCGCTGAGCGAGACGTCGATATCCTTCTCCTCGACGCCGGGAAGCTCGGCGGTGACGGTGATCGCCTTGTCGTCCTCGCTGACGTCGAGCGGCGGCGCCAGCCGGTCCGTCGACGGCAAACGGGCCAGTCCGTTGCCGAGGAAATCCTCGAACAGCTCATCCATTTCACGCCTCAAAGAGGTGTACGGGTCGTCGCCGGTCAGCTGCCGGCCCACGCCACGAGTGCCCCCGAAGGGCACGAGCGAGCGAAATGCCATCGCATCCTCCATTTCGATATGAAGTGGCCGCGACCCGGGCCTGACGCGCCGCGCCGCGGGGTTAGAGGAGATATAGGTGGGGCGCGCCAAGCTGCAAGAGGACTTGCGCTTATGCCCCCTAGGGCGGCGCGCCGGGCCAGCGGGCCCGCAGCGCATCGTCATCGCGCAGATCCAGCGACACACCGAACGGCGCGCTCTCGCGGCCGAGGGTCGCGCCCAGCCATGCCGCCTCGTCGCGGGAGGCCCTGTTCAGACGAAACCGCGCCATCCGGAAGGGCACCAGGTCGAGCGCGATGAGGCGCCCGCTGGCGGCGTCCAGGTGCGGCAGGTACATCGCCACAAGGTCGCCGCGATAGTCCTCGTTTCCGGATATCCCCTCGTAATCGTTGATGAAATCTCCGCATCCATAGAGGATCAGCTTGCCCTTATGGACCTCGATCGGCTTGGCGTGATGGGAGGAGTGGCCGTGCACGACGTCGACGTCAGCATCCTCGATCAACCGGTGCGCGAAGTCCCGCTCGGCAGCCGAGACCTCGTACCCCCAGTTGGCGCCCCAGTGCACCGAGGCGACGATGATGTCGCCCGCCCGCTTCACCGCCACCACCCGGCCGGCGATGTCCCGGAGCGAAGCCGCGCCGAGATCGGCCAATAGCGCCACGCCCGGCCGGGAGGGGCTCGCTGCCCATTCGGCCGGCACCCCGCTCGAGGCGTGGGCAAAGCTGAACACGATCACCCGGCCCCCGCCGGTGAGCTCGACGATCGCGGGTCGGGCCGCCCCCGCCGCGTCGCGGCCGGCGCCGGCAGCGGCGATCCCGGCTTCTTCGAGCGCCGCCAACGTCTCGAGGAGCCCGGCCTCGCCCCAGTCCAGCACATGATTGTTGGCGAGCCCGCAGCAATCGATCCCGGCGGCGCTCAGAACCGGCAAATTGCCCGGATGCAACTTGTAGTTGATTGATTTCGGCGCCGGGTCCGCGGATCGGGTGACGGCCGTTTCGAGATTGACGATGCGCGCGTCGGGCGCCGCCGCATCCAGCGCCGCCAGCGCATCCCCCCACACATAAGCGAACCCCACGGGTGCCGGGATGGCGCCGTTCGCCGCCTCGGCGAGGGCCACATACTCCCGCGCGTCCGTGACCGAGCGCTCGTAGAGGCGCGGGTCGCCGGGATTGGGCAGGATCTGATCGATCCCCCGTGCGACCATCACGTCGCCGGCCAGGAACAACCCGACGGAACCGCGCTCGTCCATGCGCCGATCAGAGCAGTCCCGCGGGCCCGTGTCGAGCCGCGCCCGGGGTGGCGCCGAGGCCCCTAGTTCGGTGCCGGCGTGAAGGGGATATCGACGGTCTTCTCGATGCCCCTGAGCCCGCCGAACTCGTCGATGCGGGCCTGCTGGTCGCGAAACGCCCGGGCGTTCACCGCCGCCGGGTCGCAGATCGCCTCGAGCTCGGCCTGCAGCTCCGCGAGGACGGGCGCGTGCTCGGCGCTGTCCCACAGATCGTTCAGCTCGTCGGGGTCGGCGTCGAGATCGAACAGCTGCGGCCGCTCGCCGACATAAACCACGTATTTCCAGTTGCGTTTGCGCACCATGAACTGGCCGGTCTCCGATCCGGCCGCGTGGTACTCGGCGAACACGACCCGATCCGGCGCCGCCCCTTGCGCCAGCTCGATCAGCGACGCCCCCGGCAGGTCGGGATTGGCCGGCAGGCCGGTGGCATCGAGCACACTCGGGGCGATATCGATCAGGGAGACCGGCGTGTCCAGGGTCCGGCCCGCCGGTATCCCGGCGCCCGCCGCAATGAGCGGGATGCCCACCGCATCCTCATACATCACCGACTTGCCCCACATGCCCCGGTTGCCGAGATTGTCGCCGTGATCGGAGGTGTAGATGACCCGCGTGCTGTCGGCCAATCCGGTGGCGCCGAGCGCCGCGATCACGTCGCCGACAAGCTCGTCGAGCCGCGTCACCATGCCGTAATAGGCCCTCAGCGCGATGGCGCGCTTTTCGTCGTCGAAATGCTTGTCGTAGTCGAAATAGTCGAGCATGCGGCGCACCGCCGGGTGGTCCGAAGCGGGCGCGGTCAGCCGGTAGCTCAGCTCGTCGAGCCCGTAGCCCGCATAGAGGTCGTAGTAGGCCTCCGGCGCGATCAGCGGGAAGTGCGGCATCACGAAGCTCACGAAGAGCACGAAGGGCTTGTCCGAACCCTCGGCGGCGCGGCGCGCCAGCCACTCCTCGGCCATCGCCGCGATGCGCGCGTCGTAGCGCGAATAGGAACTGTCGCCCCGCCCCGCCGACGCCGCCAGCCCCGCCGTCCCCCGGTTCGGCAGCTGTGACTTGCGGAAAAGGCCTTTGAGGTCGCCCCGTCCCTCGACCACGTGCAGCGGCAGCAACTCCTCGGTGAAACCGTAATCGTCGCCGCCGCGATAGTGCAGCTTGCCGATGGCGACGACATCCGCCCCGCCGGCGCGGGCCATATGGTGCCAGCTTTCGGGCTCGCCGCGGTAGGGCAGCGCGTTGTCCCAGCAGCCGATCTGGTGGACGTAGCGCCCCGTCGCCAGCGAGGCGCGGGCCGGCACGCAGATCGGGCTGTTGCAATAGGCGGACGAAAACAGCGTCCCCTCGGCCGCCAGCCGGTCGATGTGGGGCGTCTTCACGAAAGGGTGCCCGTAGCACCCCGCCACCTTGCGGTTGTGCTCGTCGGAAAGAATGAACAGCAGGTTTTGCGGCTCGACCTGATCTACCAAAGCAAACCCTCGTTTTCCGCGCGCCCGCCGCGCGCCTGGGTGCACGGAACACTAGGAACACTCAGCCATTCAAATAAAGCTCGATAACGTGCTACGTTCATAACAGACCGGAATGGAAACGCCGCAGTGGACACCCAGCACATCCGTTTCGTACGCAGTGTCGCCGAGCACCGCAACATCTCCGCGGCCGCCCGCGAGCTCGGCATTACCCAGCCGGCGCTGACCAAGATCATCCTCAGGATCGAGGACCAGTTCGGGGCGAGCCTGTTCGACCGGCGGCCGCGCGGCGTCGCGCTGACGCCTTTCGGAGAGTTGGTGCTGCACCGGCTGGACCGGGTCGAGCACGAGATGCTCAACCTGCAAACCGAAATACGGGCCATGAAGTCGGGCCTGAGCGGCACGGTGTCGATCGGCGTCGGCCAGTTCTGGCTCGGCCGCATCGTGCCCAACGTTGTCGCCAAGCTGATGCGGGCGGCCCCGGAAATCCAGATCAAGATCGTCACCGGCAACCGCGACGAGCTGCTGGGCGCCCTGCAGCGCGGCAGGATCGATTTGGTTCTGGGCCGCATCACCGACGAGCTTCCGGACGACTTCGTGGGCGAAGTGCTGGGCGATGTCCGCCTGTTCCTTGCCGTGCGCGAGGGCCACCCGCTGGCTTCCCTCAAGCGGGCCGTCAAACCCGAGGACCTCCGGCCCTACCGCTGGGTGTTCCCGCCGGAATCCGATCCCACCGCCATCCACGTCAACCGGGCGTTCTCCGACCTGGGCTTTTCGCCCGCGCCGGTTGCCGTCGAGGCGCTGCCGCAACACCTGATCGTGGGGCTGTTGAAGGCCACCGACATGGTCGCGGCGATGCCGGAAATCACGACCAGCACCCTGGCCGAGGGCCTGCACCGCCTGCGCGCGGACTGGCTGGAATGGTCGAGCCACGCCGGCGTCATCAGCGTCAGGGAGCGCTCGGTGCTGCCCTGCACCGTGCACTTCCTCGAGTTGTTGCGCCAGGAGATGGTGACGCCGCCGGGCCTGGCCGCTTCGTTGCGCCACGCCCCCGGCCGCGCCGGCGCCGCCGGCGCCAGGCGCGCGCGGGGCCGACCCGCCCCTCAATCCATCGAGTAATCGACCGCGCGCGATCGCGCCCGGCGCCCCTGCACCAGCGGCCAGATCAGCATCACCACCGCGACCAGCACGAAGGTGCAGGCGATCGGCCGGTGCACAATGCCCAGGAGGCCGGCGTCGGAAAGCTGCAGGGAAGCCCTCAGTTCGGACTCGAACAAGGGCTCGAGCACGAACCCGATGACGAACGGGCCCACCGGCACCCTGGCCCGTTCGAGCCCGAACCCGATCAGCCCGAACCCCACCACCACCCACACATCGTAAAGGCGGTTCGCCAGCGCAAACGCGCCGATCGCGCAGAACACGAAGATGATCGGCAACAGGATCGCCCGGTCGATGGTGATCAGCCGCGCCAGGAAGCGCACCGAGACCGTCATGGTGGCGAACATCAACAGGTTCGCCACCAGATAGGCGGCGATCAGCGCCCAGGCGAATTCGCCATTGGTGATGAACAGGATCGGCCCCGGCTGGATGTTGTGCAGGATGAGCGCCGACAGCAGGATGGCGTCGATCGGACTGCCGGGGATGCCCATCGTGAGCAGCGGGATCAGCGCCCCGCCGACATTGGCGTTGTTGGCGGCCTCCGAGGCGACCACGCCCTCCTCGTGCCCGGTCCCGAATTTCTCGGGAGTTTTGGAGACGTTCTTGGCAACCCCATAGGCGACCATCGACGAGATCGACGCCCCGACCCCCGGCAGGATGCCGATCCAGGTGCCGATCACCGACGAGCGCGCCAGGTTCCAGCCGTGGCGCGTCCATTGCTTCATGCTCATCAGCGCCCGGCCGGCGCCCAGCTTGATGGCCTCGGGGTGCCGGTCGATCTCCAGGGCATCCTTGATGATCTGCGAGGTCACGAAGATGCCCAGCAGCATCGGCAGCAGCTTGAAGCCGTCCGCCAGCTCGTTGATCCCGAAGGTCAGGCGCAATTGCCCGTCCGAGTCGTTGAAGCCGGGCATCGCGAACAGCATGCCCAGAAAGCCCGACAGCAGACCCTTGGTGATCGAGCCCTCGCTGAGCGACGCGATGAGCACGATCGCCATCAGCACCATCGTGAAATACTCGAAGGGACCGAATTGCATCGCCCAGCGCGACAGCGGCGGCGACAGCACCACCAGGAACACCCCCGCCACCATGCCGCCGACCAGCGACGAGCCGATCCCCAGCGCCAGTGCCCGGTGCGGCTCGCCGCGGGCCGCCATCGGGTAGCCGTCGAACGTCGTCATGATGGACGACGGCGTGCCCGGGATCCGGAACAGCATCGCCGAGATCAGCCCGCCCGAGACCGACCCGACATACATCGCGACCATCAGCACCAGGGCGTTGGTCGAGTCCATGTAGAAGGTCAGCGGGATGACGAGCGAGATCAGCATGCCGCCGGTCAGCCCCGGCACCGCGCCGACGAAAATGCCCAGCCAGGTGCCCACCACCAGGAAGAACAGCGGCATCGGCTGGAAGATGAAGCCGAGGGCGGCGCCCAGATCCGCGATCATGGCGCGCTCACGGGAGCCATTTGGTCACCGGCAGGTCGATGTAAAGGGCCCCCGAGAACAGCCATGCCAGCCCGAAGGCGATGACGAAGGACAGCGGCACCAACACAACCATCGTCGAGCGCCGGAAGCGCGACATGGCGCCCCCCAGCGCGATCACGAACGGCACCGTGGCTTCGCGGAACCCCAGGAGCCCGAACCCCATCACGCCGACATAGGCGACGATGATGCCGATCGAGGCCAGTGCGATGGAAGGCCTCAGAGGGCCGCCCGCCGCCGCGTCCTCGTCCGCCGCCGGTGCCGCGGCCCCCTGCGCGACGGCCCGGCGCGCCATCATCAGCCGGCGCAGAAGAACGGTCCCGGCCAGCAGGGCAATGGCCACGGCGACGAATTTCGGCACCGCCGCCGAGCCGAGCGGATCGAACAGCGGCGGCGGCAGCAAACTCGCGCCGTAGAAGGTGAGTGCGGCAAGCCCCCAAACCGCGGCCACCAGGATCACATCCGCGCGAGCGTCGGGATCAGCCAGAAGCCGCCGCATGGGTCTCCAAGCGTCCGGTTGGAAGGTGTCGGGCAGTGTAGGGACCGGCGGCCGAGGCCGCCAGTCCCCTTCCCCCTCCGCGCCTAGTCGGCGCTGAGCTCCTGGGCCGTGGGCACCAGCGGTTCGGCGTTCGCCTTCCATTCGTCGAGGATGGCGACGGTGTCCTCGGGGCTGATGAAGACCGCGCGGAAACCGGCATCCGTCAGCGCGGTCGAGCCCGCTTCGCTCTCCACGGCCGACCGCAGCACCTCGGCGAGCTTGTTGAAGGCCTCGTCCGGGGTATCCTTGGGCGCGATCCAGATGCGCATCGAATTGGCGATCAGATCGATGCCCTTCTCCCGCGCCGTCGGCACGTCGGGCAGCTCGGGCACCCGCTCCTCGGAGAAGATGACGAGCGGCTTGAGGCCGGCGGTCTCCCACTTCACGAATTCGGACACCGAGAAGATCGCGATGTCAGTGTTGTTCGAGACCACGGACGGGAAGCGCTTGGCGCCGCCGCCCACCTGCACATAGCGGAATTCCACGCCCGCCTTGTCCTGCAGCATCAGCGGCACGAAATGCACCGCCAGCCCGACATTGGTCGCCACCAGAACGGTGTCGGGATTGGCCTGAGCGGCCGCCATCAGGTCGTCGTAGGTGTCAATGGCATTGTCGTCGCCGACGCCGAGGCCGATCTCGGTGTAGCCCGTGATGCCGAGAATGCGGAAATCGGTATGGTCATAGTCGACCACGCCCATCACCTTCGAGGTGATCAGGCCTTCGTGCCAAAGCCCGATCGTGTAGCCGTCGGGCTCGGCTTCGAGCACGGTGCGGGTTGCGATCGTGCCGCCGGCACCCGGCATGTTCACGACCGCCAGATTCTGCCCCAGAACGCCGGATTCGTCGACATAGCGTTGCACGATGCGTGCCACCGCGTCGACGCTGCCGCCGGCGTCGGTCGGCACGATGACCCGAACCGGCTTGGTGGGGAAGTCCTGCGCCACGGCGCCGCCGATGACGGCCATGGCGAGCGCTAGGCCCGCAATGAGGCCGGTCTTCCAACTCTTCATGATGTTCCTCCCACTTGCGCGCGCCTGCCCGCTCCGTTTTGGGGCGGATTTCCACCGGCAGCACGCAATCGAGCGGATTTTTCGGCCGCCAGCCATAATCAGCAACGCCTAAATTCCCGCACACGCATTCCAAGCAGGAATGCGGTGGCCGGCGGTCCCGCACGAGGTGGGGCGGGCTCGCGGCAACGACGCTGAGTTGTGCTGAGACGGCCAAGCTCGCACGCCGCGGCAGGCGCGCCAGACCGGCGGCGCCCTAGTCGGTGGTCAGGAAGCCCTTTGTCACCTCGGCTTCCTGGGCAACCATGATGCGCTGCGCGGTGAGCATGTGCGCCTTCATCACCGAACGCGCCCGCGCCGGATTGCGCTCGCGAAACGCCGAGATCAGTTTCTCCTGATACGACAGGCCGCGCTCGCGCAACTCAGGCAGCGGGCGCTCGTAGATGCGCTTGCACACCGTGAGGTCCTTGAGCAGCCGCACCAGGAAACCGCACACGAAACTCAGCAGCGGGTTGTCCGAAAACCGTGCCAGCGTTTCGTGAAACTCGAGCTCCGCCGCCCTTTGCTCCTGCTCCTCGGCGATCGAGGTGGGCGGCTCGGTGTAGATGCTCATCTTTTCCTCGAGCTCGGCGATCTGCGCCGCCGTGATCTGGCGGGCCAGATCGCGCACGATCTCCGGCTCGAGGGCAATTCTGAGTGCGTAGATGTTCGAAATGCTCACATCGGTGAAAAGCAGATGATTGGCGAGCAACGCCATGGCGTGTTCGCGGTCGACCTCGGTGATGAAGGCGCCGCCACCCGGTCCGGTGCGCGTGCGCACCAGCCCCTCGGCCGCCAGCGCCCCCAGGGCTTCCCTTATGGTCCCCTTGCTGGCCGAATATTGCTCGATGAGCTCGTGTTCCTGCGGCAGGCGATCGCCGGGACGAAGTCCGTCCTCGATGATCGCGCGCTTGATGGCGGTGGCAATCTGGTGGGTGCGGCCACGCCGGTTCGAGCGCGCGCCGTCCTCGCGCCGGGGTCGCGCCAGGTCCGGCTCCTCGACACTCATGAGGCGTCGATTGGCGAGGCGTCCGCCGCCGTGCCGTTGTCGTAGGGGAAGTAGCAGGCGGCCAGATGCGTCGGCGCTCCGGGGCCGGCTTCCAGCGAAGGGGTCTCGGCACGGCACCTGTCGGCCGCCCGGGGACATCGCGGCGCGAACGAGCAGCCGGGCGGCGGATTGAACGGATCGGGCAATTCGGCCAGCTCCTCCTCGGCCACCACCCGCTTCTGCCCCGGCACCGGCGCCGAATTGAGAAGCAGGCGCGTGTAGGGGTGGCGCGGCCCGCCGAAGATCGCCTTGGCGTCGCCATACTCGACGATACGGCCGAAATACAGAACCGCCACCCGGTCCGAGACGCTCTCGACCACCGTGAGGTCGTGGCTGATGAAGATGTAGGTCAGGCCGAAATCCCGCTTCAGCTGGTCGAGCAGATTGAGCACCTGGGCCTGCACGGAAACGTCGAGCGCCGAGACCGGCTCGTCGAGGATGATCACCTTCGGATCGCCCGCCAGCGCCCGCGCGATGCCGATGCGCTGGGCCTGGCCGCCCGAGAACTCGTGCGGATAGCGATCGAGAAACTCGGCCCTGAGATTGACCGCGTCCATCAGTTCGCCGAGCTTTGCTTCGCGCGCCGGCTTGTCGAGCCCCAACAGATGGACCATCGGGGTTTCGAGAATCGTCCGGACGGTCTTGCGCGGATTGAGGGAGGAGACCGGGTCCTGGAACACATACTGGATGGTCTGCGCCAGCGCCCGCGGGTCGCGGCCGGCCATTTCGGTGACGTCGGAGCCGTCCATGGTGATGGTGCCCGCGCTCGGCCCGTCCAGCCCCACCAGCATGCGCGCCAGCGTCGACTTGCCGCATCCCGATTCGCCGACAATGCCCAGCGTCTCGCCCTGCCTGAGTTCGAGATTGATGCCGCGGACGGCATGCACCGCCGGCTTTTCGGCGCCCAGCCAGGTGCGGCCGCCGCCGAATATCCGGGTGAGGTCGCGGGTTTCCAGAACCGTCGGAGCGGTCATGCCCGTGCCTCCTCCGCAAGAGGATGGATGCAGCGCACCCCGCGCTCGGGGCCGATCGGGTCGATGGCGATCTCGCCGGTGCGGCATTCGGCGGTCGCCCGGGGACAGCGGTCCGCGAAATGACAGCCGTCGGGCAGGTCGTTGACCGGTGGCGGCATCCCGGCAATGGCGTCGAGCCGGCGCCCCGGTTCGCCCATCACCGGCACGCAGTCGATCAGCATGCGCGTATAGGGGTGCGCGGGCGAGGTGAGGACGGCCTGGGTGGGACCGGTCTCGACGATCCTGCCGGCATACATCACCGCGATCCGGTCGCAGATTTCCGAAACCACGCCGAAATCGTGGGTGATGAAGAGGACCGCCGCCTGCTTGTCCTTGCGCAGCGCGTCCATCAGCTTGAGGACCTGCGCCTGCACGGTGACGTCGAGCGCGGTGGTCGGCTCGTCGGCCACCAGAACGGCGGCATCGTTGGCGAGTGCCATGGCGATCGACACGCGCTGCCGCATGCCGCCGGACAATTCGTGCGGGAAGGCCTTGGCCCGTTCGGCGGCGTTCGGGATGCGCACCAGTTCGAGCAGTTCCACGGCCCGCTCCCAGGCCTGCCGGTAGGTCACGGGCTGATGCGCCTGGATGGCCTCGGCGATCTGGTCGCCCACCTCGAACAGCGGATGCAGCGTCGACAGCGGGTCCTGGAACACATAGGCGATCTCACGGCCGCGGATGCCGCGCAGCTCCTCGTAGCCGACCGCCAGAAGGTCACGACCGCCAAACTCGATCCGGCCGCCTTCGATGACACCCGGCGGCGTCGGCACCAGCCCCGCGATGGACATCGCGGCGACCGACTTTCCCGAGCCGGACTCCCCGACGATGCCAAGGCATTCGGTCTGATCGAGGTGGAAGTCGACGCCGCCGACGGCGCGGTACTTCTGGTCGCCGACGTTGAAGCTGGTGCGCAGGTCCGTGACGTCGAGCACCCGTTCGCCGCCGACCGCCGCCGTCTCCGGGACGCTCTGGCGGTCGATCGCGGTGCGCGCCGACGGCGCCGCCAGGGCGCCCGACTTCAGTCGCGGATCGAGCACGTCGCGGACGCCATCGCCAAGCAGGTTGATGCTCATCACCAGGGCGAAGATCATCAGCCCCGGAATGACCGAAGCGTGCGGCGCGGTGATCAGCAGTTGCCGGCCCTCGCCCAGCATCGAGCCCAGATCGGCCTGCGGCGGCTGGGCGCCCAGACCCAGGAAACTGAGGCCGGCGGTTTCCAGGATCATCCAGCCGACGGTGGTCGACATGGTGATCACGATCACCGGCAGCACGTTCGGCAGCACTTCGGAAAAGAGGATGCCGACATGGCTCCTGCCCGCCAGGCGCGCCGCGTCGACGAATTCCCGGCGCCTGAGCGAGATCGTGACGCCGCGGATGTTGCGGGCGAAGAACGGGATGTTGACGATGGCGATGGCGTAGAGCGCATTGAGCAGCCCCGGCCCCAGCGCCGCGACGATGGCCAGCGCCAGAAGGATGTAGGGGAACGCCATCAGCATGTCGACGCCCCGCATCATCAAATTGTCGGTGCGCCCGCCCGCGTAGCCGGCCACAAGACCGATCAGCGAGCCGAAGAAGGCCGCGATGACGCTGGCGGTGACACCGACCAGCAGCGACACCTGGGTGCCCCAGAGGATGCGCGAGAGGATGTCGCGCCCCAGATGATCGGTGCCCAGCAGGTGCGCGTCGGAAAATGCCGGCTGCAGCCGGTTGGCCGGCTCGGTGACGTCCGGATCGGCGATCGGCAGCACCGGCGCCAGCAGCGCCAGAATGACGATGGCGACCAGAACATAAAGGCCCGCGGCCGCCAGCCGGTTGTTCATCAGAAGCTGCCACGGCGTGGCCCGGCCCGATTTGGGCGGCGCGGCGTCCGTCGGCGTGACCGCGGCCTCGCTCATGACTTCAGCCTCGGATCGATCATGGTCTGAACGACGTCGGCGACAAGGTTGAACAGCACGTAGGACGCCGCCACCACCAGCACGCCGCCCTGAACGAGCAGGATGTCGCGGGTGGAAATGGCGTTGACCAGCATCGCGCCAATACCCGGCCACTGGAACACGGTCTCGATATAGACCGCCCCACCCAGCACGAAGCCGGCCTGGATGCCGATGACCGGGATGACGCTCACCAGCGCCGCCTTGAAGGCGTGCTTGAAAATCACGCTGCGCTCGTCGACGCCCTTGGCGCGGGCGGTGCGCACATAGTCCTGGCGCAGCACTTCGAGCATCGAGGCCCGCGTCAACCGCGCGATGACCCCGGTCGCCACCACCGCCAGGGTGATCGCGGGCAGGGTGAGATGACGGATCAGATCCGGCAGATCGCCGCCGCCATAGATCGCGAACATGCCCGAGGCCGGTAACAATCGCCACTCGACCGCGAACAGCAAAATGAGCAGCAGTCCGAGCCAGAAGCTCGGCATTGAGATGCCGATCAGCACGAAGAAGGTGACGATGCGGTCGGTCCAGCCGAACTGGCGGACCGCCGAGACGATGCCGGCCAAAAGCCCGAAGATCGAGCACAGCACCAGCGAGGTGCCGGCCAGGATCAGCGTGGCGCCGAAGCGCTCGAGCACTTCGTCGAGCACCGGCCGGTTGAGGATGAAGGAGCGGCCGAAATCGCCCTGCAGAAGATTACCCAGCCAGATCAAATATTGCTGGGGCAGCGGCTTGTCGAGGCCGAGCTCGCGGTTCAGCCGGGCGACGTTTTCGGGCGTGGCGTAGGACCCAAGGATGGCCGTCGCGGGATCGCCGGGGATCAGCGCCATGATCAGAAACACGATGATCGACAGTCCGAAAAGGACCGGGATCAGGGCCAGCAGACGCTTGGCGATGTAGGCGGCCATTTCTCAGGTCCCCGCGAAATCCGGGAATGGCCGGCCGGCGGTCCGCGGACCGCCGGCCGGCGGGGAGGTCAGCCCATGTTCACCGTCTGCAGGAGCAGGAAGAACGAAGGCTGCCGCGAGTAGTTATTGACATTCGCCGTGGTCACGGCGTTCTGCTTCCAGTTGGCCACAAACAGCCAGGGCGCGTCGTCATAGACGATTTCCTGCATCTGCTTGTACAGCGACGCGCGTTCGGCCTGATCGGTCGATGTGCGTGCCCGTGCCAACAGATCGTCAACTTCCGGATTCGAGTAGTAGCCGGAGTTGAACCCGCCCTTGTCGGGCCACGCCTCGGTCCGCAGCGCCAGATAGGGCAGCGTGTCCGGATCGTTGGTCATCCAGGCCATCTCGGCCATGTCGGCCTTGCCCTCGAGACCGGGATTCACCTCGCCAAGGAAGGTGTTCCACTCGTAGGTCTCGATACTCACGTCGAGCCCGACCGCGTCGAGATCCGCCTGAATGGCGGTGCCCATCGCGACCGGATCGAGCATGCCCGAACCGCCCTGGGTGACGTAGAACGTGACCTTGGTACCCGGCGCGACACCGGCCTCGGCGAGAAGCGCCCGCGCCTTGTCCGGGTCGTAGGGATACGGATCGAGGCTTTCGTTATAGGCCCAGTTGAAGGCCGGCGGTGTCGGTCCGGAGGCGACGCTCGCGGTGCCTTGCAGCACGTTGTCGACAAGCGACTTCTTGTTGACCGCGTAGTTGACCGCCTGCCGCGCCAGCTTGTTGGCGAACGGGCCTTCCTTGGCGTTCAGGATCAGGAACCACAGATGCGGGCCCGCCTGCTCATAGAGCATGAAGTCGGGCGAATCGCGGAATGTCGCCACGTTGTCCGGCGGCACCTCGACCATCACGTCGATTTCGCCCGACAGCATCGAGGCGACGCGCGTGTTGGCGTCGGTGATGGGCCGGTAAACGACCGCATCGAGCGGCGGCGCACCATCCCAATAGTCGTCATTGCGCTCGATGACCACGCGGGTGTTGGACTGCCACTCGGCGAACCTGAAGGCGCCGGTGCCCGACGGATTGCGGTCGAAATCCTCGCCAAACTGCTCGACTGCCGCCTTGGAGACGATCAGGCCGGCGGGATAGGCAAGGTTCGACAGGAACGGCGCGTAGGGCTCCGTCAGGGTGAACTTGACGGTCATGTCGTCGACCGCCTCGACCGATTTCACGGACGAGAAGTAGAAGCTGAGCGGGAAAGAGCCCGTGTGGTACGGATGGTCTTCGTCGATCATCCGCTGGAAGTTGAAAACCACCGCCTCGGCATTGAACGGCGAGCCGTCGTGGAACTTGACGCCCGCGCGCAGGTGGAAGGTGTATTCGGTGCCGTCATCGGAAATGGTCCAGTCGGTCGCCAGCGCCGGCTCGACCTCGAGCGTGCCGTCCTTGTAGCGCACCAGCCCGTCATAGACATTCATCAGAATACGGAAGTCGTTGACCGCCGAAACGTGCTGCGGATCAAGCGATTGCGGTTCGGCGATCTGGCCGACCACCAGCACGCCGGGCGGCGTTTGGGCGATAGCCGCCGGGGCTGCCACGAGCGCCGCAGCCAGCCCGAGACCCAAGCCCAATTTGTGAAGAATGCGCATGTTGGTCTCCCTGTTTGACAAGGTGAATTTATCATAAGAAATTATCCTTTCGCAAGACGAGTGCTTTCGAGCGCGAGTCGGGCGCAGAAGGGTGGAAAATGCCAATGACCTATTCCGTTCTCGGGCTGGACCGGGCCACCTCGGCGATCGGATGCGCGGCCGCCACCGGCAATCTGGCGGTCGGCGGATGGGTGCTGCGGGCCGCAGCGCGCGTCGGCGCGGTCGCGACCCAGGGCTACGCCGTCAGTACGCTGTGGGGCGACGGGGCGCTGGCCCGGATGGCCGACGGCGAGTGCGCGGACGAGGCGCTCGCCAAGCTGACCGAACCCGACCCGGGCCGCGATTTTCGGCAGCTGACCGTGCTCGACGCGGCGGGAGGCACCGCCGCCTGGACGGGCACCGGGAACCCCGACTCGAAAGGCCACATCCTGGGCGAGGACCTGGTGGTGGCCGGCAATTGGCTGGCCAACAACAAGGTGCTTGCCGCCGTGCAGGCCGGATACGTTGGCGAGCCGACAACCGCCGATTTCGGGCGTCGGCTGCTGGCGGGCCTGGACGCCGGCCTTGCGGCGGGCGGCGATCAGCGCGGGACCCTGTCGGCGGCAATCCGGATCGTGCGCCCCGACCTCCCGCCGCTCGACCTCAGGGTCGACTTCGACGACGAACCGGTGACGCGGCTGCGGGCGCTCTACGAGATGGCCGCCAATCCCCCCTATTCGGAGTGGGCCAGATCCGTCCCCACCCTCGACGATCCCTACCGATGCTAGGTGAGCCGCTGCCCGCGGGCATCGGCGATGTGTTGCTGGAGCGCCTTGACGCGGTCGCGCGGTGTTCGGCGCCCGGCCCCGGTGTCACGCGGCTGCCCTTCACGCCGGAACACCGCGCCGCCAATTCCATGATCGCGAACTGGATGGCGGCCGCCGGGCTCGAAGTGTCGACCGACGCCGCCGGCACCCTGATCGGTCGCCGGCCGGGGCCACCGGGCGCACCGACGCTTCTGATGGGCTCGCACCAGGATTCGATCCGCAACGGCGGCAAATACGACGGCATGCTCGGCGTCGCCCTGCCGATCCTGGTCTTCGAGCATCTCAAGGGCACGGAATTACCCTTGGCGGTCGAGATCCTCGCCTTCGCCGACGAGGAGGGGATCCGGTTTCCTACCGCGATGGTCGGCCCGCGCGCCCTGGCCGGCACTATCGAGGCGGCGGACCTCGGTTTCGTCGACGCGGACGGCGTATCGCTCGCCGAGGCGCTGGCTTCCTTCGGCGGCGATCCGGGCGCGCTGGACAATCTGCACCGGGCGGGTACCGACCTCACTGGCTTTCTGGAGGTGCATATCGAACAAGGCCCGGTGCTCGAAAAGCGCGGCGTTCCGGTCGGGGTGGTGACGGGCATTTGCGGCATCGAGCGCTGGACGGTGAAACTGACCGGCGTCGCCGCCCACGCCGGCACCACCCCGGTCGCGCTGCGCCGCGACGCGCTTGCCGGGGCGGCCGAGTGCGTGCTGGCGGTCGAGGCGCTTTGCCGGCGGACCGATGGCCTGCTCGGGGGCGTCGGTACGCTCGAGGTGCGCCCCGGCGTCGCCAACGCGGTCCCGGGCGAGACGGAATTCAGCGTCGAATTGCGCGCCGCCGAGGACGCCAAACGCACCGCGGCGGCGACCGGGCTCGACGCTTCGATCCGCGGCATCGCGGAACGGCGTGCGCTCGGGGTCGAGATCGAACGCACCTACGCGCAGCCGGGTGTCATCTGCGACGACAGGTTGACGGCAATCCTCGCCGAAGCGGTATCCGAGACCGGCGTCGAGGTGGTTCGGCTGCCCTCGGGCGCCACCCACGACGCCTCCGCGATGGCGAGCCTCGGCCCGGTCGCCATGCTGTTCGTGCGCTGCCGGGGCGGGGTCAGCCACAACCCGCACGAATCCGTCACCGCGGCGGATGTCGAAGCCGCGATGAACGCACTCGTTCGCTTTGTCGACGGTTTGGCGCGCGCGACCGGCGCCTGAGCGCAACTAAGCCGGCAGCACCGCCTGTACGGCCTGCCGGGTCCGATCGACGATGATGTCCGCCTCCTCGCGGCTCAGCACCAGCGGCGGGGCGAACCCCAGAATGTCGCCCTCGGGCATGGCGCGGGCGATGACGCCGAGCGCCAGCAGCTCGCCGGCGATCTTCGCGCCGATCTTGTCCGCCGGATCGAAGAACTGCCTGGTGTCCCGGTCCTTGACGAATTCGACCGCGCACAGCAGCCCTTCACCGCGGACGTCGCCGACATGGGGGTGTTTCCCCAGCGCCTCGCGCAAGGCGCCGAGGAAATAGGCGCCGGTGTCCCGCGCATTGTCGACCAGGGAGAGCTCGTCGACGACAGTGAGGCTGGCGATGCCGGCCGCGGCGCCGATGGGATGGGCCGAATAGGTCCAGCCATGGCCGAACGACCCGAATTCGTCAGTGCCCCGTTCGAGCACCGCCCACACCTTCTCCGAGACGATCGAGCCGGACAGCGGCGCATAGGCCGAGGTCAGGCCCTTGGCGATGGTGATGATGTCGGGGGTCATCCCGTAATGCTCGGAGCCGAACATGGCGCCCAGCCGGCCGAAGCCGGTGACGACCTCGTCGGCGATCAGCAGGATGTCGTGCTTGTCGAGGATCGGCTGGATCGCCTGCCAGTAGCCGGCCGGCGGCGGCACCAGCCCGCCGGTGCCGAGCGCCGGTTCGCCGATGAAGGCGGCGACCGTGTCGGGCCCCTCCCGCTCGATCAGCGCTTCGAGCTCCGCCGCGCAGTGAGCCACGAACGCTTCTTCGCTCATCGCCAGGTCGTCGCGGCGATAGTAGTAGGGCGCCACGGTGTGGATCACCTGCGACAGCGGCAGATCGAATTTCTTGTGAAACAACTCGAGCCCGGTCAGCGAGCCGGTCATCAGTCCCGACCCGTGATAGCCGCGCCAGCGCGAGATGATCTTCTTCTTCTCGGGCCGGCCCAGGACGTTGTTGTAGTACCAGACCAGCTTGATGTTGGTTTCGTTGGCGTCCGATCCGCTCAGGCCGAAATAGACCCTGGACATGTTCGCCGGCGCCCGCTCGACGACCATTTTGGCGAGCCGGATCGAGGCCTCGGTGCCGTGCCCGACATAGGCGTGGTAGTAGGCGAGCTTGCGGGCCTGTTCGGCGATCGCCTCGATCACCTCGGCGCGCCCGTAGCCGACATTGACGCAGTACAGCCCCGCGAACGCGTCGAGCAGACGAATGCCCTCGCGGTCCTCGACATAGACCCCGGACCCGCCGGTCATGATGCGGCCCGGCGCCTCGCCGCGGGCGTGCTGCGCCAGGTGCGTGGAGGGATGGAAGAAGTTCTCGCGGTCCCACTCGCTGAGCTGGTCGTTCTTGAGCATGAGGCGTTTCCTTTCTGGTTCAGCGGGGCCGCGCGCGGCCTCAAACGGTTGAGAAGCCCGTGTCCTTGTGCACCGGAAACAGAAAACCGTCGCGCTCGTAAAGCGCCACCTGACCCCGGGTCAGAGACCAATCTCCGTTCATCTTCAATCCTCCCTCCGACAAACGAAAACCGAACGGGCGCTCACGCCCATTCGCGGCACACATATTTGACATCCATGAAGGCGTGCATGCCCAGCCGCGCGCCCTCGCGTCCGAGCCCGGATTGCTTCATGCCACCGAAGGGTATCGGCGCCCCGGTGACCTTGGTGCGGTTGACCGCCACCATCCCGAACCGAAGGGCGCGCGAGGCGCGGTAGATGCGGCGCCGGTCTTCGGTGTGCAGATAGGCGATCAACCCGTATTCGGTAGCGTTGGCGCGGTCGAACGCCTCGGGCTCTCCGTCGAAGGGCGCGATCGCCGCGACCGGCCCGAACGTCTCTTCGCGCATGATCAGGGCGTCGTCGGGCACGTCGGCAAGCACCGTCGGTTCGAAAAACAGCGCCCCCGCGCCGTGCGCGTCACCGCCGGCGAGCAGGCGGGCGCCCCTGGCCAGGGCGTCGGCGACGTGCTGGCGCTGCTTTTCGATCGCCCGGCGGTCGATCAGCGGGCCGACGTCAGGGTCGTGCAGGCCCGGTCCCACGGTGAGCGCGCCGGCGCGCGCCGCGAATCGGTCGCAGAATTCCTCGTAGACCGGGCGTTCGACGTAGAACCGGTTGGCCCCCAGACAGTCCTGCCCTGACGTGGAGAACTTCGCCTTGACGGCTTCGTTCACCGCGGTTTCGAGCTCGGCATCGGCGAACACCAGGAACGGCGCATGCCCGCCCAGCTCGAGCACCACGCGCTTGATGGTCTCGGTACTGCGGCGATAGACGAGCTTGCCGATCTCCGTCGAGCCGGTAAAGGAGACGGCACGCACGCGCGGATCGTCCATCCACGGTTCGACGACCTCGGACGCCTTGCCGGTGACGACGTTGAATACACCGGGGTCAAACCCCGCCCGTTCGGCCAGCTCGGCCAGAGCCAGCGCCGAAAAAGGGGTCTGGCTCGAAGGGTGGGCGACGACCGTGCAGCCGGCTGCCAGAGCCGCCGCCGCCTTGCGGGTGAGCATCGCCGCGGGGAAGTTCCACGGGGTGATCAGGGCCGCAACGCCCACCGGCTCGCGCCACAGCTCGATTTCCGCGCCGGGCAGGTGCGAGGTGACGCTCTGGATGTCGGGACGCTTGGCCTCCTCGGCGTAGAATTCGACGAACGAGGCGGCGTAATCGATCTCGGCCCGCGCTTCGGAGAGCGGCTTGCCCTGTTCGAGGGTCATCAGCCGCGCCAGATCCTCGCGGCTCTCGGTGATCAGATCGAACCAGCCCCTGACCAGCCGCGATCGCTCCTGCGGCAGGTAGCCTGACCAGCGGGCGAAGGCGGCATGGGCGGCATCGACGGCAGCGGCGCTTTCCGCAGCCGAAAGGGACGCGACTTCGCCGAGCCACTCCTCGTCCGCCGGATTGAGAACCGGGATCGTGGCGCCGCTGGTCGCGCCGGTCCAGCGGCCGTCGACATAGGCGAACTGGCGAACCAGGCGCGGATCGTCGAGGTCGTAGAGAGGGGTTACGGGCTTTCGAGCGGCCTCGGCCATCCGTGCGAACTCCGCGATGGGCAATGGCCGCAAAGCTAGCAGCCCCAACGAAGAAGATTCCGCTGAATGTGGCCGGCGCCGGAGACCGGTCGGACCCTATTCCTCGCTCTCGGCAGCGGAATCGGCGTCCTCGGCGCCGGCGATCAACCGCTCGATGGGCGGCACCCATGAGGACTTGACCGGCTTGGTCACCACGTAGGTGTAGTAGCGGGCCAGCCCCAGCCCCTGCTCGAGCATCGAATCGATGAGGCGCTGGTAGCTGTCGAGATCGCGGCTGACGATCTGCAGGAGGTAGTCGAGGCCGCCGCCCAGCGCCCAGCAGGCGACGATCTCCTCGCGCCCCGCGACCGCCCGCTCGAAGGCGGCGAAGTTTTCAGCGCGGTGGCGCTCGAGCTCGACGGTCACGAACACCGTGACGTGCTTGGCGACGGGCTTGAGGGCGATCTCGGCGTGGTATCCGGCGATCACGCCGGCTTTTTCCAGCCGCTTGAGCCGTTTCCAGGCCGGGCTGGCGCTGAGATTGATGCGCTCGGCCAGCTCGGCCTTGGACATCCGGCCCTCGCGCGCCAGGACCTTGATAATCTTCAGATCGCGATCGTCGAGCTTGAGCATGGGGCCCTCACGCCAAAACGGGCGTGCCGGCGCCGGCCTCGGCGCACCTGGCACGGGCCAGAGTGGCGACCGCGGTATCCTGGGCGCCGGTGCCGGTCAGATCGCAGATGGTGACGTCGGTCTGGGCACGCCGACCCGCCGCGTCCCCCGCGATCACCGCGCCGAGCTCCGGCGGATCGCCGCGATTCCAGACCCCCGCCGCGATGGCGGCGCGCAGTTCGCCGAGCTTTTCGCACTGGCTGACGCGGTCGCAGACGTAGGCGTCGGCGGCGACCAGCGCCTGCGGATCGATTTCGTTTTTGGTTTCCTGATCGGACCCCATGGCCGTGACATGCAGTCCCGGGTGCAGCCAGGCGGCGTCGAAGACCGGTTCGCGCGCCGGCGTCGTCGTCACGACAAGCTGGCTTTGGGCCGCGAGCCTCGCGGGATCGTCGACCGGCGCGACCTCGATGTCGAGGATCCCGGCGATGTCGTGCGCGCAGGCGGCCGCCTTGTCCGGGTCCCGGCCCCAGACCAGAACCCGCTCGAAACGCCGGACCAGATGCGCCGCCACGATCTGCAGCCGCGCCTGTGTGCCAGTGCCGATCACCCCGGCCGTCTCGACGCGTTCGGGCGCCAGGTGCCGGGCGGCGACGGCGCCGGCGGCGGCGGTGCGGATGTCGGTGAGGTAGCCGTTGTCGAGGAACACCGCCTCGACCAGCCCGGTGCGGGCCGAGAACAGGATCATCAGGCCGTTCAGCGACGGCAGGCCGAGCTTGGGATTGTCGAAGAATCCCGGGCTGACCTTGATGGCAAAGCCGTCGAAACCGGGGATATAGGCCGTCTTGACGTCCACCTCGCCATTCGCTTCCGGGATCGCCATCGAGAGGATCGGCGGCATGATCACCTCGCCGGTCGCCAGGGCGACAAAAGCCCGCTCGATGGCGTCGACCAGATCGAGATCGAGCGTGATGACCTCGCGAAGCTGGGCCTCGGTCACGATCAGGATTTCACGCGGCATAGGGCCGGCCCTCGATCGTCAGATCGCCGACGCTGACGCTTTGCCCGGTCACGATCCGCGTGAAAACGTCCATGTCGACATTGCGCCCCGTCACGATGGTCGCGATCGGGCCGCCGAAACGCGGCAGCTTGCCGGACTGCAGCGCGGCAATGCCGACCACGCTGGCGCCTTCCGCGACCATTCGATCCTCATGGTAGAGCGTCTGCATCGCCCGGTAGATCTCGTCCTCGCTGACCAGGATCGTGTCATCGAGGAGATCGCGGCACAACGCAAAGGACGCCTTGTTGTCCGGGCCGATACCGCCGCCCAGCGAATCCGCCAGGCTGGGCAGTTCCTCCATTTCAACCGGATGGCCGGCGGCCAGCGAGGCGTGCATGGCGGCGCCCCGGTCCATACTGACGCCGATCACGATTGCGCCGGGATTTGCCGATTTCACCGCCAGCGCCACGCCGCCGGCCAACCCGCCGCCCGACAGCGGCACCAAAACCGCCGCGAGGTCGGGCCGCTCCTCGACGAGCTCGAGCCCGATGGTGCCCTGCCCGGCGATCACCAGCGGGTCGTCGAAGGGCGAGATTTCCGTGAGGCTCTCGACGTCGCAAAGACGCTGGCTCTCGGCCAGCGCCGCATCCTGGCTGCGCCCCGCGATCCGCACCTCGGCCCCCAGGGCCTTGATGCCGTCGATCTTGTTTTGCGGAACCAGCTCCGACATGCAGATGACGGCGCGCAAGCCCCGTTCCCGGGCGGCATAGGCGACGCCGCGGCCGTGATTGCCGGTCGAGCAGCAGGTCACGCCCTTGACGTCCGCCGGCAGGTCGAAGACGGCGTTCACCGCGCCCCTGAGCTTGAACGCGCCGATCGGCTGCGTGGTCTCGAGCTTGAGCAGAAAATCCTGCCCCGCCAGCGCACTCAGGTGGGCCGACGGCACGAGCGGCGTTCGCGTGACAACTCCTGCGATGGTCTTGCGCGCCGCGAAGATGTCGGCGAGCGTGAGACTCATCCGGCCTCCAGCACCGCGCTGAGAAACTGCTGCGTGCGATCGCGCTCCGGGTTGCCGAACAGCTGGTCGGGCGGTCCCTGCTCCTCGATCTTGCCGTCGAAGAAAAAGCACACGCGGTCCGAAATCTCCTTGGCGAAGCCCATCTGGTGGGTGACCATGAGCATGGTGAGATTGTACTCCGAAACCAGCTTCCGGATGACGCTGGTCACCTCGCCGATCACCTCGGGATCGAGGGCCGAGGTCACCTCGTCGAACAACATCACCTTCGGCCGCATGGCGAGGGCCCGGGCGATGGCGACGCGCTGCTGCTGGCCGCCCGACAGGCGAGCGGGGTGCTGGTCAACCTTGTCGTCCAGCCCCACCAGGCCCAGCAGCTCCAGCGCTCGTTCGCGGGCCTCGTCCCTGGACAGGCCGAGCACGTGGATCGGCGCTTCCATGCAATTTTGCAGCGCCGTCATGTGCGGGAACAGATTGAAGTGCTGGAAGCACATGCCGATGTTGGCCCGCATCTTGCGCAGGTATCGTTCGTTGGCGGGCGCGAGCGAGCCGTTCTGCGCCATGTGCGTGAGCGGCTGTCCGTCCACATAGATGACGCCCCTGTTGATTCTCTCGAGCGTCATCAGCATGCGCAGCACGGTGGTCTTGCCCGACCCGGACGGGCCGATGACCGCCACCATTTCGCCCTCGGCCACGTCGAGATCGAGGGAATCGAGCACCACCAGTTCGCCGTAGCTCTTGGTGACGCGCATGAACCGCACCATCGGCACGTCGTCGCCGGTCAGGCTCAGCGGGTACTGCGAGAGGTCTTCGTCGGTCATCTTGTCATTCCAAGCTTTTTGCGGACCCACGCCTCGAAGGAGCGGATCAGGGCGGCGGTCGGCAGCGAGATCGCCAGGAAGATGGCGCCGACCATCGTATAGGGTTCCAGGAACCGGTAGCTTTCCGAGCCGATCGCGTTGGCGGTGTGCATGAGCTCGGCCACGCCGATCACCGATAGCATCGGCGTGTCCTTGAAGATGCCGACAAGATAATTGCCCATGCCCGCCAGCGATGGCGGCAGTGCCTGTGGAATGATGATGCGTGAATAGGTGCGCGCGGTGGACAGGTTGAGCGCCGTCGCCGCCTCCCACTGCCCTTTGGGCACGCTTTCCAGCCCACCCCGATAGACCTCCGACAGGTAGGAGGCGTAGTGCAGCCCGATGGCGATCATGCCGGCAGTCCACGGAGCCAGGCGGATGCCGAATTGCGGGCCGACATAGAAGACAAAGAAAATCTGCAGCACCAGCGGGGTCGAGCGGATGAACTCGACGACTTCGCGCACCATCATCGTCAGCGGCTTGAACGGGGTGCGCTGCGCCAGCGCAAGGACCAGTCCGAGCACCACCGCGATACCATAGCCGATGCCGGCCGCCAGCAGAGTGTTGCCGGTCGCCACGATGAGCCGCGGCAGCACTTCCCACATGAAGTCCCAGCGCCATTGCATGGCTCAGATCCTGCCTTCGCGGCGCGCCATCAGCCTCTCAAGCCAGCGCATGAACGGGGTCAACGCGAATCTGGCGAGCACATAGTAAATGATCAGTGCCGTGCCGAAGGCTTGGGCCGACAGGAATGACGAGGCGTTGATCTGCTTGGCCTGGAACATCAGGTCGGCGACCGAAATCAGCGAGACCAATGCGGTGCCCTTCAGCAATTCGATCAAGAGATTTCCCCAGGTCGGCAGCATGATCTTGAGCGCCTGAGGAAAGATGATGCGCCGCATGCGCTGGGCCGGCGACATGTTGAGTGCCAGCGCCGCCTCATATTGGCCGCGCGGCACCGAGAGGATGGCCCCGCGCACCAATTCGGCGCCATAAGCGCCCAGATTCATCCCCACCGCCAGGTAACCGGCGGTGAATTTTTCGAGCGTGAGACCAAACAGCGGCAGCACGAAAAAAATCCAGTAGAGCTGTACCAGAAGCGAGGTGCCGCGAAAAATCTCGATATAGACCACGGCGATGCCGCGGATCACCGGATTGGGCGACAGCTTGCCGAGGCCCGCAACCACGGCGATGGCGACGGCAATGAGGGCGGCAAGAATGAACTGCGCACAGGTGACGACGGTGCCGTCAGCGAGGCGAGCGCCATAAGTTTGAAGGAACTCCCAATACGACATCCGCCGCCCTCGCGCAGGTATGAAGAGGGGCGGGAGACCCGCCCCTCATTGCATCAGCGGTTGGCGCAGACCCATGCGGTGGTCTTGTCGCCGGGAAGCGAGCCCTCGCCGTAGCCGTATTCAGCGACCGCAGCCATCATCTCGTCAGAGCCGAGATAAGCCGCCTGCGCGGCGTTGAAGGCGTCAACGAAATCCTGGTCGTCCTTGCGGAAGCCGATGCCGGCCCAGTTGACCAAGTCTTCGGGCATTGCGCCTGGGTCCGTGACATCGACATCTCCGCCCGAACTGTCGGCAAGCTGCTTGACGGTGAAATAGGTGCCTGCCCCGGCATCGGCACGTCCCGCCCGCACTGCGGCGAGGATCTCGGTTGGCCCGGGAACCTGCATGATACTGGCTTCGGGCACGCCGGCCCCCTTGGCGGCTTCGATATTGGAATAGCCGGCGCCCGTCACCATGATCGCCCCACTGTTCTTGATATCGGCATAGTTGCCGATCCCCTTCGGATTGCCACTGGCAACGATGAAGGCGTCACCGATCTTGGCCATCGGCTCGGAGAAGGCAATGTTCTCGCAACGCGAGGCCAGGATGTTCATGCCCCCGGTGATGATGTCGAACCGGCCGGCCTGCAGTCCAGGGATCAGTCCGCCCCATTCGGTCTGAACCGGCTCGATGTTGTCGTAGCCCATGTTTGCCAGCACACCCAGGGCATAGGCGTTGACGAATCCCTTCGGATCGCCGTTGTCGGCTGGATAGGCGAAGGGAATTTCATTGGCGAAGCCGATACGGATCGGCTGGCCGGAATCGATGCGATCCATGAGCGGGCCCGCATTGGCCACGGCGCCGAGGCCCAGAACGGTGACGCCGGCCGTGATCATGAGTTTGAGGATGTTCCGTCCCATTATGTTCTCCTTGTCGGCTGCGTTGTATCCCACGTGCAGTTGTGTACAGCACCATACGTTTGCTCGCTAAGTCAACTTTGGTTGCCCGGCAAACCGTTTGCATCTAGGCGAAGCGAGGAAAAGATGTATACAAATCGGCTCTTTGGGGCCCCTCGGAGCCCCGCCTGGGAAGTAAGATGCCCGGCCAGTTCCTGCCGTTCAGCGCCGACGAGTATGCCCGACGCCTCGCCAAGGTCAGGCAGGCCATGGCGTTGCAGGAAATCGATCTGCTGTTCATCGAGGACCCCTCCAACATGGCCTGGGTGACCGGCTATGACGGCTGGTCGTTTTACGTCCACCAGGGGGTTCTGGTGTTTCACGACGCCGATCCTCTCTGGTGGGGGCGGTCGCAGGACGCCCACGGCGCGGTGCGCACGGTATGGATGCAGGACGATTGCGTCGCCTGGTACCCCGACCACTATGTGCAGTCGACCATGTGCCATCCGATGGAGCTACTGGCCGCCATCATCCGCGACCGCGGCTATGGCGACAAGCGCGTCGGCGTCGAGCAGGAGAACTACTATTTCACCGCCAAGGCGTTTCTGACGCTGCAGCAGGAGCTGCCCGACGCCATCCTCGCCGACGCCACGGGACTGGTGAACTGGCAGCGGTTGATCAAGTCGGACGATGAGATCGCCTATATGCGCAAGGCGGCGCGCATTTCCGAGAAGATCATCGACGGCATCGTCGAGCACATCGAGCCCGGCGCCAGGAAGGCCGACCTGGTGGCCGAAATCTACGCCAACGCGGTGCGCGGCATCGACGACGATTGGGGCGACTATCCGGCAATCGTTCCCCTTCTCCCGTCCGGATCCGACGCCGCTGCCCCGCATCTGACCTGGGACGGACGGGTGTTCGAGCCCGGCGTGGCGACATTCTTCGAGATCGCCGGCTGCTATCGGCGCTACCACACGCCGTTCTGCCGCACCGTGTTTCTGGGCACCCCGCCGGACTACCTGCTCAGCGCCGAGGCCGCATTGATCGAGGGACTTCAGGCCGGGCTCGAGGCGGCGGTGCCGGGCAATACCGCCGCCGACATCGCGCGGGCGCTGGCCATACCGCTCGAGAACGCCGGCATCGACCGCGCCGAGCGCGCCGGCTACGCGATCGGGCTGAGCTATCCGCCCGACTGGGGGGAGCGCACGGTGTCGATCCGCAACGACGATCTGACGATCCTCGAACCCGGCATGACCTTCCACTTCATGCCCGGCCTGTGGATGCACGACTGGGGGCTGGAGATCACCGAAAGCATCCTGATCAGGGAGTCCGGTCCCGCCGAGTGCCTGTGCGACCGGCCCCGCAAGCTCTTTGTCAAGAACTGAGCCGATGCCGACGATCGACGACACCCAGGCCATCCTCGCCGACCTCGTCGGATTTCCGACAGTCTCGGCGGATACCAACCTGGAACTCATCGCCTATGCGGCGGCGCTGCTGGGTGAGCACGGGGCGGCCATCACCATGACCCGGGACGACACCGGCCACAAAGCCAACCTGTTCGCCACGCTCGGCCCCGATACCGACGGCGGCATCGTGCTTGCCGGTCATTCGGACGTGGTGCCGGCGACCGAGGAGGAATGGGACTCCGACCCGTTCGTCCTGCGCGCCGCCGACGGCCGGCTTTACGGGCGCGGGGCCTGCGACATGAAGGGGTTCATCGCCGCGGTCCTGGCCAGCGTCCCCCGCTACGCCGAACTGGATCTGAAACGGCCCGTGCATGTCGCGCTCACCTACGACGAGGAGGTCGGATGCCTCGGCGCGCGCCAGCTGGTCGCGGAGCTGCAGCATCTCGGCGTGCGCCCGGCGGTCGCGGTGATCGGCGAGCCGACCGAGATGCACGTCGTCGAAGGCCACAAGGGCTGCTACGAATACACGACCGCCTTCACCGGCCTGGAAGCCCACGCCGCCTACCCGGAAGCGGGCGTCAATGCGATCGAGTTCGCGGCCCGCTATGTGGGGCGTCTGGCGCGGCTCGCCGGCGAGCTGACCGAACAACCCGTCCGCAACAACCGCTTCGATCCCCCGTTCACGACCATCCAGGTCGGCCGCATCGAGGGCGGCGTCGCCCGCAACGTCATTCCCGGTCATTGCCGCATCGAATGGGAAATGCGCCCGGTGAACCCGCACGACGCCGATTTCGTCAAGACGCGCCTCAAGCGCTTCGAAGAGGACGAATTGCTGCCCGCCATGCGCGCAAGATATGGCGACGCGGCCATCGTCACCGAGGTCATCGGCGAACTCGAGGGCCTCGAACCGGCCGAGGACGGGGAAGCGCAGCGGATTGTCGCCGAGCTGGTTGGCGCCGACGAGGGCAAGTTCGCCGCCTTCGGCACCGAGGCCGGGGTATACACGCGGCTGGGTCTTTCGGCGGTCGTATGCGGGCCCGGCTCCATCGATCAGGCCCACAAGCCGAACGAATATGTCACCGTGGCGCAGCTGCAGGCCTGCGTGGACATGCTGGCCGGGCTCGAACGCAAACTGACGGTATAGCCGATGCAGTCGGACCTGTTGGAGAGCAAACCGGAACCCTCGGCGGGAACGCCGGCGCGGCAGCGGTTTCTGCACCTTCACGACACCCTGCGAACCCGAATCTGCCTGCTCGACTACCCGCCCGGCAAGCGACTGAGCGAGGAGGCGCTGGCGGCCGAATTCGGCGTCAGCCGCACCCCGCTCAGGCGGGTGCTCGGCTGGCTCGAAGCGCAGGGGTTGCTCAAGTCGGTGCAGGGCGTGGGCACGATCGTCACCGACGTCGACATCAGCGCCCTCTCCCAAGTCTACCAGTTGCGCATGGAACTGGCCGAGCTGATCGGCAAGCTGTCGCCGATCCCGCCCACGCCCCAGACCGTCGAAAGATTCCGTGCCCTGCACGCCGAAAGCCGGGCCTTGACCGAGGCGCCCGATCCGCGCGCCTTCGCGCAACTCAACATGGAGTTTTTCCACGCCCTGCTGCGCCTGACCGGCAACCAGCCGCTCCGCGAGATTTCGGAACGGCTCTACTACCAGACGTCGCGCATCTGGCTGAAGTCGATCGGGCACCTGAACCTGGCCGAGGAGGTGGCGATCTTCTCCCGCGAGATCGACGACATTCTCGGCGCGGTGGAAATCGGCGACCTCGAGGCGGCCGGCCACATCCGCCGCTCGCACATCTCGATGAGCTTCACCCGGCTGCGCGCGCAGGATTCCTGACCGCGCCGGAAACGGGACAGCGACGCGATTGTCCGCTGGCCCGGGACCCGCACGTCTCGCGGGCCCCTGCCGAGCTACCGGACTGCTCCACCCCGCGCCAAGCGAGCCGGGCCGCAAGGGCCCGGAGCGCGGCCTATATGAGCGCCCGGCGCGCCGATCGTGGGCAGCATCTTCGGCATCGCCGCCTATTCCTCGGCCGAGGGCGACCCGGTCGAGCGCTCGACCACCGGCGTCTTCCAGTTGCCCAAGGCGAGCCCTGCGGTGCTGAATGTCGGCGCGCGATTGTAATGGGACGACACCGCCAAGCAGGTGAACGTCCCGGCTGCGGGGCGCTTCCCTATCGGCTTCGCAGTGTGGGTCGCTGGGAACGCTGTCACCAGCGCCGCCGTGCGGCAGGACGGGGGGGCGACGGCATAGGCTCGATCGTCGCGGTCTGCAAACGTTCGCTCCGGGCCGAAGCCCTTATCCGAATGGAGCCAGCCACCGGGCTCGCGGAGATCGATCCGCAGCGGCTGCCTCAGAGGCGTCCGGTGAGAACCAGAACAAGCAGGATGATGATCACGACGCCAATCACGCCGATTCCACCATGCCCGAAGCCGTAGCCGTATCCGCCGAAGCGGCCGCTGAAGCCCCCGAGGAGAAATATGATGAGAACGATGAGAAGAATGAGACCTAGCGACATGAAGCTCCCTCCGCTGGCAGGACTGTGCCGATGTGCTGACTAACCCTCGAAACCGACGTCGCTAATGGCTTCTCCCGGCGGTGCACTCCACCGGTCGTCACTAATAGCCGGATCGGCTAGTTCCCTTCAATCGAGATGCCGCGCTCGCCGATCCTGATGTCGATGCCGCTCCGACTCTGCTGGTAATAAAGGTAGCCAAGAACGACGACGCCTGCGGCGAGCAAGCCGATTACCAGGTAAAGAGTATTGCGATTCATTTCGCCCCACCTTTCGCGCTCTCCGACGGCGGAGGGCCGCAATCCAATGTTGGCGCGCCTTCCGGACTGTGGCGCGGACGCTCGGGCCGCACCGCAAGGCCCAGAGCTACTTGCCTCGCACCCCGTTATTCAGGCCGCCAACGGCGCACTGAACCTTGCCTTCGATCTTGTCAGCCATGCCCTCCGACTCGAGCTTGGCCTCACCAACCGCTTTCCCGACAGCTTCCTTCGCCGTTCCCTTGATGACCTTCGCGGTACCGATCACCCGGTCCTTGTCTATGGAGTGCTCCCTTCGAGACACGCGGCACTGTTTTCAAGAATAGAAGTACTCCAGAAATGTGCCCTAATCCAGATCGAACCAAACCGTGTTCCGGTCACCATACTCGCCCACGCGTAGAGAACGTCGGAGATCCTTTGCAGGAGGGCGGCGTGATCCGCGAGGGCGGTGACATTCTCGGCGCGGTGGAAATCGGCGACCTCGAGGCAGCCGGCCACATCCGCCGCTCGCACATCTCGATGAGCTTCACCCGGCTGCGCGCGCAGGATTCCTGACCGCGCCGCTCAGGACG
>CAZNOZ010000010.1:68444-73013 GCA_964574935.1 uncultured Devosiaceae bacterium | reverse complement strand
GTGTGGCTCAGTGAGGACCATGCCCCGTGGGCGAAACTCGCCAACGAGAAGCCGCAAGGCGAGACCATTGCCTATGACGAGCTGATCAAACGCTGGACTGAAAACCAGTAGTCGGCTCCGGCCAGGAACTCCCGCCGGGGCGCATGTCAGTCGTGCGCCCCGGCACGGATTTGTGACACACTGGGCGCCAGGCACGGATTTGGTACGCTGAAGATGGCACTTGAACTGCGCAACGTCACCAAACGGATCGGCGCGGATGTCCATATCCACCAAACCGACCTCGTGCTCCAGGAGGGGAGCTTCAACACCCTGTTGGGCCCGACGCTTTCGGGCAAGACCTCGCTGATGCAGCTGATGGCGGGTCTCGATCGCCCGAGCTCCGGGGAGATTTGGTCCCGCGGCCGGAATGTCACCGACGTCCCGGTGCAAAAACGCAACGTTTCCATGGTGTATCAGCAGTTCATCAACTACCCGAATTTCACAGTTTACGAAAACATCGCTTCGCCATTGCGGGTTGCCGGCCTCGCCAGGCCGGAGATCGACAGGCGGGTGGCGGCGGCGTCCGAGTTGCTGCGCCTGACGCCGATGTTGGGGCGACGGCCGAACGAGCTCTCCGGTGGCCAGCAGCAACGCACGGCCATCGCCCGCGCGCTGGTCAAGGACGCGGAACTTGTTCTGCTCGACGAGCCGCTCGCCAATCTTGACTACAAGCTCCGCGAGGAACTCCGCGACGAGCTGCCGCGCTTCTTCGCCGATCGCGACTGCATCGTCGTGTACGCCACCACCGAGCCGACCGAGGCGCTGTTGTTCGGCGGCAATACGGCGACCGTTTTCGAGGGCCGGGTGACCCAGTTCGGTTCCACTTCCGATGTTTATCGCCGCCCCGCCGACTTGGTCAGCGCGCGCGTCTTCTCCGACCCGCCGATCAATACCGCCCCGGTGGTCAAGACCGGCGACAAGCTCGTCATCGGCCAGGCCATCGCGCTCCCGACGGGACGATTTCGATCCGAACTGGCCGATGGCGAATACACGATCGGACTGCGTCCTCACCACGTAACACCGCAGCCCCAGGGCAACGGTGCCACCGTCGATGGCAGGGTGCTGGTCGCCGAGCTCAGCGGATCGGAGAGCGTCGTGCACTTCGACCTCGACGGCCACACCTGGGTGTCCCAATCTGCCGGTATTCATCCCTTCGCGGTCGGCGACGTTGCCCGGCTGCATGTCGAGGTCGACAAGAGCTTCTTTTTCGACGCCGACGGCCTGCTTGTGGCGGGAGGGCCGTAATGGCGGGCATTTCCCTGCAAGGCATTCGCCACAGCTACTTACCCAATCCGGCCGCGCCGGACGACTGGGCCATCAAGCGGCTCAGCCTCGAAGCTGGGGATGGAAGCGCCTATGCGCTGCTCGGACCGTCGGGTTGCGGCAAAACGACGATGCTCAACATCATCTCGGGACTTTTGCGCCCGACCGAGGGCCAGATCTTCTTCGACGGCCTGGATGTGACCGAGGCGACGCCGGAATCGCGAAATATTGCCCAGGTCTTCCAGTTTCCGGTCATCTACGACACCATGACGGTGTTCGACAATCTCGCCTTTCCGCTGCGCAACCGGCGGGTGAGCGAGCCCGACGTCAAACGCCGCGTACACGAGATCGCCGACATGCTTGAGCTCGCCGGCATGCTGCGGCAGCGCGCCTCCGGCCTGACCGCGGACGGCAAGCAAAAAATCTCCCTTGGTCGCGGCCTGGTGCGATCGGACGTCAACGTGATCATGTTCGATGAACCGCTGACCGTCATCGATCCGCATCTGAAGTGGGAATTGCGATCCAAGCTGAAGGAGTTGCACCACAAGATCGGCCGCACCATGATCTACGTCACCCACGATCAGACCGAGGCGCTGACCTTCGCCGACCGGGTGGTGGTGATGAACGAGGGCGAAATCGTGCAAATCGGCACGCCGGTTGAGTTGTTCGAGCGGCCGAACCACACCTTTGTCGGCCATTTCATCGGTTCGCCGGGAATGAACGTGCTCCCCTGCGAGGTCGCTGACGGCAAGGCGAGATTTGCCGGCGTGCCGGTCGACAGCACCAATGCCGCCGCCTATCGCGGCGATGGCGGGCGGCTCGAGCTTGGCGTGCGCCCCGAATTCGTCCGTTTTACCGAGACCGGCATTCCCGTCGAGGTGGTCAAGATCCTGGACGCCGGACGCTATCGAATCGTCGAGGCAAGTCATGCCGGGCACCCGATCAAGATGCTGATTTCAGAGGACAAGCCGATCCCGGCAAACGGCATTCACGTCAGCTTCGACGCCGACCGGACCCGGCTCTACCGGGACGGCTGGATGGTCGAGTGAGCAACGCGCGATGAGAAAGTCGGTCAACCAGAAAGCATGGTGGTTCGTGGTGCCGGTGGTCGTCCTGGTGGCGTTCAACGCCATCATTCCGCTGATGACCGTGGTCAACTACTCGGTTCAGGAATCGTTTGGCGGCAACCAGTTCTTCTGGTCGGGCATGCGGTGGTTTGAAGAAGTGCTGCGTGCCGAGCGGTTCCACTCGGCGTTGCTCCGGCAATCGATGTTCACCGGCGCCATCCTTGTCATCGAAGTGCCGCTGGGCCTCGCCATCGCCTTGTCCATGCCGCGCAAGGGGCCCTGGGTTTCCGTGTGTCTGGTGCTCATGGCCCTTCCCCTGCTGATCCCCTGGAACGTCGTCGGTGCCATGTGGAACATCATGGCGCTGCCCGACATCGGGCTGCTCGGCCGCGGCATGAACGCGCTCGGCTTCGAATACAACTACACGCGCGAGCCGATCGCCGCGTGGTTCACGATCCTGCTCATGGATGTGTGGCACTGGACGTCTCTGGTGACGCTGCTTTGCTACGCCGGTCTCGTTTCGATCCCCGACCCTTACTATCAGGCCGCCAAGATCGACGGAGCGCGGCCATGGGCGGTGTTCCGCTTCATTCAGTTGCCGAAGCTCAAATACGTGCTCACTATCGCCATCCTGCTGCGGTTCATGGACTCGTTCATGATCTACACCGAGGTGGTGGTGGTGACCGGCGGCGGTCCGGGAAGCTCGACGACCTTCCTGTCCATCGACCTGGTCAAGACCGCGCTGGGACAGTTCGACCTCGGTCCCGCCGCGGCGATGTCGCTGATCTATTTCCTGATCATCCTGCTGTTCAGCTGGCTGTTCTACACCCTCATGATGCGCAACGAGGCGCGATAGGATGCGACCCAGATACTGGCTGCCGCTGGTCTACATCATATTTCTGATGCTGCCGATCTACTGGCTGCTCAGCATGTCGTTCAAGACCACGAATGAAATTCTCGGCGGCTTCACCCTCTGGCCGCAGCATTTCACCCTGGCCAACTATCAGGTCATTTTCACCGATCCGACCTGGTACAACGGCTATATCGCCTCGATCGAATACGTCCTGCTCAACACCGTGATCTCGGTTACGGTTGCGCTGCCCGCCGCCTACGCCTTCTCGCGCTACCGTTTCCTTGGCGACAAGCACCTGTTTTTCTGGCTGTTGACCAACCGCATGGCACCGGCGGCGGTGTTCGCGTTGCCTTTCTACCAGCTCTATTCGGCTGTCGGTCTGTTCGACACGCCCCTGGCCGTGGCGCTCGCCCACACCCTGTTCAACATCCCGCTCGCCGTGTGGATATTGGAGGGCTTCATGTCGGGCGTTCCCAAGGAGCTGGACGAGACCGCCTATGTCGACGGTTATCCGTTCTGGCGCTTCTTCATTCGCATCTTCCTGCCCACCATCGCCGCTGGCATCGGCGTTGCATGCTTCTTCTGCTTCATGTTTTCCTGGGTCGAGTTGCTGCTTGCCAAAACCCTGACATCCGTCGCCGCCAAGCCGATCGCCGCCTTGATGACGAAGACCGCGAGCACGTCCGGCTATCAGCTGGGCCTGCTGGCCGCGGCGGGATCGCTGACGCTCATTCCCGGTGCCGTGGTGATCTATTTCGTCCGCAACTACATCGCCAAGGGCTTTGCCCTCGGCCGCGTCTAGGAGACCGGCATGGATCTGACTTGGATGGCATGGACATGGCCCACCGCGGCGTTTTTTGTCTTTGTCGCGTGCGCCATCGCCACCATGGGCGTCTGGGAGTATTTTCAGCCCGGCGGCGCGCCAAGGCGCGGCATATTTCTCGTCGACACCACACGGGGCGACCGGCTTTTCGTCACCTTGCTGGGTAGCGCGTTCATCTTTCTGGCTTGGCTTGGTTTGGTGGGCACGCCGCTTTGGTGGCCGGCAGTGGTAGCGATGGCCTGGGCGACCCTTGTTTTCAGGTTTGTGTGAGAGCAAGCCCAGGCCCAACCGACCTAGCCGCTCCAGCGAACCTCATTTTTCAGATTCCCTGCCGTTGCAGTCGAGTGATTGCGCCGCAGCACTCCGGCGTTCGCCCCGGTTCCATTGAGCCCCGTGTTGGGCGGATTTCCGAGCCGCTCACAATCCCGCACCGCGGAACACTGCAGCGCACAATATAGCACTCCGGTGTACCGCACGGACTTTGCGCTTGCCGCCTTGCCATGGTTGGGGTCGTGGGTTCGAAT
>CAZNOZ010000010.1:1297-68344 GCA_964574935.1 uncultured Devosiaceae bacterium | reverse complement strand
CCATCGCCCGCTCCAAATCTCGGGCGCCCCAGAGCGCTGAAACAAGAGCGCCTTCGCGGCCCTTTTGCCGTTTCGGGAGCGCCATCTCGGTGCCGCTAGCCGCCAGGGGAGAATGTTCGGGAACGCCCGCTGATTGCAGGGATGGAGTGCGTTGGATACACTGCCTTGTCTGGTCCGATGATTCCACGAACGGAGCGCTGGCAAATGAAGCTTCTGGCGACCACAGCGGCAGTTTTCGGCGGGTTGCTCGCCATGGCTCCGACCACGGCGGCGGCGCTGACGCCCTACGAGTGTGAGCAACAGGCCGAGCAATACGCCGAGTCGCAATTTCCAACCGGCGGCGGGGCGGCCAGAGGCGCGACCGGCGGGGCAATCGCGGGCGGCATATTCTCCGGGCTGACCGGGGGCAAACCCGGCCGGGGAATATTGCTCGGCGGGGCCGGCGGTCTTGTCGTGGGCAGCGCGCTTTGGCAGGAGCGCAAGCAGCAGGCGCACGACAACTATCTTGCCCAGTGCCTGCAAACAGCGGTTTCGCAGCCACCTGCCGTGCTGCCGCCGACGCCCTTCAAGTCCACCATTTCGGCCAGTGCGCTGAATGTGCGCGCTGGACCCGGGGTGGAATACGCGGTTGTGACGAAGATCACGCCAGGGCAGGTCTTCGACGTGCTGAGCTGCGCCAGCGGCTGGTGTTGGATCGACCTAAACGGCATCAACGGCTACGTGTCGGACGACTTTCTTTATCCGCTCTACGGCGGCTGACCGAACGGGCGCGTGGGGAGCCGACACGGCTGACGTCTTCGGCTCGCTCATTTTTCCTGATCCGCGACACCGGCCTTGTTCCGTCTGGCCGGGCGCGTGGGGAGCCTATATTTCGCAGGGTGCCGTAGTGAGCGGACGGGGGTGGCGCGGGCGTTGAATCGGCCTCCGTTCAGCGCGCGCCGAGCCTTCCTAGTTTTTCTCGTCCCTGAATCGCACCCGCAGATGCGAGCCGTCGCAGAAGGGCTTGTTCTTCGAGGCGCCGCAGCGGCACAGCGCATAAATCTGGCGCGTCGCCCCTTCCGGCCAGGACCCGGTGCGCAATGGAATGTGTCCGGTCACCTCGTAGGGACCGTTGCGGCGGATGCGAATGCCCGGCGGTTCGGAATGGTCGGGACCGTTTTCGCCCCCGCGTGTGTAGCGCAGCGCGCCCGAGGGACATCGGCGGATAACCTCGACAATCCGCTCGACGTTGTCGCGGTCCGGCTGGACCCAGGGTTTCCTCAAGACAATGCGCACAATGTCGCGATCACGGAACACCGAGGGCAGTCCCCGGGCACATTCCCCGGCAGCGGAGCATTGCAGATCGTTGAAATGCACCGTGATCTCGGCGCCGGGGTAGTCGGCGACGGCGTCCGGCGTGCCTGGGGCGTCGCGTTCGCCGGTGAAGCCGCGTTTTGCGTGGGAGCCATCGCAGAAGGGCTTGGTCTTCGATCCCCCGCAGCGGCACAGCTCCATCGAAGGGGTGGTCGGCAGCTCCTCGCCCCTCGAATCGGTGAGACGTTCGACATTGGTGACGATCAGAGGGCCGTTGAGCGAAGGGTCGATTTCCTGCCCATGGCCAGGATCTCGCGAAGCGGATCCCGCCGGGCGTGGAACGCCATCGTCGCCGTCTCGTTCGGCCATCTCGCCCTCCCTTGTTGACCGCGCCTTGAAGGCAGCGGCCAATGGCACAGTCCCGGGCTGCGACCATACCGGCGTTTGCTGCCCGCGTTGAGGTGGTGCGGGCTCGTCCGGTGGCGCCAATTCAGCCCTCAGCGCCGCTTCTTCCAGACGTCCCGTCCGGTTGTGCGGGTCGCCACCGTCCACACCAGGGTCGCCCAGAACAAGACCCAGCCGCGGAACCCGGACGCGCCTCTGGCCAATACCGCCCGTCTGAATTCGGCCGAGGCGAACGGCCGATCGAAGTCCCCGATGAGCAGCTGGTCGTGCAGGGCCGCGCAGGGAAGCACCGCTCGGTCATGCGGGCTGAGGTACCAGCGGAAGATGCGGGGCACGGAAATGTCGAACGTCGTGCCGCCGGGGACGATCTTGCGCCAGCCCGACCCCTTCTTGCCGACCTCCCAGATCAAGGGCGCATCCAGGATGTAGGTGATTTCGGTCCCCTGCACCTTCGAGAACTGGTGAAACTCGGTGAAGACACTCAATGGTCCGCTCCCTTCGCCAACGCGCGGCTCTGACGGTCGCCGTCCTGCGTGTTCATGGTATGTTCTTGCCGGTCCGGTGGGGAATCGCTACCGTGGATCGCCCTCAGTGTGACGCCGGGCGAGGTTGCCGACAACATGATTGGTGACGCCAACATCCTGCACGCGGACCTCGACGCCTTCTACGCGTCGGTCGAGCAGTTGCTGGACCCTTCGCTGCTCGGCCAGCCGATCGCGGTCGGGGGCGGGGTGGTGCTCGCCGCCTCGTACGAGGCAAGGGCGTTCGGCGTGCGCGGCGGAATGGCGGGGCGCCGGGCGCTTCAGTTGTGCCCGGAGCTGCGCTTCGTGAGCGGCCATTTCAGCGCCTATCGGCGGTTGGGGGACGCCGCGATCGGCGTATTGGGCGAATTCACCCCGAGTGTCGAGCGGATCTCGATCGACGAGGCGTTCGCCGACGTGTCGGGCACCGAGCATCTGTTTGGCCCGCCGGGGACAATCGCGGCGTGCGTCCGGCGCCGGGTGCGCGACGAGTTGGGTCTTCCGATCTCGGTGGGCGTCGCGCGCACAAAACACCTGGCGAAGATCGCTTCGCAGGTGGCCAAGCCCGACGGCCTGGTCGTCGTGGATCCTGAGCGCGAACTCGAGTTTCTTCATCCCCTGCCGGTGGAGCTGATGTGGGGCGTGGGGCCGGTCACCAAGGCCCGGCTGGCCGACGCGGGGGTGATCACGATCGGTCAGTTGGCAAACATGCCGGGTGGCTCGCTGGAGCGCCTGCTGGGGCAGGCGATCGGAGACAAGCTGGGCGCATTGGCGTGGAATCGCGATCCGAGAAGCGTGCACACCCGCCACCGCGCGCGGTCGGTCGGCGCACAATCGGCGCTGGGGCGACGGGCCGCCGATGCGACGACGCTTCGTCCGACAATTCGTTTTCTGGCCGACAGGGTGGCTTCGCGGTTGCGGGCGAAGAGTTTCGCGGGCCGGACGGTGACAGTGCGGGTGCGGTTCGCGGACCTCAGCTCAATCACCCGCTCGCTGACTGTGCCGTCCGGGATTTCGGCAACCGGTATCCTGGCGGAAATTGCCGAGGAATTGGTGCTGGCGGCCCTGGCGGATCATCCCGACGAGACGAGCGTTTCGTTGTTGGGGATTTCGGTGTCGCACCTGGAAAGGCACCAGGCGCTGCAACTGCAGCTTGAGCTCGGGCTGGACGGCGACCAGCGCCTGCCCGGCAGCCGGAAAGGCGCGGCGCGGTGGCTGGCGGATCGCGCCATGGACGCCGTTCGCGAACGGTTCGGGCGGCAGGCGATCGGCTATGGTTCGGCGTCGGTCGGCGCGCCGCGCTCGGTTCCGGCGGCGTTTCGCGAGCTCGCCGAACGGACTCTTTGACGTTGGTTGGCGCGGGTGCGTGCCATCGCCCGAGCCCGGGCGGCATGGGGCATGAGTGGACCGGGGCCCGGCCGCATGGCGCGGCGCTGGCCGAAAGCGGCCCGGGGTCGATCGACCTCGCGCCGCCTCCGGTCGGGTTGCCTCAGTCGTCGCCGATGCCCTCGTGGCTTTCGTAGCCGTCCTCGCCGTCCTCGCCGTCCTCTTGGGCATAAAGACCCCCCACGTCGCCGCAGGGGCCGGCGGCGGCGGTGAGGGAATTCGAGCCGTCGCCCGGCTGCGCGGGGAGGGACTCGACGTCGAACTGCGCCGGGTCCACGGGCGCCGCCTCACAGCCTTCCTCGACCCCGGCGAGTCCATCGCCCGACTCGGCCAGGGCCGGCAGGGCCATCGCGGCGGCCAGCGCCAGTCCGCCCGCGCCCATCAGTACCAACATTGTCTTGCGCATCAGATATGCTCCTTGGTTCAACCCGACCTGAATTGGCCGCGCCGGCAACCGCTCTAGTCGAAGCCGCCTTGCGGCCCCCTGTGGGGATGTGAAAGCGAAATGAAAGCTGGCCCGTGCGAAATGGCGCGCAAATGACCGGTTTCATCAAAGCAGCTCTGGGGATCTGCCTGGCGACGGGAGCGCTGGGGTTGCCGTCGTGCGCGTTCGCCGACGACGACCACGACCGCGCCTGGGAACTCCACGAGCACGGCGATATTCTCGGGCTTGCCGACATATTGCGGGCCGTCACCGTGCAAGTGCCCGGCGAAATCGTCGCGGTGAGCCTGGTCCAGGTCGACGGAAGCTGGGTATACCGGTTCCAGGTCGTCTCGTCGGACGGCCACCGTGCCGTGGTGGACGTCGACGCGAGCGCGGGAGACGTGATGAGCAGCGACGGCGAGGGGGAATGAAGGTCCTTGTTGTCGAAGACGAGCCGCGCATTGCCGCCGACATCGCGGCGGTGCTCGGCGCCGCCGGCATGGCAGTGGATATCGCCGCCGATGGCGAGGACGCCTGGTTCAAGGGCGACACGGAGACCTACGATGCAGTGGTGCTCGATCTGGGCCTGCCGAAGCTCGACGGATTGACCGTCCTGCGGCGCTGGCGCGCGGCCGGGCAACGGGTTCCGGTCATCATTCTGACCGCCCGCGGCGTGTGGACGGAACGTGTCGAAGGTATCAACGCTGGCGCCGACGACTATCTGCCCAAGCCCTTTGAGATGGAAGAGCTCGTCGCACGGCTGCGGGCGCTGTTGCGCCGCTCGGCCGGGCACGCGGCGCCGGTGCTGTCCTCGGGTCCGATCACGCTGGATACCCGCCAGATGCGGGTGACGCTCGATGGCACGCTGGTGCGGCTTTCGCCTTTGGAATATCGGCTTTTGGCTTTCCTGTTGCATCACGCCGGCGAGGTGGTCGCGCCCACCGAACTCGCCGAACACCTCTACGGGTCGGGCAATGACCGCGATCCCAATGCCATTGAGGTCATCATCGCCCGATTGCGCCGCAAGCTCGGAGCCGACGCCATCGAAACGCGGCGCGGCTTCGGCTACAGCGTGCCGGCCGACGGCGCATGAGCGGCCGCTCCCTGCGCTTTCGTCTGTGGGCGGCGGCGGCGATTTCGATCCTGGCGGCCCTGGCGATCGCCGGCGTCGGGCTCGGCTTTTTGTTCGAGCGGCACGTCGAGCGCCGGGTGGAAACCGAACTCGGCGCGCATTTGTCGCTACTGATCGGGGCGACGAGAATTGTCGACGGCGACTTGCGCGTCGGTACGGGACCCGCGGATCCGCGCTTCAACAGACCGCTGTCGGGATTGTACTGGCAGGTGGAGGATGTGACCGGCGGTGGCGTGGTCCGGTCCCGTTCGTTGTGGGACAGTCGGCTCGACCTGCCGGCGGACGCGGAAGTCGACGGGGCCATGCACTCCCGCGAGGTCACGGGTCCCGACGGCGCCCTGCTGTTCGCGGTCGATCGTGTCATCACCGAAGCGAACGGCGCGTCTTTTCGGGCGGTTGTCGCGGAAGATCACCGCACCATCGAGAACGCGCTGTCGGAGTTCGTCGGCGAGCTGACGCCCGCCCTGCTGGTGCTTGCGGTGGCGCTGATCGCCGCCAATTTCGTGCAGATCACCGTGGGGCTGGCGCCTCTTGAGAGCCTGCGCCGGGCGGTGCGCGGGGTCATCGCCCGAAACTCGACGCGGCTCGACGCCCAGGCGCCGCAGGAGGTTCAGCCGCTGGCGGCGGAGATCAATCGCCTGCTCGACGCCCAGGAAAAGGCCCTGGCACGGGCCCGCACGCGGGCCACCGATCTGGCGCACGGGCTGAACACGCCCCTGCAGGTGCTCTCCGCGGACATACGGGCGCTTCGCCAGCGCGGCGAGAGCAAGTTGGCGGACGACATCGAACGCAGTACGGCAGCCATCCGTCGGCATGTCGAACGCGAGCTCGCCCGGGCCCGACTGGCGCCGGGCGTCTACGGCGGAGCGCGCTGCAGGGTGGCGGAGGTCGCCCAGGGCGTCGTCTCCGTCGCGGCCCGGACACCGCGTGGCGAAATGCTGGAATTTGCGGTCGATATCGACCCGGACTTCGACGCGCCCATCGACGAAGGGGATCTTTCCGAGATCCTCGGCAATCTGATCGAGAACGCCGTGCGCTTCGCGCCTTCAAGAGTTGCCCTGACGGCCGGGAAGAAACAGACCGAAACCGCCATCATCGTGACCGACGACGGCCCGGGTATCGCCGACGCCGACCGTGAGGCAGTGACGTCGCGTGGCGTGCGGCTCGACAGCGGCGGGAGCGGAACCGGGCTCGGCCTGGCCATCGTTTCGGACATCGTGGAGGCCTATGGCGGCCGCCTCGAAATGTCGGACGCGGCCCCGGGTCTGAGGGTCCGCGTGGTCCTGCCGAATCGCGATGCGCCGCCAAGCGACTGAGCGCAATCGACTTTTGCCGGCGTTCACCCTGCAGGGGGCGAGGGCGGCCTTCCTCGGCGCACCGGATTCGGGATTCGGCACCCTCGATGCCGGGTGCCCGGTTGGACCATCGCGCGGCGGTTTGCTAACGGTGGTTCGGGATCGTGTTTCCGGGGACGCGGCGCATCTTCTCGACTTGAGGCTCAGCGAGCATGAACGAAAACAAGACCCCTTCGGCCGGTTCGCCGATGTTCGAGGGGCAGTTGGCGCACGCGCTGCTTCTGGCGGCGCTGTTGGTGCTGGCGATCTGGGCGGCGCGCATCGAAGGCGCCATGGAAGGAGCGCTGTTCGGCGTGTCGACGCTCGTGTGGTTTGTGCTCGTGCTGGCCGACACGGTCATTCATCAGCTGTTTGTCGTGATCGCCTGGCGGCTCGAATTGCACGGCAAGCGGCTCACGGGGTGGTTCGGCGGCACCGAACGCGCATTCGGGTTCTTCGCGGCGGTTTTCGCGGTGCTGTTCGGTGCCCGCTTCGTGCTGATTACGCTGCTCGCCATCGCCAACCGAGGATCGCTCGGGCTCGAGCCCTGGATCGGGTATGTGCTGGCGGCGGTTGTCGCGGTGCCGGCGGCGTACCTGTTCTATTCGGTCAGGACCTATTTCGGTTTCCGGCGCGCCTTCGGCATCGACCATTTCGATCCGGACGCGGCGCGCGACTGGCCGCTTGTCAGGGAGGGGATATTCAAGTTCACGAGCAACGGCATGTACGTGTTCGGCATCGGCGCGCTTTGGATCCCCGGCCTGGCCTTGCAGTCGACGGCCGGGCTTGTCGCCGCCGCATTCAGCCACGCCTATATCTGGGTGCACTATTTCACCGTCGAAAAGCCGGACATGCGGCGGATCTACGGCTGACCACGGTGCCGGTCCCGCCGTGAGGCGTTGGACCGGGTCGCGGGGGCAGGCTATACCGCCGATATGCTCAATCGGATTCGACAGGCCGTGGGCCTTCTGTCGGGCGAACAAAAGCGTCGCAGGCGCGCCGCCGACGATTGGAAGGCGCGCCATCCGGAGGCGACCTACGGCCACTACTTCGCCGAGCGGATGGTTTCCGTCATCGCGCGGGACGCAGCTCAGAAAACGATCGGCCGCAAGATCAGCGACCATTCGGCGCGCATGGGGGAACGCATCGCGGCCGAGTTCATCGACCTCGGCATCGAGCGCGGGGACGTCGTGGTCGACTACGGCTGCGGAACGCTGCGCGTGGGCCGGCATCTGATCGACTACCTTGATGCCGGACGATTCGTGGGTCTGGACCTCGACACGCAGATCGTTGCGGCGGCCGAAGCGCTGCTCGGTGCCGATCAACGGGCCAAGCGGCCGCTGCTCGAGGCGATCGGACCCGATGTTCTGAAGCGCGTCGGAGACATGGCGCCTGGCTGGGTGGTGTGCAACGCGGTGGTGAACCACCTTGCCCCGGTGGACTACGACGCCTTCTTCGACGCCGTCACGCAGCTTACGGGGGCGCCGGGGGCCCGGCTCGTCATTCGCACCCGCTATCGCGATCCCGGCCGCCGCCGCGAGGCGCTGAACTGGGACGTCGGCCCGCGCGATCTGGAAGCTGCGGCGGCAAGGCACGGGCTTACCATGAGCCTGCCCGGCGGATATCCGCGACGCATGCGATGGGGGGTGGCCCTGTTCGCGTCGGTGTGACCGCCGGCACCCCGATCCGCGCTCGCCTGGGAGATATCGTGCCGGTGCCGGAGCGCCGTCGCGGCCGCCGCGATCAGACCGAATCGAGGGGCGGGCTCGCCTCGCCCACGGAAAGCGACGACCGGACGGTGCCGCCGGCATCGGACAGGGCGGCAAATCCGGAAACCAGGCGCGCAAACCCCGCCTCGAGCGGGGTCGAGGCAGTCCAGGACAAGAGCTCGGCGGCGCGCGAAGGGTCGCCGACGAAGCGGCTGACGTCGTAGTCGCGGGGCGCGGCCTCGACGATTTCGAGTTCCGATCCGGCGTATCTCTCGGACAATCCGGCGAGCAAGGCGAGCGAGGTGCCGGCCCCGGAAGCAAAGTGGATCGGCGGCAAGCCCTCGCCGGAGGCGACGGCATCGAGAAGAGTCACCATGCCATCGGCGACATCGTCGATATGTGTGAAATCGAGCGTGTTCGAGGCGCCTTCGATGCGGATTGTGCCGCCCCGGGCGGCGGCGCGGGCGAAGGCCGGGGCCACCCGGTCGTGATGGTCGATGACATCGCCATAGACGCTCGAAAAACGGCAAACGCCGACCCTCAGGCCCGCCTCGGCGGCGGCAAAACACGATCGCTCGGCACTCACCTTCGAGCGGGCGTAGACATTGAGCGGCGCGTAAGGGGCGCTCTCGGGCACAGGGAAGTGCTCTGTCTGGCCGTAGACTTCGCGGCTGGAGGCAAACACGAACCAGGGCGGATCGGGCTGGTCGAGGCAGATCCTTAGCAGCCGCTCCGTCGCCCCGGCATTGACGAGCGTGCAGTTGGCCGGGTCCTGCTGGCCCCAGACCACGCGGGATACCCCGCCCAGATGCAAGACCCCCGCTACTCCCCCGGCGGCGTCCCGCAGGGCTTGGGCGTTCCGCAAGTCGGCGGGTTCTGGGCCGCGCAGGTCAAAGCGGCGAACCCCGGTTCCCCGCGCCTCGAGCCGCTCGATGACATGGCGTCCGATCAGCCCTTCGGAACCCGTCACCAGTACCGGTCGATCATTCATGCGGTTGCCCGTTCTCGAACCGGCGGGGTCGACGTGCCCGCTCGCTGCCTGCCGCCGCGCGTCCGGAGCGAGGAATCGCCCACATGCTGATGCATTTGCCGGGTGACGGCAACCCGGTGGAGAGCGGAATGTCGCCGCTGTGACAGCGGCCCGATTTGAAGCTAGGGTGCGGCCGACCAGCCGGAGCCGGTCCATGCCGTCCCTGATCTGCCATCAAGTCCGTGATTACGCTCCCGAACTGCGCCCCGGCCGGGCCGAGCGCGACTGGATGGATGCCACCGACGAGCGGTTCGCCTATCGATGCCTGCCGCTGACGGTCGCCAATGCCATGGGATGGGAGTTGATCGTGCCGGCCAGATTGACCGCGCGCTGGAACGGCGGCGATGAACTCGAGGATCTGGAGGTCGAGGTGGACGACCCGGCATGGGGCGAGGGTCGGCTGGCATTGTCGCATTTCGGGCATGGCGTGCTGACCTTCAACACCGGCTACGTGTTCCGCACCGAGCCGGGGATCGGCATCTGGGCGCGGGGGGCGCCGAACTGGGTCAAGCACGGCATTCAGGCCCTCGATGGACTTGTCGAGACCGACTGGCTCGATTTCACTTTCACGATGAACTGGCGGTTCACCGCCCCGGGCGAGGTCTCGTTCGAGGCGGGCGAGCCGTTCTGCTTCATCACGCCGTTCGCCTATCGCTCGCTCGATGAGTACCGGCCGGAAATCCGTGAGATTTCCAAGGATCCGGCATTGGCAGACGGGTTTGAGGACTGGAAGGACCGGCGGCTGGATTTCAACGAGCGCCTGCGCCAGGAGGAGGAGGGGGCGGTCCGGCAAAAGTGGCAGAAGTGGTATTTCCGTGGCGAGACGCCGACCGGCGACAGACCCAATCCCAAGCACCTCTCCAAGGTGCGCCTGCATCCGCCGAGACGGGCCGGGGAACCGGAATCCGGCGAAACCTAGGTGGAATTGGCCGCCACCGCGTTGACGGGCCCAGCTGACTCACCTAGCGTCTGTGGCACAATTCCGCATTGCGAGGACCTGTTATGACCCGTTCAAAGTCGCACCCGCCCGGGCCGCCGCCGTCGCCGTAGGCGGAGACGGAACCAGTTTACCGAACCAGGGCTTTCGGGTCGCCGTTCACCGGCGGCCCGTTTTTCGTCGGGCGGGTGTCATGGCCGCTTCGGCGGCAACAGTCCGATCTGCGCGGCGCGGGTGCGCCGCCAATGCGGCGAGCCTTCAAGCCGCACCCGCCCCGACGCCGCCGAGTCGATCGCTTCGAAGGCGGCCGCAAGCCGACGCCGCACGATCGTCTGGCTGTCGCGCCGCACCGGATAGGAATCGGGAACGAAGCGGCCGATGAAGGGGTTGGTGTTGATCTCGTAGAGCACCGTGCGCCCGGCCACGGTGCCATGATCGGCGCGGCCGTATTCGATATGGCCGGTCTCGAAGAACTCCCGCATCCGGGGCGTGACGGCATTGTCCTCGACCGCGCGGTGCTCGATCTCGACGATCTCGTCGGTCAGCTCGTCCCACTCGCCGCGCGTGACCTGCCATTTGGAATCGACGGCGATGTGGTCGAGCGAATAGGCGTCGCCGACGCGGAAGGTCCCCCACTTCGCCCACAGCCCCTCGGCGATCGGCTCGGCGGCAAAGCCGACGATGATGAGGCCGCGCAGCGCCGTGCCCTGCTCGACCAGGTCCTCCAGGGCCCTTGTGAGTTCCGTCTGGGTGTGAAGCAATCCCGACAAGGGACCCAGATGGCCTTGCTCGAAGCGCACAAACACGGGGAATTTTGACGGCGTCGTCGCGGTGTCGGCGCGCAGGACCTCGACGGGATTGCGGCCCCGCTCGAACAGCGCAGTGAGGAGTTCCACCCGCGACTTGACCCTGGCGGGGTTGTTCAGGCATCGCAGGCCGTGGGCGGTCAATTGGCGGTGGAAGTCGGCGGCGGCGCGAAGTTCCCACGGCTCGAGACGATCGAGATCGGTGAACAGATAGGCGGCGCGCGGGATGGAGCGGGCTCGGAACAGCCTCTCATAGTGTATCGTCCGGAAATCCGGGGTCTCGAACCCGAAGCGCCGAAACCTCAGGCTGCGATGGGTGTAGTCATAGCCGCGGCAGGTGAAGACGATGATCATGAAGGCTCGGACTTCGATTGTGTTCGCTGGCGGCGGGGGCCAACCGATGGGCAATCTGGAGCCATGCGCCCGGGTGGCGCAAGGGCGGCGGGGCCGGGAGATTGATCGCCGGCCCGCGGCGTCGCGCTGATGGCCGGCGCCGACAAGCTCGTGGTGGTCACGCCGGCCGGACGGGCGCGCTACATGCGCGTGCTCGCCCGCTACGTGCTCGCGAGTTCCGAGGTGGCGCAGTGGCATCTGTGGGACAACTGCCGCAATCGGCGCGACCGCGCCTATCTGCACGAGCTTGCCGGTTCCGATCCGCGCTGCGTTCTCAAACCGCCACCGCCGGGGCACACAGGCCCCTGGCACATCGCCGCCTTTTACCGCTACTTCGACGATCCGGAGGCGCTGTATCTCAGGCTCGACGACGACATCGTGTTCGTGGAGGACGGTTTCTTCGAGACTTTCAAGGCGCGTGCACTGGCGGCGCGCGGCACGGCCTTGTGGTTTTCGCCGGTGGTCGTCAACAACGCCCTGGGCAACTGGCTTCTCAAACACCTCGCGGCGGTCGAGATCGAGGGGCCGGTTTCCGCACAGGCCATGGACCCGTGGTCGTGGCAACACGCGGCATTCCCCGAGGCGATGCATCCGGTGCTCATCGAAGCGGCGCGTTCAGGGCGGCTCGACTGCTTCAGGATCCCGGATCAGGAAGTCCGACTGACCCGGTATTCGGTGAACGCGATCGGGTTTTTCGGCGCCGACGCGGTGGCGCTCGGGGAGAGGTTCCTGCCGCCGGGGTTGGACGAGGAGGAGTGGCTTTCGGCGATCCTGCCGGCCCGGGTCGGCAGCCACGGTTTGATCTTCGGCGACCTTCTGGCGGCGCATTTCAGCTTCTACACCCAGGAGAGGGAGCTGCTCGAAACACCGATCCTCAAAGCCTACTATCGGCTCGCCGGGCTGAAGCCCGATGCGCAGGCGGCGCCCCGGCGATCATGGTCCGCCCAGGCGCTGTTTCGCCGCCGACCGAGGCCCGGAAGGGACAAGCCAAGCTACACGATCTCGTTGCCGGCGGGGCAGCGGCGGGGCTAGCTGGCGGTCTCGAAAAAGGCCGGAACCGGGCGCCCCGCCGCGATGTGGGAGAGGGTGGTCTCGGCCGCCTGGATGGCGCGGGCGATGGCAACGTCCATGTCGATATACTCGAACGTCGCCAGCCGGCCGACAAAAGACACCCCGGTCAGCGCCTCGGCGGCGGCGCGGTAGCGGGCGAGAAGTTCAGAGCCGCCGGCGAGCCGAACCGGATAGTACGGCCGATCGTCCGGACCGGCCTCGAAGCTGAATTCGCGCGAGCAAACGGTGGTCGGGTGCTTCTCCCAGGGAGCCAGGCGCTTGTGCTCGGTGATGCGGGTGAACGGTATTTCGGCGTCCGGATAGTTGACGCAGGCCGCCGGCTGGTAGTCGCCGGCGGCGCGGATGGTCTCGAAGCGCAGCGAACGGTAGGGCAGTGGGCCGAACCGATGCTTGAACCAGGCGTCGAGGCAGCCGGTGAAGAACAGATGGTCCATCTGCTCTGGCGAATTGGCGGAATTGAACTCCGCGCCGTAGCGCACCTCGATGCCCGGATGGGCGAGCATCGAGCGCACCATCTCGGTGTAGCCCTCAGCCGCAATGGCGACGCGGGCGTGGCGGAAGTAGCTCGGGTTGGTATCGAACCTGACCGGCAGCCGCCGCATGACGGACGCCGGAATGTCGGTCGGGTCGCGCCCCCACTGTTTTCTGGTGTAGCCCATGAAGAACGCTTCGTAGAGCTCGCGGCCGATGCTCGCGAGAGCCTGCTCCTCGAAGTTGGCGGGCGGGCGATCGAAGCGGACCCGGCGCTCGGCGATGAAGGCCTCGGCCTGCGCCGAGGTCATCGCGGTGCCGAAGAAGTCGTTGATCGTGTCGAGATTGACCGGCAGGCGAAAGTGCCGCTCGCCGATGCGCGCCAGGGTGGCGTGCTGGTAGGGCTCGAATCGGGCGAAGCGCTCGCAGAACGACCAAACGGCCTGGTTGTCGGAGTGGAAGATGTGAGGCCCGTGCACATGCACCAGAATGCCGGTTTCGGGATCGCGTTCGGTGTGGCAGTGGCCGGCCGGGTGCGATTGCGCCTCCAGGACGGTGACCGTGGCGCCGGCCTCGGCGAGCCGGCGCGCCAGGGTGGCGCCGGAAAGACCCGCCCCGACGACGACAAATCGGAGGTCGGCTTTTGGCGCGGTCACGGGGGCGGCCAGTTGTAGAAATCGGCCGCTCCGTTGAGCTGGGCGAGGATGGCGGCGGACAATTCGTCCGCGGGGGGCTCGGCGGCGCGCGCCCAGGCGAGCAGGGAGCGGCGGTCGCGGTGCTTGCGTTTGTCGAAGCCGGGCTGGCTGTAGCAATAATGGATGATCGCGGGGCCGGGCTTGGGGTGGTCCGCCGGCCCGAACAGGCCCTGGCGCGCGTTCGAAGCGCACCATTCGGTCATCACCGGGTTCAGGGAGAGTTGGCGCACCGCAAAAACCAGCCCCCACATTCCTGAAATCCAGTTCCGGGGCTGGGTCATCAGCGATCGCCTCGAGAACCTGTCCCACCAGCGCCGGTCGAGCGCGGTGACGGCCTCGGCGATCGCGACGGTCAGGTCGAACCATGCGGCGCATAGCGCAGCGCGCTGGCCGGTGGGGATCAGATGCGGCACGCCGCCGTCGATGGGATGCGATTGCAGGCCGGCGAAATCCGTGCCGACGCGCCGGCACACTTCATGCATTCGTTGGCGGTTTTCCTCGGAGACGTGAAGATATCCGATGCGGTCGAAGCTGACGCTGTCGGCATCCATTTCGGCCAGGGCTTCGGCGACGGGCGGGTGGCGCAGGAACACCATGTCGGGCTCGGCCAGCAGGATATGGCCGGCGTCGGTTTCGGCCAGTTGCGCGGTGGCGATGGTGTTGAAGGGGGCGAAGGTGACGCCCCGGTAAATGCGGTGGTTGGGGGCGCGCTGAATCCGGCCGCCGGCCTCGGCGATCTGCCGATACTCCTCCACCAGCTCGGGCTCGTCGCCATGCACGACGATCAGTGGCGCGCGGCCCGTGGCTTGCACGCAGGAGTAATGGCAAAGGGCGCTCTGCCAGCCGAGATAGGCTGTGTTTTCCGCCGACACGACAATGTCAACATCGGGCGGAGACCGGGGGGCGGCAGAGGGTGCGGCGGGCAATCGCGTCATCCTGGCTCAGGGCCGGTGAGGGTGCGGAGAATGTCGCGACAAGTCAAAGCCCCGGAGGGCCGGGCGCGTGTGGGGACGGATTGGCGGCGGCCGGCCGGTGCGTCAGGCGACCACCGCCTCCGCCTTTGCGGGTTCGGTCGCCTCTTCGGCCGCCTCGTCCGCCAGGGCCGCATGGGCCGCCGCCAGACGCGCCACCGGGACGCGATAGGGCGAGCAGCTCACGTAGTTGAGGCCGGCGGTGTGGCAGAAGGCGATGGACTTGGGGTCGCCGCCGTGCTCGCCGCAGACCCCGATCTCGATATCCGGCCGCGCTTGCCGGCCGGCGCTCACGGCGGTCCTGATGAGCGCGCCAACGCCGTCTTCGTCGATGGAGGTGAAGGGGTTCTCGGGCAGGATGCCGCGGCGCAGATACTCGACAAGAAAGCCGCGCTCGGCATCGTCGCGCGAAATCCCGAAGGTGGTCTGGGTGAGATCGTTGGTGCCGAAGGAGAAAAACTCGGCGACCTCGGCGAGCTCGCCGGCGACGAGCGCCGCCCGCGGTGCCTCGACCATGGTGCCGAACTGATAGGGCACCTCGGTCTTGGTTTCTTCCTGGACGGCCTTTGCGACCTCGACGATTGTCTTCTGCTGGGCGCGCAGTTCGTTGGCGTGCACGGTCAGCGGGATCATGATCTTCGGCCGCACCTCGACGCCGTCGCGGATGCAACTCACGGCCGCTTCGAAAATGGCGCGAGCCTGCATGGCGGTCAGCTCGGGGATGAGCACGCCCAACCGCACTCCGCGCGTGCCCAGCATCGGGTTGGCCTCTCGCAGGGAGCCGAGGCGGTCGAGATAGTCCTCCTTGTGGCGGATGTCGTTGAGGGCGCTATCGACCTCGCTCATTGTCGAATAGTGCTGGATGCGCATCTTCAGGTCGGCCAGATCGCGCAACAGCTCGTCATAGGCCGGCAGAAACTCGTGCAGCGGCGGATCGAGCAGGCGGATGACCACAGGGGCGCCGTCCATGGCCCGGAACAGCCCCTCGAAATCCGCCCGCTGCAGCGGCTCGAGCTTCTCGATCGCCTCGGCGCGGTCGGTGACGTTGCCGGCCATGATCATCGCCTGCACGATGGGCAGCCGGTCGGGCTCGAAGAACATGTGCTCGGTGCGGGCCAGCCCCAGCCCTTCGGCGCCGTAGCTGCGGGCCAATTCGGCATCGCCCGGGTAGTCGGCATTGGCCCAGATCCCGAGGCGCCGATAGTCGTCGGCCCAGTCCAGGACCTTGCTCAGATAGGCGTTGGAGATGTCGGGCCTGACGGTGGGCATCTGGCCCTCGAAGACCTCGCCAAGGGTGCCATCGAGGGAAAGGAACTCACCCTCGCGGATGACCTTCTCCCCGACCCGGATTTCGCGGGTCGTCAGATCGATGTCGAGCTCGGCGACGCCGACGACGGCCGGTTTGCCGAACTGCCGGGCGACAAGCGCGGCGTGGCTGGTGCGCCCGCCGCGGCTGGTGAGGATCCCTTCGGCGGCCAGCATGCCGTGAACGTCGTCGGGTTTGGTCTCGGGCCGTACAAGGACCACCGGGCGGTTGGTTTCGTTCGCCCACTGCACGGCGCGATCGGCGTCGAGGGCAACAATGCCGACGGCGGCGCCGGGTGAGACGTTGAGCCCGGTGGCGATCGGAGTGGCGGCCTTGCGCGCCTCGGGGTCGAGCTGCGGGTGCAGGAAGAACTCGATCTGCTCTGGCTGGACGCGGCGCACCGCCGTCTTGCGGTCGATGAGGCCTTCTTCGACCATGTCGACGGCAATGCGAACCTCGGCCTGGGCGGTGCGTTTGCCGTCGCGCGTCTGCAGCAACCACAATTTGGAGTGTTCGATGGTGAACTCGATGTCCTGCATGTTGCCGTGGTGCTTTTCCAGGCGGCGCGCGATGTCGACGAATTCGCCGTAGAGTTCGGGCATCGCCTGGCGCATGTGGTCGAGCGACAGGGTCTTGCGGATGCCGGCGACGACGTCCTCACCCTGGGCGTTGATGAGATAGTCGCCTTCCGGGTGCGGCTCGCCGGTGGATGCGTTGCGCGACATCGCGACTCCGGTCGCGCAGTCGTCGCCCATGTTGCCGAAGACCATCGCCTGGATGTTGACCGCGGTGCCCAGATCGTGGGGAATGCCGGCGGCGTTGCGATAGGCGACGGCGCGCTTGCCACCCCAGGAGCGGAACACCGCCTCGGTCGCCAGCCGCAGCTGCTCGACGGGGTCGTCGGGAAAGTCCGTGCCGGCGTAGGTGCGCACGATCTCCTTGAATTTGCGGGTGATTTCGCGCCAGTCGTCGGCGGTGAGATCGGTGTCGGATTCGACTTCCGCCCGACGGCGGCGGGCCGTGATGACGGCCTCGAAGACCTCGTCGGGGACACCCAGGACGACGGAGCCGAACATCTGCACGAGGCGCCGGTAGGCGTCGTAGACGAAGCGCGGATCCTTGGTGCGGGCGACCAGGCCCTCGGCGACATCGTCGTTGAGGCCGAGATTGAGGATCGTGTCCATCATGCCGGGCATCGAGAACTTGGCGCCCGAGCGGCACGAGACCAGAAGCGGATTGGCGTGGTCGCCGAAGGACTTGCCGGTGGACGCCTGGAGGGCACGCAGCGCCTCGAGCTCCTGTTCCCAAAGCGAATCGGGGAGCGTTTCGTCGGCCTGCTGGAATGCGTTGCAGCCCTCGGTGGTGACGGTGAAGCCGGGCGGCACCGGAATGCCGAGGCGCGTCATATCGGCAAGGCCGGCGCCCTTGCCGCCCAAAAGGCCCCGGACGGCATCCCAGTCAGGGACGCGATCTTCGACCTCGGCGACCTCGGAGAACAGATAAACCCATTTCGTCATTGTTGCCTCCGGGTTGCGTGCCGCTTTCTTCTTGGGCGTCGATGGGGACATTCTTGACCTACCTTCCGGCCTGGTCGTAGCCGGTCAAAATCGAAACATACTGGGCCCTGAAATAAGCCTCCGGACGGGCGAGCCGGGAGGCCGCCAGCCGGCCGCGAATGTCGGCTACGGAGCCGAAACCGCGTTCATCGATCCATTCGGCGAGTCCCGATTTCAACGTCGCGATATGCTCGGGACCGTGCCGAAGCAGCGACGAGGTCGTCATCACCACGTCGGCCCCGCACAACAGATACTTGACCACTTCCTCGTGGGTTTCGACGCCGCTTGTGGCGGCCAGTGACGCCCCGATGCGGCGGGCCAGAAGCGCGATCCACAAAAGCGGCTGGCGAATCTCGTAGGCGCGGGAGAGCTTGAGATCGGGCTGCGGGGTCAGGGTCTGAAGGTCGATGTCGGGCTCGTAGAAGCGATTGAACATCACCAGGCCGTTGGCGCCGGTCTCCACCAGCCGGACGGCGAAGTTGCCCGGCGAGCTCAGCCACGGTCCGAGCTTGACCGCCAGCGGCAGGGAGACGGCGTTGCGCACAAGGCGCACGGTTTCGAGCCAGCCGCGCTCGACCTCCTCGCCGGTGCGGGAGGGATCGGTGGGCACACGGTACAGATTGAGCTCGATCGCGGAGGCGCCGGCGGCCTCGAGCTGGTGCGCGAATTCCACCCAGCCGGTGGGCGTCGAGCCGTTGAGAGAAGCGATGACGGGCACGGCGCAGGCGGTGGCGGCGCGGTGCAGGGTCTCAATACGTCCCTCCAGGCTGCCGAGTTCGGCGGCGTGGCCGGGGAAGTAGCCGGACGCTTCGGGCTGGGCCAGGGTGCCGTGCTCCATCAGGGACGAAAAGGCGGCGTCTTCTGCCTCGATTTCCTCTTCGTAGATCGACGGCAGAACGATTGCCGCAGCGCCGGCATCCTCGAGGCGGCGGATGCCGTCGAAGTCGCGGGCGAGCGGGGTGGCCGAGGCAACGACCGGGTGCGCCAGCTTCAAACCGAGATATTCCGTCGCGAGGTCGGTCATGCCTGCTCCCAGTTCGGCAGGAACCGGCTGCCGTCGCGGCCGGCGAGATCCTCATAGTTGCGGTAGCGCTCGTCGGCGGCCGCCTGGGCCTGGCGCAGCATGGTCGCGGCGCCCTCCGGATCGAGCTTGGTGAGAATCCGGAAGCGCAGCTCGCGATAGGCGAAGTCCTCGAGCTTGAGGCGCGGGCGCGGGCTGTCGAGCCGGAAGGGGTTCTCGCCGTGCCGGCGGCGGGTGGGATCGTAACGGAACAGCGGCCAATAGCCCGACGCGGTGGCGCGCGCCTGCTGCTTCATGCCGTCGCGCATGTCGATGCCGTGGGCGATGCAGTGCGAGTAGGCGAGAATGAGCGAGGGGCCGGGATAGGCCTCGGCCTCGCGGAAGGCGACAAGCGCCTGCTCGGGATTGGCGCCCATGGCGATCTGGGCGACGTAGACATAGCCGTAGGCGATCACCTGCATCGCCAGGTCCTTGCGCGGCACCCGCTTGCCGGCGGCGGCGAACTTGGCGGATGCCCCCAGGGGCGTGGCCTTCGAGGACTGCCCGCCGGTGTTGGAGTAGACCTCGGTGTCGAGGACCAGCAGGTTGACGTCGCGGTCCTGGGCGAGGACGTGATCGAGCCCGCCATAGCCGATGTCGTAGGCCCAGCCGTCGCCGCCGACGATCCAGACGCTACGCCGCACCAGATAGTCGATCAGCGAGCCAAGGGTCACCGAAGCCTCGTCGGTCCGGCCCTCGAGCTTGGCGCGCAGCTGTGCCACCCGTTGCCGCTGGGCGACGAAATCGCTCTCGGTGAGCTGCGGCGCGGTCAGGATCGATTGCACCAGCTCCTCGCCGACCTCGCCGGCCAGGGCTTCGACCAGAGTTCGTGCGGCCTCGGTCTGCTTGTCGATGGCGAGGCGGAAACCGAGCCCGAACTCGGCATTGTCCTCGAACAGCGAATTCGACCAGGCCGGCCCGCGTCCGTCGGCGCCGGCGCGCCAGGGGGTGGTCGGCAGGTTGCCGCCATAGATCGACGAACAGCCGGTGGCGTTGGCGATCTGCAGCCGGTCGCCGAAAAGCTGGCTGAGGAGCTTGAGATACGGGGTCTCCCCGCAGCCCGCGCAGGCGCCGTTGAACTCGAAGAGCGGATCGAGGAACTGCACGCCGCGCACGTTGGCGAAGTTCACCCGCGAGCGTTCGGGAAGCGGCAGGGTCTCGAAAAAGGCGATGTTGTGCCGCTCGGTTTCGAGGATCGGGCGCTTGTCGACGAGGTTGATGGCCTTGCGGCCGGGCTCGGTGGGGCTGTTGACGGGGCAGTTCTCGACGCACAGGGCGCAGCCCGTGCAGTCCTCGACATAGACCTGCAGGGTGTAGCGGGAGCCGGGGAAGCCGCGGGCGTTGATGGGCGCCGAGGGGAAGCCGTCGGGGGCGCCCTCGAGGCCCGATTCCTCGTAGTATTTGGTGCGGATGACCGAGTGCGGGCAGACGATCGAGCACTGCCCGCACTGGATGCAGATATCCGGGTCCCAGGCGGCGACCTCGTCGGAGATGTTGCGCTTTTCGTAGGCAGTGGTGCCGGGCGGGAAGGTGCCGTCGACCGGCATGGCGGAAACCGGGATGCCATCGCCGCGGCCGGCCAGCATCTCACCGGTGACCTTGCGCACGAATTCCGGGGCGTCGGCGGGAACCGGCGGCTTGAGGTCGGTGGTGGCCGTGACCTTCTTGGGCACGTCGACTTCGTGCAGGTGCTCGAGCGCCGCGTCGACGGCGGCGAAGTTGCGGCGGACGATGGCGCCGCCCTTGCGGCCGTAGGACTTCTCGATCGACGCCTTGATGCGGGAGATCGCCTCGTCGCGGGGCAGAACCCCGGAGATGGCGAAAAAGCAGGTCTGCAGGATCGTGTTGACGCGGGGGCCCAACCCCAGCTCCTGGGCGACGCCGCTGGCGTCGATGACGTGGAATTTGAGCTTCTTGTCGATGATGTGGGCCTGCACCGACCGTGGCAGGGCGTCCCATACCTCGTCGGGCGGTTGCGGGGCGTTGAGCAGGAAGGTGGCGCCGGGGGCGGCGGCCCCGAGCACATCGAGCTTTTCGAGAAATTCGAACTTGTGGCAGGCCACGAAGCTCGCCTGACGAATGAGATAGGGCGCCCGGACGGGCTCGCCGCCGAAGCGCAGATGCGAAATTGTCTCGGCGCCGGACTTGTGGGAATCGTAGACGAAATAGCCCTGCGCGAAGCGCCCCTCCTCCTCGGCCAGGATCTTCACGGAGTTCTTGTTGGCGCCCACCGTGCCGTCGGCGCCGAGCCCGAAAAACAGGGCCCGGGTCGTGCCCTCGGGCTCGATATCGAGGTCGGGGTCGAATTGAAGGCTGGTGCCGGAAACGTCGTCGTCGATGCCGACGGTGAAGTTGTTCTTCGGCTCGGCGGCGGCGAGTTCGTCGAAGACCGCCTTGACCATGCCGGGGCGGAAATCCTTGGAGGAGAGCCCGTAGCGCCCGCCGATGACCCGAATCGGACGGCCGGCGGCGGCGAGGGCGGTGACGACGTCCTGATACAGCGGTTCGCCGGTGCCGCCGGGCTCCTTGGTGCGGTCGAGCACGGCGATCGATTGCACCGAATCGGGCACCGCCGCCAGGAAATCGGCGACCGAGAACGGCCGGTAGAGGACCACCTGCAGGGCGCCGACCTTGTCGCCCTTGGCCGCCATCGATTGCGCGGTCTCGCGCACGACCTCGGCGCCGGAGCCCATCGAGATCACCAGCCGCTCGGGGGCATCGTGTCCGACGTAGCGGAACAGGTGATACGCGCGTCCGGTCAGTTCGGCAAAGCGATCCATCGCGGACTTCACGATTGCCGGGGTGGCGGCATAGTAGGGGTTGGTGGTCTCGCGGGCCTGGAAATAGGTGTCGGGATTGTGGGCGGTGCCGCGCACGACGGGATGCTCGGGGCTCAGGGCGCGGACGCGGTGGGCCCGCACCAGCTCGTCGTCGATCATCGCCCGGATGGCGTCGTCGGGAATAAGGGTGAGGGTGTTGACCTCGTGGGAGGTCCTGAAGCCGTCCATGAAGTGGATGAAGGGCACCCGGGACTCGAGCGTCGCGGCCTGGGCAATCAGCGCCAGATCGTGGGCCTCCTGCACCGAGGCGGCGCCGATCATGCCGAAGCCGGCGGCGCGCACCGCCATGATGTCCTGATGGTCGCCGAAGATCGACAGCGCCTGGGTGGCGATCGAGCGGGCGGCGACGTGGAAGACGGTCGGGGTCAGCTCGCCGGCGATCTTGAACATGTTGGGCAGCATCAGAAGCAGCCCCTGGGAGGCGGTGAAGGTTGTCGTCAGCGCCCCCGACTGCAGCGAGCCGTGGACCGCGCCGGCGGCGCCGCCCTCCGATTGCATCTCCTGGACCACCGGCACGCCGCCCCAGATGTTCGGGATCTTCTTGGACGACCATTCGTCGGCCAGCTCGGCCATCGGCGAGGAGGGCGTGATCGGGTAGATCGCGCAAACCTCGTTGACGCGATAGGCGACATGGGCGACCGCAGCGTTGCCGTCCATTGTCTCGGTGGCCATCGCCGCCCCCTTCACGGTCGCACCCGGAAATGGGTGGGGGCGCGCCGGTCGCCGGCCGCCGCCTGGGGTTCGGACACCATCTCGATGGCGTGGCAGGGGCATTGGTCGAAGCACACGGCGCATCCCGTGCAAAGGGTCAGGTCGACCTCGTATTTCGGATCGCCGGAGACCTTGGTGATTGCCTGCTCGGGGCATGCCGCCAGGCAGTTGTCGCACTCGAAGCAATTGCCGCAGGACATGCAGCGGTCGGATTCGTAGGCGGCCTGATGCGCGTCGATGCCGGCGACCACCTCGGCGAAGCCGGTGCGCGCCTCGGCCGGCAATTCGCTCGGCCGCGAGCGGCCGGCGTCGAGATAGACCGGCAGGTTGAGCTTCTCAAACTCGATGAGATCGTGCTTGGGCGGGGTCTGGTAGACGCCGCCCTTGAGCCAGGCGTCGACGGCGCGCGCCGCCTTCTTGCCGTGGCCGGTGGCGGCCGTCATCGTCATCAGCCCGCCGACCAGATCGCCGCCGGCGAAGATGCCGGGATGGCCGGTCATCAGTTGCGCGTCGACGGCAACGGTGTCGGAGGTGTCGATTTCGATGCCCGGCACCTTGCGCAGGAAACCGACATCGGCGTGCTGGCCGAGCGCCAGAACCAGGGCGTCGACCGGCAACGTCTCGAACTCGCCGGTCGGGTTGAGCGAGCCGTCCTCGCCCAGGGATATCCGCTCGACCGTGACGCCTTCCTTCGAAAACCGGGTCGGCACCGTCAGCCACTTCGCCTTGACGCCTTCGAGGAACGCCTCGTCGGCCTCGTAGGGGTCGGCGCGCATGTGGGCCCGATCGCGGCGATAGACAAGGATCGCCTCTTCGGCGCCCAGGCGCCTGGCGACGCGGGCGGCGTCCATGGCGGTGTTGCCGCCGCCGACCACTGCCACCACCCGACCGAGCTTGGGGGCGTTGCCCTTCTCGACCTGTTCGAGCATCGAGACGGCGTCGACCATCTGGCGCCCGTCGGCGGCCGGAATGTCGAGGTGATTGCCGACATGGGTGCCGATGGCGACGAAGGCGGCGTCGAAGCCGCCGGAGGCCATCTCGCCGACCACGTCCTCGACGGTGGTGTTCATGTTCAACGTCGCGCCGATTTCCCCGATGCGCTCGATTTCGCCGAGAAGTTCGGAGCGCGGCAGGCGGTAGGCGGGAATGCCATAGTGGAGCATGCCGCCCGGTTCGGGGCTCGAGTCGCGGATTTCGACGGCGTGGCCCATGCGCCGCAAATGCCAGGCGCAGGAAAGCCCCGCCGGTCCGGCCCCGACGATCAGAACCTTCTTACCCGTTTCGGCGCCGGGCTCGACGCGCCAGCCCGCGGCGCGCGCCTGATCGCCGAGAAAGCGCTCGACGGCGTGAATGGCGACCGGCTCGTCGAGGTCCTTGCGATTGCAGCTCGTTTCGCAGGGATGGTAGCAGGCGCGCCCATGAATTCCCGGCAGGGGATTGTCGGCGACAAGAAGGCGCCAAGCCGCTTCGAACTCGCCTTCACGCGCCAGCGCCAGCCAGCCCTGGATGTCTTCGCCGGCCGGACAGGCGTGATTGCAGGGCGGCAACTGATCGACCCACGCCGGATGCTGCCAGCGCACCGGTCCGGCACCCCTGCCGACGGTCTCCTGCAAGACCGGGGTGAGGTCCTTGGGTATCAGGCTCATGGCGCTATATCCCGACGAAAGATTGTCATGCCGCTCTTCATGATGCCGTCATGCAGGGGAGGCGGCAACTGTTACTGCTACGAATTGCGAGCCGTGTTGATCTGGCGCAATGGAATTCGATCAAGTCGTAGGTTTCGCAGGGGGGCGGCGGCGATCAGCCGCGCCGCTTGCCCCATTGTTCGACCAGCGCCCGCAGCAGATCGGCGCGGGAGATCTGCCCCACCAGGCGGCCCCGGCGGGTGACCGGAAAGCGGCGAAAGGGGCTGGCGATGAAGCGTTCGGCGGCCTGCACGATGTCGAGGTCTTCGTCGATGGTCTCGACCTCGGTGCTCATATAGTCGCCGACAATGCCGCCGAGCTCCTGGTGGTAGCTGGCGTTGAGGGCGGCGCGCAGGCAGTCCTTCTGGGACAGAACGCCGACCAGACGCCCGTTCTTGTCGAGCACGGGAGCGCCGGAGATCCGGTTGTCGAGCAGGGTCGTCATGGCCTGGATGATTCCGGTGTCGGGCGTCAGCGAAATCAGATCGGTGGCCATGTAGCCCGATACGGCGACCCGCGCGGCCATCAACGGGTCTCCTTGCCAGGGTGACGGCAGCCATCGCATTCAAGCCCCAGCCGGCAGGCGACCCCGCCGCACGATCCCTTGATCGGCGGGCGCCCGAACAGGAGCCCGACCGCCAGGGCGCCCACGGACAGAGGGAAGATCACAAGGCTTACGAGGATCGTGTGCATCCGACTTGCCTCCTAGGCCACAATGTAGGTCTCAAAGCCGCCCACCGCCATCTCTTCGACGCCATCCGGCGTGTGCAGGAGGAACAGGCTCGGAAGCCCCAGGCGCTCGGCGAGTTCGCCGCCGCGTTCGGGACCCATCACCGTCAGCGCAGTCGCGAAGGCGTCCGCGAGCATTGCCGAGGGCGAGATCACCGAGACCGACGCGACCTTGTTGGCGACCGGTTGGCCGGTGGCGGGGTCGATGATGTGGCTGAGGCGGCGGCCGGCGAATTCGTACCCGTTGTATTGGTCGCCGGAGGTGGCGACCGCCAGTCCCCTGAGGCCGAGGATGCGTTGGATCGCGAGCGGGCCGGGCAGCGGCCGTTCGATGCCGATCTGCCAGCGGTCGCCGGCGGCATAGACCTCGCCGCCGAGTTCGACGAGGAAGCGGGGGTGACCGAGCGCTTCGAGCGCCGCCACGATCCGGTCGAGCGCGTAACCCTTGGCGATGCCGCAGGGGTCGACGGTCAGCTCCGGGCGGGCCTTGCGGATGGCGTCGGCGCGCACCGAGATCTCGGCATAGCTGCCGACGAGCGGGCTTGCGATCGGGCCGAACCCGTAGCGCCCGACAAGGGGCCCGATCGTGGGCTCGAAGGCGCCGTCGGTCGAGTGTGCGGTGGACAGCGCCTCGGCGACGACGGTCGAAAGCGCGGCCGGGGCCGGCAGCCAGTCGGTCGTGCGGGCGCGGTTGAAGCGGAAGACGTCGGAATCGGCGCGGAACGGCGACATGGTCCGGTCGATTTCCTCGATGATCGCCTCGATGCGCGCCGTCGCCAGCGCCGTGTCGGCGCCGGCGGGCAGCGAGGCCCGCCAGTAGGTGCCGAAGGCCAGCCCGCCGACGGTGTCGCCCGCGGCGGCCACACGGCTCGCCGGCAGCAGGGCCGACAACGCCGCCCCGGCCCCGCCGATCAGGCAATCGCGTCTCGTCAGGCGCATCGCTCAGGCTCCGAAATCGTCATTGAAGATCGCCTCTTCGTCGACCCCGCATTGGTCGAGCATGGCGAGAACCGCCTCGATCATCAGCGGGGGGCCGCACAGATAGTACTCGCAGTCCTCCGGCGCCGGGTGGTCCTTGAGATAGTTCGCGTAGGCGACGGCGTGGATGAAGCCGGTCGGCCCGTCCCAGTCTTCGTCAGGCGCCGGATCGGAAAGCGCCACCGTCCAGTCGAAATTGTCGTGGGAAGCGGCGAGGGCGTCGAACTCATCGGCGTAGAACAGGTCCTTGCGGCTGCGGGCGCCGTACCAGAAGGTGAGTTTGCGTCTGGTGTGGCGCTGCTCGAGCTGATCGAAAATGATGGCTCTGAGGGGCGCCATGCCGACGCCGCCGCCGATCAGAACCATTTCGCGGTCGGTATCGGTGGCGGAGAATGTCCCGTAGGGGCCGGCGACGGTGAGCTCGTCGCCCGCCTTGAGCCCGAAGAGATAAGAGGAGACGACCCCCGGCGGTATTCCCGTCTGGTGCGGCGGGGGCACGGCGAGGCGGACCAGCAGCACGACGCGGCCCTGGTCGGCGGGGGTGTTGGCGATGGAATAGGCGCGGATTTCGGGCTGATCGGATGAGGCGGTCATCTGATCGATCTTCATCCGGCGCCACTCCTCGGCCAACCCCTCGTCCAGCTCGATCTGGGAAAGAGCCATCTGATAGGCGGGCGCGGTGACCTGAACGAAGGCGCCGGGGCGAAAATCGAAATCGGCGTCAGAAGGAAGCTGCAGCGTGATCTCCCGAATGAGCGGCGAGAGCATTTTGGCCTCGGCGACCACGCACTTGTAGCTGGCGACGCTGAGTATCTCATCGGGGACGGTGACGGTGAGGTCGTTGCGTATGGTGACCTGGCAGGCCAGGCGCAGGCCGGCGCGGATTTCGGGCTTGGACATCCGGGCCGCCTCGGTCGGCAGGGTCTCGCCGCCGCCGGAGGTGACCGTCACCCGGCACAGCCCGCAGGTGCCGGCGCCGGCGCAGGCGGAGGGAACCGGGATGCCGGCGTCGTGAAGGACCCCGAGCAGCTTGCCGCCGGTGGATGCGGGCAAGGGCGGATTGTCGTTGACCGTGATCTCAACGGTGCGCGAGGGCAGGACGAAGGCGCGCGCGGCGATGACCGCTAGCGCCAACGCCAGGACGATGACCGTGAATGCCGCCGAGCCGATGAGGATTTCGCTCATGGGGTGTTCAGACCCGCGAAGGCGGAAAAGCCCATCGACATCAGCCCGGTAACGAGGAATGTCATGCCGAGTCCCTGCAGGGATTTGGGCATGTCGGAGTAGCGCAAGCGTTCGCGTATGGCCGCCAGCGCGGCGATCGCCAGCGCCCAGCCCAGCCCGCTCGAGACGCCGTAGACGACGCTCTCGGCGAAGTCGTAGTTGCGCTCGACCATGAACAGGGAGCCGCCCAGGATGGCGCAATTGACGGTGATCAGCGGCAGGAAGATGCCGAGGGCCCGATACAGCGCCGGCACATAGCGGTCGAGCACCATTTCGAGGATCTGGACGCTGGCGGCGATGACGCCGATGAAGCTGATGAGCTCGAGAAAGCCCAGATCGACGTCTGGCAGCCCCGCCCAAGCCAGCGCCCCCGGCTCGAGGACGAACACGTGGATGAGATGGTTGAGCGGAACGGTGACCGTCTGAACCGCGACGACGGCGATGCCGAGCCCGAGCGCCGTGTCCAGGCGCTTGGAGATCGCCAGATAGGTGCACATGCCCAGGAACGCGGAGAGGACGAGGTTCTCCGAAAGGATTGAGCTGACGAAGATCTCGATCATGACCGCGCCTCCTCGTGTTCGGCGACCAGCGCGAAGTCGGGTTCCTCGATCTGCGCCGGCCGGAGCGCGCGGATCAGCCAGATCAGAACGCCGATGATGAAGAAGGCGCTGGGGGCGAGCAGCATGAGGGAAAGCGGCTCGAACCAGCCGCCGTCGGCGACCGTGGGAAAAACCGAATAGCCGAGCAGGTTGCCGGTGCCGAACAGCTCCCGGATCGATCCGACGATCAAAAGGACGAGCGAATAGCCCAGGGAGTTGCCGAGCGCGTCGAGCACGCTCGGCCCGACCGGGTTGCGCATGGCGAAGGCCTCGATGCGGCCCATCACCATGCAGTTGGTGACGATCAGGAACACATAGATCGACAGCTGCTTGCTCATCTCGAAGGCGTAGGCCTTCAGGAACTGGTCGATGACGATGACCAGCGAGGCGACGATGGTGATCTGCACGATCATCCGGATGGAGGGCGGGATGTGGTTGCGGATCAAACTGACGGCGGCGGAGGAGAGAACCACCGTCACCGTCACCGCGACGCTCATTGTCAGGGCCGTCGAAACCGAGGTGGTGACCGCCAGCGCCGAGCAGATGCCGAGAATCTGGAGCGTGATCGGGTTCTCGTCGATCAGCGGCCGAAGCACGAGATCGTAATAGCGCCTCATAGCTTGATTTCTCCGCTCTTCAGTCGTTCGAGGAAGGGGCCGAATCCGTATTCGCCAAGCCAGAAACGAACCAGATTGCTGACGCCGGTGCTGGTGCGGGTGGCGCCGGTGAGGCCGGCCACCTGATAGGGTTCGGTGGCGCGGCCGCGGACCACCTCGACCCGGAGATTGCCCTCGGCGTCGGCGATCTCGGTGCCCGGCCACAGCTGCTCCCATTCGGGATCCGCGATGCGGGCGCCGATCCCGGGGGTCTCGCCGTGCTCGTAGAAGGTCAGCGCGGCGATCGTGTTCAGGTCGCCCTCGATCGCCAGGTAGCCGTACAGTTGGGATTCGTAGCCGGCGCCATGGACGGGCAGGACCAGTAGCGCCAACTCGCCGGCGCGCCGCACCGCGATCACCGGCGCGAAGTTCGATCGCCGTTCGAGCCTGGCGATGTCGGCCTCCTCGGGGATTTCCCGGCTGGTGGCGGGATCGGCGGCGGCGGCGCGCTGATCGAAGGTGGCCGGATCCATGTTCTCGACCGGCTCGCCGGTATCGAGATCGACCAAAACCACATCCAGCGATCCGCCGCCGGCGCCGGAAATGAGGTCCTCCACCCCGGGCAGGTTGGCGAGCATCTCCTGCATCCGGGCCTGGCGCTCGGCCGCCAGATTGGCCTGTTGCAGGGGCCGGAGCGTTACCGCGGTCACCGACACGACGACGGCGCAGACGAGCGCCACCATGAGCGCAACCACGAGCGTCTTGAGTGGGCTGGTATTGGGCGCGGCGAGCAACGAGCGCCACCAGCGGAGGGGATTGAGCTCAGCCACGGCGCCGCCTCCGCCATTGGACGTGCGCCCAGATCACCACCTGATCGAGGAGCGGCGCGACGATGCTGGCAAGCAGCGCCGCGAACACCGCCGGCGCCATCACGGATGTGCCGCCGCCGACGAAGCTCACGGTGAGGGCGCCGAAGAGCAGCCCGTAGAGCCAGCGACCGGGGTTGGTGGAGGCGGCCGAGACCGGATCGCAGGCGAAGAAGATCAGGGCGAACGCGAAGCTGCCGGCCATCAGCGCGGGTGCGGGGTCGATGCCGGTTGCATAGGCGGCGGCCGCGAAGCCGGCGGCGGCGGCGATGACGACACGCCACGAGACGATGCCGGTGACAATGAGCAGCAGGGCGCCGGGCACCACCGCCAGACCCATTGTCCGGTCGAGTTCGGCGAGGGCGGTTCCGGGAAAGGAAAAGACCAAAAAGGCGAGGGCAACGACGGCGGGGCTGAGGAAATTGTATCCCCGGCCGCCGAAAATCTGCTCGCCGACGATGACCCCGAATACGGCGGCGAGGGCGACGTGCCACAGCGGCACCGAGGGCGGCAGCACCAGCGCGATGGCAAGCGCGGTGACCAGGGAATCGACGGTGAGCGGGCGCCGCCGGAGCTGGGCGAAAACCGCCTGGCTGACAAGGCTCGCCAGCAGCGCCGCCACGGCGACGCCCAGCCACTCGGTGCCGAAGCGCGTCAGGGTCAGTCCCAGCGGCGGGATGAGCGCGACAAGCGCCGTCAGCGTGACGAGATGAACGGTCCAGCCGGTTCGCACCTGCGGATGGGATCCGTAGGCGGCGCGGGCGATTGCGGAAGGGGCGCGCGCCATCACACTTCCTCCGCGATCTCGTCGAGCACGCCGCGCAGGAGCGGGCCGTAGTCGATGCCGGCGGGGCACACATGGCTGAGCAGCGCCACGTCCTCCTCGGCGAGCTCGAGCCCGCCCAGGCGCTCGGCGGACTCCGCGTCGCCGACGGCCAGGGCGCGAACGAGCGGCACGGCCAGGATGTCGAGCGCCATCACGCGGTCATAGGCGGCCACCGGGATGATGGGGTCGTGGCCGGCCCCGCCGAGCAGTTTCGACAGCCAGCGCCCGAAGTCCCGCATCGGGCCGCGCTGCCGCGGTTCGAGGGCGGTCACCTGACAGTCGTAGCGGCCCAGATAATGCGCCGGGCGGCCGGAGAGCACCGAACCCGAAATCGGCGTCGTCGCCGGTGCGAGACCGTCGGCGGTCAGATCGGCGAGACTGGCGCCGAGCTGCGTGACCGCCAGGCGCGGATCGCGCATGGCCGGCCCGCCCAGGGCGACGGTTCGTTCCGCGAAGAGACGCCCGGTGTCGGCAAGCCGCCCGATCGCCGCCACGTCCTGATAGCCGATATGCCATACCGTCCGGTCGCGGCCCACCGGCATCAGGCGGTGAATATGGGTGCCCGGAAGACCGGCGGGGTGGGGGCCGGCGAAGTGGGCGATGCGGATTTTGCCCTGCTCGTCCGCCAACCGGGGGCCCGGCGCCTGGCATACGAAAACCGGCCCGTCGGTCAGATGCGAGATGGCGGCGAGGCCGGTGGCGAAGCTGTCCATGTTGGCGGCCAGCACCACCGATGCGTCGGCGGCAAGCGGCGCGGTATCCATGGCGGTGACGAAAATCGCCGCCGGCGCGGCGTCCGGATCGGGAATGCGTTCGAACGGCCGGGTCCGAAACGCCGGCCACATGCCGGAGCGAAGCAGCAGCGCACGGGCGCTTGGGCCGTCCAGATTCGGCGGCCGATCGAACTGAACCGCCTCGTCGCCGTCGGTGCGGATCACGACCAGCCCCAGGGTGCGGCGGGGGCCGCGGTGAATCTCCTCGACCACCCCGGCCGCCGAAGAGGTGAACACGATCTCGGGGCGCTTGCGATCGACGAACAGGGGTTGGCCGGCGGCCACGCGATCGCCGGTCTCGACCTCGAAGGTTGGCCGCAGGCCGGGGAAATCCTCGCCCTGCACCGCCACGGTGCCGATCGCGGGCCCCGGATGCAGCTTCTGGGTTGGGGCGCCGGAAAGCGCAACGTTCCGGCCGCGTCTGATGGTGATTTGCATGCCTTTCCCGAACCGGTGGGCGGGGGGATATGTCGGTCGTTTTGTGGCAACTACCTTGATCGAGGTCAACGAGTTGTAGATGCTGGGGGTCGTATGAAATCGTACGCGGGTTGTCGACGGAGAACAAAAATGACCTCATTGCGCTGGGCAGGATTCGTTTCCGCGATTGCGGCAGTCGCCTTGACGATGGCGGTGGCGGCATGGCCGGCCGCCCAGGCACAGGAGCCGGAACAGGGGCATCTCGACGCCGCCGCGGTCCTGCAGCTGTGGCTGGAATCCCCGCATGCCAACGCCGAGGCCGAGGCCTTCACCCACTGGGACGGCGAGGGCGAGATTCCGGAAGACTGCGCCATTTGCCATTCCGGCCTCGGCATCCGGGACTTTTTCGGTGACGACGGCAGTGACGTGGGGGTTGTCGACCATCCGGCGGAAGTCGGCACCCTGGTCGACTGCGACTCCTGCCACATCCGGCCGGCCCAGGACCTCGCGAGCGTGACCTTCCCCTCCGGCGCGACGGTCACCGGGGCCGACAGGGTCGAGATCTGCATGGTGTGCCATCAGGGCCGCGAATCCACTCCCAGCGTCAACGAACGGCTGGCCGGGCTCGCCGATGACGAGCCGAATTCCGATCTCGGCTTCGTCAACATCCACTACCGGGCGGCAGCCGCGACGCTATTTGGCTCCGAGGTCAAGGGTGGCTACGAATACGAGGGCAAGAATTACCTGGGCAAATCCCAGCACCCGGCGACTTTTGACATCTGCACCGACTGCCACGACCCGCACACGCTGGAGGTGGCCTTCGAGCCGTGCGCGCAATGCCATTTTGTCGATTCGTTCGACAACATCCGCTTGTCGCACGCGCCGATGGACTATGACGGCGACGGCGATCTGAGCGAGGGCATCAAGTCGGAGGTCGAGGCGCTGCACGGGCTCCTGGCGCAGGCAATCGGTGCCTACGGGGCCGAGGTCGCCGGCGCGCCGATCGCGTACTCGGACTCCTATCCCTACTTCTTCAACGACACCAACGCCGACGGGGCCATCGACGAGTCCGAGGCGGCGGTGCCGAACCGCTACCAGAGCTGGACGCCGCGCCTGTTGAGAGCCGCCTACAACTATCAGTTCGTGGCCAAGGACCCCGGCGCCTGGGCGCACAACCCGCACTACGTGCTGCAGCTTCTCTACGACAGCATCGAGGATCTCGCCGCCGAAGCGCCGATCGAGATGCCGGCGATCGCGCGGCCCTGACGCCGCGCGCTGGTTGGAGACCGGGGTTCGTCAGCCGGCGGGCGGCCGGCTGACATATTCGAGTACGCTGGCGATGGAGACGAACGGGATGCCGGCATGCTCGGTCAGACCCGTCGCGCAGGTCGAGACGGTCGATACCCCCAGCGCGCAGCCTTCGGGGATGTCGGATTTGACGTCGCGGAGCGCATGCGCGTTGAGCGCGGGGATATAGAGGCCCTTGTCGCCGGCATAGCCGCAGCAGGTCACCGAATTGAGAACCGCCACCCGGTCGGCTGAAGCCGCGGCGAGCGCATCGATGTCGCCCGTCTCGCCGAGACGTCTGGCCGAGCAGTTGTGGTGCACCGCCAGGGCCGGCAACCGGCGCGCAATATCGAGATGCGGCAAGACCTCGGCGAGCAGGAATGAGGCGCTGTCGACGGGCGCCGGCCCGATCCCCGAATGCGCCATGTGCAGGGCGCAGGTGGAGGCATCGGTGACGAGCGGGGTGTCGTCGGACGCCCGCATCGCGGTCAGAGCCTCCCCGAGCTTCACCCCGAGTTCGGCGGCCTGTGCGGGGAAGCCCTCGGAGGTGAAGGGTTGCCCGCAGCATGCCCCGGTGAGCTTGTCGGGCACGAGAGGCGCGAAGCCGGCGCGCTCGAGCAGCGCAACCATCGCCTCGGTGACCGGCAGGAGGTCAATCCCGGTCGGCGGGGCGCCGAACATGCGGCTCGGGCAGGCCGGGAAATAAACGACCGGTCCGCGCGGCGCGGCGCCCCCGCGGGGCCGGGGCCGAGGCGCGCCGGGACCGGCGCGCAGGGCAGCGCCGCCCGAGGGCAAGGCACCGAGGCTGAGCGCGCCGGCGGCCGAGAAGAGTTGGCCGGCGAGCCTGTCCCCCAATACCGCGCTTGCCGTCGAGCGGACGCCGGCGGCGGCGCGGGTCGCGGTCTCCACGAGCCCGGTATTGGCGGCGAGAAGGCCGGAAAGCGGCTTCGACAGACCGTGTCGGCGGCGCTGGCGCTCCTCGAGCACCAGGTTGCCGGTCTCGATGCCGACCGGGCACACTGTCGAGCACAGATTGCAGGCCACGCAGGTGTCGAGCGCCGCGACCACATATTCGCGCTCCATGCCAAAAAGCGCGTCGTCTTCGGCCCCGCTCAGGCGCAGACGCGCCCGTTCGCGGGCGACCGCGATGCGCTGGCGGGGGGTGAAGGTCATGCCGGCGGAAGGGCAGACCTTTTCGCAGAAGCCGCATTCGATGCACAGATCGATGCGCTCGTCGGCCGGCACCATCGATTTGAGATGTTTCAGATGCACCCGGGGGTCGGCATTGAGGATGACCCCGGGATTGAGCAGGTTTTCGGGCTCGATCAATGCCTTGATCTCGCCCATGATCTCATAGGCGCGGGCGCCCCATTCGGCTTCCACATAGGGGGCCACGGCCCGGCCGGTGCCGTGCTCGGCCTTCAGCGAGCCGCCGTAGCGGGCCGAGACAAGATCGGCGAGGGCGTCGTTGAAGCGGCCGAAACGCTCGGTGGCGCCGTCCTCGTCGAAATTCTCGGCCATCTGGAAATGAAGGTTTCCGGCCAGCGCATGGCCGAAGATGATGGCGTCCCGGTAGCCATGGGCGTCGAGCAGTTCCCTGAGATCGTCGACCAGGTCGGGGAGGCGATGGATGGGGACCGCGACGTCCTCGGTGAGCATCGCGGTGCCCTTGCGGCGGGCGGCGCCGGCGGAGGCAAACATGCCCTTGCGTACGTCCCACATCGCCTCCTGGAGGTCGGGGTCCTTGGTGAAGACGATCTCGGACAAGGGGCCGACCGCCTGCATCGCGGCGACCGCTTTGTCGATCTCGGCGTCGAGGCCCGCCTCGTCCTCGGCCATGATCTCGACAAGCACCGCCGGGGAGGTGTCGGAGAGCAACGGCAGGTAAGGGGCGAGCGCCGGCTTGTCCTCGACCGTCGCGAGCGCCCTTCGTTCCATGAATTCGGCGGCCGAAACCCCGACCTCGTGCAGGGCCTGCACCCCCTCGGCCGCCTTGTGGCTGGAGGCGAAGGGCACCAGGGTCGTCGCCTTGTGGGGGGGATCGGGGACGGTTTCGTACGTGATCTCGGAGACGAACCCCAGGGTGCCTTCGGAGCCCACCATCAGGTGGGCGAGGATGTCGATGGGGTCGTCGAAATCAATCAAGGCGTTGAGCGAATAGCCGACGGTGTTCTTGATCGCGTATTTGCGGCGGATCAGATCGACAAGCCGGTTGTCGACCCTGACCCGGCCGGCGAGGTCCTCGATCGAGGCGATCAGGTCCGGCCGCTGGCGCGCGAATTCGGCCCGGGAGGCCGGATCGCCGGTGTCGAGCGGGGTGCCGTCGGCGAGCACCAGGCGCAGCCGGGCCATGGTGTTGTAGGTGTTCTGGGCGGTCCCGCAGCACATGCCGGAGGAGTTGTTGGCGACCACCCCGCCGATCTTGCAGCTCGCCTGCGAGGCAGGGTCGGGGCCGATGCGGCGGTGATGGGGCCGCAGTGCCCGGTTGGCCTGGGCGACGATGACCGAGGGGCCCAGGGTCACGCGGTTGCCGCCGTCTTCGATCTCGATCTTCCGCCAGCCGTCGCCGAGCACCGCCAGCACGCCGTCGGTCACCGCCTGGCCGGACAGTGACGTGCCGGCGGCCCGGAAGGTGACCGGCAGGGCTTCGGCGCGGGCGGCGGCGAGGACTTCCCGCACGTCGGCCTCGGAGTTGACGATGGCGACGGCGGCGGGGACCAGGCGGTAGAAACTGGCGTCGCCGGAATAGGCGAAGGTGTAGAGCGCGTCGGTCATCACCCGAAGGTTCGGGGCGGTGCGGCGCAGCCGGTCGGCGAAGCGCCGGGCGGCCTCAGCCCTTTGGGCGCCATCGGTCATGGCGTGGCCTCGCCACCTTGTTGTGGCGGCGCCAGATACCGAACCAGCCAGTTGGCGGTGCGGAGCAGGCGCGCATCGCCGGGGCGCGGGCCGACCAGTTGAACGCCCATCGGCAGGCCATTGGCGGCCTCGAGCGCCGGGATGGTGATCGCGGGGGTGCCGCAAAGGGTCCACAGGCCGTTGAAGGCGGGGCTTCCGGTGGAGGCAAGCCCGGCCGGGGCGGGCCCCGGCGCGGCCGGCGTCAGGATGGCGTCGAAACGGGCGAACAATCTTTCAAGCGCCGCGTTGAGGACGGCCGGCAGTTCGAGGGCGGCGGCGTAGTCGCGATCGGAAATTGTCTCGCCCCTGGCGATGGCTTCGATTGTCTGCGGGCCGAGCCTGTCGCGGCCCTGGTCGACATAGCGATGATAGTTCCTCGCCATCTCCACGAAATTGATGCTCTCGCGGGCGGCGAGCGCCTCGGCGAACACATCCGGCAGCGCGACCTGCTCGCATCGGCCGGCGAGGGAACCCGCGAGCGCGGCGAAGGCGTCCTTCGTCTCATCATCGGCGCTTTCCCAGGCGGGCCCTTTGACGAAGCCGAACGCCGGGGTCTCGGCCGGCTCGGCGCGCGCCGCCTCGAGCAACCCCGGGGCCGGCGCCGGGGCGGTGGCCGCGTCGGCCGCGTCGTGGCCGAACAGCGCCTCGGCCAGCAATGCCGCGCCTGCGAGGTCGGCGGCGAAGACGCCGACGGTGTCGAGGTTCGGAGACTGGCGCAAAATGCCGGTTCGGGGGATGGCGCCGAAGCTCGGCTTGAAGCCGACGATGCCGCAAAATGCCGCCGGACGAATGACCGATCCGGCGGTCTGGGTGCCGATGGCCAGCGGCGCCATCCGGTCGGCGACGGCGGCGGCGGAGCCGGAGGACGAGCCGCCCGGCGTGTGCGAGGGGGCGCGGGGATTGCGGGTGGCCGCCGGATGCGCAAACGCCAGTTCCGCGGTTGCCGTCTTGCCCATGATGACGGCGCCGGCTTGTTTGAGGCGGGCGACGATCCAGGCGTCCCGAGTCGGCACCCGGTCGGCATCGAGCACCGTGCCGTTTTCGGTCGGGATGCCGGCGGTGTCGATGATGTCCTTGATGCCGACCGGCAGACCGTGCAGCGGGCCAATGGTGCGGCCGGAAGCGCGGTGCGCATCCAGGTCGGCGGCCTGCTCGCGGACGTGGTCGGGATCGAACCAGGCCCAGGCGCCGATCTCGGGCTCGCGTGCTTCGACGCGGGCGATGCAGGCTTCCGCGAGCTCGACTGCCCGCAGGGCGCCGGCGGCCAGGCGGTCCCGGAGCTCGACGGCGGGAAGCTCGAGGAGCGGGTTGATGGCATGGGAGGACGGGGCGGCCAGCGGCATCGGCGCCTCAGTTTGGTCCGGGGCTCGCCTCGTAATCCGAAAGCGCCGCATCCAGCGCCGGCACGGCCCGGTCGTAGCCGAATTCGACAGCCCTGGCGCGCAGATCGCGCAGTTGCCCGGCAAGCGCTGCGTCGCGGTCGCCTTCGGCATGGCGCACCAGCGCTCGGGCGCGGCCGATCACCAGGTCGGTTAGCGGGGCGGGTTCGCGGGACATGTAGGCCTCCAGAAGGTCGGCATAGCGGCTGGCCTCGGGCCAGTTTTGGTCCTCGATGCTGACCTCGATGGCGAGGAGATAGAAGAAGATGTGGTTGTGCGACACGCACAGCTGGGTTTTGAGCAGGTCTTCACCCTTCGCCTGGGCCCGCCGACGAATGTCGGGATTGCGGGTGAGCCAGGCGTGCATGCCCAGGACCCAGGGTCCGGCGAAGCCGACACCGGCCTCCTCGCACGCCGCGAAGGCTTGTTCCATGAGCGGATCGATCCTGTCGTAGTCGCCGTCCTGGGCGCACAACATGGCCTCGGTCATGTTGAGCAAGGGCACGACCCGCCGCAAACCCAGTTGGTCGGTGATTTCGCGCATCCGCGCGAGGGTTGCCGAGACCTGTTCGCGGTCGAAATGCGCCGTGAAGATGACCGATGAGACGTCGATCCAGCCGGCGAAGGCCTCGGCGCGCCGGTCGCCGACCCGCACCGCCATTTCGCGGCTGCGCCGGGAGTCCGCGATCGCCAGATCGAGCCGGCCCTGATAGAGCGCCGCGTCGCCCCGCATGAAGGTATAGGCGACTTCGATCGAGCCGAACCCGTGCTTTTCGGCAAGGTCCAGGCAGCGCACGATATAGTCCCGGGCCGTCAGCATCTGGCCGCTGGCATAGAAGGCGTCGCCCAGCCCGCCCAGGGCGCGGGCGGTGAATTCTATCGAGTGGGCGCGCTCGGCGTGAGCGAGTGCCTTTTCATGCTCGATCCGGCACGCCTCGTAGTCGCCGGAGGGGAAAAGGAGATTACCGCGCAAATGGTGGATGTGGGCGAGGTCGAGATCGCGGCCGGCGGCGGTGGCGGCGGTTTCCGCCTTGTCGAGGGCCTGCAGACCTTCCTCGATGCGGTCGGTGAGCCGCATCGCCTCGGCGACCCCGATCCAGGCCGGTATGCGCTCGGCGTCGTCCTCGGCGACGTCGAATATCGCCTCGAACGCCTGCAGCGAGCCGGAGATGTCGCCGACGGCGTAGCGCATCCGGCCCTGCAGCCCCAGCAATTCGCATCGCTGGGAGGTGTCGGTGACCAGCTCCAGGCCGCGGCCGATGAGGCTGAGGGCGCTGTCGAAATGGTATTCGGCCGCCTGCGCGCGGGCGGCGTCGAGGTAGGCGTCGGCGGCCCGTTCGTCGCCGGCGCGATCGAGATGCTGAGCGGTCAGCGAGAGATCCCTGTCGGCGTACCAGGCGGCCGCCCGCAGATGCAGCTCGCGTTTGGAGGCGTTGAGCAGTGAGGAGTAGACGCCCTCCTGGATTAGGGCATGGGCGAACAGGTAGCCGTCGCCTTCCGGGCGCACCAGGTGGTGCTCGATCAGGGTGCGGCAGGAGTAATCGTCATCCTCGATCAGATGGCGAACCGCCGCCGGGGCGAATCGCTGCCCGATGACCGAGGCGGCCTGCAGGGCGCGCTTGTCGACCGCCGGCAGCCGGTCGAGGCGCGACAGCACCAGCGACTGGATCGATGCCGGGATCTCGTCGCCGCCGCGTTCCTCGGCGCTTCTGAGCAGTTGCTCGAGAAACAACGGGTTGCCCTCGGCCCGCTCGATGCTCGCCATCGCCACCTCGGTGCTGGCGTTCAGGAAGCCCTTGGCCATCTCGGCGGCTTCTTCGGCGCGCAACGGCACCAGATCGATGGTGATCAACGGGCTGTTGCGGGTTGTGGAACGCCAGTCGAGATCGAGCGGATCGCCCTCGATGCGGGTAGTCATGAATAGGACGGAAGGGCACGCGGCGACCTCGGAAGTCAGCGCCGCCAGATAGCTCAGCACGAGCGGGTCGGCCCAGTGCACGTCTTCGACGATCAGCATCTGCGGGGTGGCGGGGCTGACGCGGGCGAGCAGCGTGGTCAGGACCGACCGCTTGCCCTGGTTGCGCACCTCGTTGTCCATCGCGTCGTAGACGGTGCGATCTTCGAGGCCCAGCTCGAGGCCCAGAAGGTCGTCGAGGAAGGGCTTGCCTTCGGGATCGATCAGGCCTTGTTCGATGGCGCGGTCGGCCGCCGCGGCGCGTTCGTCGTCGTCGGCGCCGGCTTCGAGCCCGAGCAGGCTGCGCAACAGCGCGCGGACGGCGTCCTGGTCCTTGCCGACGCCGAAATCCAGAACAAGGCTACGGTGGACCTTGAAGCCGTTGGATTCGGCGATGGCGGCGAACTCCTCGCCCAGCCGCGTCTTGCCGATGCCGGCCTCGCCGCGCACGACGATCGTTCCGCCGGTGCCGGTTTCCCGGCAGCCTTCGATGAGGCCCGCAAACTGGCGCAATTCGCTGCGCCGTCCCACGAACGCTCCTTCGCCGCGGCGCCCCTCGGGGGCGGCCAGCGATTGCACGCGAAACACCGGCACCGGCTCGGCGAAACCCTTGACCTCGACCTCGCCGAGCGCCTCGCATTCGACGGTCCCGGCGACGGCGCGCCTGACGGCATCGGAGATGAGGGTCTCTCCGCCCTTGGCGCGGGAATTCAGCCGCGCCGCCAGATTCACCGAATCGCCGAGCACCGTGTATTCGTCGCGCGCCCCGTCGCCGACCCCGCCGGCGACCACCGAGCCGCTGGCGATGCCGAGGTGAACCGACAGATCCCGGCCCAGTTCCTCTGCGAGGGCGGCGATGGCGCCGTGGATGTCGATGCCGGCCCTGACGGCGCGCAGCGGGTCGTCGTGATGGGCGATCGGGGCGCCGAACAGCGCCATCACCTCATCGCCGATATGCTTGTCTATGGTGCCTCCATAGTCCTCGACGATCCGGTCGACGACCGCGAAGACGCGATCGATCACAGCCCTGAGCTCCTCGGCGTCGAGACGCGTGGACAGCTCGGTATATCCCGACAGATCCGCGAACAGGATGGTGACCTGGCGGCGTTCGCCGGCCTGCCGCTCGCGAGTGGCGGGCGAGCCGGCCACGGACGGCGCGGCGTCGTCGACGGCGCCATTGAGCGAGCTGATCGCGGCCATCAGTTTCTTGCGGTGACCGAGCGAGGTCACCCCGAGTTCCTTCAGGTCGTCCTCGGTCAGCTCGCCGAGCGTGGCGGCTTCGATGTCGTTCTCGGCGAACGAGGTGGCGTACCGTTCGAGGCCGAGATCTTGCAGCCAGTCAGCTACCTTCACGTCGTGTCTTTCCGGGCCGGTGCTTGTGTCAGACAATGTAGCACAGCCCACAGGCACCGGTGAGCGATCATCCAGCCGGCTCGGTGCGCCAGGGGCGGAAAAGCAGCGATTTGCCGGGGCCGGTCAAAATGCTAGTCGATTGGCATGGACCGGACGGCGTTTCGCACCGAGCAGCTTACAAAGATCTACGGGACGGGCGCCACGGCCGTGCACGCCCTGCGGGGCGTCGACCTCAACGTGGCGGAAGGCGAGCTGGCGGTGCTGCTGGGCCATTCGGGGTCCGGCAAGTCGACCCTGCTCAACATCCTCGGCGGGCTCGACCGGGCGACATCGGGGCGGGCCTGGTTCGGCGAGATGGAGCTGACGAAACTCAGCGAACGGCGGCTGACGCTGTTCCGGCGCGAGAATGTCGGGTTTGTGTTCCAGTTCTACAATCTGGTGCCGTCCCTGACGGCGCGCGAGAACGTGGCGCTGGTGACCCAGATCGCGCGGCAACCGATGAAGGCGGAAGAGGCGCTTGAGCGGGTCGGTCTGGGCCCGCGCGTCGATCACTTCCCCTCGCAGCTTTCCGGCGGCGAGCAACAGCGGGTGGCGATCGCGCGGGCGATCGCGAAGCGGCCCAATGTCCTGTTGTGCGACGAGCCGACCGGGGCGCTGGACATCCAGACCGGGATCACGGTTCTCGAAGCGCTCAACGACGTCAACGCCGAGCTGGGCACGACGACGGTGATCATCACGCACAACGCCGAAATCCAGCGCATCGCGCATCGGGTTCTGTTCATGGCCGACGGCCAGATCGTGGACGAACAACGCAACGAAACCCGGCTGAAGCCGGCCGAGGTGAGCTGGTGAGCCCGCTCGATATCAAGCTGATCCGGGACTTTCGGCGCCTGTGGGCGCAGGGGCTGGCAATCGCGCTGGTGGCGGCGGCGGGCGTGATGACGCTGGTGCTCGGGATCGGCGCCTATCGGGCGCTCTCGGAAACCCAGGCGGCCTATTACGAGCGCTATCGCTTCGCCGAGGTGTTCGCGACCGCGACCCGGGCCCCCGCTCAGGTCGCCGATGAGATCGCCAGGATCGAGGGGGTGGTGGCGGTCGAGCCGCGCATCCAGAACTCGGCGGTGCTCGACATCGAGGGCATGGCGGAGCCGGCGAGCGGTCTGGTCTTGACGATCCCCGACCTCGGCGAGCCGCGTCTGAACGGGCTCTACTACATCGAAGGCGGGGCGCCGAGCCCCAATCGCCGCGAGATCGCGGTCTCGGGCCCGTTCGCGGAGGCGCACGGATTTCACCCTGGAGACCAGCTTTCGGCGATCCTGGGCGGGGAGAAAATGACGCTGAGGATCGTCGGCATCGCTCTGTCGCCGGAGTTCATCTATTCGGTCGGCGGCGGCGGCATCCTGCCCGACAATCGGCGTTTCGGGATCGTCTGGATGCCCTACTCGGACGCCGCGGCGGCGTTCGATCTTGTCGGCGCTTTCAACTCGATCTCCCTGGAACTGTCCCGCAGCGCCGTCGAGCCCGAGGTGATCGAGCGGCTCGATGACATTCTCAAGCCGTTCGGCGGCAGGGGGGCCTACGGTCGGGACGACCAGATCAGCCATGCGTTCCTGAGTTCCGAGCTCACCCAGCTCGAGGCGATGAGCTACGTGCTGCCGCCCATCTTCCTGGCGGTGGCGGCGTTTCTGGTGAACATGACCCTGGCGCGGCTGATCACGCTGGAACGCGAGCAGATCGGGCTGTTAAAGGCACTCGGGTATCATTCCTGGTCGATCGCCTGGCACTACATGAAGCTGGCGCTGGTGATCTCGATGCTCGGGGTGGTGATCGGCTGGGGCGTGGGGATGTGGGCCGGGCGCGGCATGGCGGCGCTTTATGCCGAGTTCTACAAATTCCCGTTCCTGTTCTTCCAGGACCGCCCGGACGTCTTCGCGATCTCGGGGCTGGCGGCGCTCGCCGCCGGGGCGGCGGGGGCGCTGATGGCGGTGCGCTCGGTGCTCTCGCTGTCGGCCGCCGTGGCCATGGCGCCGCCGGCGCCGCTCACCTATCGGCGCGGCCTGCTCGACCGGATGGGGCTGATCGGGCTGCTGCCCCACAGCCTGACGATGGCGGCGCGCAATATGAGCCGCCGGCCTATGCGGGCGGTGCTGACGGTTGTCGGGATCACGCTGTCCACGGGGCTGCTGGTGGGCGGGCTGTCGACCGAGGATTCGGTCGATTTCATGATCGATGCGAGCTTCTTCGTCGCCGAGCGCCAGCAGGCGAGTCTGAGCTTCACCCGGCCGATGGGTCCGGGCGGCATCGAATCGGTGCGCCGGTTGCCGGGGGTGGTTGCCGCCGAGCCGTTCCGGGCGGTGCCGGTGTCGCTCAGCCACGGACAGATCGACCGGCGCAGCCAGCTCATCGGCATGCCGGCCCACACCGATCTCAACCGGGTCATCGACGTCGATCTGAAGCCCGTCTCGATCCCGCGGGGCGGGCTGGTGCTGTCCGAGGCGATGGCCGAGGCGCTGGGGGTAAGGGTCGGGGAGACGGTGCAGGCCGAGATCCTCGACGGCAGGGACCGGACGCTGGTGCTTCCGGTGGTGCAGATCACCCGGCAGTTCATGGGGCTCGGCGCCTATATGGAAATCGGCGAGCTCAACCGGGCGCTGGGCGAGGGGGCCCTGGCGAGCGGGGCGCATTTGGCGATCGACGAGGCAAGGACCGATGCGCTTTACGCATCGGTGAAGGCGACCCCCGCCATCGCCGGGATGACCCTGCAGCGGCGGTCCCTGGAGACGCTGCGGGAGACGATCGGGGAGAATATGGGGCTGTCGCGGGCCATCTATGTGACGCTGGCGGTGATCATCGTGTTCGGGATTGTTTACAATTCCATGCGAATCCAGCTTTCCGAGCGGGGCCGGGAGCTCGCGAGCCTGAGGGTCCTGGGGTTCACGCGCACGGAGGTGTCGGAGATCTTCCTCAGCGAACTGGCGCTTCTGACGCTCATCGCCATTCCCCTGGGGTGGGTGTTCGGATACGCAATGGCGACCTCCATTATGGAAGCCTCGGCGAGCGAGTTGTTCCGGTTTCCGCTGCTGATCGCGCGGACGACCTACGCCAACGCCTCGCTGGTGGTACTGGCGGCGACGGCCATCTCTGCCTATGTGGTGCAACGCCGGGTGGCGCGGCTCGATCTGGTGGCGGTCCTCAAGACAAGGGAATAGGCCGATGGGATGGCGGCGCATTGCGATCATCGCCGTGATCGCGATTGTCGGTGCGGGCGGATTGTGGTGGGCCTTCACGCCGCAGCCGATCCCGGTCGACCTGGAAACGGTGGAGCGCGGGACGCTCGTTGTGACCATCGACGACGAGGGCGTGGCGCGGGTCCGCGCGACCTACGACATTTCGATGCCGATCGGCGGTGACGTGCAGCGCATTCCCCTGGAGGTCGGCGACCGGGTTGAAGCGGGCACGATCGTCGCCAGCATCGTGCCGCAACTGAGCGGCTTTCTCGACGAGCGCAGCCGCGCCGAGGCCGAAGCGGCGGTGCGGACCGCCCAGGCGGCGGCCAACTCGGCCGGGACCGAAATCTCCGGCGCCGAGGCGGAAATGGCGTACTGGACGTCGGAAGTGGACCGGTCAAATCGTCTGCTGGCGCGCGGTTTGACCACCCAGCAGGCGGCCGATCAGGCGCAGCTGGAGCTCGATCGCGCCAATCTCCGGCTCTCGAACGCGAAAGCGCTGCTGGAACTCAGGCAGCGCCAGCTCGAGGAGGCGCAGGTTCGGCTGATGGAGCCGGGCGGCGATACGCGGCTGACACGGCGGCTGGACGTCGAGGCGCCGGTTTCGGGCGAAGTGCTCGAGGTCTCCAACGCATCGGCGCGGTCGCTGCCGGCCGGGGCGCCGCTGTTGACCGTCGGCGATCCGCGCGATCTTGAGGTCGTGGTCGATCTGCTGTCCGGAGACGCGGTCCGCATCAAGGGGCAGGAGGCGGGCGCGCCGGCGCGGATCAGCAACTGGGGCGGCGACAAGGACCTCGACGCGCGGGTGCACCAGATCGAGCCGATCGGGTTCACCAAGATATCGGCGCTGGGCGTCGAGGAGCAGCGGGTCAGGGTGCATCTGGATATTCTCGACGACCCCGATGAATGGCGGCAGCTGGGGCATCTCTACCAGGTGTTCGTGCGCATCGAGGTCGAACGGGTCGAGGACGCGGTGTTGGCGCCCAATTCGGCGCTGTTCCGTCTCGAGGAAGACTGGGCGCTCTATGCGGTCAGCGAGGGCAGGGCCGAGGTCCGGCGGGTCGAGATCGGGTCGCGGGACGCCCGCTATGCGGCAGTCAAATCGGGACTCGAGGCGGGCGAGCAGGTGATCGTGCATCCGTCCGACCGGATCGCCGACGGGGTACTGGTGGAGGACCGGCAGGCTCTCGCGCAGCCCTAGGAGCGCCAGGCAGCGGTTGCGGCGGGCGTCCCGCCACCGCAACGCCATCGAGGGCAGCGACCGCCGCACTCACGACGATAGGGGCAGCGCAAGCGCCACCGACAGACCGCCAAGACCGGCATGGCCGAATTCGAGCGTGCCGCGATTGAGCTGCACGATCTCGGCGGCGATGGCCAGACCCAGACCGCTACCGTGACCGGTCTCGTCGAGTTTGTTGCCGCGCTGAACGACCGTGTGCAGCTGCGGATCGGGCAGACCCGGGCCGTCATCCTCCACATCGACGATGGCCTTGTCGCCTCGCCGGCGGGCGGCAATGGTCACCGTCGATTCGCCCCATTCGGCGGCGTTCTCAAGGATGACGCCGACCAGTTCGGTGAGGTCGTGGGGATCGATGTCGACCCACAGATCGGCTTCGACGTTGACCCGCCATTGGAGGTCCTCGCCCGCGCGGGTGCGCTTGAGGACCAGCACCGCCCTGTCCAGTGCCTTGTTTAGCGAGGCGCTGAGCACCTCCGAGCGGGTACGCTGGTGCAGCCGCGACAGGCGCAGTTGATAGTCGACCCGGTCGGCCATCTCCCCGGAAAGTTGCTCAATCAGATCGGCGGTCTTGGCATCGCCGCGCTGGCGCAACTCGGCGGCGATGGTGGATAAAACGGCCAGCGGGGTCTTCAGTCCGTGTGCGAGGTCGGCGGCGCGGGCGCGCGCGAATTCGATCGAGGCCTGTTGCGAGCGCAACAGATCGTTGACTTCGCCGATCAGGGGCATCACCTCGGACGGATGGCGGCCGGACAATCGTTGGGCGCGGCCTCGGCGGACATCCTCGACGCCTTGCCTGATGGCGGTCATCGGCTTGAGACCGAAATGCACGTGCAGCCATGCGGCGAGGACCAGGCCGGCGCCCAGCACCAGAAGGGCCAGCGCCAGATCGCGACCGAATTGAGCGATCGAGGCGCCGAGGATCGAGCGGTCCTCGGCGACGATTACCCGCAGCGAGCGCGGCCCGGCGTCGGTGGTCACCCGGACCTGGCGCACCAGAGCGGTCAAATCGTGGTCGCCAGGGCCTGCGATGACCGCAAACCACCCGCGGTCCGAATTCGCCGGCGGGGAGCCCGCCTGGAGCTCGAAATCCCACAGCGAACGGGACCGGCCCACGAGCGCGGTGTCGAGATCCCGGATCTGCCAGTAGAGGCCGGAAAACGGGGTATCGTATCGCGGATCGGCCAGCGGGGACGCCAGTGAAGGGGGCGAGGACTCGTGATCGATCAGCGCCGCCAGGCGCGTGAAGGTGGCGTCCAGGTCCTGGCGTACTCTGTGTTCGACATTGGAGGTAAACATGGCAGCGATGGCGATGCCGGCGACCAGAAGGGCCAGGGAAACGCCAAGCGCGGCCCATAGCAGCAGCCGCAGGCGCAGCGAATAGGGCTTCAAGTCGGATCACCGCCGATAAAGTAGCCGAAGCCACGCCGGGTCCTCACGACGTCGGCTCCGAGTTTCTTGCGGACACGGCCCACCAGCACCTCCACCGAATTGGATTCGCGCTCGAAATCCTGGGCGTAAAGATGCTCGGTGATCTCCATCTGGGAGACCACGCGCCCCTGCTGATGCATCAGGTAGGCGACCAGACGGTACTCCTGGGGAGTGAGCGGAACCAGGACGCCGTCGACCGCGACCTGCTTCGTGCGCGTGTCGAGGCTGAGATTGTCGACTTCGATGCGGGGAGAGGCGTGGCCGGTGGAGCGGCGGATCAGCGCGCGCACCCTTGCCACGACCTCTTCGATCCGAAAGGGCTTGCCGACATAGTCGTCCGCGCCGGCCTCTATCCCTTCGACGCGTTCGTCCCAATTGTCGCGGGCGGTCAGGATCAGGACCGGCTGTGAGCGACCGGATTTGCGCCAACGCTTAAGGACGGCCAGTCCTTCGAGTGTCGGCAGGCCGAGATCGAGAACGACGGCGTCGAAGGGCTCCGTGTCGCCGCGAAACCACGCCTCCTCGCCGTCGCTTTCGGTTTCAACGACGAATCCGGCCATCTCCAGAGCGGTGGACAGCGCCCCGGCGATCCGGGGGTCGTCCTCGGCGACGAGTATGCGCATCAGTTCGACTTGCGAACCGGGTTCCCGTTTGCTGCATAGAAATAGGTATCAAAAATCTCGCCGTCCGTGGCGAGAAATGTGAGTTGATAAAGAAGAATTCCGCGAGCGGTCACCAGGTGCACGTCGATGACCTCGCCCTCGTAAGACAGCCGCGCGAGAAACAGCATATCCTCCAGCGGCAGGGCGCGACCGCTTCGGACCGCCTGCAGCGCGAACTCCTGCTCGCTGGTGGAGGCGGAGCCCTGAGCGCCGCCGCCGAGTGTCTCCTCGAGCGTCTGCTCAACCGTGCCGAGGGCGCCCTCGACGGTCTGATTGATGGTCTGGGAACCCTGTTCGACGGTTTCGGTCACCGTCTCGGTCACGCCGCTGACGGTATTGCCGACATCTTCGAGCAGACCCTGCGCCGGTGCCGCGGTCGCAAGGTCCAGCCAAACGCAGCAGAAAAAGCCCAGCACCAGAGGCGCGGTGCGTGTCGTGTTCATGAGTGCAAGCCTACCGGGCCAAATCTGACAAAACGCTGACCGAGGGCTCACGGATCGGTCAGGCGCGGTCGGCTAGCTTTCGATTCTCAGTGAACGTGGGAATGGAGAGTTTCGTCATGGATGCGTGGTTTATGGTTTCGATTTCAGCCCTCACCGTCGCCCTGGGATTCGCCACCCCGGCTGACGCCCTCGACCTGGCATTCGGAGGAAGCGCGACGAGCAGCGGTTCAGCCAGCGCCGGCTCAAGCCACTCCACCTTGGGGCTCGGCGCGGAATTTGGAGCCGCCATCACCACCGGTGGTGGCGAACCCAGCGACGGTGCGAATACGAATGCGGCGCTCGGCGCCCACGCATCCGACTCGATGGTGGCGGCGTTGCTTGCAGCGCAGAGCATCGATGTGCGTATCGCAACCGTAGTCCGCCTCATCGAGGAGAGCAGCTGGAGCGAAGGCAGCTTCGACGCGATGAGCTCGCTGACCGGCAGCGTCGCCTTCGACATCGAATACTGGCTCACCGCCGAAAATCGGCAGGTCTTCGATTCGGCTCTCGAAGCCAACTGGTCCGAGGTGATCGACCTGCACGCCGCCATTGCCGCCAACGAGATGCTCTCGGTCTGGCTGGCGGGCGCGGGCATCCCCATCGAGTCGGTCGTTGCGGTCGGTCAGGCAGCCAACGGCTCCCTCGCCGTGTTCGCCTCCGGCAGCTGATACGACCGCCAACGCCGACTCGTGGAAGGGCGCAGCTGGGGGCTGCGCCCTTCATTTTGCCCGTGCCGGTCTGGTCCGGGCGCCCGGCTGCGCATCGGTTCCCCTGCGGTCAGGCCGGCACGGTTTGGGCAGTCGAAGCGGGTGCTGCAAAGCAGCTCGCCGGCACCGAATCGAGCAGCTCGGCGGCCCGCGTCAGATGCCGGCGCATCCGATTGGCGGCCTTGTCGGGCTTGCCGTTGAGGATGGCCTTGGCGACGGCGCGATGCTCGCTGACGGAGTCCGCCATCGCCTCGGGGGGCAGCGCCGCGCGAAGCTGCGAGAGGATGAGCGGCATCTGAAACCGCCGACTGATTGCGATGAGCTGCGAGTTGCCGCTGGCCGCGATGACCGCGTCGTGAAAGACGCGGTTTTCCTCGATGTAGTCGTCCGCCGAGCGGCGGGCCTCGGACATGCGGATCGGCGCGATTGCCTGTTGGAAGGCGCAACGCACGTCCGGGTCAACCATCCTGGCGGCCGCCAGTCGGGCGGCCAGCGCCTCGAGCTCGGTGCGCACCGCGAACAGCTCCATCGCCTCGGTGCGGGAGAGGCGGCGCACCATGGCCCCCTTGTGCGGGGCGATCTCGATCAGGCCGTCGGACGCCAGGCGCCGGAACGCCTCCCTCAGCGATCCGCGGCTGACCCCGAGCTCGCGGGTCAGGTCGGCCTCGACCAGGCGCTGACCGGGGGCGAAGCGGTTGTCGCGGATGCCGCGCGCGAGCTGACGCGCCAGGTCGTCGACGACCGAGCCGCTCGGGGTTCGCACAGGTGCGTTCATGGGACGTCCAAAGGTTGACTCGGACCATATTGTCGGACAAAATTGTATAACAACAAGGTCGCCCGAGGCAATGGGCGGATTGCCGACGGATCGGAGAGGCGCCATGCAGATCGGCAAGCCGGGTTCGGCGAGCACCGCGATATCGACGGCCTCTCCGGAGCGGATCGAGGTGCGGGGGCGGGATCTGTGCGCCGATGTGATGGGGCGGCTCGGTTTCACCTCGTACTTCCACCTGCTAGTGACCGGTCGCGAGCCGACCGAGGAGCAGCGGTTCTTCCTCGACCTCTTGCTGGTTTCGATCGCCGAACACGGGCTCGTTCCCTCGGTGCAGGCGGCGCGTATGACGCATGCCGCCGAGCCGGAGGCGCTGCAGGCGGCGGTCGCGGCGGGCATTCTGGGATGCGGCTCGGTGATCCTGGGGGCCTCGCAGGTGTGCGCCGAGGTGATCGAGGACGGGCTCAAGCGGATCGCCGGCGGCGCCGCGCCCGCCGACGCCGCGGCCGCCATCGCTTCCGAAATCCATGCAAGGGGCGCCAAGGCGCCTGGCTTCGGGCATCCGATCCACAAGCCGGTCGATCCGCGCACCGAGCGCATCCTGGCGCTGGCCGATGAAAGGGGGGTCAGCGGCGCGGCGGTCGGGTTTGCGGGCGTTCTCCATTCCGCCGTCAATGCCCAGTGGCAGCGCGAGTTGCCGATGAACGTGTCGATGGCGATCGCCGCGGTGCTGCTCGACCTCGACTTTCCCGGCGACATCGTCAAGGCGATCCCGATCCTGGCCCGTACCGCCTCGCTGCTGGCGCATCTGGGGGAGGAGCAGGCCAATCCCATCGGCTTCACAATGGCGGCGGCGGGCGAGGCCGCGATCTCCTACGATCCGGGCGCGGCGCGATGAAGATGATCCTCGATCCCGGGATCGAAACCGAATGCTGGGAGACGCAGCGGGAAAGCGACGACGCCCTCTACCGGTCGCAGATCGGCTACCTCGTGGCGCACTCGGAATTCTATCGCGACAGGCTGGCGGAAGCCGGCATCCGGTCGGCCGAGGAAGCGGGCGGGTTGGCCGACATCACGGCGCTGCCCCTGACCGGCAAGTCCGAACTCAGGGACGCGATGGAGACCGGCTTGGGACTGGGACCGCATGTGGCGGTGCCCCGCCAGAAGATCGCGCGCATCTATTCGACAAGCGGCACCACCGGTGAGCCTTCCTACGTGCCGCTCACGGCGACGGACCTGAAGAACTGGATCCGCATCTCGATGCGCTCCTACGCGGCGTCCGGCGTCGAGGCCGGCGAGGCGATCGTGACCACCTATGGCGCCGGGCCGTTCGTGGCCGGCGCGACGCTGGAGGCGTTTCAGGGCCTGGGGCTGACCCTTGTTCCCCTGGGGCCGGGCAACACCGAGCGGCTGATGGCGGCGGTGCAGTGTCTCGGGCCCGAGGCCATCGCGCTCACTCCCTCCTACGCGTTGCACCTGGCGGAATGGGCCGGCGAGCACGGCGTCGACCTCGCCGCCTCGTCGGTGCGCCGGCTGCTGGTGGCTGGCGAGCCCGGCGGCGGGGAGGCGCCGCTGAGGGCCGAACTTGAGGCGAAGTGGGGCGCCCGGGTCACCGAGGCGATGGGGATCGGCGACATCGCGGTTTCGCTGTTCGGAGAATGCGAGGCCCAGGACGGCATGCATTTTTCCGGCCGCGGTCTCGTGCATATGGAGCTCATCGAGCCGGAGAGCGGCGAACCCGTGGCGCTCGAAGACGGCGCCTCCGGGGAGCTGGTGCTCACGCATCTGAAGGCCGAAGCGGCCCCGATGCTCAGATTCCGCACCCGCGATCATGTCGTAGTGCGCATGGGCACCTGTTCCTGCGGGCGCACCGCCCCGCGCATCCGCTGCGTGGGGCGTACCGACGACATGCTGATCGTGCGCGGGGTGAACGTGTTTCCAGGCGCCATCCGCGAGGTCGTGGCGCGTTTCTCGCCGCTTGTGACCGGCGTGATCATGGTCGAGCCCAGGGCGCGCGGGGTCAAGCAGCCGGCACCGCTGCCGGTGACGGTCGAAGGCGCGGGGCCAGGGGCCGATCAAACGCTCGCCGCCGAAATCGCCCAGGCGATCCGGGACCGGCTCATGGTGAGCGCCGAGGTGCGGCTGGTGCCCCCGCATTCGCTGCCGCGCAGCACCTACAAGTCGCGGCTCGTCGATTTCACCAACGCCGGCAACTGACGGGAGAATCCGCCATGCGCAAGATGCAAACCCAGGGCGTCCATCACATCACGCTGGTCGGCGCCGACCGGCAGACCTCCATCGACTTCTGGGAAGGGGTGCTGGGCATGCCGTTCGTGTTCGAGCAGCCCAATCTCGACCGGGCCGAGGAGAGCCATCTGTATTTCGATCCCGGCGACGGCCGCCTGATCACCATATTCACCAACCAGGAGCGTTCGCCGGATTCAACGCGCACGCCGACCGACCAGGGCTGCGTGCACCACGTGGCGTTTTCCGTCTCCCAGGCGACCTTCAAACAGACTGTCGAACGGCTCGACGAGCGCGGCATCGGCCATTCCGGACCGAAGGACCGGGGGTTCATGGATTCGATCTACTTCGAGGATCCGCTGGGCCTTCTGATCGAGCTCGCCTCGTTCCGCTTCGAGCCGCCGGAAGGCTTCACCCATGCGGACGTGCTGCATGAGGCGCATCTGGTGCGCACCGAGCGCAACGACTACGCGATCGCCGAGAACCACCTCGCCGACGCGATCGAACGGCTGATCGCGCGGCGAACCCGAACGCTGTCTTCCGACCGGGACCCGAAGGATCCCTATTGAGGCCAACGGGCCGCGGGCACGAGGCCGCGGTCACAGGAGGAAACCATGAAGCTCTACATATTGGATGTATCCAACACGAGCCGGCCGGTCAGGGCATTGATCGCCGAAAACAACCTGCCGGTCGAGGTCGTGCCGCTCGACTTCTACGCGGGCGAGCACGCCAAGCCGCCCTATACCGATCTCAATCCCAACGCTCTGGTGCCGACCCTGGATGACGACGGGTTCATCCTCACCGAGAGTTCGGCGATCATGAAATACCTCGCCGACAAGTTCGACCTCGATGTCTATCCCCGAGACCTCAAGGAGCGGGCGCGGGTCAACGAGATGATGGACTGGTTCAACACCGGCTTCTATCGCGACTATGGCTACAACGTCGTCTATCCGCAGATTTACGAGCACCACAAACGGCCGGACGACGCGACCCAGAAGGGCACCATCGAGTGGGGCAAGACGATGACCCACAGGTGGCTGAAGGTCCTCAACGATCACTGGTTGGGCAAGGGCAACACGTACCTGACTGGCGAAAAGATGACGATAGCCGACATGTTCGGCTACGCGCTGCTGACCGCCGGCATGGTGACCCGCGACGAATTCAAGCAATACCCGAACGTCGAGCGCTGGGTGGCCGAGGTCGAAAAGCTGCCGAGCTGGGCCGAGGTCAACGCGGCGCTGGCCGGGTTCCGGGACTACGTCAAGGACCAGGAATTCGTGAACGTCTAGACGGCCGGCACGACCGCCGGAGGATCGCCCCGCGTCCGAGGCGGGGCGTTCTTTCGGGGTGCCGAACGCAACCCGATCAGGCCAGACCGCGGCCCCTCCACCGGCGCCAGACCCACATCGCCAGCAGAACGAGCACGGCCGTCATCGCCAGCGCCGAGAGCGTCGACTTGAGGACGGTCCAGCGGCTGGCGGCGGCGACTTCCTGGGGGGTGATGCCGGCCGGGCCGAGCGCCAACAGGTGCGAGACGGCGGCGTTTTCCAGCCAGTCGAAGACCATGCCGGGCAAGGCGACGGCGGCGGCGAGCCAGCGCCATCGGCCCCAGCCGGCGGGGGCCAAAAGGCCGATGGCCAGGAACAGCGAAGCGGCGAGCAGCGGCGGATAGACCAGATCGAGCCGGTGCTGGACGTTCTCGTAGAAGGACGTGGCGTCGGGGCCGAGGGCGGCGAGCAGCGCCTTCGCCTCCTCAAAAGAGTAGCCGGTGGGCCGCATGTCGAAGGGGGCGAGCCCGCCAGCGGCGGCGCTGAGAGTGGGCAGTGTCCAGGCGAGCATGGCGAGGTAGATCGCAATGGCGACCGCGAAGACGATCCAGAAGAGCCGCGCCGGGCGCGACATCAGAGGGTTTCGACCTCGGCGGGGTGGACGATCTCGACGACACGGCCCGCGATCATCGGATTGGATATCGTCCGCCATTCCTGCATGTGGGCGCTGTCGAGGTGGGTGGCGAGCGCTTCGCGGCTTTCCCAGCGCTCGACGAAGACGGCGAGGTTGTCGTCGGTGGTCGAGCGGGTGAGGTCGTAGAAAATGCAGCCCGGCTCCTGGCGGGTGGGCGCAATGATGGCGGTTCGGGCCTTGTCGACGAATTGCTCGCGCAGGCCGGGCTTGAGGGTGATCGAGGCGATGACGAAGATCATGGACGTTCCGTGGGTTGAGGGTGGGGCGCGGAAACTGCGCCGGATCGGCGGTTTGTGTCCAGTCGCACCGATCGAAGAGCACCCTGCCGGCCTCGACCGGGACAAAGATCGGCCTCCCGGGGTGACGCCGCGTCGCCGAAAAAGAAGGTAGCGCCGCGTTCGTGGGGTCAGCCGATCGCCATCGCGGCCCCGACAAGAACGATGGCGAAGCCGAGGGTTCGGATCGCGCCGCGCCCGAACGCACCCGCCGGCAAGGCGCCAAGCAGACGCCCGGTGACGATGCCTGCGGCGTGCAGGGCAGCGGTCGAGATCGCGAAGCCGGCGGCGAACCCCAGCGTGGCGGAACTGAACGGAGCGCTTGTGAATTCGGTGCCATGGGCGTGGCCGTGCGCGACCGCGAAGAGAGCCACCAGCGCCACGGCGATCGGGGCCGGCAGCGCCGACGACATCGCCACCAGGAGCCCCAGCACCACGACGGAGGCGAGGATCGCCGGCTCGACGAGGGGCAGGGGCACGCCGGCGAGCGCCAGGGCGAAGCCGGCGAGCATGGCGGCGACGAAGGCCAGCGGCACGGCCCACAGGGCGCGGCCGCCCAGGCGCGCGGCCCAAAGCCCCACGGCGAACATCGCGATGAGATGGTCGAGGCCGCCGAAGGGATGGCTCAGCCCGGCGGCGAGCGAGGCGCCCTGGCCGACGAGCGGATGCGCGAGGGTCGGGGAAGCGGCAGCGAGAATGAAGATGAGCGCCAGGGCGGCGGGTCGGGTCATGGATTGTCCCCTCCAGGGTCGACGGGCGTCCGGGGTTCGGTCACGCCGGGCCCGCACGTCGGTGCGGTCCCGCGCCGAACCTAGCGCGCGCGCCGGCGAATGCAAGCGGGGGGCGAAGGTCGTCAGCCATGGGTGCCCGCCCCGACAGGTCAGCAGAACACCATCCCGTCGAAGAGCTTGCGGGCGGTTCGCAAAATCGCCGCTCGCGCGATACCCCCATCATCGTCGCGGGTGACGAGGACCGTCAGCTGACCGCTGGGGTGTTCGATCGCCATCGACAGGTCGTGGCCCTCGGGGACGTCGGCGAGCTCGGCGGCGGGCCCCGCGTCCAGCAGGCACGCGGTGGCGACGGAAACCGCCCCCAGCACCCCGATCGACGAATGACAGCGATGCGGGATGAAGGTGCGGGTGGCGATGGCGCCGCCGGAGCGCGGGGCGGAGACCAGCACCATCTTGGGGACCGACTTCGACGCGACGTCGCCGAGATTCATCTTCGATCCGCAAGCGAGACGCAGCGCTTCGAGGCGCTGGCGCAACCCCTCGTTCGCCTCCAATTCCGCCGGGGCCTCGTCGCCGGAGATGCCGAAATCGGCGGCCCTGACGATCACCGAGGGCATGCCGTTGTCGATCAGGGTCGCGTCGACGCCTTCGACCGCGTCAACGGGATTGCCGGTGGGCAGCAAGGCCCCGCAGGTCGACCCGGCGGTGTGCTCGAAGGCGATGCGGACGGGCGCGGCGGTGCCGGGCACGCCATCGATGGTCGCGTCGCCCTCATAGCTCACCTGGCCGCCGGGCGTGGCGACGGTGGCGACGGCCCGCTGGCCGGTATTGGCCATGAAGATGCGGACCTCGGTTGTCTCGCCGGCGGGCGCCACCAGACCCCGCTCGATGGCGAACGGGCCGACGCCGGCCAGGATATTGCCGCAGTTCTGGGCGTCGGTGACCACCGGCCGGTCGACGAAGACCTGCAGGAAGAGGTAGTCGACGTCGCTGTCCGGGCGCCCGGATGCAGAAACGACGGCGACTTTGGAGGTTAGCGGGTCGGCGCCGCCCATGCCGTCGATCTGACGGGGGTCGGGGGTGCCCATCACGCGCATCAGAACCGCGTCGCGCGCCGTTTCGTCCGCCGGCAGGTCGGGGCCAAGGAAATAGCCGCCCTTGGAGGTGCCGCCGCGCATCCACATGCAGCGCACGCCCTCAGGCAAGGTCGCATCCCGGACAAACCACTTCCCCCTCGATGGGGGAGGATGGCCCGAAGGGCCAGGAGGGGGTGGGCCGGCAGGCGTGGCGGTTCGTGGCCATCGCCGCTCCCGAACCCTCCCCGTCGAGGGGAGGGTGAGGCAATGACGGATCGCGCCTGTCGGGCCTACTCATATTTGAGGCCCTTTTCCGCGAGCCGCTCGCGCATTCCGTAAATGTCGAGGCCGAGTTCGCCGGCTGCGAGGCGCTGGCGCATGGCGTCTTCCTTTTTCAGCCGCTCCCGCGCCGCCTCGAGCGCCGCCCAGGCGTGGTCGGCGGGCACCACGCACACCCCGTCATCGTCGGCGACGACGATGTCGCCGGGGGCGACGGGCACGCCGGCGCAGACGATCGGCACATTGACCGAACCCAGGCTCTGCTTGATCGTGCCCTGCGCGGAGACGGCTTTCGACCAGACCGGAAACCGCATTTCGGTCAGCTCGCGGGTGTCGCGCACGCCGGCCTCGACAACGAGCGCCTGGATTTCGCGCGCCTTGAGGGAGGTGGCGAGCAGCTCGCCGAAATAGCCGTCCTCGCTGGGCGAGGTGGGCGCCACCACAAGCACGTCCCCGGGCCGGCACTGCTCGACCGCGACGTGGATCATCCAGTTGTCCCCGGGCGGCAGCGATACGGTCACCGCCGGGCCGGCAAGTCGGGCGCCGGCGAAAATCGGCCGCATGTAGGGGCGCATCAGGCCGGTGCGGCCCATCGCCTCGTGAACGGTGGCGACGCCGGCGGCGGCCAGCTCCTCGACGATCATGTGCTCGGGGCGCTGAATCTCGGTTTTGACGATTCCGGTCAATTTCGGGTTCCTTGGCGATTGGGGCCTAGAGCCGATCCACGGGGCGGGGGAAGACGGACTGGAAGGCCTCCGCGTATTTTGCGTCGCGGCCCCCGGCCTGGCCGCCGGAATTGCGGCGGAACTGGTTGGCGCGGTTCTCGGCGAGGCGCGTGTAGTAGTCCCACAGGTGCTGCTGGCCCGCCATGCACTCGATGGCGGCGCGCTTTTTGCCCCAGACCTCGGTGATGTCGAGGAGCGTGTCGGGCTTGAAGCCGCACTGCTCGGACTGGTGCGGCTCGAAGAGATAGACCTGCGGGGCGCCGAGCACGGTCGCGCCGGGATTGTGGCCCCAGGCCTGGGCGGTGGAGCGGCATTCGAGGGTGACACGGGCGGTCAGAGCGTGATCGGCGTTGTATGGGTCGTCGAGCGCGTGGGTGAGAATGAAATCGGGGGACACTTCGCGCATCGTTTCGACGAGGCGGAATTTCGCCTCGCGATCCATATCGAGGGGATAGTCGCCGAGATCGAAGAACACGAGGTCGTGGGCACCGAGGGATTTCGCCGCCGCCTCGGCCTCGCGCCGGCGGGCGGCCTTGACCTTGTCGAGGGTCATCCCGTCCTGCTTCCACAATTTGGCGCTTTCGCCGCGCTCGCCGTAGGAAAGGCACACCACCGTCACCGCGACACCCGCCGCCTGATGCAGGGCGATGGCGCCGCCACAGCGCCAGACGAAGTCGGCGGCGTGGGCGGAGACGACAAGGGCAGACCGGTCAGCCACGGGCGGCGTCCTTGTCCCCGGCGCCCGGCGGTGTGCCGTGGGTATGGAAGCTCTCGATGGTCTTCAGCCCCCAGGCCTGGCCCTTCCTGCGCTCCGCCTCGGTCCACACCACCGGCTCCCAGTCGGGGGCGAGGATGAGCCGCGCGCCGGCGTTCGCCAGTTCGATCCGGTTGCCCGCCGGCTCCCACACATAGAGGAAGAACGAGCCCTGGATGGCGTGCTTGTGCGGGCCGGTTTCAATGAAAACGGCGTTCTCCAGAAAGATGTCGGCGGCGCGCAATATGTCCTCGCGCTGGTCGGTGGCGTAGGTGACGTGGTGCAGCCGCCCGCTGCCGCCGCCGCGCTCCTCGGTGCACACCAGGTCGTAGGTCTTGTTGTTGCAGGTGAACCAGACGCCGCCCAGCCGCCCGTTGTCGAGCTGGATCATCTCGCTGACCCGGCTGCCCAGGCACGTCTCGACGAAGGCGCGGAACGCCTTGACGTCCTCACCGAGCAGATTGACGTGGTCGATGCGGCGCGGACAGGCGCCCCTGGCGTGGAACTTCGAGGCGGTGTCCTTCAGGGCCGGGGTCTGGTCGGGGCCCGGTTCGAAACGGCGCGTCTCCCAGTAGAGCTCGAAGAGGTGTCCGAACGGGTCCTCGAAGCGAAAGGCGCGGCCGTGGCCCAAATCGCCGTCGGTCCAGCCGATCTTGGTGTAGGCGCTGGCCTCGATGGCGGCAACGCGCCGCTCGAGGGCTTCCGGGGAGGTGGTGCGGTAGCCGACATGGCCGACCCCGGTGGTGACGTGCCGGGTGAGCTTGAGGGTCGCGAACTCGTAGTCGTCCCAGGCTCTGAGATAGGCCGAATCGCCGTCGCGGCCGGATTCGGTCAGTCCATAGACGCGGGTGAAAAAGTCGAGGCTCTCTTCGAACTTGTCGGTGAAGACCTCGACGTGACCCAGATGGGCAAGGTCGAAGATTGGCTCGGCCATGAGCGCGCCTCCGGTTTGCCCTGTCTTGGCACCGGCGGACGAAAAGGGCAACGGGGCGCGGGCACCGGGGCGCCCGCGCGGCTTTTCATGGGGTCAGTCGCTCATGAAGTCCCATTCGCCGTGGCGAATGCCGCGATACACGACGATGCAGCAGAACACCGTGATCACGGCCACCGCGAAGAGGCCGAAACTCCCATAGGGGTCGAACAAGAGCTCGTTGAAATTCGGCATGTCGAACACCTGGGTTGATGCCGACACGATAGGCGGGGTCTCTTGCCGACCGGTTGCACCAATGGTTCGAAACCGATCCGAGCCGTTTGTGGCGCGTTAACATCTGGCTGTGGGCAGGCTGTTGAGAATCGGTGAGCGGGCCTGTGAGCGGGCTGTGCGCGAGCTGTGGACAGGTTGTGCGCGGGGCGTGGACGGCCTCCGCGGCGGGCCGGCCAATCCCGAAACGGGGCGACACCGGAGGGCCGAGCGAGGCGCCGGCTAGTGAAAGCCCACCGGCGCCTGCGGCCGGTAGGGGGATTCGAGCCGGCCGATCTCCGACGCGGTCAGCTCGAAATCGAGGGCGGCGACGGCATCGGCGATCTGGCTCTTGTTGCCGAAACCGACGATCGGCGCGGTGATTTCCGGCTTGTGCAGCAGCCAGGCCAGCGCCACGGTGGCCATGGAGGTGCCGCGCCGCGCGGCTATCTTGCCGACCCGCTCGACGATGCGCCGGGAGGGGGCGTGATCGGCGACATAGAGATTGTCGGCGAACCGGTCGGTCTCGGTGCGTTTCGTGGTCGTGCCCCAGGGCCGGGTCAGCCGGCCGCGCGCATAGGGGCTCCAGGGGATGACCCCGATGCCCTCGGCGGCGCACAGCGGCAGCATTTCGCGCTCCTCCTCGCGGTGCAGCAGATTGACGTGGTCCTGCATCGAAACGAACCGCGCCCAGCCGTGCCGGCGCTGCGCGGAGAGCATTTTCATGAATTGCCAGGCCCACATCGAGGAGGCGCCGATGTAGCGCGCCTTGCCGGCCTTGACGACGTCGTGGAGCGCTTCGAGCGTCTCCTCGATCGGGGTTTCGGGGTCGAAGCGGTGGATCTGGTAGAGATCGACATAGTCGGTGCCGAGTCTTTCGAGCGAGTTGTCGATCTCGTTGAAGATCGCCACCCGCGACTGGCCCGCCCCGTTCGGCCCCTCCCGCATGCGTCCGTGCACCTTGGTGGCGATCACCACCTCCTCGCGCGGCACCATGTCCTTGAGGGCGCGACCGACGATCTCCTCGGAAGAGCCGGCGGAGTAGACGTTTGCGGTGTCGAAGAAGTTGATGCCGGCGTCCAGGCACGCCTTGATGACGGCACGCGATTCGGCCTCGTCCAGGGTCCATTTCTGGTTGCCGCGGTCGGGCTCGCCGAACTGCATGCAGCCGACGCAAATTCGGGAGACTTCAAGCCCGGTGTGGCCGAGACGGGTAAACTGCATGGCATCGCTCCGCTGCGCATTGTTGCCGGGGACGGGTGCGATCATACTCTGACACGCCGGCAAGGAAAGTCCGTCGGTGCCGCCCGGCGAGCGGGTCTTGCGGGCGGCCGGATGACGGCACGGGCGGGCCGGTATCGGGGGAGACGACGGGACCCCAGAATCAAGAGTTGGATTCAAGACTTGCAGGCGGGCGGGGCGCTGCTTACGATTGGTTTGCGTGAGTTTACGGGGGAGGGGAAAGTACTGTCCGCTTGCACGTAGATGGTCTCGCCCGGCTGCCCGAGGGCCAGCCGGAGTTTATCGCCACCTATCGACAGGCCGGTCGACGTTCCGCTCGACGCGGAAAAGGACGGCCGCAAACCGTCGTGTCGGCCAGGATTGTTCGGTGGGTTTGGGAACACCCAGGGAGGAACGTATGAGAGTATTGAAACTCGGCGCCGTTGCCGCAATTGCCCTTGCGGCGGTTGCCGGTCCGGCGTTGGCTCAGGACAAGCCGGAGATCGACTTCGTCGTGAACGGCCCGTCCGACTTCTGGAAGATCATGGAAGCCGCGGTCGCCAAGGCGCAGACGGAGCTGCCGGACGTGACGCTGAAGTTCCTGTATCCGGAGCGTGCCGATGCGGCCATCCAGCGCCGCATGATGGACGATCTGGTCGCCGCCGGCGCCGACGCCGTCGCGGTCTCGGTCGTCGATCCGCCGACCTCGACCGACGCGATCAACACCGTTGCCGCCCAGGTGCCGGTGTTCACGTTCGACTCCGATGCGACGCAGTCTGACCGCATCGCCTATATCGGGTCGTCCAATACCCAGCTCGGTCTGATGGCTGGCGAACTGATGAAACAGGCAATGCCCAATGGCGGCACCTGCATCGGCTTCGTCGGGCTGCCCGGCGCCGACAATGCGCGTGAGCGCATCGAAGGCTACAACCAGGCCGTTGCCGGCACCGGCCTCGAGCTGATCGACGTGCGTGGCGACGATATCGACCAGACCCGCGCCCGCGCCAATGTCGACGACGTGCTCGTCGCCAATCCGGACGTCAACTGCATGGTCGGGTTCTACTCGTACAACCCGCCGCGCATGTACGAGGCGCTTCGTGACGCCGGCAAGCTCGGCGAGATCACCGTCGTCGCATTCGACGAGGATCCGATCACGCTGGGCGCCGTCGCGGAAGGCTCGTTTGCGGGCACGGTCGTGCAGAACCCTTACGATTGGGGTTACCGCGGCGCGCACCTGATCGCCGACTATCTCGCCGGCGACACATCGGGCATTCCCGATGATGGCATCATCATCATCCCGGGTCTGACCCTGACCGCCGACAACGTCGCGCAGTTCCAGGAAGACTTCCAGAAGAAGCTGGCTGGCGAATGACGTAGCCCAAACTGCCCCGCAGCCGGCTCGTCCGGCTGCGGGACTGCCTTGGAGTCCGACGTGACCACTGCGGCTGCTCTGTCTGAATCGCCCGAGGCGGGCGAGCCGTTTCTTCGGCTGATCGGTGTCCGCAAATCCTATCCGGGCGTGCTGGCGCTCGCCGACTTCTCCATGCAGGTCCGGCCCGGTGAGGTGATCGGGATCGTCGGCGAGAACGGCGCCGGCAAGTCCACTCTGATGAAGATCCTCGGCGGGGTGACCGAACCGGACCGGGGAAGCATCGAGATCGACGGGGTCGCCCGCGACGCGCTGACCGTCAACGGTTCGATGGCCGCCGGCATCGCCTTCGTCCACCAGGAACTCAACCTGTTCGACAATCTCGACGTGGCGGCGAACGTCTATATCGGCCGCGAGCCCAGGAGATATGGCTTCCTTCGGCTGGTCGACACCGAAAAGCTGCAAGCGTCCGTGCAGCCCTTCCTGGACCGCCTCGGAGCGGCCTTTTCGCCCACCACGCCGGTGTCCCGCCTGTCGCTGGCGCAGCAGCAGATGGTCGAGATCGCCAAGGCGCTGAGCTTCAACTCGCGCCTGGTCATTCTCGACGAGCCGACATCGGCCCTGCCGATCGCCGAAACCGACAAGCTGCTCGAGGTCATCGCCGGCCTGAAGGCGCACGGGATTTCCGTCATTTTCGTTTCGCACCGTCTCAACGAGGTTGTCAGGGCCTGCGACCGGGTGATCGTCCTGCGCGACGGTCGCACGGTGGGAACCCTTGAGGAGGATCAGATCGACCACGACACCATGGTTCAGTTGATGGTGGGACGGGAGCTCAAGGTCGACTACGAAGCGCCCGCCCAGGCGCGCGGCGCGGTCGGGATTTCGGTGCAGGGCCTCAGGACCCAGTCCTATCCCTTCCAGGAGGTCAATCTCGATATCCACTATGGCGAGATACTGGGGCTCGCCGGGCTGGTCGGGGCGGGTCGCACCGAACTGGCGCGGGCGCTGTTCGGCATCGATCCCATCGAGGGCGGGCAAATGCTCGTCAATGGCGAGCCGGTGCGATTTGCGAACTCGGCGGCGGCGGTCAAAGCCGGCATCTTCCTGGTGCCCGAGGACCGCAAGGAAATGGGATTGCTGCTCGATCTGACGATGACCGAGAACATCACGCTGCCGGATCTGAGGACCTACGCGCCCCGCCTGACGGTGTCGCGCGAGGCCGAGGCCGCGCAGGCCGAGCGCAGTCGCACCGAGCTCGATATTCGCACCTCCGATGTGGGAATACTGACCAGCTCATTGTCGGGCGGCAACCAGCAGAAGGTGGTGCTGGCGAAATGGCTGGCCATGCGGCCGCGGATCATCATTTTCGACGAGCCGACGCGCGGCATCGATGTCGGCGCCAAGTCCGAGATCTATCGTCTGATGCGCGGGCTCGCCGACACCGGGGTTGCGGTGATGATGATCTCGTCGGATATGGAAGAGGTGATCGGTGTGTCGGACCGCGTCGCGGTGATGCATGAGGGACGGATATCGGGGGTCCTCGATCGTGCCGAGTGCAGCGAGCACAACATATTGCGCTTGGCGGTCGGCAAGCCGATCTGATTGCTGGCGCGGGGGGGAGACGCCATGCTGAAGAAGGACTTCGGGCTGTTTGCGCTGATCATCGTGGTCGGCGCCGTGGTCGCGATCATCAATCCGCGGTTCCTGTCGCCCATCAACATCGCCAACACGGCCAACCTCGTGGGCTTGTTCGGCATTTTCGCAATCGGTCAGGGCTTCGTCATCATCACCGGCGGCATCGAGTTGTCGGTGGGCTCGATCATCGCCATCCTCGGCGTGATCTTCATCGATCTGATCGCCAATCAGGGCGTTCCCTGGCCACTGGCGGCGCTGGCGGTGACCGCCATCGGCGTTGTGATGGGTCTCATTCACGGCCTGCTGGTCACCAAGATGCGCCTGCAGCCCTTCGTGGTGACGCTTTGCGGCCTGCTGATCTACCGCGGAATCGCGCGCTTCTACACCCATGACGGGACGGCCGGCTTCGGGTTCGGCGTCAGTTTCCCCGATCTCGAATGGCTGACCACCGGACGCACGGATCTCGTGTCCCTTGTCACCGGCGGAGCGGTACCCACCATTCTCATTCCGCACTCGTTCTTCTTCATGCTGTTGCTGGCGGCCGTCATGTGGGTGGTGATGCACCGCTCGGTGTTCGGGCGCTACCTTTTCGCCGTCGGCAAGAACGAGGAGGCGGCGCGCTTCTCGGGCATCCGCACGACGCGTGTGATCGTTGCCGCGTACATCATTTGCGCCACCCTGGCCGCCATCGCGGCGATCTTCTTTGCGATGTACACGCGCTCGATCCTGCCCTCGGGGCATGGCAGCTTCTACGAGCTCTATGCGATCGCGGCGGCGGTGCTGGGCGGGTTCTCGCTCAGGGGCGGCGAGGGATCGATTGTCGGCGTGGTGCTCGGCGTCATCCTGCTGCAGGTGCTGCAGAACCTGGTGAACCTGCTTGGCATCCCCTCGTCGCTGAACTTCGCGGTGATGGGCTCGGTTATCCTGATCGGGGTGATCGCCGACCAGCAATTCAAGCAGTTCCAGGAACGTCGGCGGACGCTCGAAGCGGCGCGTCTGGCGGCAGCCGGCCACCACGAGCGACACGAGCAGCCGGCCGAGGAACCGGCCGAGTAGGGCGGGCGCTCAGCCGATGTCGATGTCGTCTGCTCCGATCTCGGCGGCGGCCTTGTTGAGGATCTCGGCGAGGCGGCGCTGGCTGGGTTCGCCCTCGGCGATGGCGGCGCGGATCGCCCGCTTCAGGGCACGGCGGGCGTCGTTGACCTCGTCAATGACCCCGGGAATGTCGAGATCGGTCTGCGCGCCGGCCTTCGCGTCCATCTCGATGCCGTCCTCGGCGCCCAGATATTTGCGCATCTTGTGGATGCGACGCTCGAAACGCTCGCGGGCAAGGCGGCGGTGGCGCCCCAGTTGCCTGAGTTTGCCGATGATGATGTCGAGTTCTTCGCGATGCGCCTCGAGATGGGCCCGGCCGGCGTCGGTGATGGTGTAGGACTTGCGGTTGGGCTCGGTGCTGCCGGCGACGAATTCGGCTTCCTCCAGATAGGTGAGCGCCGGATAGACGACGCCGGGGCTGGGGGAATAGGCGCCGTCACTGAGCGCTTCGACTTCCTTGATGATGTCGTAGCCGTGGCGCGGCTCGGCTTCGAGAAGGTGCAGGATCAGCAAGCGCAGATCGGAGCCGTCGAAGCGCCGGCGAGTGCCGTCGCCGAAGGCGTCGTCGAATTCGGCGAACTCGTGGCCGAACCGGTGGCCGCGCCGCGCCGCCGCGATCCAGTGCAGCCGCTGCATGTGGTGTCGGTTCGGGTGGTCGGGATGGCAGTGCATGAGCGGGCTCCGATATATCGTAAGACATATCGGAAATGCCCTGCATCGACTGAGTTGTCAAGATATATCTTAAGATATGTCTTGGGGTAGGTCCCGGGATCGGCCTTGGGACAAGTCTCGGGATGAGTGCTGAAAAGGTCTTGGGACGCCGGCCTATAGGCAGGCCCGGTCGGGTCGACCGGCGGGTGGCCTATTCGGCCTTGGGTTCGGTGTCGGACGCCGCGTCGGCGTTTGAGGGCGGCGCGATGGCCTCTTCCGCGCCGGCTTCCAAGGCGGCGCGGGCGGCGGCCTCTTCGGCCTCCTTGGCATCGCGCTCGGCCTGTTCCCTGGCGGCCAGCTCGTCGGCCTCCTTCTGGGCGCGGGCATCGGCGGCGGCGGCGCGTTCGGCATCCTGGATGCGCCGGGTACGGGCATTGGTGGCCTCGCCGATGCGGGCCGACTTGCCGCGGCGGGATCTCAGGTAATAGAGCTTGGCGCGCCGCACCTTGCCGCGACGGACGACCTCGATACGGTCGATCATCGGGGAGAGCACCGGAAACACGCGCTCGACGCCCTCGCCGTAGGAGATCTTGCGCACCGTGAAGCTCTCGTTGATCCCGCTGCCGGCGCGAGCGATGACGACGCCCTCATAGGCCTGCAGGCGCTCTTTTTCACCCTCGCGGACCTTCACCCAGACGCGAACCGTGTCGCCGTGGGAGAATTCCGGTACGCCGCGGGCGGCCAGCAACTCGGCGCGCTGCTCGGCTTCGAGCTCGGTAATGCTGCTCATCGGTTGCATGTCCGTCTTGGTCTGGGAGCGGCCGGGGCCGCCGGCGCCGCACCTTGGGGAACCGGCTGGCGGGCGCTATACATTAAGGCGCATCAAGAGTCTATGGTAGCCATGGCCCGCGGCACCCGGGGGGGGGGCGGACTGGTCGTGGCCTCGACAGTAGGGTGCGCGCGGGAGGGGGCGGGCATGGAATTCATCGTCGGAACCTTGTTCTTCGTGGTCGTGGTCGGTTGGCTGGATACCAGGATCAGGTGGCCGAAGCGGGGCGACGAACAATGATCGCGGGTCATTTCGGACTGGCGGCGGCGGTCAAGTCGCAGGCCCGGACGGTGCCGGTCTGGTCGCTGATGCTGGCGACGGTGTGGCTCGACATCGTCTTCGTGCCGCTGTTCTTCGCCGGGGTCGAGACCATGCAGACGGTGCCGGGCACCGCGGGCGGGTTTGGCCAGGTCATCCTTCATGCGGTGTGGACGCACTCGCTCGTCGGCGCGCTGGTGCTCTCGGCGATTTTCGGGCTGGTGGCGGCCCGGGTTTGGGGGCGGTTCGCCGGATGGGTGCTGGCGGGCGTGTCGTTCTCGCACTGGCTGCTCGACCTCATCGTGCATCGGGCCGACATGCCGATCCTGCCCGCCAACTGGGGCGGACTGCCCAATCTCGGGTTCGGGCTGTGGGCCCTGCCGCGCGTCACCATCGGGCTCGAAAGCGTGCTGGTTGTCGCGGGTGCCTGGGCCTATTGGCGGGCGGCGGCCGCCGCCGAGCGTGCCGCCGGGGCAAGCGGCGGGCGGGCAACGCTGACGGCGGGGTCGATCGCGCTCGGCGGACTGGCGATCCTCGGCTATCAGGCGACGATGATCTCGCCATGATCCAGGCGCTCAACATGGGGCTGCGTTTCGTGCTCGAGCTCATCGCCCTGGCGGCGATCGGCTACGGGGGCTGGCATTTGGGCGAGGGCCCGTTTCTCAGCTGGGGGCTGGCCGTGGGGCTGGTGGTGGTTGCCGCGTTCTGCTGGGGCGCCTTCAGGGTGAGCGGCGACGGCGGACCGCCGCTCGTGGAGACCCCGCCGCAGCTCAGACTATTGCTCGAGGCGATCGTGTTCGGCGGTGCGGTGGGGCTGCTGGCGCTGGCCGGACAGAGCGTGCTGGCGCTGATCCTGGGGGTGGTGATCGTGATCCACTATGCGATCGGCTACCAGCGGACGCTGGCGTTTGTGGCCGGTCGCCGGCCCGACTGAGCCGTCACTTCGATCGTTTGCCCATGAGATCGGGACGGCGCGCGCGGGTGAGCGCTTCGGCCATCTCGCGGCGCCACTTGCCGATCTTGCCATGATCGCCGGAGGTCAGCACGGGCGGAATTTCCCGGCCTTCGAATTCCTGCGGGCGGGTGTAGTGGGGATATTCGAGCAGTCCCATCTCGTGGCTCTCCTCGGCGAGGCTTTCGGCCGAGCCCGTTACCCCGGGGATGAGCCGCACCACCGCCTCGATGAGCGCCATGGCGGCGACCTCGCCGCCCGAAAGCACGAAGTCGCCGATCGACACCTCGACCAGATTTCTGGCTTCGATCACCCGTTCATCGACCCCCTCGAAGCGCCCGCAGACCAGGACCAGCCCGGGCGTGCCGGCCAATTTGCGCACCAGGCTTTGGTCGAGGGGGCGGCCTCGGGCCGACATCAAGAGGCGCGGACGGGGATCGCCGGCGGCCGAAACGCTGTCGATCGCCCGGGCGACGATGTCGGGCTTGAGCACCATGCCGGCGCCGCCGCCGGCCGGCGTGTCGTCGACGGTGCGGTGCCTGTCGGAAGCGAAATCGCGGAGCTGGGTGGCCGTCAGCGACCAAATGCCCTCGGTGAGCGCCCGTCCATGATTGGAGGCGCCCAGCGGCCCCGGAAAGAGCTCGGGGAAAAGCGTGATGACGTCGACCGAGTAGGTCACTTGCCGGCCGCGCCGGGCTCGGCGACGTCGCCGTCGGGTGCTTCGGGCGCCAGCTCCACCGTGACGAAACCGGCTTTGACGTCGACCTCGGGCACGTGGCGGGCGGTGAACGGGACCATCCGTGCGGGCTCGCCGGCCTGGGTGATTTCGAGAACGTCGCCGGCCCCGAAATTGTAGATGCCGGTGATCGCGCCGACCTCTTCGCCCCCCTCGGTGCGCGCGGTCAGCCCCAAAAGATCGGCGTGGTAGAATTCGTTTTCGGTTTCGATCTCGGGCAGGGCGGAGCGGGGGACATAAAGCCCCACGCCGGTCAGCGCCTCGGCTGCATTGCGGTCGGAAACCCCTTGCAGCGAGGCGACGCTCCGGCCGCCCACGCGATGCAAGGCGGTGACCGAGATGGAAAGGCCGTCGCGGTCGGTCTCCAGTGCCGAATAGTCGAGGATGGTTTCGGGCGCCTCGGTGAAGGTTTCGAGGCGAACCTCGCCCCTGATGCCGTGCGCGGCGCCTATGCGGGCGACGAGCAGATGATCGGCGGGCGGCGTTCGGGCACGCATCGAAGGCTCGCCGGTCAGCCGGCGGATTTTTCCTCGTCGTGATCGGCCGCTTCGCCACCCTCTTCGGCTTCGCCGGCTTCTGACGCCTCGGCCGCGGCGGGCTCCTTCGCCGGCGCTGCCTCCTCGGCGGCCGGCTCCTCGGACGCCGGGCTATCATCTGACGCCTCGGATTCCGCATCGGACGCCTCGGGCGCACTCTCTTCAGCTGCCGGCTCTTCCGCCGGGGCTTCTGGCGCGGCCTCTTCGGCGGGCGCCGCTTCTTCCGCTGGCGCCGCGGCTTCCTCGGCAGCTGGCGCTTCCCCGGCAGCCGTCTTCTCTTCCGCTGGCGGGGCTGCTTCTTCCGCTGGCGCCGCGGCTTCCTCGGCGGCTGGCGCTTCCTCGACAGCGGTCTCTTCCACAGGCGGGGCCTCTTCTTCCACTGGCGGGGCCTCTTCTTCCACTGGCGGGGCCT
>CAZNOZ010000010.1:0-1197 GCA_964574935.1 uncultured Devosiaceae bacterium | reverse complement strand
ACAGGCGGGGCCTCTTCTTCCACTGGCGGGGCCTCTTCTTCCACTGGCGGGGCCTTGGCGGCCTCGGCGGCCGCTTCCAGGCGGGCCTTCTCGGCCTCCTTCCTGGCCTCGATCCGCTCCAGGGTCTTGGCGCTCGGCTCGGCCTTGTGCGGGTTGTTTCTGGGCTGGCGCTTCAGGATGCCGGCGGCGTCCAGGAACCGGTGCACCCGGTCGGTCGGACGGGCGCCGACGGAAAGCCAGTGCTCGATGCGGTCGGTGTTAAGCTTGATGCGGTCCTCGGATTGGCGCGGCAACATCGGGTCGTAGGAGCCGACGCGCTCGATGAAGCGGCCGTCGCGGGGAGAGCGGGCGTCGGCAACGACGATCCGGTAGAAGGGGCGCTTCTTGGCGCCGGCGCGGGCGAGGCGGATTTTCAGGGACATGCGGTGATCTCTCTCATGGATCGGGTTCGGGTCATTTCTTTTTCGGCCCCAGGCCGGGCAGGCCGGGGAATCGGGGCTCGGCGGCAACGCCGGGCGCGCCGCCGGTGCGTTTGATCAGCTCGTCGACGCTGGACGGCAGCGAAGCGGGCGGCGCTTCGGGCGCCGGGGTGTTTTCGGGGGCCCCGGCCGCCTTCTGCAATTCGGCGAGCATGGAAGGGTCGAGCTGCGAGGGATCGAGGCCGCCCGGCATCCCGCCCAACATGCCGGCCAGGCCGCCCTTGCCGCGGGCCGCCTTTTTCATCATGTCGGCCATCTGCCGGTGCATTTTGGCGAGCTTGTTGACCTCCGGCACCGAGGTGCCCGAGCCGGCCGCGATGCGCTTGCGGCGCGAGGCGTTCAGAAGCTCGGGGCGGGTGCGTTCGGCCACCGTCATGGAATCGATGATGGCGACCTGCCGGTCGAAGACCTTGTCGTCGACATTCGCACCTTGCATCGCCTTTTTCAGCTTGCCGACGCCGGGCAGCATGCCCATCAGCGAGCCCATGCCGCCCATCTTCTTCATCTGCAGGAGCTGGCCGCGCAGGTCGGCGAGGTCGAAGGCGCCCTTCCTGAGCTTCTTGGCGACCTTCGCCGCCTCGTCGGCGGAGACGGTCTCGGCGGCCTTCTCGACCAGCGAGACGACGTCGCCCATGCCGAGAATACGGTCGGCGATGCGGGCGGGATGGAAGGCTTCGAGCCCGTCGAGTTTCTCGCCGACGCCGATCAGCTTGATCGG
>CAZNOZ010000009.1:0-73119 GCA_964574935.1 uncultured Devosiaceae bacterium | reverse complement strand
TCGGCTCCGTCGGCGGTCTTGCTCCTGAAACTGTACGATTTTCGCTCAAACCACGCTCCTGTCCCTTGATGAGTACAGGCCCTAGCGCACCAGATCACCCTTGAGCGCCCGCTCGATCAGCGCCCGCGTCTCGGCGACCCCGTAGACGGCGATGAAGGAGCCGAAGCGCGGCCCCTGATTCTCTCCCAGCAGCACCTGGTAGATGGCCCTGAACCAATCGCGCAGGGGCTCGAACGGGTGCGCCTTACCGACCTCGTAGACCAGATTCTGGATGGCCTCGGCATCGGTGGATCCCTCAAGAGCGGCCAGGCGTTCGGCAAGATCGGAAAGCGCCGCGCGTTCGGTGTCGGTGGGCACCCGGAAACGTTTGGCCGGCTCAACGAAGTCCTCGTAGTAGCGGACCGCAAAGCCCGCCAGCCGGTCGAGTTCGGGGTGATTTTCGGCCGACGCCCCCGGCACGTATCGGGAGATGAACCCCCACAAGACCGACGTGTCGTGGGCGTTGGCGGCGGAGACAAGGTTGAGCAGCAAGGCAAAGCTCAGCGGCAAATCGTATTCGGGCGGCGCGCCGGCGTGGACGTGGAAGGCGGGGTTTTCCAGCCGCTCGGCCGGCGATTGTCTGTGGTAGGCGGCGGTAAGGCCATAGTAGTCGTCGACGGCGCGTGGAATGACGTCGAAATAGAGCCGCTTGGCGCTCTTCGGCTTGAGGAACATGAACAGTGAAAGGCTCTCCGGCGAGGCGTAGCGCAGCCATTCCTCGACGGTCAGCCCGTTGCCCCTGGACTTCGAGATCTTCTGGCCGTTCTCGTCCAGAAACAGTTCGTAGTTGAACCCTGCGGGCGGGGTGCCGCCGAGAGCCGACACAATGCGGCTGGAAAGCCGGACGGAATCGATGAGATCCTTGCCGGACATTTCGTAGTCGATCCCCAGCGCCAACCAGCGCAGCGCCCAATCGGCCTTCCACTGGCATTTCACGTGTCCGCCGGTGACCGGCACCTCGACCTCGTCGCCGGCATCGGGATCGACATAGGTGATGGTGCCCTTCTCGACGTCGCGGGCGATTGTCGGCACCTGCAGGACGATGCCGGTGCGAGGGCTGATCGGCAGGAAGGGCGAATAGGTGGCGCGGCGCTCCTCACCGAGCGTCGGAAGGATGATTGCCTTGACCTCGTCATAGCAGGCGAGCATCCGCAATAGCGCGGCGTCGAGGCGGCCCGACGTGTAGTGCTCGGTGGCGCTGATAAACTCGTAGTCGAAGCCGAAGCGGTCCAGGAACGCCCTCAGTCGCGCGTTGTTGGCGGCACCGAAGGAGGGATACTCGCTGGAAAACGGATCGGGGACACGGCTCAGCGGCTTGCCGAGATGATCCGCCATCATCTCCCGATTGGGAACGTTGTCGGGCACCTTGCGCAACCCGTCCATGTCGTCGGAAAAGCAGATCAGGCGCGTGGGGACGGCATCGTCGGTGAGCAGACGAAAGGCGGTGCGCACCATGGTGGTGCGAGCGACCTCGCCGAACGTGCCGATGTGCGGCAGCCCGGATGGTCCGTAGCCGGTCTCGAACACGGCCTCCTGCTTGCCGGTTCGCTCGAGCCGCGCGACAAGCGCACGGGCCTGCTCGAAAGGCCAGGCGCGGGCGGCACCGGCGGCCGCGACCAGATCGGGATCGAGCTCGGGCAAGGGTTCGGCCATCGTGGCGGGTCGTGGTGCGGGGCGCGGGCGTTTGCCGGCGCAGGCGGTGTCGCATACTGGTCCGAACCGGTCAACGCGGCACCGAAGGTCCAAGCGGCGGCTTGTATTTGCACCCGCGGCTTCTTAGCTTGCCGGCAGCTATCGCCAGCCGCAAGGACGCCCCGATGTCGTTGAGCACTCCACAAGCGCTGATCTATCTGATGGTGTCGGTCGCCGCCGCCGACCGGACAATGACGGACCGCGAGCTCAGGCGCATCGGCTCGGTGGTGCGCAACCTGCCGGTGTTTGGCGAATTCGACGAGCAGAGGCTGCCGGAAGTGGCGCAGGAATGCGCTGAGATGCTGGCCGGCACAGCAGGTCTCAAGGCCGTGCTGGATGCCGCCTACGAGGCCCTCTCCGACGGGTTTGCGGACACCGCCTATGCGGTGGCGGTGGAGGTGGCAGCCGCCGATCTTTTCGCATCCCAGGAGGAACTCCGCCTGCTCGAGATGATCGGTGACAGGTTCTCCCTCGACGCGCTCAGCCGGGCGGCCATCGAAGCCTCGGCGCGGGCCCGGCACCGCACCGAATAGGCGGAGCGGGGCGCGTGGAGTTGCTGGGGTTCGACGAGGGGGTCGTCCGGTTCTCGATCTTCGCCCTGGTCTTCGCCTTGATGTCGGCTCTTGAGGCGTGGCTGCCGCGGCGCCGGCGCCGCGAGAGCCGGCTGACGCGCTGGACGACCAATCTCGGCATCCTGGCGACCGATTTCGCCGCGGTGTGGCTTTTCACCTTCGTGGTTCCGGTCACCGCGGTGCTGGCAGCCCTGTGGGCGGGCGGCAGCGGCTGGGGCGCCTTCAACCTGATCGACTGGCCATGGTGGCTGGAATGGGCGATCGCCTTCGTGATCCTGGATTTCGTCATCTGGGGACAGCATGTGGTGTTCCACAAGATCCCCGCCCTGTGGCGGGTCCACCGCGTGCACCACGCCGACCACGATATCGACGCGTCCACCGGGGTTCGTTTCCATCCCATCGAGATCCTGATCTCGGTGTTCGTGAAGGCGGCTGCGGTCGTGGCGCTCGGCGCCGATCCGGTTCTGGTGGTCATCTTCGAGGCGACGGTCAACGGCTCGGCCCTTTTCAACCACGCCAATCTGAAACTGCCGGCCTGGCTCGATCGCGTGGTGCGCACGCTGGTGGTGACGCCCGACATGCATCGGGTCCACCATTCGTCAGACTTCAGGGAAACCGACACCAACTACGGGTTCTTCCTTTCGATCTGGGACCGCGGGTTCCGGGTCTACACGGCCCAGCCCGCCAAGGGTCACGAGGCGATGACGATCGGGCTCGATGCCTACCAGGGAGAGGGACCCGGGCGATACGGCTGGTCGCTGGCGCTGCCGTTTCAGACCCAGGACCGGGTCAATAAAAGCCCACCGGAAACCACTTGAGGTAGATCTCGTCGAGCTTGCCGTCGCGCTCCAGACGGGATAACGCCCAATTGACGGCGAGCCGGACATTGTCGAGGCCGGCCGGCAAGGCGATTGCGAGACCCGGACCGAAGTGGTCGGGGTCGAAGTAGGCCTCGCCCCAGAACCGGCAGCAGGAGGGGTTGGCTTCGAGCCAGAAGGAAGCCCGCATCCCGTCTCCGAAGAAGCCGGCGACCTCGCCCTGGCGCATCGCATCGAGGCCGTCGAGCTCGCTGACGAACGCAACCGCCGTCACGGCGGGGAAGAAGCGCTCCAGATAGGTCTGATGCGCGGAGCCGGATCGGACCGCCACGGTGACAGGGCTCTTCGGATCGAACGCCCCCTCCCTTTCACGCCTGACCACGAAGCGGGCCGGCAGCGCCAGATAGACATTGGAAAAGTCGAATTGCGCGGCTGTCCGCTCGCTGATCGCCAGCCCGGCAATCAGCGCGTCTCCCTGATTGTCCGCCAGCGCATCCGCCGCCTGATCCCACGGCCAGGACTGGATCGTGCATTGGGCGCGGACGGTTTCGCAGATCGCCCGGGCCAGATCGATGTTGAACCCGGTGATCTCGCCGTCGGCGTCCCGATAGTTGAATGGCGGGAATCCGCCCGTGGTCAGGAACCGGATGGCAGGCACCAGGGTCAGATCGGGGGGGTCTTCGCGGGCGCTGGGATCAACGTGATGGGGCAGGCCCTGCCCGTTGGACGCGGCGACGCCGACTAGCGTGACCACCACTGCGAGTGCCGCTGCAATCTTCGGCAAATGAGCTCTCCGCGTGTTCCTGCGTCTGCCCGGAAACGGCCTTGGCCGCCGGTTTCGAGATGTGCGACCGCTTGCCCCGCAGCCTTGGCTGGGCGATCCTGCCGCTCCCGAGTAGAAAGTGCCGAACTCAGTGCCCGTGGACAAGTACACAGTCGGCATCGCCCGCCGCATCCTCGGTTCGGCGTGCGAAACGGACACCGGGGCCAGGCGGATCGTCGCCGATGCGGAGGCAGCGGGGGTGGAGCCCATGCGGCGATTCGCGCGTCTCGCCGGGCTCAGCGATTCGAAGCTCTATGAGCGGGCGGCGGAGGCGATCGGGCTGGCGTTCACGGGCAACGTGCCGGCGGCCGCCAGGCTCAAGCGCGGTACCGACCCGATCGAACGCCTCAATCAGGTCCACTGGATCCGCGGCACGCTCATCGACCGCGACGTGCTGTTCGTCGCTCCCGGGCTGCGGCGGCTGGCGGCCCTGGGGCGACGAGTGAGGCAGCAGCCGGAACTCGTGCGACAGATCTGCGTGGTGCCGCCGGGGCGGCTGCAGGATCGGCTGAGCACGCTGCACGCCGACGCGCTGATGCGCCGGGCGCTCGATCGGCTGGCGCACAGATGGCCCCTGGCGAGCGCGCACAAGGAACTGACCGGCTCGGCCCGCGTGGTTTTCGCGCTCTTCGCGGCGGCGGTGGTTGTGGTGGCGACGGCAATGCCGGATCCGGCGCTGGCGATCGTTGCACCGGTGCTGGCGGTCGTCTATCTGACGCCGGCGGTGTTCAGGCTGGCCGCGGCGGTGGCCGGTGCATTTCATCCCGGACGCGAGCGCCTCGACCCGCTCGCCGAGGACCGGTTGCCCGGCTACACCGTACTGGTGCCGCTCAGGGATGAGGCCGAATTGGTCGGGCAGCTCGTCCACGCCATGCTGGCGATCGACTATCCTTCGGACAAGCTCGATATCAAATTCGTCGTCGAGGCCACCAGCCGCAGCACGATCGACGCACTCACGCCACGCTTGAGCGAAGGTCCGTTCGAACTGGTGGAGGTTCCCGACGCCGGGCCCGGCACCAAGCCGAAGGCGCTCAACTACGCGCTGCCGCTGGCGCGCGGCGAATTGCTCGCCATTTTCGACGCCGAGGATGTTCCCGAGCCCGACCAGTTGCGGCTGGCCGCCGCCAAGTTCGAGGCGAATCCCGAGTTTGACTGCCTGCAGGCGGAGCTGGTGATCGACAACGCCGCCGAAAACCCGCTGACGGCGCTGTTCGCAGCCGAATACGCGGCGCAGTTCGGGCTTGTGTTTCCCGCCATGGCCCGAGTTGGACTGCCCATGCCGCTGGGCGGCAGCTCCAACCATTTTCGGGTGCGAGCGCTGATCGAGGCCGGCGGCTGGGACAGCTACAATGTGACCGAGGACGCCGATCTCGGCGTGCGGCTGGCACGGCTCAGATACCGGTGCGGCACGCTGGTGTCGGCGACCTACGAGGAGGCGCCGGTGACGCTGGGGGGTTGGCTCAGGCAGCGCACGCGCTGGCTGAAGGGCTGGATGCAGACCCTGATCGTGCACAACCAGCAGCCGCTCAAGCTGCTTGAGGACATGGGTTGGTGGCGGATGGCCGCTTTCGAGCTCTATGTCGGTGGGCAGGTGCTGACTGCCCCCGTGCACGCGCTGTTCATAGCCCTGATCGGCTGGCGGCTTGCCACCGGCGAGGACATCGCGCGCGACACGGTCAGCCTGTCTTTCATGGGCATTCTGGTCCTCGGCTACGCGAGCGCGATCATCGCGGCGCTCTTCGGGCTACGGCGCTTCGGGCGGCTGAAGCTGGGCTGGGCGCAGCTGTTGCTGCCGGCCTACTGGGTGCTGACCAGCGTTGCGGCGATGCGGGCAGCAGCGCAACTGGTTGCGCGCCCATTCGTATGGGAGAAGACCACCCACGCCCGCACGCGCCTGCAGCGGCGGCAATTCAAGGTCCATACGGGCAGAATATTGGAGCGGGCGAAGGGAATCGAACCCTCGTCGTAAGCTTGGGAAGCTTCTGCTCTGCCATTGAGCTACGCCCGCCGAGCCCACATTTTGTGGGCCATACGGCAAATCTAATCAAGAGCCGGCGCGATACGGCCGGGCGCCAGCGGCACATGGGCGGTTGATTTTCCTCAAGGGTCAGGTGGTTGAGGCATGCATAATCGCGCAGAAACCGGTATCGCACCCTAGTGCCAGCGCGGTTTCCCACGAGATGGTGGATTGCGAAATGAACATTTTGATCGTTTACGGCACCAGCGAGGGGCACACGCGGAAGATCTGCGAGCACGTCGCAGAACGGCTGACGGCTGCAGGCCACAGCACGTCGGTCAAGGACAGCGCCAGGCCGCTGGCGGGCGTCCAGCCAACCGATTTTGACGGTGCGGTCGTCGCCGGCTCGGTGCATCAACAGCGCCATCAGGACTCACTGAGGCTGTTCGTGGCCGCGCACCGCGAGCAACTGGCCGCGATTCCGACGCTGTTGATCTCGGTGAGCCTGTCAGCGGCATTCAAACTCGGGCGGAAGGACGCCGAGGGCTATTTGAGCGACTTTCTCGACCAGACGGGTTGGACGCCGGGGCGTTCGTTGCTCGTCGCCGGCGCGCTGCGCTTTTCAAAATACGACTACTTCATGCAGCAGATCGTCGAGCATGTGGTGATGGCCCACCGGGAGCTGGGCGAAAAGACGAACGACTACGATTTCACCGACTGGGAGGCGCTGGACGCGGCGGTCGACGAATTCGTCGCCTCCGTCGGCTCCTGAGGGCTCAGCCGTCGGCCGGCCAGGGCCGGAAGTGCTTGGACAATTTCAGGGTCTGGGCCTGGTAGTTCGATCCGATGCCGGCGCCGTAGAGCTGATCCGGCGACTCGGCCATTCTCCCATAGACCAGCCGGCCGATGGTCTGGCCGTGCTCGACCAGGAACGGCACTTCGTGGCTGCGGACCTCGAGCACGGCGCGCGAACCGCGGCCGCCGGCGGCCTCATGACCGAAACCGGGGTCGAAAAAGCCCGCGTAATGCACGCGAAATTCTCCCACCAGGGGATCGTAGGGCACCATTTCGGCGGCGTATTCGGGGGGCACGTGCACGGACTCCCGCGACACCAGAATGTAGAACTCGTCGGGATCCAGGATGAGCGTACCGGCGCCGCGGTCGACCAGCGGATCCCAGAAGTCGAGGACGTCAAGCACTGCGGTGCGATCAACGTCGACGACCGCGGTATAGCGCTTGGAGCGGAAGCCGATGACGCCGCCGGCGTGCTGGCCCTTCAGATCGATCGACAGCGACACTCCCTCGCCGACCACGGCGTGATCGTCGTAGACCAGGGTTTGCTCGGCGTGCAGCGCGCGATGCTCATCAGCGGTCAGATTGGTCCGTCCACGCCGAAAGCGAATCTGGCTGAGCCGCGACCCGGCGCGAACCAGAACCGGAAAGGTCCGGGGGCTGATTTCCGCAAACAGCGGGCCCTCATAGGCCTCCGAAACGGAGTCGAAGGCGCGCGCTCGGTCGGCGATGACGCGCGTGAAGATGTCGAGCCGGCCGGTGGAGCTTTTGGGATTGGTGGCCGCCGCCACCCCTTCGGGCAGCGCCAGGGACTCCATCAACGGCACGATATAGACGCATCCGCGCTCGAGTACGGCGCCGGCGGTGAGATCGATTTCGTGCAGTTTCAGTGTGGCGACGCGATCGGTGACCGTCATCTCGGGGCCGGGCAAGAACGAGGCGCGGACTCGCCAGGCGGTCGTTCCGAGCCTCAGATCGAGGCTCGCGGGCTGAATCTGCGCGTCCGCGAGCGGCAACTCGGATCGGATGCCGCCGGCCTCAGCCAGTTCGGCGATCATCCGGGCCGAGAAAATGCCGGACCGGTCTTCGTCGGTCATCGCCGCCTGATCTCCCCCGCTCAAGGGCCCTCCGATACCAACCCAGGTAATTGACGCCAAGGCGCAATTGGACCTAGAACACACTCGGGTGGTGATTTGGCCGGTCGGATTGCAGCCACCTGGGGCCGCTGGCCCCGAAACAAACTGCTAAAGTGACCGTTCAACCGGCCGTTGCGGCCGGTTTTTTTGTTGGAGAGCAGCCGTGGCGAGAAAGCCCCGCAATCCGCTCAGCGAGACCGCCAACCGCGCGCCGCAGACCCAGATGGTCCATGGCGGCATGGTGCGCAGTCAGCACGGGGAGACGTCCGAGGCGCTCTTCCTGACCTCCGGGTATGTCTACGCCAGCTCGGCTGACGCGGAAGCGCGCTTCAAGGGGGAGGCGGAAGGCTACATCTATTCACGGTTCTCCAATCCGACCGTGGAGATGTTTCAGCAGCGGATGGCCATTCTGGAAGGCGCTGAAGCGGCGCGGGCGACCGCGACGGGCATGGCGGCGGTCAGCACGGCCCTGATGAGCCTGGTCCGGGCGGGCGACCATGTGGTCTCCGCCAAGGCCCTGTTCGGTTCGTGCCGATACGTGGTGGAGGATTTTCTGCCCCGATGGGGCGTGGAGTCGACCCTCGTGGACGGGCGCGATCCGGGCAACTTCGCGGTCGCCATGCGGCCGAACACCAAGGCGGTGTTCCTCGAAAGCCCGACCAACCCGACCCTGCAATTGGTGGACATCAAGGCGGTGGCGGAAATCGCGCACGCGCACGGCGCACTTGTGGTCGTCGACAACGTCTTCGCGACCCCCGTGTTGCAGCATCCGCTGGCGCTCGGCGCCGACCTGGTGGTCTATTCGGCCACCAAGCATATCGACGGGCAGGGCCGGGTGCTGGGCGGCGTCATCCTTGGGTCGGAAGAGCTGATTTCGGGGGATATCCACACGTTCATCCGGCAGACCGGGCCGTCGATGAGCCCGTTCAACGCCTGGGTGCTGCTCAAGGGGCTGGAGACCCTCGACGTCAGGGTCAGGCAGATGACGCGATCGGCCGGCGCGATCGCCAATTTCCTCTCCGAAAGCCGAAAAATCCGCCGCGTCCACTATCCGGACCACCCCTCGCATCCGCAGCACGACCTGGCGCAGGCGCAGATGGAGGGCGGCTCGACGATGGTCGCCTTCGAGGTCAGCGGCGCGCAGAAGGAGGCCTTCGCGGTCGCCGACGCCCTGGCGATCATCAAGATCTCCAACAATCTGGGGGACGCCAAATCAATCGTCACGCATCCCTGGACGACCACCCATCAGCGGTTGCCCGAGGAGGAGCGGCTGGAGCTGGGGATCACCCCGGCGCTGCTCCGCCTATCGGTCGGGCTGGAGGCCACCGAGGACCTGATTGCCGATCTCGATTTCGCGCTATCGGCGATCTGAGCCGGCGCTGCCGCCGAAGACCTGCCAGCCAAGAAACAGCCGCGCGATCGCGGTGATGAAGGTGCCCAGGGCAAACAGCCACGCGAGCGGCCCGAACCAGCCCGGCCAGATGCAGATCACGACGAAAAAGACGACGGTCTCCGTTCCCTCGAGCAGCCCGCCGGTGAAGTAGAGCGATTTCGCGCCTCGGGCGGAGGTCGTCAGACGCCGCCTTTCGGCCATGACCGAATAGCCCAAAAACGTCGCGCAGTTGAAATAGAAGGCGAGCAGCAGCACCGCACCCGGCACGGCGTTTGCCGCCGGCTCGGCGATGATGAAGGCGGTCGGAATGGCGCCGTAGAAGAGAAAGTCGGCGGCGATATCGAGGTAGCCGCCATAGTCCGTCTTGGTCGTTGCCCGCGCGATGGCGCCGTCGAGCCCGTCCCCCACACGCGACAGCAGGATGAGCCAGATGGCTTCCGACGGGTTGCCGATGGCAATGGACAGGGCCCCGAACAATCCGGCCACCAAGCCGGCCAGGGTCATGGCGTTGGCGGAAATTCCCCAGCGCGCCAGCACCCGCCCGACCGCGCCGAGCGGCGGATCGATGATCTTGCGCATGGCGCCGTCGAGCATGCCCCGCCCCCTCGGACGGCCTTTTATCACAGCGGGCCGCACGCGACGAGCGACCCATAATGCGAGCAATCGGCCGCAGGGAGCCGGGGCGCCCTTGCCCCCTCCCCGGCAATGATTCATTGTCGCGCGGCTTGCGCCCCGGGGACTGCCGCCGCGTTGATGGAATTCCGCCCCGTTTTGATGATCATCGGCGCGCTGACCGCGACGCTCGGCGTGGCGATGTTCCTGCCCGCCATCGCGGACGCGGCAGTGGGCAACCCCGACTGGATCGTGTTCGTGGCCTCGGGCCTGTTCACGGCGCTGGCGGGGGCCGGGGCCTGGGCGGCTTCGTCGGGCGGCGCCCGGCAGCTCAGCACGCGGCAGGCCTTCATGCTGACGGCGCTGGTGTGGATCGTGCTGTCGGCGTTCGGTTCGCTGCCCTTGTTTTGGTCGGGGCTCGGGCTGAGCTTCACCGATGCGGTGTTCGAGTCGGTGTCCGGGCTGACGACAACGGGCGCCACGATCATGACCGAGCTCGAATCGGCGCCGCCGGGGCTGCTGCTGTGGCGGGGGCTCCTGCAGTGGTTCGGCGGGCTGGGAATCGTCGTCATGGCGATCGCCGTGCTGCCGATGCTGCAGGTGGGCGGCATGCAGATGTTCCGCGCCGAAGCGTTCGAGACCCCCGACAAGATCTTGCCGCGGGCGGCCCAGATCGCCGGGGGCATGACCGCCATCTATGTGGGGCTGACGGCGGCCTGCGCGGCCTTCTACTGGGGCGCCGGCATGAGCCTGTTCGACGCCATCGTGCATTCGATGACCACATTGGCGACGGGCGGATACTCTACCCGCAACGGCTCGATCGAGTCCTACCATTCGACGGCGATCGACTACATCGCCGTGGCCTTCATGATCCTCGGTTCGCTGCCCTTCCTGCTCTATTTGCGGCTGCTCCGCGGCCAGGTTTGGTCACTGCTGCGCGACAGCCAGGTGAAGACTTTTCTGTCCCTGATCGCGGTGACCTCGGCCATCATCGTCGGTGTCCAGGTGGGCGGGGGCTTTCACACCGGCGAAGAGGCGGTGCGGCACGCGCTGTTTTCGGTGACCTCGGTGATGACCGGCACCGGTTACGCGACGATCGACTACGGGGCCTGGGGGCCGCTGTCGGTGACGGTATTCTTCATCATCACGTTCTTCGGCGGCTGCGCCGGCTCGACGTCCTGCGGGATCAAGACTTTCCGGCTGCAGGTCCTTTACATCGACCTGCGGCACCACATTCAGCAGATTCTGTTCCCGTCCGGCGTGTTTGTGCGTCGGTATAACCGCCGGCCCCTGCCGGAGACCGTGTCGGCCTCGGTGATGAGCTTCGTGTTCATCTATTTGCTTGCCTTTTTCGTGCTGGCCCTGGCGCTGTCGCTCACCGGACTGGACACGACGACCGCGCTTTCCGGGGCGGCGACCGCGATCTCAAATGTCGGGCCGGGACTGGGCGAGATTATCGGGCCCACGGGGACCTTCCAGCCGCTGTCGGACATCTCGAAATGGTTGCTGGCGGCGGGGATGATCCTCGGCCGGCTGGAGCTGTTCACCGTGCTGGTGTTGTTCATGCCGCGTTTCTGGCGCGGCTGAACCGACCTACTCGGCCGGCTGCGGACGCGGCCGTTCGTGGTGGGCACCCGCGATCATTTCGCGAAAGCTCGGGGCACCGGGGGTCATGAACGCCCATCGCGCGACGGCGCCGATATCGGCGCCAATGCCGATGAAGGCCGGAACGAGGAACAGCACCAGCGCGGTCGACATCATCAGACCGAAAACGATCGTGATGGCCATGGGGATCAGAAACTGGGCCTCCAGCGACTTCTCGAAGAGCAGCGGGCTGAGCCCCCCAATGGTGGTCAGCGAGGTCAGGAGCACGGCGCGCAGGCGGTCGCGGGCGGCTCCTGTCGCCGCCTTGCGCAGGCCTTCCCCGTCCCGCAGCCGTTCCTGCAGGCGCGAAATCAGAACGATCGAATCGTTGACGACGATCCCCGACAGACCCAGCAGCCCCATCAACGAGATGATGGTCAGATCGTAGCCGAGCAGGTAGTGGCCCCACACGGCGCCGGCCGCCCCGAACGGAATGATGAGCATGACCGCCAGCGGGGCGGCATATGACGCGAAGATCCAGGCGACGATGATGTACATCACGCCCAATGCCACGACGAAGCCGAACTCCAGGTCGGCAAAGGCGGCGGCGCGCTCGGCCTGGCGGCCGCCGAGATCGTAGCCGACGCCGTAGCGATCGACGATCTGGGGCAGATAGTCGAGCCGCAGCCGGGTAAGGATCTCATCGGCGTTACCGACCGCCTCGTCGACGTCGGCGCGCACCGAGACCGTGTCCTTGCCATCTTCACGAACGATGCGGTCGAACCCCTGGTGTTCGGAAAACGCGACGATGCTCGAGAGCGGAACGAAACCGCCTGCGGGGGCTCGCACCCACAAATCGCGCAACGCCGAAGACCCGGTCGCGTCGGTCTGGCGCTTGAGGCGAATCGTGATCTCCTCGTCCTGGGCGGCGACGCGCCGCACGACGCGGCCCTCGAAGGCATCGCGGATCTGCGCACCGAGATCGACGAGGGTAAAACCGAGCGCGGTGCCGCGGGCATTGAGCGCCATGACCAGTTCAGGGTTGCCATAGTTGAGCGTGTCGGAGACCGCGGTGACCCCGTCGAACCCCTCAAGCACATCCTGAAGCGCCTCCGAGGCCTGCTTGAGCACCGCGGTGTCGGCGCCGGAGAACTGCACGTCAATGGCGCGCCCCGGCGGCCCGCCGCGGAATTCGCGCACCGAAATACTCTGGACGCCGGCAACCGCCGGCAGCGCCTCGCGCAGGGCCTGGGTGATCTCGCCGGTGCGCACGGCGCGCGTCTCGGACGGGGTGAGATAGACATTGAAATTGGCGCCGGCGTTGTCGACGTCGAGATTGGCGTAGGTGGTCAGGATCACCGGGGTGCCGTCGGGGGAGAGTTCGGCCTCGACGGAACTGACCGCACTTTCGATGTCGACAATGATCGCCTCCATCTGGTCCTGGGGGATGCCCGGCTGAAAAGAGGCGAAGACGTTGAAGCTCTCGCCCTCGGAGGTGGGGAAGAACTGGAACCCAAGCTGCCCGGAAGCGATGAGCGCGCCCGAAAGGCCGGCGAGCGAGACGGCGAGAGCCACGGTCGCATAGCGCCATCGGTAGGAAAGGCGCGACAGCGCCCCGAATATGCGCTCCCTGAACACCGCGAAGCCGGCATCGAAGCTCCGCCGGAAGAGGTTGGGCCGACGGCGCTGGCGCGGCAGGGAATGCGCGAGGTGGCCGGGCAGGATGAAAAAGCACTCGAGCAGGCTGGCGGTCAGCACGGCGAGCACGACCAGCGGGATGGCGGCGGCGAGCTGGCCCACCACGCCGCGCACCAAGAAGATCGGACCGAACGCGGCCATGGTGGTGAGCGAGGCGGCGATGACCGGCGCGGCCATGTGCCCGGCGCCGTTGATCGCCGCGTCGGTGCGAGCGTCGCCGTGCGCGTAGCGCGTGGCGGTGTGCTCGCCGACAACAATGGCGTCGTCAACAATGATACCCAGGGTCATCATCAACGCGAACATCGACATCATGTTCAGCGTCTGCCCGCTCAGGAACATCAGGCCGAGCGTCGCCAGGATGGACACCGGGATTCCCATCGCCACCCAAAACGCCACGCGGTGATCGAGAAACAGGAAGAGGATCAGCAACACCACTGCCAAGCCTGTAGCGCCGTTGGTCACCAGCAGTCCCAGACGCTTGTTGACCTGCTCGGCAGCGGCATTGAAGACGACGATCTTCAGGGCGGCCGGCAGTGTCGGTCGCACCTCACTCACGTACGAGACGATCTTCTCGTAAGACTCGACGGTATCCGCGTTGAGCGACCGGGAGACCTGCAACCGGATCGCCGGCTCACCGCGCATGTAGCCGAGCCGCTGGTTGTCCGAATAGGTGTCCTCGACAGTCGCGACGTCGCCGAAGGTCAGCTTCTCGCCGGTTGGAGATGCCCTGAGCTCGGTGGCGGCAATATCGCGGGCGGTGACTTGAGGGGCGAGGGCACGCACCTGGGCGGCGAACTCTCCCGGCAGCGCACCGGAGGGCTGGTCGGCGATATTGGGCGTCAGCGCCGCGGCGAGATCGGACAGGGTAATGTCGAGCTGGCGCAGTTTGCCGTCGTCGACGCTGATCAGGATCTCGCGATCGCGGTAGCCGGTGAAGGTCACCTGGTCGAGCCCTTCGGCCAGCAGGCCATCGCGGATCTCGCGCGCATAGGCGCGCAGTACCTCCTCCGGAAACGGGCCGGCGATGCCGATATTGGCGACAGGATCGAAGAATTTCGGTGCCGAGACCTGGGGCGCGTCCGCCGCCTCCGGCAGGTTGGGAACGGCGGCGACGGCCGCGGAAACGTCGGATTCGGCCTTGTCGATATCCGTGCCGGGCTCGAACTCAAGCTGGATACGCCCGCGTCCTTCGAAGGCCCAGGAGTGCATCGCGGTCACGCCGTCAAGGAACCGCACCGCCGGTTCGATGGGCAGAAGAAGGTTTTTCTCGACGTCCTCGGCGCTCGCCCCGCTCCAGCCCAGCGAGATATTGACCGAGGGGATCTGGGTGTCCGGCATCAACTGCCGGTTGAGCTGCATCATCCCCCACACGCCGAGCAGGATGAACAGCGCCATCAGCAGGTTGGCGGCGTTGCGGTGGTGCACGAAGCCGGACAGAAAACTCCTGGCCGTGGTTTCGGAGGGGCGCATGCTCACCCCGGCGGGATCCCGCCGCGAGATCCGCCTCCGGGACCCCGAAAGCCGCCCTGGCCGGGCCGGAACCCGGCTTCGGGCGCTTCGCCTTCGACGGTCACGCGCAAGCCCTCGCCGGCCTGCGCCAGCCGGGTGGTGATGACCGGTTCGCCCTCGGGTATGTCGGCGCGGACGATCACATCCTCGCCTTCGCGGCCCAGAACCTCGGCATCGATGCGCGCCATGCGCCCGTCGCGGACCACAAAAATGTGGTCGCCGCCATAAACCGCCGTCTCGGGCAGGCGCAGCACGCCCTCAAAGCGGGGGCCGGCGACGGACACTTCCACGAAGGTGCCGGGCCGGATGGCGGTGGATTGGACCGAGTCGAGGGCTGCAAACATCTCAACCCCTCCGGAAGCGGCATCGACCTGGGCGCCGGCGCGATCGATGGCGCCGTCGACAACCAGGGGCTCTGGCTCGATCTGCCAGACCACCTGCACCGGGCGACCCACCAGGCCCATGCGCATGAGCTGACCGTATTGCTGGTCCGAGACCACGAACCGGGCGTTGAGCGAAGCGGTTTCGTACATCGAGACCAAGGTCTCGTTGTTGGCGACAACGCTGGCAAGATCGACATTCTCCGCCGTGACGATACCGGCGAACGGGGCCTTGACGAGTGTATTGGCCTGGGCCCTCAGTGCCTGGTCGAGGCTCCAGCGCGACGCTTCAATGGCCGCCTGCCGGCGCTGGATCTCGGCTTCGAGACCGACCAGAGAAGACTGATGCTGCGCCACCGCCTGCCGCCGCTCGGCAACGGTCAACTCGAGCTGTTCGACCGTTTGCCGGGTGGCCGAGCCGCGATCCATGAGGGTGTTGGCACGCTCGAGATCCCGTTCGCCAGCGGCGAGCTGGGTGCGCGCGAATTCGAGGGCCGAGCCTTCGAGCTCCCTGGCCGACCGGGCTTCGCTGAGCGCCAGCTGGGCGTCGGCCAGATTGGCGCGGGCGAGGGTGACCTGGCCGTCATATTCAAATGAATCGACGCGCAGCAACACTTCGCCCTCGCCGACGGCGGCGCCGACCTTGAGATTGTCAGAGACCTCGACGACCTCCCCGGCGACTTGCGAACGAATGTCGATGGAGCGCGCGGCGACAATCTCGCCGTAGGTCTTCAGGTGCGTCTGGACGGACTGAGGCACCGGTTCGACGACCGACACAGTGAAGGAACGTTCCCGGGGCTGGCGTTCGACGGGCGCGGGCTGGTCCGAGATCATCGACGAGACCTGATAGCCCGCGGCGCCGATGATCGCGACGGCGACGGCGATGCGTGTCAGGGCCCCGAGGAACGAAGTGCGCCGGCGCCGGCCCGCCGAGTGCACGAGGCTGTGCTCGACGGTTGGGGCCGGATCCGCGGATGCGTCCAATTCCCTTTCCACGTCAATGCCTTCCACCGCCTCGGCAGATGGTACGTGCGGGACCGCACCGGAACAAATGAAACTTTGGCAATGAACCCTACCCGCCCGGCGGCGGATTGAACCCCGTCAGTCGCCGAGGCCGAAGAGGTTTTTGTTGAATCGGTAAACCGTCGAGCAAAAGTCGCAGGTCACTTCGATTTCGCCGTCGACCGCCATTTCGGCCCGCTGATCGGGGTCGAAACCGGACAGCATGGCTTCGACCTTGTCGGCCGAGCAGGTGCACCGCGCCTCGACCGGATGGGGGCGGAACACCCGCACGCCGCGCTCGTGGTAGAGCCTGTAGAGCAAGCGCTCGGGCGAGATATCCGGGTCCACGAGTTCGGCGTCGTCGACGGTCATCAGATGCGCCTTGGCTTCAGTCCAATGGTCGTCTTCGACGAACGAACGATCGGCGGTCTCGGCGTTGTCGAAATCGCCGTCGCCGGGGAGATCGGGCGTGAGGCGAGCGCCGCCGCCGGCCGGCAGATACTGCAGCAGGATGCCGCCGGCGCGCCACACGGGACGCTTGTCGCCCTTGCGGGCAAGCTGGCCGACGGCGAGGCGCACCTGCGTCGGGATCTGCTCGGACTGGGCGAAGTAGCGCAGTGCCGCTTCTTCAAGCGAGGTGCCCCGGAGTTCGACGATGCCCTGATAGCGGTCCATGCGCGGGCCCTGGTCCACCGTCATCGCGAGCACCCCGTTTCCAAGCAGTTCGGCCGGCGCCACGCGACCTTCGGAAGCGGCCGCCGAGAGCGCCGCCGGATCGTGGCGCGCATAGCCTCGGATGCCGTCGGGGGTGTCGAGGTCAACCACAAGCAGGTTGACCGGACCGTCGGTCTGGGCCTGGAGGATGAACCTCCCATTGAATTTCAGGGATGAGCCGACAAGCGCGGTCAGCACCACCGCCTCACCCAGCAGCCGGGCAACCGGGGCGGGGTAGTCGTGTCGGGCGAGGATTGTGTCGAGGGCGCCGCCAAGGCGGGCGCTGCGCCCGCGGCAATCGAGCGCCTCCAGGGCAAACGGCACCAGCGCGTCGTCGCCGCTTTCCGGGCGGTCGAGACCGGCAGCTTCGAGCAGGGACTGGCTCATGGCAGTTTGTCGATCCCGAACACCCAGCACAGGATCGCCTTTTGAGCGTGCAGGCGGTTCTCCGCCTCGTCGAAGACCACCGACTGCGGCCCGTCGATGACCTCGTCGGTCACTTCGTCGCCGCGGTGAGCGGGAAGACAGTGCATGAAAAGCGCGTCAGCCGCGGCCTTCGCCATCAACGCCGCATCGACCCTGTACCGACGCAGCCGCCGGCGGCGTTCGTCGACGTCGGAGTCGCCGATCGAAACCCAGGTATCGGTCACCACCAAATCGGCATCCCGAACCGCGGCCATGGGATCCGCGCCGAGTTCGACCGCGGAGCCGGCAGCCTCGATCTCGGCGGCGAGCTCGTCGCTCGGGCCGTATGCGGGCGGGCAGGCGATGCGCAGCCGGAAGCCGAAGGCGCGGGCGGCCTGCACCCAGGAGGCCAGGACATTGTTGGCGTCACCCACCCAGGCAACCGTCGCGGCATCGATCGGAGCGCGCTTTTCCTCGAAGGTGAGGATATCGGCCATCACCTGGCAGGGATGCGAGCGCCGGGTGAGCCCGTTGATCACGGGCACCGTGGCGGCGGCGGCGAGCTCGACGACGTCGTCGTGGGCGAGGGTCCGGATCATGATGGCATCGACAAAGCGCGACATCACCCGCGCCGTGTCGGCGATGGTTTCGTCGCGGGCGAGCTGCATGTCGGTACCGGACAGCACCAGGGTTTCGCCGCCGAGCTGGCGCATTCCGACATCGAAGGAAATGCGGGTGCGGGTGGAGGGCTGAGCGAAAACCATCGCCAGCACCTTGCCGGCGAGCAGCGCCGGCCGTTCGCCACGCGAGTGACGCGTCTTGAGGTCGGCAGCCAGCGCGAGGATTTCCCGCAGGTCGCCGGCGGGGACCTGGTCGAGATCGATGAAGTCTGTGCTCTTGGTTGTCATGGAGACAATCCCGGTTGACGCCGACACGCCGCGGCGGCGCTTGCAGCCTGGGCGCTCAGGCCGCGCTCGACGGGTCGGCGTCCAATCCGCCGAGCGCGTCGGCAAGGATGTCCGCCGCCTCGTCGATATCCGCCTTTTCGACGATCAGCGGCGGCAGAAGGCGCAGCACGTTGTCGCTCGCCGAGACGGTCAGCAGGCGGTGCCGGCGCAGCTCGGCGACAAATTCGCGCGCATTGGGCACCAGCTTCAGCCCGGCGATCAGTCCGCGTCCCCTGACGTCGACGACATGCTGCGGAAAGCGCTGCGCAAGCTGTCTGAGATGCCAGGCCAGATGCCGGCCCGCCTCGTCGACATGCTCCAGAAAACCGGGCGCCAGGATTCGGTCGAGCACGGCATTGCCGACGGCACAGGCCAGCGGATTGCCCCCGAACGTGGACCCGTGGCTGCCCGGGGTCATGTATTGGCCGACCCGCTCGGTTGCAAGGCACGCCCCGAGCGGAAATCCGCCCCCGATCCCTTTGGCGATCGCCATCAGATCGGGGGTGGCGTCGGTCCATTCGTGGGCCGAAAAGCGCCCGGTGCGTCCGCAACCACATTGGACTTCGTCGAAGACGAGCAGCAACCCTGCCTCGTCGCACAGCGCCCTGAGCGCCTCGAGAAACCGCTCCGGCATCAGGTTGACGCCGCCCTCGCCCTGGATCGGCTCGACCAGAATGCCGGCCGTGCGCGGACCCACGAGGGCCCGGACGGCGTCGATATCGCCGGGGGCGGCATGCACGAAGCCCTCGACCGGCGGGCCGAACCCCTCGGCGAAGGCCGCATTGCCGCCGGCGGCGATGGTGGCGAGGGTGCGGCCGTGAAAGCTGCCGGTGAAGGTGATGAATTCGAAACGCTCGGGCGCGCCGGTGGCGTGGAAGTAGCGGCGGACGGTCTTGATGGCGCATTCGACCGCTTCGGCGCCGGAATTGGCGAAGAACACCCGGTCGGCGAAGCTCGCCTCGACGAGGCGCGCGGCGAGCCGTTCCTGTTCGGGGATCCGGTAAAGATTCGAGACATGCCAAAGCCGCTCGCCCTGGGATTTGAGCGCCGCCACCAGATCCGGGTGCGCATAACCAAGCGCGTTGACGCCGATGCCGGCGGCAAAATCGAGATAGGCCTCGCCGTCGGCGGTAAAAAGGCGCATCCCCTCGCCCCGCTCGAAAGCAAGGTCTGAACGGGCGTAGGTCCCGAAGAGCGCCGACATCGATGTGTCCTCTTGTCAAAAGCCCGCCACGATCGGGCGCCGGCCGTCGGCCCGACAACGCAATGTGATCACGGCAGTCCGGGCGCAAAAACGAAAAACGCGCCGCCCATGTTTCGACCCCGGGCGACACGTTCGGGGCCCTTATCGGCGAGGGGGACCGTCGATGTCAATTCCCGGTCCGAGGTGCCCGGGCCGCTGGTGACCTCTGCGCCGGCCGCATTAATGCGGGGAAAGTGGGGCCCGACTCTTGTCACCGATTCCGCGCCTCCTATACAGTGATCCTGCGGGTACACGATATCTCGTGGCGCGGACCCAACAGGCACACGACTGCTAGCCAGGTGCCGGAAAAAGCGATTCCGGCGGGGTCCGGGAGTCTATGCGGGATTCGGCGGCGGAGCCCCTAAGAGGCCAGCATGGCGTGGACGGACGAACGGGTCGAGCTCCTGAAAAGGCTTTGGATGGAAGGCCTTAGCGCCAGCCAGATCGCAGCCGAACTCGGGGAGGGCGTGACCCGGAATGCCGTCATCGGCAAGGTCCATCGACTGAAACTGTCCGGGCGGGCCCGTCCGACCTCGAGCGCGCCACGAATGCGCAAACCGCGCTCGACCTCGCGCCGTGTGTCCAGCGGCGGCATGGGCAGACGCCGCGCCGTCAACGCTCCGATGATCGGCGCGAACGCGCTGCAAATACCTCTGGCAGAAGAGGACGAGCCGCTGTCGGTGGTCAATCCGGCGATCGAGCTCTACATCCCGCCCGAGGAGCGGATCGACTTGTTGTCGCTGAACGAGAACACCTGCAAATGGCCGATCGGCGACCCGATGGGAGAGGACTTCCACTTCTGCGGCCGGGAGGTCGATGAAAACCGGCCCTACTGCAAGTTCCACGCCCGCCGCGCCTACCACACCATCGAAAAGCGGCGGCGGTAGCCGGCCGCGAGCCTGCCACGTGCCGACGCTACACCTCATGGTGGGGCTCCCTTGCTCGGGGAAAACCACATTGGCGCGGCGCCTTGAGACTGAACTTCGGGCCTTGCGGCTGACGCCGGATGAGTGGCAGGTCACCTTGTTCGGACAAGATGCCGAAGACCCAGCTCATGACCGGCGCCACAGCATCGTCGAGGCCCTAATGTGGGGCGTTGCCGAGCGCGCGCTGCAACTAGACACCAGCGTCATTCTAGATTTCGGCTTCTGGGCCCGCGAGGAGCGTGAAGATTTCCGCGCCCGCGCGGCGCGGTTGGGGGCTGATTTCGCCATCCATTACACACTTTGCTCGCCCGAGGAGCTGCTGCGACGGCTGGCCGAACGGAACTCGGACTTGCCGCGTGGCGCGTTCGCGATTTCCGAAGCTGCCCTGAGAGGCTGGATCGATCGCTTCGAGGCCCCGACGGCGGAGGAACTCGCCCGCTGAAATCGCCGGCCTCGGGCCGGCTGCGATCGCGCTCAGCCCGCTGCAAACCGCTCGTCCAGGGCATAGCCCGCCCCGCGCACGGTGCGGATGGGATCGCGGCTCTGGCTCCGGTTGATGGCCTTGCGCAGACGGCCGACATGGACGTCGACGGTTCGCTCGTCGACATACACGCCGTGCCCCCACACGCCATCGAGCAGCTGTCCTCGGCTGTAGACGCGCCCGGGATTCTGCATCAGGTATTCGAGCAGCCGGTACTCGGTCGGGCCGAGGTGGATTTCCCGCCCCGAGCGCCGCACCCGGTGTGTGTGCCGATCGAGCTCGATGTCGCCGGCACGCAGGGTGGTATTGAGCAATTGCGGGCTGGTTCGCCTGAGAAGTGCCTTGACGCGCTGCATGAGCTCGGGGACGGAAAACGGCTTGACGACATAGTCGTCGGCGCCGGTGGCCAGTCCGCGCACCCGCTCTTCCTCTTCGGCGCGGGCGGTCAGCATGATGATCGGGATGCTGGCGGTGGTCTCCCGCATGCGCCAACGGCGGCACAGTTCGATGCCGGAAATCCCCGGGAGCATCCAGTCGAGGATGATAAGGTCCGGCGTGGTTTCGCGGATTTGCACGTCGGCCTCGTCACCCGCTGCGACGCAGACCACCCGGTAGCCGGCCGCCTCGAAGTTGTAGCGCAGCAATTCAGCGAGGTCGGATTCGTCTTCGACAATCAGCAGCTGGGCAGACATGGGTTCGGCTTCGCGCGTCGGGGCCGGTTCAAACGTCGTCGCGCTCAAGCGCCAGCGGCAGGTTCTTTCCGGAGACCATGTAGAAGGCGGCCTCGGCGATGTTGGTGGCGTGGTCGCCCGTTCGCTCGAGATGCTTTGCGCAGAACAGCAAATGCATGCAGTCGGTGATGTTGCGCGGGTCCTCCATCATATAGGTGAGGAATTCGCGGAACAGGGACATGTAGATCGCGTCAACCTCGTCGTCCCGCTTGCACACATCGACCGCCAATTCGGTGTCGCGGGAGGTGAACGAACTGATGGCGCGATTGACCTGGCCGAGCGCCAGCTCGGACATGTGGCGCACGCCCTTGTAGAGCTGGGGCGTGACGTGCTGCTCGCTGATCTGCAGGGTCCGCCGGCCGATGTTCTTGGCCATGTCGCCGATGCGCTCGAGATCGGTGGCGACGTGGATAGAGGCGATGATCTGACGCAGGTCGGGGCCCATCGGCTGTCGGCGCGCGATCATCGAGACGCCCATGTCGTCGATCCTCCGCTCCAGCTCGTCGACCTGCTCGTCGCCCTCGACGACCTTCTTGGCCAAGGCGTGGTCGAGGGTCACCAGGGCAGTGACGGAATTGGTCACGGCCTGTTCGACCATGCCGCCCATTTCGGAGATCAGACGGACGATCTCGGTGAGTTCGTCCTCGTAGGAAGTGACAATGTGCTCTGACGAAGTGGTGACCATGAGGATGCCTTGTTGCCGGGAATTGGCTAGCCGATGCGACCGGTAATGTAGTCCTGGGTCTTTTCATTCTGCGGGTTGGTGAAAATGCGTTCGGTCGGACCTTCCTCGATCAGCCGCCCGAGATGAAAGAACGCCGTCTTCTGACTGACACGGGCGGCCTGCTGCATCGAGTGGGTGACGATGACGATGGTGAAGTTCTCGCGCAATTCGTCGATCAATTCCTCGATAGTGGCCGTGGCGATGGGGTCGAGGGCCGAGCACGGCTCGTCCATCAGCAGCACTTCGGGACTGGTGGCGATCGCCCGGGCGATGCACAAGCGCTGCTGCTGTCCGCCGGAGAGCCCGGTGCCGGGCTGGTCGAGGCGGTCGTGGACTTCATCCCACAGCCCGGCCCGCCTGAGGGAGGACGTCACCAGCTCGTCGAGCTCGGCCTTGGAGCGGGTCATGCCGTGGATGCGCGGGCCGTAGGCGACATTTTCATAGATCGACTTGGGGAATGGATTGGGCTTCTGGAACACCATCCCGACGCGGGCCCTGAGCTCGACCACGTCAATGCCCGGATCGTAGATGTCCTGCTCGTCCAGTCGGATGTCGCCAGTGACGCGACAAATGTCGATGGTGTCGTTCATTCGATTGAGACACCGGATGAAGGTCGACTTTCCGCATCCGGACGGACCGATCAGGGATGTCACCCGGTTGCGTTCGATGTCGAGGTCGATGTCGAACAAGGCCTGCTTGTCGCCATAGAAGACATTGACATCACGGCCCCGCATCTTGGGCACGTCGGCGACGTCAGCGGCGGTCTGTGCCATCTCGACGGCAACGCTCATGTCCGAAACTCCAGCATGGACTGCATGATCTACCCTACCAGCGCCGCTCGAACCGCCAGCGCATTATCACCGCCAGGGCATTCATGACGATCAGGAACCCCAGGAGCACGATAATCGCGGCCGAAGTCCGATGCTGAAAGGCGGCTTCGGGGAAATCGGCCCACATGAAAATCTGCACCGGTAGAACGGTTGCCGGATCACTGAAGCTCCCCGGGATATCGACAATGAAGGCGACCATTCCGATCATCAACAGCGGCGCGGTCTCGCCGAGCGCCCTTGCCATGCCAATGATCGTGCCGGTCAAGATGCCGGGCAAAGCCAACGGCAATACGTGATGGACGACGGTTTGCAGGCGCGACGCGCCAATGCCGAGCGCGGCTTCCCGTATCGACGGCGGCACCGCGCCGAGCGACACCCGCGAGGCGATGATGATCGTGGGCAAGGTCATCAGGCCAAGCACCATGCCGCCGACATAGGGCGCCGAGCGATCGAATTCGAAGAAGTTCAAAAACACCGCCAACCCGAGCAGCCCGAAAACGATCGAGGGCACGGCGGCCAGATTGTTGATGTTGACTTCGATAAGCGTCGTGATCCGGTTCTTCGGTGCGAACTCCTGCAGATAGATCGCGGCGGCGACCCCGAGCGGAAAGGACAGCGCCAGCGTGACGACAAGGGTCAGCGTCGAGCCGACGACGGCTCCCCACACGCCGGCCATTTCGGGTTCGCGGCTGGCGCCCTTGGAGAAGAAAATCCAGTTGAAGGCGGAAGCGACCTCGCCCCGGTCGACCAGCGTGTCGGTCCAGACGATTTCCTGGTCGGAAAACTTGCGATTGGATTCGGGCACGTCCAGGATCCGCAAGCGCCAGCCATTGCCGACGAGCGAGCCGGGGTCGGCCACCGGCAGCATCGCCTCGCCCTCCACCGTGGTCGCGGTGATGTGGGTGGCGCGAATGACCCCGTCGGCGGCATAGATCAGAAGCGAGGGGTCTTCGTCGGTCATCGGTTCGCCCGAAACGGCGCTGCCGGCGCGCGCCTCGCGGTCGGCGGCATCGGCTTCAAGCCGGGCGATCTCGGCGGTAACGGAGTCAAGATTGGCGCGAGCCTGCTCGAGCCTGGCGGTCAGACCCGCCGACTCGGCGGCGTCCTCGGCCGCGGAAAGGCGGCTCTCGAACCCCACGATGTCAGATTGAATCCGCGCCTGCGAACGAGCCTGCCCCTCGGCGCGCTGGCGCAGGGCCGCGGCATCGGCCAGCAGGCGCTGCTTGACCAGCTCGAGAACGTCGCCGAACACCGCCTGGTCCGCCGTTACCGTGTAGGTTGAGCCGTCCCCGGACGCCTCAAGCACGATGGGGCTGGTGAAATCGCGGTACTCGCTGCCGGTGATCTGACCCTTCAGGTAGAGATCGGCGAAGTCCGAGACGGGCACCGAAACACGGCCGCTCGAGCCAACCAGGGAGGGATCGCCGACCAGCCGCTCGCGCAGCAGGACCGGGGCGCCGCTGGAGATCAGGCCGCCCAGCAGGCGGCGCGGAGTGCGGCCGGTCACTTGCGGGAATTCACCGCGAATGGCGTCACGCACGATGCCGTCGAAATCGGCCTTGGAGATCTCGTCGGGGCCGCCCAGGCGCTCGGAGGAGAGGTCGAAGTCGAGGCTGGCGAAGTTGTAGGTGAACGCAGGCACACCCTGGATGACGACTGTCGTCAGCAGCAACGCCAGAAAGGCGACAGAGACGCCAATCGCCGCCTGACCCAGGAATCTGAAAACGCGCTCCGTGCGGTAGCGCGCGGCCAGGCGCGCTCGAGCGGATTCCGAAGTGTGGATGGCGGATTGCGGCATCGGATCGGCAGCGATCTCAGTCATACTGTTCCCGATACTTCTGGATAACACGAAGTGCGATGACGTTGAGCAGCAGCGTGACGCAGAACAGCATCAGACCGAGCGCGAAGGCGGAAAGGGTCTTGGCGCTGTCAAACTCGCTGTCACCGGTCAGCAACGTGACGATCTGCACCGTCACGGTTGTCACCGCCTCGAGCGGGTTGATGGTCATGTTGGCGGCCAGGCCAGCGGCCATGACCACGATCATGGTTTCGCCGATGGCCCGCGAGATGGCCAGCATCAGCGCCGAGACGATCCCCGGCAGGGCCGCCGGCAGCACCACCTTGCGGATGGTTTCCGATTTGGTCGCGCCCAGCCCGGCCGAGCCATCGCGCAGGCTTTGCGGCACCGCGTTGATGACGTCGTCGCTGAGCGAGGAGACGAAGGGAATGATCATGATCCCCATCACCATTCCGGCCGCCAGGGCGCTCTCGGAGGACACCGTCAGGCCGAAAGATTCGCCGGAACTTCGGAAAAACGGCGCCACGGTGAGCGCCGCGAAGAAGCCGTAGACGACCGTCGGGATGCCGGCGAGGATTTCCAGGATCGGCTTGGCGAAGGCGCGGGTGGCCTTGGAGGCGTAGTCGGACAGATAGATCGCCGACATCAAGCCGACGGGGGCGGCAACGGCGATGGCGATGGTGGTGATCAGCAGCGTGCCGACAAACACCGGAATGGCGCCGAAGACCTCGGAATTGCGATCGGTCGCCTCCCAGGTGATGCTTTCGTAGGCGCTTTGCGGACTCCAGTGCAGCCCGAAGAGAAAGTCGAAGAAATTGACCCGGGCGAAAAACTGGAGGCTCTCGAAAATCAGGGACAGAACGATGCCGATGGTGGTGATGATGGCCACCCCCGAGGCGGCGATCAGTAGCCACATGACCGTTCGTTCGACAAACTGGCGAGCGCGCAAACGCGGCGCGATGCGGGTCCAGCCCCAGCCCAGGCCTGATACGGCGAGCAACAAGGCGAAGGCGTTGACGATGGTGCCGGTCACCTCGGCAAAGGTGCGATAGGCGTCCGCGCCCTGCCGGGTCAGATCGGTGACTTCGCCGAAGGCGGCGCCGGCGACCAGCGAACGGGCGGCCCTTAGAAAGGCCCCGCGCTGCGCCTCCGGAATGGCCGCGAAGGCGTCGCCGAGCTGGCCGGCGACATACGCGTCGGTAACAAAGCGCGAAATCAAGCCCCACGTCACAAACAGAACGACCGCCGGCAGGGCGGCCCAAATCACCAGATAGAAGCCATGATAGCCGGGGGTCGAATGCAGCCCCGAGGTGTTGCCGCCGACCGTCGCCAGGGCGCGGGCCCGACCGGCGAAAAACAGCCCGGCCAGAACCGCGAGCGATCCGAGTGCGAACAGCCATCCCTGCATGTTGCGCCCCCTTGGGCTGTTCCGATCCGGTGCCGGAACACGAAGGCGCCGCCCCCACCGTGAGGGCGGCGCCACAATTCGGCTCGACTACATCATGCCCGGCTCAACAGGAACCAGGTTCTCGGCGTCCGCCTTGTACTTGACCCGCTCGTCCGCAGTCATGGGGATCAGGCCTTTCTCGGCCAGATAGCCGTCATCGCCCCAGGCGGCATCGGAAGTGAATTCGGCGACATATTCCATGATTCCCGGGATGACGCCCACATGCTCCTTCTTGATGTAGAACTGCAGGGAGCGGGACACCGGATAGGCGGCCGAGGCGATGTTGTCGAAGGTCGGCTCGACGCCGTCGATCGTGGCGCCTTTGATGGCGTCGGTATTCTGATCGAGATAGGAGAACCCGAAAATGCCGAGCGCGGCCGGGTTGGCTTCGAGCTTCTGCACGATCAGGTTGTCGTTCTCTCCGGCGTCGATGTAGGCGCCGTCTTCGCGCAGATCGCCGCACTCCTCGATGCCCTCCTGGCAGGCTTCGTCCATCACCAGTTCGACGAAGGCATCACGGGTGCCGGAGGTCGGCGGTGGGCCGAGAACCTCGATCGCCTCATTGGGGAGCGAGGGATCGATGTCCGACCAGTTTTCGTAAGGGTTGGGCACAACCTCACCGTTCACGACCACGTTCCTGGCCAGCGCCAGGAAGATCTGCTCGCGCGAAATCGAGACCTCGGGGCCGTTCTTGGCGTTGGCCAGCACGATGCCGTCGTAGCCTACGCGGACTTCAACCGGCGTGGCGCCGTTGTTGTGACAGGCTTCGATTTCGCTGTCCTTGATGCGGCGTGAAGCGTTGGTGATGTCCGGGGTCTGCGGACCGACGCCGGCACAGAAGAGATTGAGGCCGCCGCCGGAACCGGTGGACTCGACGACGGGGGTGGGAAAGTCGGTGGTCTGGCCGAACCGTTCGGCAACGGCGGTGGCGAACGGAAACACCGTTGAGGAGCCGACAATCTGGATCTGGTCGCGGGTTTGCGCCATGGCACCGGTCGCGATCAGCGCACCGGCCAAAGCCAGTGCGGCAGCGCCAGCATGGAAGACGAATTTCATGATTTCAGCCTTTCGGAGCTTGTGCAGGACGGCGGAATGCCAATCGTCCGAAGCCACGGCGCACGCGCAGCCGGTCGCCGGATACGGGTGCCTCCAGGTTTCGGACCCGGTCTGCCTAGCGCGCTTGCGACAATGTCGTATGTCAGTTGAGTGACACTCGGATGACAGGACAAGCGTCTGCGTCCAAAGGACGATTTGACACACGGCTGTGGAAAACCGCCGATGGGTCGGACGATTATGACGAAAGGTAAACGCTGACCGTCGTTCCCTCGCCCAGCTCGGAGGCGATCGCCAGCTCACCGCGATGGCGGGTGACGATGTGCTTGACGATGGCCAACCCCAACCCGGTGCCCTTCATGCGACGGCTCGATTCGGCATCGACGCGATAGAAGCGCTCGGTCAGCCGCGGCACGTTTTCGGCTGCGATACCGGCGCCGAAATCCCTTACCCCAACGACGAAATCGGTCCCGGCCCGGTCACGGGCGGGCTCGATCGATATCACCACCCGGCCGCCCTCGGCACCGTACTTGATGGCGTTGTCGACGAGGTTTTCCAGGACATGAACGAGCTCTCCCCGATCGCCGGTGACGACCGCTTTGTCCACCGCGGCCTCGACTTCGATCTTGACGCCCGCCTCGTCGGCCAAGGGCTTGAGGAGCTCGGCGACCTCCCGCGCGAGCAGGACGAGATCGGTGGTGCCGGTGGGTCGGAGATGCTGGTGCAGCTCGATGCGGGAAAGGCTGAGCAGATCGTCGATGAGCCGCGACATGCGCTCGGCCTGCTCGCGCATGATGCGCAGGAACTTCTCGCGAGCCGCCTGGTCGTCGGCGGCGGAGCCCATCAACGTGTCGGTGTAGCCGATCAGCGAGGTCAGCGGGGTGCGCAATTCATGGCTGGCGTTGGCCACGAAATCGGCCCGCATTCGGTCGAGCCGCCGCTGCTCGGTCTGGTTGATGAGCATGACCGCCAGAAGCCGGCTGTCGGCGTCCGCCGAGTCCGCCCGCCACAGCGGATTGACTTCCACCGAATACCAGGTCTCGGTGGGAACCGAGACCAAGAACTCTCCTTCGGCGCGAGCGCCCGTGCGGATGGCCTGATCAACGGTTTGCAGGAACGCCGGATTGCGCAGCGTGAAGGCCATCGGGTCACCGATTTCGGCGCTTGGGAATTCGCGCCGGCCGGCGGCGTTGGCGTATCTGAGATGCGCCCGGCGATCGACGATAAAACATGGATCGCGCAGCACCTCGGCGAACTGCCGGGTGGAGTTGTCCGGTTCGTCGCCGGTCCGCTCGGCAACCCCTGTGGCGGGCTCAACGAAGCGGACCCGGCGGGGAATGAGCAGGGCCACCAGGAAGATCAGACCGAACGATATCGCCGCCGCCGGCCAACCGAGCCGGCCGGCGATCGCCAGCGCCGCGAACACGACCGCGCTGGCAACCAACACCCAGCGTCCGGCGTACAGCCGCTCGGCCCACCGGCTGCGCGAGCCGGGGGATGCTTGGGTCGGAGGTTGCACCGGTGCGGGTGAGTGGGCCAACTGCCGTTCCCGTCGCTGAGTGCCGCTACGTCTGCCGCCCTCGCCCGCGCGTTCGACGAAAGTGGTCGAATTGTCGCGTCGGCGGGCATCGGCGGCGGCGCGCCGAGACTATCACAGCGACTGCGCGGTCAAAATGCGCCTTCAGCAAGAGGGGATGGCGCGCAACCAGCGCATTTGGCCCGATTGCGCGATCGGTTTGCCTGTGTGACAGTTCCGCGACGAGCGGGCGAGCGAGCGATGGCATCACCGCCCCACAATCCGCGCCGGTGCCCCGGTGCCGACCGCGGACGGCGGCAAGAAGATGCAAAAGCCCTTCAACCTCGAGGACCCCAAGCTGCCCGACTGGGTCGAGAACGGCGCCCAGCGCTCGGGCGGGTTTCCCTACGACGACGGGCTCGACAAGCACGCCTACAAGGACCAGTTGAAAGCTCTGCAGATCGAGCTCGTCAAACTGCAACAGCACATGGGTGAGGACGGCGGCCGGGTGATGGTGCTCATGGAGGGCCGTGACGCGGCCGGCAAGGGCGGCGTCATCAAACGCTATCTCGCCAATCTCAACCACCGCCACGCCAGGGTGGTGGCGCTCGACAAGCCGACCCAGACCGAGATCGGCCAGTGGTACTTCCAACGCTATGCGGAGACCTTGCCGACACGGGGCGAGCAAGTGCTCTACGATCGGTCCTGGTACAATCGGGCCGTGGTCGAACCGGTGATGGGCTTTTGCACCCAGGCGCAGACGGCCCAGTTTCTCGAGGAGGCGCCGCATTTCGAGAGCCTGCTCGTCAAGGACGGCATTCGCCTCTACAAATTCTGGCTCGAAATCGGCCGCGAGATGCAACTCAGGCGCTTCCATGATCGCCGGCACGACCCGCTGAAAGTCTGGAAGCTGTCGCCGGTCGACCTCAATTCCATGGAGAAATGGGACGACTACACGGCGGCCCGCAACGTCATGCTGGTGCGCACCCATACCGACTACGCGCCGTGGACGGTGATCCGAGCCAACGACAAGCGGCGGGCACGGATCGCCGTCATCCGGTCGGTGCTCGACGCGCTGGACTATGCCGGACGCAGCGAGGCGGCGATCGGGAAGACGGACGAGGCGATCGTGCGGCCGGCGCCGGACTTTCTCAACGATGCAGCCGCCGGCGACTAGGGCCTATGTCCGCGCCTGATCGCGGATGAAGGTGCCGGCGTTCAGATCGTTCATGGCCTCGATGAGTTGTTCGCGTGTGTTCATCACGATGGGGCCGTGCCAGGCGACCGGCTCCCGAAGTGGCTTGCCGGACACCAACAGGAAACGAACGCCCTGGTCCGAAGCCTGCACGGTGATCTCGTCGCCGGTATCGAAAACGACCAGGGTGCGATTGCCGGACTGGTCGCGAATCCGCACTTCCTCGCCGCCCACCTGCTTCTCGGTGAGCACGCCGAACGGCTTCGAGGCGTCGGAGAACGTGCCCGCGCCTTCGAACACATAGGCGAACGCCGTGCGATAGGTATCGACGGGCAGGCGCTTGCGCTCGCCCGGCGGCACCGAAATATCGAGATAGACCGGATCGGCGGCGATGCCGTCGACCGGGCCGCGCCGGCCCCAAAAATCGCCGACCACCACTCGCACAACCGTGCCGTCGTCGTCCACGATTTCAGGGATTTCGGCGGCCTCGATGTCCTGGTAGCGCGGTGCGGTCATTTTCAGCGAGGACGGCAAATTGGCCCACAGCTGAAAGCCGTGCATGCGACCCGCTTCATCGCCCTGCGGCATCTCCTGATGCATGATTCCGGAACCGGCGGTCATCCACTGCACATCGCCGGCACCCAGACGGCCCGCGTTGCCGAGGCTGTCGCCATGCTCGACGCTACCGGCCAACACGTAGGTGATCGTCTCGATGCCGCGGTGCGGGTGCCACGGGAAGCCGGCCCGATAGTCGTCGGGGTTTTCGTTGCGGAAGTCGTCAAGCAGCAGGAACGGATCGGCCAGGCGCGGATTCGAGAATCCGAACGCCCGGTGCAGGCGTACTCCGGCCCCTTCGAGGGTGGGCTGGGCCTGTGACTGCTGGCGGACTGGACGAATGGACACCATTGGCCTCCTTGATGAGGGCGTGGCGCACATATAGTCCGCGACCGCGCAATTGCCAGCACCTGCTCCCCGTCGCCCCGCCAGATGAACAATCTTCATGACTTTCGTGTTGGGATTTTGCCCAACTTCTGAGTGGGCAGAATTTCCTTTTGACTTGCCCACCTCGCTGTGCCACCGATTCATGGCGCTTGGGCTCTGGGAGGGCGCACAAGGGAGACACAAATTGGTTGAGCACACGGCGCTGATCGAGGAAATCGGCACCTACTGCAGACGCCACAACCTGTCCGAATCGACCTTCGGCCGGCGCGCCGTCAACGACGGCAAGCTGGTTTCGAGGCTGAGGGACGGGCGCTCGATCACGCTCAACACGCTCGAGAAAGTGCACGAATTCATCGCCCGCGACGGCGAATTGGCGCACTCGGACGATGGCCCCGAAAGAGGCGAAACCCTTGGCGGGCCGGCCGGCGGTGCTCTCGTGGCGCACGGCGTGCCTCCCGCAGCCGTGAGCGGCGAGTCGGTTCACAATTTCCGGTTCTTCGACAACCGGCAAAAGTACCTGCTGTTCGTCAACACCTGCTCCGAGAAATGGGAAGTCGCCAAGCGGGTCGGCATGGAGCTCACCAACATCCAGCCGCAGCCGCCGGCGGTCAGGGTGTTCGATGCCGGCGTTGGGGACGGCACCGTGCTGGCGCGGGTGATGCGATCGATGCATGCGCGGTTCAAGACATTGCCGCACTATATCGTCGGCAAGGAGGTCAGCCTCGAGGACGTGCGCCTGGCCCTCGAAAAGACCCCCGACCGGTTCTTCGAGCATCCGGCGACGGTCCTCGTGCTCACCAACATGTTCTACTCCGAGGCGCCGTGGCTGAGGGTCAATTCACCGGCGGCGGCGAGCACCCTGCTGTGGCACGAGGTGCCGCTGGAAGGCGACTCCTCTCACGCCTTCGAGCGACAGATCACTGATCTGCAGCCGTTCCTGGACCGCAACTGGAAAGCCAAGGCGAGCCCGAAAACCGGCAATCCCGTTTATGAGCGGCCGGTGGTGCTGGTGCTCTATCGCGAGGATCACCGGTTCATGCTCGACTCGGTCATCCCGCGCCACGGTCTGGCGACCGCGGATTTCGACCTGGTGATCGCCTCCCAGCCCTACCGGCTGCGGGTGACCCCGCAATTCAAGGCCGAGAAGGTGATCGCCCCCCTGGCGCGGGCGCTCAGGCCCGGCGGACGTTTGATCGGCATCCATTCGCATGGAGGCGATCCCGGGCTGGAGATCATCCGCCGGGTATGGCCGGACGAAAACCCCTACACCAGCAATCGTCACGACGTCCTTAAGGCGGTTCGGCAGGTGCTCGGATCGACCCGGCGCGACCTCAACTACAACGCCTATTCGGACGCAAGGTCGATCTTCCGTTTCGACATGCACGCCCTGCCCAACGAGTTGAGCGGGCCAATCGGCACCTCGACCCTGTTCGCCGCCTGGAACGCCGCCATCTACGTGGCGCAGATCGAGGACGCGCGGCTGAGCGATGTCGTCCGCGACGGGCGATACTACAACGCCACCGCCGACGTGCTGCGCGACTATGGCGGGCTGTGGTTCAACGACGAGACCTATGTGATTTCGCGCAAGAAGGCCTGACGTCCTCGACGCGTCAGGGCGCCGACGTTCGTATCAATTCGGCCGGCGACCTGCCGCACCGGCGACCGCGATCGCCGGCAGGATCCCCGGCGCGCGCGTGCGCACTCCAAGCGGTGTCGGGGTGCCCCTGGTGGCCATCGGCACGCCGAGTTCACCAAGCGCCTCGATCACCCGGGCCGGGGAAATCAGGGAAATGCAGCGGCAGGCGCCGCGCTTGAATCTGGCCTGAAAACCGTCGGTGGCTTCGCACGGCGCGCAGCCGGTTTCGGCCTGGAGCACCACCGACGGCGCGTGCAGCGGCCCACGGGTCGCCGGATTTGTGGGTGCGAACAGGGCCACCAGCGGCACGCCCAGGGCGTTGGCGATGTTCATGACGCCGCTGTCGTTCGTCACCAGCGCATCACACAGCGTGAGCTCTTCGGCCATGCGCTCGATTGTCAGGTCGGTCTTGTCGATGGTGCCGGGAACGCGCTCATCCCCGACGCCCAGGCTGACGACTTCGATTTCGCGGCGCGCTAACTCGCGGGCAAGGACGTCGAAATGCGGCCATCGCTTCGCCGCCCACACCCCCTGTTTGGAGCCGGCGTGCAAGGCGAGGCGCGGGCGGCGGCCGTCCTGCGGACGCGCCGTCCATGTCCGTCCGCCCACGAAGTAGCCGCGTAGATCTTCGGGACCGAAGGCAATCCCGGCGGCATCCTCGATGAACTTCAGATTGAATTCGGCCTCGTGACACGCGCCGGCGGGGTCGAAATGCCCCGAGTCTCGGCTGACATGGACCAGTGGTGCGTTGAAATCCGGCACCACGGCGCCGAAGCTGTGGGTGACAAACACCCGGTCATAGGCGCGGTGGCGCACGTGATCGTAGTCCTCGAACGCCTGCGCGACGAATTTCGAACCGGCCAGCAGCGCGCCCGTGCCCGCAAAGTCGCCCGCCACCAGCACGTCGAGGCGGCACCCGAAATGCTCCGACAGCCGGCGGATCATCGGGGTGGTGTGACAGACATTGCCGATCCCGGAGCCGACGCAGACGAGCACCCGAAGCGCGCCGGCATCAATCGGCACCCGATCGAGCTCGGCGAGAAGCTGCCGGTGCTCGAACCGCTCGCTCAAATCCACCGACTGCCGGCTGAGCGAAGCGAAATAGCCCGGGTCGGCAAAAAGACGCTCGACGGCGTCGATCCAGGCCTCGGTCAGCTCGGGCAACAACAAGTCCGTGCCGGCCCCGAGGCGGGACAGATTGCCGGCATCGGCCAGGAGCGCCGGCACGCCGTGGCGGCCCGCTTCGACGGCGACCCGCGAAAAAGTCTCGACGAAGCTGAAGCTCGGCACGACGACCACTCGGGCCCCCGCATAGACTGTGTCCATCCTGTCGGTGCGCTCGACGACAGTGACATTGAACAGCGAGCGATGCTGCACATCGGCCAGGGCCGCTTCGATATCGGACTGGCCGGCAATGGCGACGAACGCGCGCGCGGGCAGCGCCGCCGCGATGTCGAGAAACAGGTGCCAGCCCTTGTCGGCCCGGCAATTCGCCAGCAGCACATAGTCCTGCGGCAGGCAGGGACCGCCCCGTGCACCGCTTGTGCGGGGGGCCGGCGGCGGCGCCGAATAGAGGATCGGCGGGCGCCACCGGTGCAGGGTCGCGGCCAGATCGCGGCAGTAGTCTGAATTGACATAGGCAAAATCGGCGCGGCCGAGAATGCGCGCCAGGGTCGACGACGGCGCGAGTTCACCGGCCTGCCCCAGGCGCGGAAAATAGGGCCGGCTCGGCACTTTGCCGGCCACGAACTCGCGCCAGAAATGTACCCCGTAGACGATCCGGATGTTGAGACCGGCTGCGGCGTCGACGACCATCGCGCCGAGCCCCGAGATGGTGTGGATGGCGGTCACGCCGTTGGTGAGGCAAAAGCGGCGCAGCGCGTCCGGATCGTCGGCAAGGAACCCTTCGCCCAAGCTCGGCCCGTCCGGCCACTGGTCAAGCGACGCGGCCGGATCGTCGGTGAGGCCGGCGAAGAGCACTTCGGTCGAGGGTTTGCGCGCATAGCGGCGGGCGGCGTCGGCCAGGAATTGTTCGCCGCCGCCGAGCCGGTTGGGGCCGTTGCGAGAGAGCACGAGCACCCGGTGGCGACGGGGTGGCTGGACGCTGAGGGCGCCGGGGGCCGCGGCGGAAGCGGGATTGGTGGCCAGCGCGAAGATTCGCAGCCTTTGCGCCGCCATCCGCGCCGCGAATTGCCAGTCCGGCCGCGACTGGCCGGCCGAGACCAGTTCATCCCAGCTGGATTTGCGGATCACGAGATTGCGGATGGCCGGCGGTGCGGTGTCACCGACGCGCGAGGTCTGGAAGGTAGCAATGCCGGCGAAATCGTCGGGCAAGGCCGCCAGACGGACCATCATCCTCCGCACTGCCGCCCAGTGCGTGGTTCGCACCGGAACGACCCAGTCGGCTTCGACGGAAAGCGCCTCCCACGGATCGGCGAGGCCGGACTCGCCGCGCGCGCCTGGCCACACCCGGTCGCGGCAGGGCCCGACAATCCAGGCTTGGGTGGCCGGGTCGCGATGCACCACCCTGGCGCCTGCCGATACCGTGACGTCAGCACCCGATCCTGCGCCGCCGCACAGCGCGCGGGCGCGATCAACGAGGCTTCGGGCGCCTTCGAAACGCTCCAGGCATTCGAGCCCCGCGAGCACGTCGATGAAACCGGCGCGCGTGAGCGCCAGCGCGAAATTGACCGCCACGCGATTGAGCCGCTCGTCGCCGGGTGGTTGTTCGGCGTCTGCGATGGCCGCGAACCGATCGGTCGCATCGGCCACCTCGCCGCAGTCGAGACGGAACATCACCAGACCGCTGAGAGCCTCGAAGTTGCCCGCGTCAATTTCGAGCGCGCGGGCAAACGCGGCCTCCGCCACCGCCAGATAGGTGCCGGAACGGGCGCCGTCGGTGTGGCCGAACCCCTCGAAGGCGAGCGCGTGCGCGAGCTGGCCGGCAGCGGCGTGCAAATTGGGGTTGGAAGGCTGCATCAGCTGCGCGGCGGTCACGCAACTGAGCGCATCGCTGTAGCGGTGGGCGCGCTGGAAGCTTCGCCCGAGATAGAACAGACCTTCCGGGTCGGCGGGGAAGGCCTCCACAAACTCGGTCAGGATCGCCGCGGCGGCGGCGGTATCGTTGAGATAGAGCGCGCAGCGGCCGGCGTTGAGCACGCATTTGCGCAGGTCGACCAGAATGCTGCCGCTGCGCAGCGCGTCGGCATAGGCGCGCCTGGCGATTTCCCAGTCGCAGTTGGCAAACGCCTGGTTGGCAATCGTCTCCTGAACATAGCCCGGATGGGCATCGGGAATAAGGGTCAGTGCTTCTTGATCGGCTGCACGCAGCGTGTCGGCGACTTTCGCCGAAAGCTCATGCAGAGGCAGGCGACTGCTGCCTTCGGGGGGAGGTGCCACGGACACGCGCGCGAATTCCCTGTCCGTCCGAACTCAGTAGATCTTCTGGTCGGGCGCGTCGTAGCCCTCCGCGTACAACTCCGCGTAGCGCTCGTAGTCGGACCCGGCGCTTGCGGGTCGCGGGGTCTCGGTCGCGGGATGCGGGGTCTCGGTCGCGGGTGCCGCGATTTCGTCGTAGCCGAGCTGAACGAGGTCGCGCCAACTCGGCATCGAGGGCAGCGCTCCGTCCATGTGCTGGGCGACGATCACGGAGGTGTTGGCGAGAAGCGTCGCGGTTTCCGCATCCGTGTAGTGGTTGCTTGGGGAGACCGAGTTTTTCGCCAGGGCGCGACCGATCTCGATGGCGATCTCGGAGCTGTCGAGACCATGGGTCAGAAGCGCCTCGGCCAGCGCCTCGACGGCGCCGGTGAACTCGACCACCGAGACCACATGCAGGTCGGAGAGCGTCAGATCGACCGGGATCTCGACGTTGACTGGATCGTCCGGCCCGGTCGCCTGTCCTCCAGATTCCTGGGCCAGCGCCAAGGTTGGATTATCGGGCGCCCCCAGCCGCTCCGCGATGAGCAGGGGAAGCGATGAAATCAGCACCGCGGCCGATAGCGCCGTGGTGCGCATCAACCAGGAGCCGAGCGTCGGCATGCGTATGGCCATTCAGCGTCACTCTTGCCCACCCGACGCTTTGTTGTTTGTCTGACAGCGCTGCGATGTCAGCGCCCAAAAACGCCGATTCCAAGGCGTGATCGGCGCGAATTCATGATTCTTTGTACGGCCTTAGCGGCGCGATGACGACGCCGGGGCGAGCCGCGCCACGTTCGAATGCTCCGGCGGCGCGAGTTGGTGCGCTTCGGGGTAGCGCGGATAGGACTTCTGCTCCGAAATCGTCGAGCCGAGCAACTCGTTGATGCGCCTTTTGATCTCGGCGCGCCGGTCGTTGGTGCGATAGACGGCGCGGGCCAGGGCAATGAAGCGCGGGCCAAAGCGCTCGGCGGCCTCTTCGGCCCGTATCGCGTCCTCGACGTCCCAGAGCGTCTGGTTCAGCGCGCGCAACTCGGTGGTCAGCACCTGCAGCGCATCGAGCGCCGGCACCCACGCATCGCGCGCCGCACGAAGCTCGGCGAGCTCGCGGGTGACGTGGGCGAGCTTGAGCGCATCGGCGATCCGCTCGATCTTGATCTCGAGGATCGTGATCTTGTCCAACAGCTCCCCGGGCGAAATCGCCACGCGGATTGTGTCGATGGGTGCCATGACGCCCTCCCCTCATCGGCCAGCATGGCTCGACGCTCCAAAGGCGTCGCAGGGGTAATCCCATAGACGCAAATGTTGCCGGCAATGGGCCGGGAATGCGCCTGAAATGGGTCGAATTAGGGCCGAACCGGCACTAGGGGACCGTGCCTCCCATGGCCGCGAACATGTTCTGGGTATACGGCTCGGTCAGCAATTGCGGCGGCGAGCGGAAAACCTGCTCGTTCGTCCGGGTGCAGTTGCCGAAGCAGACCAGGTCGCCCTTGAACGAGACGGCGATCGAGGTTTCGGTCTTGAACAGGATCTCGTTCCACCAGTTGGAAATGTTCTCGTCGGTCGCCATCGGCTCCATGCGGACGTTGCGGTTATCCCAGACATCGATGATTTGGGGGTCGGGCACGACCATCAGAGCCATCGTCTGATAGGGCCAGAGATCCAGGTCCTGCCTCACGCCGTGATAGACGCCCTCGGTGTCATAGACCCACACCCAGAAATCCCGGATACGCTCGGCGCTCGTGTTGCGAACGGTCACCCGGTAGGCAGGCGGGATGAACCTGTCCTGGCACAGGGTGTCGCCGTGCGAAGCGTGCGCGGATTTCGCCAGTTCGTCGGCGGTACGCACCAGCGCCTCGCGTGAGCGGGCTTCGAGCTCCTGCTGCAGGCGCTCGCGCAAAGCGTCCTCGCCCTGCTGGGCGAGCTCGTTGACAACGGCACTTCCAGCGAGCTCGCCGAGCTTGCCGGCGACCTCGCCGCTGGGGATCTGCGACACCGCCGTCTTGGCGATCTCGCCGGCGATATGGTCGAGGCCGCCCGAGAGCATTTCGTCGAGATTGGGAATGTCGGGCGGAATGCCGGCCGAGGCGAGCGCCGCGTCGAGGGCGAATTCGAGAACGCTGTCCGGGATAATGCCGAAGGTCAACGCCGCAGCGATGTCGACAACCCGGTCCTTGGCCCACTGGTAGGCTTCCGCGGCGTAATTCCAGATGTCGGTGAACACGTCGCCGACCTGCTCGAAGAAGCTCTTGTCCTGCGAATCGCGCCAGGCTTCCCAGGTCAGGCATCCGGCGGGCCATTGAATCCAGCGGTAGGGTTTGAACTCCACATACTCCAGCTCGACGGGCGGAGCCTGCTCGGTCACCTGGGGAGTGGGCAACTCGAGCGGTGGCGGCTTGGGGGCCTCGGCGCCGTAATAGATGCGCATGACGTTCGACGGCTGGCCGACGATCTGGCCGATGCCGTTGAACGCCGCCGGCAACACGCGAACATAGAAGATCGTGCCCGTGCTGCGCACGTTAGCGGGCGGTGGCGGCACGTTTTCGGCGAGCGCGGCGAAGTCGAACAGATAGGAGTTCCGCAGCTTGTCCTGGCGACCGGAAAACACCATGCCGGGCGGGTCATAGTCGGCATCGGCGCCGTTGCCGAACGAGGGGAACGGCTGGGTGCTGACCTGCCAGATCGCGCCGCCGGCATGGGGCACCTTCATGACCGAGAAATAGAGCACTTGGGTCTGGTCAGGGCCGTTCGGGTCGATCTCGATGTCGGGGGTGACGGCGAACTCGCAGTCCGAACGCAGACATTTGAAGATCGAGGCGCCTTCAGGATAGGTGCCGATGTCCTGAAGCGTGGCCGCCCAACGCGCCGTGACCGCCTCGGCGGAGCTGTTCAGCCCGGACAACGGCGCGGTCCGGGGCGGCGGCGAAGGGATGCTGGCGAGTGCCGGGTTGAAGGTGAGCGTCAGGTCCGCCAGGGAGGTGACCGGGGTCGGACCGGGCGCGATGGCCGCCGGCGGCTGTGGGCGGGTGCGCGGCAGCGGGAACGGCCCGGGCGACGGCACCGCGACGCGCAGGTTCGGCGGCCGCTGTACCGGAACCGGCGCGGGCCCCACAACCTGCGGTGGCGGCACGGTCTGCGACGGCGTTTCCTGCGGCCGGGGCTGGGGCGCAACGACGACCGGCGCCGAAGGCATGGCGAGCACCGGACCGGGCGCGGGCGCCTGGCCCGCCACACAGCGAATGGTGTTGAATCCCGAGCATTGCGGACCCGAACACAGCTTTCCGTCGCCGAAGATCAGGGTCTGGCCGCTGATCGGTCCGGACGGGGTCCAGCCCTCGGCCCGCTCGAAACCCATTTGCTGGCAGAAAAGATCAGCCGCGGGTTGGCCGCAATCGCTGCCCGCGTGGCGGCAGAAGTCGAGCCGGAAATCGTGAACGGTCGGTCGAGTGAAGGCCTGCGCCTGCTGCTGGGCAAGCGCCGGGGCAGCGAGCACCAGGGCCGTCAATGCAACCAGTGCAACTCGCCCAACCAGGGCCACCGCCCATCCTCCGAAACGCCGCCTCGCGCATATTGTCAGCGGCGCAAGCGAATGACCAGTACCGCGGGTGCGGCAGTCAGACGCCGGGCGAGCTGGCGGCGAGATAGGGCTCGGTCAGAAGCTGCGGGGGCGAGCGATGGACCTCGCGAACCGAGTCGATGCAATTGCCCAGGCATTCGCGATGGCCTGGCAGGGTAACCAAGATCGAGGTGGGCTGCTTGAGCAGGATCTCGTTCCACCAGTGGGAGCTGTTCTGGTTGGAGGCCATCGGCTCCATTCGCGTCAGACGCGGGTCCCACACGTCGATGATGTGCGGTTCCGGCACCGCCATGAAACTCACGGACTGGCCGGGCCGCAAGTCCACCGGTTCGGCGACACCCCAATAGACGCCCTCGCTGTCGCCGACGCCGACCTTGACGTCCTCGAGCGGATCGGGACCGGTGTTGACGACCGTGACCCGGTAGGAAGGCGGGATAAACTGGCGCTGGCACAACGCGTTGCTGTCGGGGGTGGACCGGGCGCGCTCGATCTCGTCGGCGGCGCGGATCAGGGCTTCGCGGGACTTGCGCTCGAGCTCCTCCTCGAGGCGTTGGCGTAGCTCGTCCTCGGCCATGTTGGCCGCCACCTCGACCGTGATATCGGCGGCAACGTTGCCCAGGCTCACGGCCAGATCGGCGCTGGGTATTTGCGAAACCGCGGTCTTGGCCATCTCCGAGGCGAGATGGTCCAGGCCGCCATTGATCATCTCGTCGAGATTGGGGATGTCCGGCGGGATGCCGGCGCTGGCGAGAGCGGTGTTGAGCGCGAATTCGAGCACGCTGTCCGGTATGACGCCAAAGGTCAGGGCCGAAGCGATGTCGATGACCCGGTCCTTCGCCCACTGGTAGGCCTCAGCGGCGAAGTTCCAGATGTCGGTGAAGGCGTCGCCGATCTTCTCGAGGAAGCTCTTTTCCTGTTTTCGGCGCCACTCCTCCCATTGCAGGCAACCGGGCGGCAACTCGACGAAGCGGTAAGGCTTGAATTCGATCCGGGTCAGCTCGACCGGCGGCGCCTCCGCGACGATCTCGGGCTCGTAGAACTCGAACGGCTCCGGTTCGGGTGCCTCGGCGCCGTAGTAGATGCGCATCACGTTCGAAGGCTGTCCGACGATCTCGCCGGTCCCGACGGTGGTGACGGGCAATACCCTCACATGCAGAATTGCGCCAGGGCCGCCGGGCGCCATGGCCCCGGCCGGCAGGTCCTCGGCCAGAACCCTCAGATCGAAATTGACGAGCCCGCCCACCCTGTCGTCGCGCCCCGAAAGCAGCAGTCCAGGCGGGTCGTAGTCCTGCTCGGAGGCGTTGGCGAAGGCCGGGAACGGCAGATAGCTCACCTGCCACAGACCGCCGCCGGCGTGGGGCACCCGCGTGACGTCGAAGCGCAGCGTGATCGTCTGGTACTCGGCGTCGGGACTGACCACCTTGTCGGCGGTCAGGGCGAAGGAGCAGTCGGCGGGCTGGCATTCATACAGCCGCGCGCCCTCCGGATAGCTCTGGAGGACGATCAGGGTGGTGATCCAGTTGGCGGTGACGGCCTCGACCGAGAAGTTGGGTACCGTGAAGGGCTGGCCCTCCGGCGGCGGCACGAAGATGCCGGTGAAGGGTGGCGGCCCGCCTTGAGCCGCGACGGCCGGAACCGAGGGGGTTTCCGGCTCGGCGGCGAGGGAGGCGCGCGGTTCGGGGCGCGGCCGCGGCAGGGGAGGCGCGACGAAGACGGGAGCGGAGGCAACCGGGGGGGCGACCTCGACGGCCGGCGGCTGGGGCTGCGGGGGAACGACCGGCAGCTCGGGCTCGGCCTGAACCACAGGCGCCTCAGGCGGCGGCAGAGGCTGGCCGGCCACGCACCGGATCGCCGCGAACCCCACGCAAGCCGGGCCCTGGCACAGCATGCCGTCGCCGAAAATCAGGGTCGGGCCGCCGGTCGGTCCGGACGGCGTCCAGAGGTCCGCCCGTTCGTAGCCCTTTTCCTGGCAGAACAGATCGGCGGCGGGCTGGCCGCATTCGCGCCCGGCGTGGCGGCAGATATCCAACCGGTAATCGCGGATGGTGGGGCGCGTGAAATCCTCAAGGCGCTGCTGGGCGCCAGCGGGCGTCAGCATCGCAAGGACCAGGAGCAATTGCACCCACGCGGCGCGCGACCAGGCCATCCCCTCCCTCCGGTGGGACGATCCGGTGGCATTGTGACAGCGAAGCGCTGAAATTGGAAGCGAGCGGGGCGCGCCCGGCGGAGCGTTCACGGCCCGGCGATGTTGACCCTGGTCAAGGAAGGGACAGGCCGAAAGCCTATAGGTGTCGGGCTTTTCGCGAGCACGTATTCCGAGCCGGCCATTGGGCGATCCGATCGATTGGACCGGTCGAACGACGGGCGCGGTCTTTGTGCGAACGCAAAGGAGCTGGCGCTGATCGGGCAGCCTCCAGACGTCAATCGCATCCGAAGCCGGGCATTCGCGCTGATCGCGGTGACCGCGGCGATGGTCGCAGCTGTGGCGGTCGTTCCCCGGTTTCTCGACCCGCAGAAGCCAAGCGAGGCCGAGACGAGCGCAGAGACCCGCGCCGTCGGGGCGGACCCCTTGTCCCCATCGAACTCACCGCCGTGAGTGAGTTTTTGCAATGTCGGCGCGCGGGTCCGGTATCGGCGCACCCAGGGCGAGGCCCGGCCGGATCGCCACATTGACTTGCGTCAAGGCCGGTGAGCCATCGATGTGATGCATGTGTGCGTGGGGCGATGGGTTCGAAGCCTGCGCCGGACAAGGCAGGAGGCAAGGTGGCAGAGCAAGCGGAGGTCGCGATCATCGAGCTGATGGAGCAGTCCCGCAGGGAGCTGCTCGCTTTGTGTGATGAACTCGAGCACATCGCGGATGCATTGCCCGATCCCGCGACACGGCAGGCTTCCATGCATTTCGCGCGCAGTCTGGGACCGGCCCTGGCGCGCTTGCATCGGATGGAGGAAGAGGTCCTGTTTCCGGCGCTTGCCGATCAGGTGGTCGCCGGATCGGATTTCGCCACCACCATCGAACACCTGAAACTCGATCACTATGAGGACGAATGCTTCGCCGAGGAGTTGCAGGAGGCGCTGCTGGACTTCGGATCGGGCGACGGCAAACTCTCCCTTGAGGCGCTTGGATACATGCTGAGAGGGTTCTTCACGTCCAAGCGCCGCCACATCGCGTTCGAGCGCGAGGTGCTCAAGCCGCTCACTCAGGAGGGCGCCCCGCGCCGGCAATGATCGCCGGCCGGCTAGCCGCAGCGGGCGCGAAGGCGTTCGAGATCGGCCACTTCGATATGGCGATTGCCGGCGATGGAGATGACACCGTCGGTGCGCAACCTGGTGAACTGCCGGGATACGGTTTCGATCGTCAGCCCCAGGAAATCGGCGATATCGGCGCGGGTGAGCGGCAGATCGAAGCTCACTGACTTGCCCGGGGCGAGGGCCGCCGTGGGGTGGAAATGAGTGGCGATGAAACAGATGAAGCTGGCGACCTTTTCCGGCGCCGTCTTGCGGCCGACGGTGACCATCCAGTCGCGGGCCTCGTCGAGTTCCCTCAGGGTCTGAAGCAAAACCCGATGCTCAAGGTCGGAATCGGCCGCGAGCATGGATTCGAAGGTTTTGCGGGGGATCTTGCACAGCTCGACGTCCGTCACGGTCTCGGCCGTCAACCGGCTTTCCTCACCAAATACCCGCCCGAGAAGATCGGGGGCGAGCTGCAGCCCAACAACTTGCTGACGGCCGTCTTTGAGCGTCTTGGTCAGCTTGACGACGCCACGAAGGATGGTCGCATAGGAATCGATGCCCGCGGCTTCCCCGATCAGTTCCTCGCCTGAGGCGTGATTCACTCTGCGCGTGTGGCGGGCGAATTCGGTCAGTTCCTCGGCATTGAATACGCCGCAAATGCCGCGGTGACGCGCCTCGCAGCTTCTGCAAAGCAGCGGCACGTCGGAATTGTGAATGTCCTTGCGCTGATCGTCCGGGCGCGCATTTAGCTTTTCGCCAGCGCTCTGACGGGTATCGACGACCGGCATGACGGTGCTCCGCAATCAAGGCACTTGTGTTCGGCATCACAGCCCGGTGTCCCCCGGGCAAATTCGCCTCCACGCCGCCAATGTTACCACCGAACGCGCGCCCGCATGCAAGATGCAGGTGAACGAAGGCGCCTCGATGGCGTCCGGATCCTGGCGGCAAGGACCGTCGCGGGCAGCACCGCCGGCAGGGCGCGACCGCCATCCATACCGGCGCAGACAGCCGAAGGCGGTCGCTCGGTGGCTTGGCTTGGCGCACTCCGGCGAACGCAGGCGGGGCGGGTTGGCGGGCGCCCCGCCGGTGCGACACAGCGCCATGCAAATGAGCCGTGGATTCAATCACGTTATCTGATATGGATGGATTTTAGGGCGTTCCGCCTCCCTGCTATTTGACCGTATTTCCATGAGCCGAAATTTCCTGGTGGTTGATCCCGACGAGGGAATGGCGACGTTGCGCGGCCTGGCGTCACCGGCTCGGGTGAGGATCCTCAGGCTTTTGCAGGCCCAGGGCCCGCTCAACGTCAATGACGTCGCCCAGGCGCTCGGGTTGCCGCAATCGAGCGTGTCGTCGAACATCCAGATTCTCGAACAGGGCGGGCTGGTGCGCTGCGAGACCCGGAAGGCGCGCAAGGGCAATCAGAAGCTGTGTCACGCGACCGCCGACGAGATCGTCGTGGTGCTCAAGGACGAGATCATCGCCTCCAAGCGCGACGATATCAAAGTGGCGATGCCGCTGGGGCTGTACACCAGCTGCGAGGTGTCGGCGCCGTGCGGCTTGTGTTCGGTCGACGGGATCATCGGCCTGCTGGACGTGCCGAACTACTTTCTCGATCCCGACCGGATGAAAGCGGGTCTGATCTGGTTCACGCGCGGCTATGTCGAGTACCAGTTTCCGAACAACGCCAAGCTGTCGAATGCGCGCATCGACGCGCTCGAATTCACCATGGAGCTCAGTTCAGAGGTGCCCGGCACCAGTGCCGACTGGCCGTCGGACATCAGCCTGTGGGTAAACGGCACCGAGATCGGCACCTGGACTTCACCTGGGGATTTTGGCGACAAGCGCGGGGTCTACACACCCGACTGGTGGAAGCTCGCGGGCTCGCAATACGGCAAGCTCAAGAACTTCCGCATCAACGGCGGCGGCACTTTCGTTGACGGCACCAGGATCTCGTCGATTTCGCTTCAGGACCTGGATATCGGCGAGCATCATTCGATCCGATTGCGGATCGGAATCCGTGAGGACGCCAAACATCCCGGCGGCATCAACATATTCGGTCGCGGCTTCGGCAACTACGACCAGGACATCGTGATGCGTCTGCACCCGACCAGCTAGGGCGGCTAGCGAACCGGCCCGCGAAGGCCGGCGAAAGGAACGCGCGGCCCCTCGGCGAGGAGAGCGGCCCGGGCTATTTGCAGGCGGCGCACCCGGTCGAGAACCGGCTTTTCGATCACGTACCAGGACGTGGTGGCGAGGATCACCACGAACACGCACGCCAAAGCGGAAATCGCGAACCACCGGCCGACATCCGAAATACCGGCTTGCACGAAGTCGGCAGCCACCCAGCTGCGGACCAGCTCCAGGACCACATAGTGCCAAACGTAGATGCCGAACGACACTTTGGCGATGAAGGCGATGGGAGCGGTGTCGACAAGCGGACCGAGCAGGCGGGTGTGCGGCAGAGATATCAGCGCCATGGCAATCCCGAAGTGAAACAGCGGAAAGGCATAGGGCAGCTCGAACAGGCCCGGGGCCTCGGGTATCCCGGCCGGGGCATATCGAGCCATCACCAGCATGGCGTAGGCGAGCCCGGACAGCGCCAACAGATCGGCGAGTGCCGAGCGGCCCCGCCAGAGCATTGAAAAGCCAGCTGCCAGCGAGCCGAGAGCGAAAAAGACGAAGAAGCCGGCCGGATTGAAGAACGGCATGAGGTATTTGGCGCCGCCGATGAGGCCGAACTCCCAGCCGCGGCCTACGTCGGCGACCGGTATCACCGTGATGATCGCCAGATGGACCGCGGCCGCCGCCGCCACCACGCCCGCCCAGGCCAACCGGCCACGCCAACCCGGCAACCGATTGCGCATCCGAAACACCGCCCAGAAGCCCATCGGCAGCAACGCGTATGAGGCGACCTCCATCCCGATCGACCACAGGGGGCCGTTGATCTCGGTGGGATAGAAGGTGAACCAGTGGAACTCGCCGACGAAGGCGAGACCGGTCACATAGCGCAGGGCGAGTCCCAGATCGAGGGGAACCGCAAAGACGGTGGCCGCGAGTGCGAGGCTGACGGTCAGGGCGACGTAGAAACCCGGCACGATGCGCGCGGCCCGCCGCATCGCATAGTCCGACAATCGCGGCATCGGCGCCTCGGAATCGTAGGCGCGCCAGTAGGGCCTCGCCAGCAGAAATCCCGACAACATGAAGAAGATGCCGACCCCGAACGCACCGGTGCCCGTGAAGAACACCTGGACATCGGCCCATGCGCTGTCGCTGATCGAGGCGGAATTCAGACGCTGGAACAAGTGGTGGAACAGCACCAGCAGGCACGCGATCGCCCTGACAAGATCCAGCCCCGTGAGCCGCGTGTCGTTCACCGCAATGCTAATCCGTGGGTGCCCATGCGCTTCCGGCCAACGCCGCCATTGCCGCCCGCCACGCCAGCATCGACACATTGCATTGACATGGTGCTAACGGTGCATGGAACGGGCAGGCGATTGCGCCGGCGGCCGGAGAGTGCGATTGACAGGGGCAAGACGCGACAACACAATTGTCGGTATAAATCCAAATAGCTGATAGATACGGGGGGACAATGAAAGCGACCGTCACGGCGCACAAGGATTTCGCAATCGCCGAGATCGACAACCGGCTGTACGGGTCGTTTCTCGAGCATCTGGGCCGAGCGATCTACTCGGGCATTTATGAGCCCGATCATCCCAGCGCCGACAAGAACGGCATGCGCGGTGACGTGATCGAGCTGGTCCGCGAGCTCAACACCCCTTTGTGCCGCTATCCCGGCGGCAATTTCGTATCCGCCTACAACTGGGAGGACGGGATCGGACCCAGGCAGGACCGCCCCACCCGGCTCGATCTGGCGTGGCATACCTCGGAGAGCAACGAGGTCGGCGTGCACGAGTTCGCCGACTGGTGCGAGGCGGTGGGTACCGAGATGATGATGGCGGTCAACCTCGGCTCGCGCGGGCTCGATGCGGCGCGCAATCTCCTCGAATACTGCAATCACCCGGGCGGCAGCGCCTGGAGCGATCTCAGGCGCAAGAACGGACGCGCCGAGCCGTGGGACGTGAAGCTGTGGTGTCTGGGCAATGAAATGGACGGCCCCTGGCAGGTCGGGCACAAGACCGCCGACGAGTACGGTCGGCTGGCGCTTGAGACCGCCAAAACCATGCGCGCGTTCGATGAGTCGGTGGAATTGGTTGTGTGCGGTTCGTCACACTCGCGGATGCCAACCTATCCGCAGTGGGAGGCCACGGTGCTCGATCACACCTATGACGCGATCGACTACGTGTCGCTGCACATGTATTTCGCCAACCACGACAAGCACACCGGGAACTTCCTGGCGCTCAACCGGCGGCTCGAGGAATACATCGAAACGGTGGCCGGCATCATCGATTACGTCAAAGCCAAGAAGCGCTCGCAGCGCAACGTTTACATCTCCTTCGACGAATGGAACGTCTGGTATCACTCAAGGGAGCAGGACAGGGCCATCCTCGGGGGCGCCGACGGCTGGCCGCACGCGCCGGGGCTGCTCGAGGACATCTACAATTTCGAGGACGTGCTGCAGGTCGGGTGCGTGCTGAATTCCTTCATCCGCCGCGCCGATGTGGTGAAGATCGCCTGCATCGCTCAGCTGGTGAATGTCATCGCGCCGATCATGACCGAGAAGGGCGGGCCTGCCTGGCGCCAAACCACCTACTACCCGCTGCTGTTCGCCTCCCGATACGGTCGCGGCAAGGCGCTCAATCTCGCCGTACAGGCGCCGACCTACAATGCCGAGGTGGGCGACGAGATCCCCTATCTCGATATCGCCGCGGTCGATAATGGCGATGGCATGGTGAGCTTGTTCGCGGTCAATCGTAGCGGCGAAGAAGATCTCGATGTGCAGGTGTCCCTCACCGGGTTCGGCGCGCCAAAGCTCGCCGACCACCAGATGATCCGGCACGACGATCTCGAAGCCACCAACACCGCCGGAAAGCCCGACAATGTGGTGCCCGTGAAGGCGGACGGCGGCAAGGTCGAAGACGGCAAACTCCACCTGAAACTACCGCCCTACTCGTATCACGTGGTGCGCATAGGCACCGGATAGCCGGCGCCCAGGGCGGCCGGACAGGCTATTGCTTCGGTCGCTTCGCGGGCGGGATTTGGGGGTCACTCCGACAGGAAGACGACCGCCACCACGCCCCCCGAGAGCCAAAACGCGACGGCCGCCGGGGGCACTGCGCGCCCGGAATGCGTCCGCACGCCGCGGGCAGATCGGGCGCGGCGGGATTCGACGCAAATCCGGCTTTCGGGGGCGCCCGCCGCCGGCCCGCCGGGTGTCGCGATGGCGCCCGGGCGGCGCGCGATCGCTCCACCGAGCGACGTGCGCGGCGTTCATACCGGTGCTTCCGATATGTACCGAACATTTTGTTGACAATGGACCTTGCGCATTTACCATCTGGCTTGCTGGGGTGCGTTCAAAGCGCCCGTTGGGAGGAAACGATGCAAAGACACCAGACACTCATGGCCGCGGCCATGATTGCGTCCGTCGGGCTCGGCAGCGCCGCGCTCGCGCAGGAAGCGGCGCCGCCGATCACCGATTTTCCGCGAAACGAAACACTGATCATCAACAACCCGGAGAATCCGGCCAAGAATCCCGGATGGTTCAACCTGTGGGTGCGAGGCGCCGGCAATGGCACATCGACCGGGCTTCATCAGCTCGTCATGGATACCCTGTGGTTCATCGATCCGGACGCCGGTCTGGATGGCTCGAACTACAATGAGCTGGCGATCGCCCCGCCGGAATACAACGACGACTTCACGCAGATGACCGTCAAGCTGCGGCAGGGCGTGCTGTGGAGCGACGGCGTCGAATTCACCGCCGACGACGTCAAGTACACCGTCGACCTGCAGATCACCGACATCGCCAAATACGCCTGGGGCGCCCGGTTCGAAAACTCGATTGCCAGCGTTGAGACGCCGGACAGGTACACCGTCGTTTTCAATCTGAAGGAGCCGAACGCCCGCTTCCACGCGCTGTTCTCGGTGCGCTGGAACGCTGCCTGGATCATGCCCAAGCATGTGTTCGAGCAGCAGGCAGACCCCACGGCCTATGATTTCAACCCGCCTGTCAGCCTTGGGCCCTACGTCCTGAACTCGTTTGACCCCAACGGCGCCTGGTACATCTGGGAAAGGCGCGAGGACTGGGACAAGACGGCGATGGCCGAATGGGGTGAGCCGGGGCCGAAATACGTGATCTATCGGTCGATCCCGTCGCTCGACAAGCGCCTGATCGAGATGGTCAATGGCGATCTCGACATGATCCACGACCTGACGCCTGAGGGCATGTTCTCGCTGGCGGATCAGTGCTCCACCTGCCGGGGCTGGTTCCCGGGCTTCCCGTATGCCCATCCGGATCCCACCCTTCCGATGGTGATCTTCAACAACCAGAACCCGATGTTCCAGGACAGTCGCGTGCGTTGGGCATTGGCGTTGATGCTGGACCCGGTGGAGATGTCGATGGCGTCCTACCGCGGTGCGGCGACGCTTTCGGCGATCGCCATGCCGCCCACCGGCACGCATACCGACGACTATTTCGAGCGTATGCAGGATTGGCTCATCAACTATGAGCTCGATACGGGCTCGTCCACGATCCACCCCTACGACCCGACCGTTGGCGATCGGATAGCCGAGATGGTTCGTCCGCAGTTCGGCGATGCGGTGCCGACAGATGAAACGGCCATTCACAAGTCCTTCGCCTACGGCTGGTGGAAGAAGGACCTGGATGCGGCATCCGAGCTGCTCGAGTCGGCCGGGTTCACCAAACAGGGCAACCAGTGGATGATGCCGGATGGCACGCCGTTCAGGTTCACGCTGAAGACCTTCACCGAAGGCGTGATCAACCGGCTTGGCACCGACATCGCCCAGCAGTGGACGCAGGCCGGCGTGCAGGTGACGGCGGAAGTCGCGCCCAGGATCTTCAACGACGATCTGCCGCTCGGCAACTACGAAGCCGCAACGGCCTGGTCGATCGAAACCTGGGGTGGCGATCCGGATCTCAGCTTCTTCCTCGACAGCTGGCATTCGGACTTCGTCGTGCCGCCCGACGGCACGTCGCGTCAGCCCGCGCGCAACTGGCAGCGTTGGACGGATCCGCGTCTGGATTCCATCATCGAGCGCGTCCGCAGCACCGACTTCAATGACAAGCCGGCCAACATCGCCCTCGGCATGGAGTTCCTCAAGCTGATGGTCGATGAGATGCCGATCATTCCGGTGATGTCGTTCAACGTCTTCTCGGCGTATGACACGCGGTACTGGACCGGCTTCCCGACTGCGGAATCCAACCCGTATGCCAACATCGTCAACAACTGGGCGAATTCGAAATACATCCTGACCCAGTTGAAGCCCGCCAACTAGGGCACGATCGCGACTGAGCGCCCGGCTTCGGCCGGGCGCTCCTCCCCAGCACGCAGGATCCCCTGGCAGCATGCGAGAATACCTGCTGTTCGCCCTCAAGCGCTTCGTGCAGCTTGCCGCGGTGGTCTTCTTCGGCATATCGGGCGCCTTCTTCATTTCCCATTTGAGCCCGATCAGTCCGGTTGAAACGATCCTCGGAGAGGTCACCGGACGATCCAGCGTCGACCCCGAAGCAATCGCGCAGATCCGCCAGGCCCTCACCGAGCTCTTCGGGCTCGACGTGCCGCTTTGGCAACAGTACCTGAATTTCTGGGGGCGGTTCGCGACCGGCGATCTCGGTCCCTCGCTGCTCGCTTTCCCGACGCCTTCGATGAAGCTGGTGATGCTCGCGCTGCCCTGGACCGTCGGGCTCCTGACCAGCTCCATCATCATCACCTGGATCATCGGCAATTTTCTCGGTGGCCTGGCGGGGTATTTCCAGAACTCGCGGCTGCTGAAGCTTTTCGGCGTGGTTTCCATCGGGGTGCAACCGATTCCGCACTACATTGTCGCGTTCCTCATGGTGATCGTGTTTGGCTTCCTCTGGCCGATCCTGCCGATAAGCGGCGGGTTCGCGATGAATGTGCGTCCAGGCTGGACGATCCAGTTCGTCCTTTCGATCCTGCACTATTCCATCCTGCCAGCGGCATCGCTGGTGATCGTCGGCATGGGAACGTGGTTCCTCGGCATGCGCGCGCTCGTGTCCAACATCGTGACCGAGGACTATGTGACCTACGCCGAGCTCGCGAACGTCTCGCGCGGCAGGATCGTGGGATCATATGTGATCCGCAACGCGCTGGTGCCGCAGCTCACCGCATTGTCGATGGCGCTGGGGGGCATCTTCTCGGGTACCATCATCACCGAGCAGGTCTTCACCTATCCGGGGCTCGGGAGCCTGCTGGTCTCAGCCGTCAATGGCGGTGACACCACCACGGTTCTCGCGGTGTCCTCGATGGCCATCATCGCGGTGGCGACCGCGATCTTCATCATCGATCTGCTGCACCCGCTTCTCGACCCTCGCGTGAAGGCGGCGTAGCACCGATGATCTCGATTGTCCGCGACCTGATCCGCTACAACATCGAGTTCGCGATCGGTCTGGTGCTGACGACGATCATCGTGATCTTCGCGTGCCTGAGTTTCTTTTCGCCCGTAAACCCGAACCTGGTCTACACCGCCATTCCCGACCAGCCGCCCTCTTGGCAATATTGGTTCGGCACCAATTCGCGCGGCCAGGAGATGTTCTGGCAGCTGAGCTTCGCGTTCCGCAACACGCTGAGTTTCGGGGTGACGGTCGCCCTGATCAGCCGCGTCATTTCGATCTTCGTCGGGCTGCTTTCAGGATATTTGGGCGGGTGGGTCGACCGCATTCTGATGTTCGTCAACGACATCTTCGTCGCCATCCCGATCTTCCCGATCCTGATCCTGTTCTATTTCGTGATGCGCTCCAACCTGAACTCGTTCACGCTGGCGCTGGTTATGGCCTGTTTTGGATGGCCCTTCGACGCGCGGCTGATCCGCTCGGTGGCGCTCGGCCTGCGCCACCGCGAGTTCACGCGCCAGGCGGTGTTCGCGGGCATGTCGCCGGTCAAGATCATGCTCGAGGAGCATTTGCCCTATGTCATGCCGATCATCTTCGCGACGGCGATGGCCAACATGATCTGGTCGATCGGCCTGGAAGTGACGCTGGCGGTGCTTGGGTTCACCAACATCAATATCCCGACCGTCGGAACAACGCTCTACTGGGCGAACAACCACTCGGCGCTGGTGGTGGGCGTGTGGTGGTGGATCCTGATTCCGGTGATCATCCTGGTGATGATGTTCCTCGGCCTGTTCCTGCTTGCCGTCTCACTCAATGAATACATCGATCCTCGCAGCCGCCTGCGGCGAATGGGGGTGTGATGGCATCCAATGACGTGCTCGAGGTCAGGGACCTCAAAGCCTATTACCTGATGAACTATTATGGCGTGACGCGTGAGGTGCGGGCGGTCGACGACATCACGATGTCGATCAAACGAAATGAGGTCTACGGGATAGCCGGGGAGAGCTCCTCGGGTAAGACCTCCTTCATCAAGGTGCTGGCCGCCGCAATCCGGCCGCCGCTGGAAGTGGTGGCCGGCAGCGCCGTGTATGATTTCTCCGGCATGCGGCCCATCGATGTCGCCCGCGCTTCAGACGCCGATACCGATCGCATTCGCTGGAAGTACCTGAGCTACATCATGCAGGGCTCGATGAGCGTGCTCAATCCGCTGCGGCGCATCGAGAGCACATTCGAGGACTTCGCGGCGCGTCCACTGGGCCTGTCCGGCGGTGCCCTGCGGCAGCGGGTGGTCGAGCATCTGGCCACGCTCAAACTCGGCCCGGAGGTGTTGCGCGCCTATCCGCACGAGCTGTCGGGCGGGATGCGGCAGCGCGTGACAATCGGGCTGGCGACAATCTGCAATCCCGAATTCATCATCGCGGACGAGCCGACCACCGCGCTCGACGTGGTCGTACAAAAGGACGTTCTGTCCTTGATCCGAAATCTGCAACGCCAGATGGGCGCTTCGGTGATCCTGGTGACGCACGACATGTCGGTTCACGCCAACATGGCCGATCGCGTCGGCATCATGTATGCGGGCCGGCTGGTCGAGGATGGTCCGACGCGGACGCTTTTCACGGCCCCCAAGCATCCCTACACGGCGCATCTGGTCGCCAGTCTGCCGCGCATCGGTGACACCGCGCGACGACCGGCGCTGGAGGGCCGGCCGCCCAATCTTGCCGATCCGCCGAGCGGCTGCCGGTTCCATCCCCGGTGCCCCCTGGCCATCGACAGGTGCAAAACCGAGGTGCCCCCACTGGCCACGGTCAGTCAGGAGCACCGCTCCGCCTGCTGGCGGGCCGACGACGTCGAGCCGCTGGTGACCGCGGACGGCGATGCGGGCCGGGATACGGTGACTGCATGACCGCCCTGCTGGACGTCGATCACGTCGACAAGCGGTACGTGCTGGGCGGCGTGCTGTCGCGTGAGCATGTCGACGCCGTCATCGACGCGGATCTTTCGCTGCAGCGTGACGAGCCGGAGATCTTCACCATCATCGGCGAGTCGGGGTCCGGCAAGACGACGCTGGCGCGCATGATCCTGGGTCTGGAGACGCCGACCAGCGGACAAATCCTGTTCGACGGCGAAGTGGTGCCCACACGAGGTTCAGGCAAAAAGCGGCACGCGTTCATGGCGCAGGTGCAGCCGGTGTTTCAGAACCCGTTCGAGGCCTTCAATCCGCTCAAACGCGTCGACCGCTACCTCGCATCCACGGCCCGCAGTTTTCTGGGCATTTCAGATCACACGGCGGTCGACGCGGCGATGGACCAGGCGCTGCAGAAGGTGGGGTTGTCACTCGCCGAGGTCGGCGGACGCTATCCGCACGAGCTGTCGGGGGGGCAGCTGCAGCGGGCCGCGATCGCTCGAGCGCTTGTGTGCAATCCCTCGCTGCTGATCGCGGACGAGCCGGTTTCGATGGTCGATGCTTCGCTGCGCATGGCGATCGTCAACTTGCTCAAGACCCTGCGCGACGAATTGGACGTGCACGTCATCTACATCACCCACGATCTGGCGACCGCCTACTACATCTCGGACCGCATCATGATCATGCAAAAGGGACGGGTGGTGGAAGCCGGTCCGGCGCGGGCAATCCTGGATTCCCCGCAGCACCCCTATGCGCGTCTGCTCAAGGCGTCGGTTCTTTCCGCCGAGGACGCCGGCCACGGTCGGCTGACGCCGGCGGCCGAACTGATGCGCGAGTGCAACGAGCTGGCGAAGCGCGGCGACGCCGGCAAGCTGGTCAGCGGCACGGACGGCCGGCAGGTCCGGGTTTATTCCCGATAGAGGCCGATCGCGCCCCCCGGCGCGAGCTCAGCCGGCGGGCGGCAGGTGCTCGACCGTGACGCGGCCGAGCAGATCGTCGATGTCCGGCTTCAGCGCCAATTGAGTTCCCGGCGTCAGCAGTGCCGCCGTTCCGGCCGCCACGCCATAGGCGAACGCGTCCTCGAGATTGCTCCCGTTCGCCAGGCGATAGACCAGGGCGGCCACGAAGCTGTCGCCGGCGCCGACGGCGGAATCCAATTTCACCTTGATTCCAGGGGCGCGCAGTGTGCCATCGCCGGTCACCATCAGGGCGCCCTTCTCGCCGAGGGTCAGCATGACCACTTCCGACTTTCCGGAATTCACCAGATCGCCGGCCGCGGCGATCCAGTCGGCTTCCGACTGCAGCTGCCGCCCGGTCAGTTCCGTCAATTCGCGCAAGCTCGGCTTGACCAGATAGACCCCCACCTCCAGCGCTGCGGCGAGCGCGGCGCCAGAGGTGTCCAGAATGACACGGGAGCCAAGGGACGTGCCAATTCGGATCACCCTGGCGTAGAAGTCGTCCGGAACGCCTTCGGGCAGGCTGCCGCTGGCGACGATGTACTGAGGCGGTTCGGCGAGCGACGCGATGCGGTCGAGACAGGCCTGCCACTCGTGCTTGTCAAGCTGCGCCCCGGGGAGAACGAAGCGATACTGCTGGCCGGTGGACTCGTCGAGGATCGTGAAGTTCTCGCGGGTATCGGCGGTGGACTCGATTGCGACAGAGACGACCCCTTCCTTGTCGAGCATGCGGCGCAGCAGATGACCGGTCGAGCCCCCCACCGGAAACAGCGCCACGCTGTGGCCCCCCAGGCGGGAGATCACCCTGGCGACATTGATGCCCCCGCCGCCCGGCTCCCGGCGCACGCCGGTGCATCTGAGCTTGCGCACCGGAACGATCGAGGCGGTGGTCCCGGAAATGTCGATGGAGGGATTGAGGGTGAGGGTGACGATCGATGGCATCAGTGCGGCTCCCCTGAACCTCGATTCGGCGGCAGGACGGCGCTCTACCAGACATGGATGAAGGAAATCCTCAAGACCCTTTTGCGTGCCGTCTCGGTTTGGAGGCCTGAGGCGTTCGGCTCGGCTTGCCGCGTCGGAAGGCCTTGCCGCGCCCTGAAGTCGGCCGCGGGCCCTTGGCCGTCAAGGGACATTCGATCTCGAGCACCTGGCCGGCGCTGAAGGCGTAGATTTTGTCCCCCACGCCGATCTTCTCCGGTCCCTTCCAGGGGTGGGGCGCCGAGATCGCCAACTTGTCGCGGTCAAACCTGAGATACAGCCAGTTGCCGCGGAACAGGTACTGCAAATTCAGGCTCTCCAGCTCGGGCGGCAGACACGGATTGACCCAGAGCGTGTCGTCATGGAACTCCAGACCGATATGGCCGCGCTGAATGAGGTCGAGGGTCCCGGCCATCGCGCCCAGGTGAATGCCTTCGGCGGTCGTGCCGCCCTGGATGTCGTCGACGTCGCTTTCGAGCGCCTGATTGAACAGCGACCAGGACTGGGCGCGGTCGGAGTGGGCCAGCACCCATGAATGCACGACGCGGCTCAGCGTCGAGCCGTTCGAGGTGCGCGAGACGTAGTAGTCGATGTTCCTGGCGATCGCATCCGGACCCAGCCCGCAGCCGAGCAACTCGAACTGCTCGCGCAGCTCGGGGCTGGAAAACAGGTAGAACAGCATCAGCAGATCCGCCTGCTTCGAAGCCTTGAAGCGATTGACCGTGTCCCCCTCCGCTTCGAGGATGCGGTCGAGACGCTGGATGTCTCCGTGCTTGTCGCGATAGCCGTCCCAGTCGAACTCCTCGAGGCGGTCGTATCCCTCGAACTGCGCGATGATGTCGTCGTCGAGCATGACGATCCTGAGCTTGCGGCTGATTTCGTCCCAGCGCTCCAACTCGCTGTCGTCCAGCTCCAGAAGGCGCTCCAGTTCGCGGCGGCGCTCGAAGCTGACCCGGTCGAGCACCTCGATGGCGCGCCGCAGAACCCATGCGGCCATGAAATTGGTGTAGGCGTTGTTGTCGAGGCCGGGCTCGTCGCGCCACGGATATCGGTCGTGGAACTCGTCGGGGCCCATCACTCCGCGGATTTCAAAGCGGCCCAGCTCATCGTTGAAAGTCGCGATCGAGGCCCAGAAGCGGGCGATCTCGAGGATCATCTCGGCGCCGTAGTCGGCGAGGAACCAGTGATCGTGCGTCGCCTGCCAGTAGCGCCAGACATTGTAGGCGACGGCAAGGCTGACGTGACGTTGCAGGTGTGTGTTGTCGGCGGTCCAGCGCCCCGATTCCGGATTGAGATGCAGGACCTGGGTTTCCTCGCGGCCGCTGGAGCCGCTTTGCCAGGGATACATCGCGCCGCGGTAGCCGGCCTCCCGCGCCAGCTGGCGCGCCTCGTCGAGGCGGCGGTAGCGGTACAACAGCAATGCCCGGGTGATTTCGGGGAGCCTGAAATTGAGGAACGGAAAGATGAACAGCTCGTCCCAGAAAATGTGACCGCGATAGGCCTCCCCGTGCCATCCGCGAGCCGGCACGCCGGCATCGAGATCGACTGTGTTGGGTGAAGCGGTCTGCAGCAGGTGGAAGATGTGCAGGCGCAGGATCATCTGGGTCCGCTCGGGCCGGTTTCCGAGGTCGATATCGCAGCGCTCCCACAGGCGCGACCAGGACTTCACGTGCGAGCGCTCGAGCGGGTCGAAGCGGGGGGCGTGGCGGACGGTGGCGATCGCGGCTTCCTCCGGCGCCGAGACGGCGCGGTCCCGGGAGGTGAACACGCTCACGGTCTTCTCGACCGTCAGGGGCTCGCCTTCGGCGATGTCGCAAACGAAGGTCTGATGCACGCAGTCTGACTCACGCCGATCGCTTCGCTCGGGACCGAGCTCGGCGCCCTCCCGCCAAAGCCGGGTGCGGGCCGCCTCGGCAACGCGCAGGCGGGACTGGGTGGTCTCGGTCACCAGCAGCATCACATTGGGGTCGAGGATGGCGGCGTGCAGCGGCGCGAGGTGCTTGGAGGCCAGCTCCCGATAGCGCGCGACACCGGAATTGACGATGCGTCCGTCGAGCGAGGAGCGTACCTCGAGCTGGCCCGACCAGTTCTCGGCCGTGATCGTGAGCTGGATGGCGCCCAGATGCGGGGAGCCCATATGCACGAGGCGGCGGCTGGCGATCGTCGTTCGGCGGCCCTCCGCATCGCGCAGCGTCATCGAGCGGTGCAATACGCCGCGTTTCAGATCGAGGGTCTGACGATAGGCCTCGACCTCGCCGGTGTGCGGCCCGAGCCAGTCACCGTCCACCGCGCGGACCATCACGGGCAACCAGTTCGGCACATTCACGAGGTCTTCGTTTTCGACAACCCGACCGGAAATCTCGGTGTCGAGCCGGTTGTAGCCACCGGCAAGATAGGTGCCGGGATAGTGCACGCCGTCGGCCTTTGACTGCTCGGCCGCGCCGCGGGTGGCGAAGTACCCGTTCCCCAGGGTGCACAACGCCTCGCGCAGCCCTTCCTGCGTCGGATCAAACCCCTCGTAGGTGAGCTGCCAGCCCGCCTCAGCCACCCGCCGATCCTTCCAGCACCTGGCCAAGACGGGTCAGAAACCGGCCGACTTCCTCCGGCGAGGCAAGAACGTAGTGCGCGGCGGTGCGGCTGGTGTCCGGCCCGACCAGAATGCCGACGCCCTTGTGCCGCAGCGCCACGAAGGCGTCCTCGTCGGTGGTATCGTCCCCCAGATAGAAGGCGAGCACGCCCTGCCGCTCCAACTCAAGCGCCTGAAGCAACCAGTCCACCGCCTTTCCCTTGTCCCAATCGAACCGCGGGCGCAGCTCGAAGACCTTCTTGCCGTGGGTCTTGCGCAACTCCGAGACCTCGTCGAGCACCGCATCCACCGCCGCTTCCACCGCCGGCACCGCATCGGATTTGACCTGCCGATAGTGTACCGCCACCGCAAAGCGCTTGGGTTCGACGAGCGCGCCTTCGATGCCGGCGATCGCCGGACGGAGACGCTCGGAGGCGCGCTTGACGGCTGCCTCGTAGGCGGCCCCGTCCTGATGCCGGATGCGCAGCCCGCCGGGCCCGGCAATGTCGAAGCCGTGGCTGCCGGCATAGACGAGCTCCTCGAGCCCCACCAGGCGCCGCACGTCTGCAAGATCGCGGCCGCTGACAACGGCAACGGTGCACAGCGTCGCGAGATGGCTGACAATGGCGCGCATGTCGTCCGACAGGATCGCCAAATCCGGACGCGCCACGATCGGCGTCAGGGTGCCGTCATAGTCCAGGAACACCGCAATCTTCCGGCCGCCGAAGCGTTTCCGGATATCGTCGAAACGCTCAAGCGCCGAAGGAACGGTGGCCGGCGTCCGGCCGCCGGTTTCCGCGGACGCCGACAGGTTCAACTCGGCCACGTCCTTAACCACGACGTCGGCGCCGGCCCGGGCGAGTTCGTCGGTCTGATTCTGGCGGTCGAGCCCGACGACCAGGCCAAAGTCGCCGGCGCGGCCGGCTTCGACGCCGCTGATCGCGTCCTCGAACACGGCGGCGTTCCGGGGGGCGACGCCGAGCAGCTGGGCGGCCTCGAGGAACAGGTCCGGGGCCGGTTTGCCCTTGAGCCCCAGGCGCGCCAGGTCGGTGCCGTCCACAACGACGTCGAAGCGGTCGGTGAGCCCGGCCGCCTTCAGCACCGGGCGGGCATTTCGGCTCGAGGAAACCAGTGCCGTGGCGATGCGGCGCTCGTGAAGATCCGCAATCAGCTTCACGGTGGTCTCGAAGATCTCGACCCCATCCTCCTCGACGGTCTTGCGGAAGTACCGGTTCTTGCGGTTGCCGAGCCCCCAGACGGTTTCGCGGTCGGGCGGGTCGGATGGCTCACCCCGGGGAAGCGAAATCCCGCGTGATTTGAGAAAGCTCTCGATCCCGTCCGGCCGCGGTTTGCCGTCGACGTAGCGCGGGTAGTCGGTTTCCACGTCGAACGGCTCGAAAGGCTCACCGGTCGCCTTGCTGCGCGCCTCGAGATACCCGTCGAAGAGCCGCTTCCAGCTCGCCGCGTGCACGCCGGCGGTTCGCGTGACAACGCCGTCGAGGTCGAAGATGGCGGCGCCGAGATCGTAGAGCGGAACCGGCCCGGCGACTTGGCCGGAGCGGCCCGATGCTCCCCCTGCGGCGCGGTCCGGTGCCGCCGTATCCGCCCGGACGGGCTTGTTCGCGGGTCGCGCCGGTGGGGTCATGGGCGTCGAACTCCGGGTCAGCCGGCCTTGGCGGGGCGCTGACGCCCCTCGGCCTCCGCGACGTGCTGCTTGACTTCGATGAAGCTGTCCGGAGTCACCGACATCGAATCGATGCCGCACGAGACCAGAAACTCCGCAAATTCCGGGTGATCGCTGGGTCCCTGGCCGCACAAACCGACCTTGGCGCCGGCTTCGTGCGCCGCCCGGATCACGTTTTCGATCATCCACTCCACGGCCGGGTCCTGCTCGGAAAACAGCCCCGCCAGCTCCTCCGAATCGCGATCGACCCCCAGGGTCAGCTGGGTCAGGTCGTTCGATCCGATGGAGAAGCCGTCGAAGCGCTTGGCGAAGTCCTTCGCCAGGATCACGTTCGACGGAATTTCGCACATCACATACACCTGCAAGCCCTCTTCGCCGCGCTTGAGCCCGTTCCGGGCCATCACGTCCAGCACCCGGTCCGCCTCATCCAGCGACCGGCAGAAGGGGATCATTACCACCACGTTGGTAAAGCCCATCTTTTCGCGCAGCATGTGGATTGCCCTGCATTCGAGTGCGAAGCCGGCTTCGTAACGCGGCGAGTAGTAGCGCGAGGCGCCCCGGAACCCGATCATCGGGTTTTCTTCCTTGGGCTCGAATTCGGCGCCGCCGATCAGTCCCGCATACTCGTTGGTCTTGAAGTCGCTCATCCTGACGATGACCGGGCGCGGATAGACCGCGGCGGCGATGCGTGACAGCCCCAGCGCCAGCTGATCGACGAAATATGCCGACTTGTCCTGGTAGCCCACGGTCAGTTCCTCGATGGTTTTGCGGGCCTCCTCGTCCTTCAGGGTATCGAAGTGCACCAGCGCCATGGGATGCACCTTGATGTGGTTGCCAACCACGAACTCCATGCGCGCCAGCCCCACGCCGTCCGAGGGAATTCGCCACCAGCGCATGGCCGCGGCGGGGTTGCCGAGGTTGAGCATGACGTGGGTCTTCGTCTCGGGGATGTCGTCGACATGGTGCTCGATCTCCTCGAACTCGGCGGTCCCCTCATAGACGAAGCCGTCGTCGCCTTCGGCGCATGAAATCGTCAGCTCCTGCTCGTCGTGCAGCACATGCGTGGCGTCGCCCGTGCCCACGACCGCCGGCAATCCGAGCTCGCGGCTGACGATCGCGGCATGCGAGGTGCGTCCACCATGATCGGTGATGATTCCGGCGGCCCGCTTCATGATCGGCACCCAGTCGGGGTCCGTGATCCCGGTCACCAGGATCGAGCCGTCGATGAACTGATCGATGTCCTTGACGTCCTCGATGACGCAGGCATGGCCGGCAACCACCGCGTCGCCGATGCTGAGCCCGGTGGTCAGTACCTTGCCTTTCCTGGTGATCTTGTAGGAGTGGAAGACCGCCCCCGATTTGCGCGACTGCACGGTCTCGGGCCGCGCCTGGACGATGTACAACTCGCCGGTTTCCCCGTCGCGCGCCCATTCCATGTCCATGGGGCACCCGTAATGAGCCTCGATGGTGACGGCCCACCGCGCCAGGGCGAGAATCTCGGGGTCGGACAGCACGAACGCGGCGCGTTCCGCCTTCGAGGTCGGCACGTTGCGAACCGGACGATCGCCCCGGGTCGCATAGATCATCTTCTTCGCCTTGGCGCCCAGCCGCTTCTCGACGATGGGCGTCAAACCGGCGTCGTCCAGAAGCGGCTTGAACACGACGTATTCGTCGGGATCGACGGCGCCCTGAACGACGTTTTCGCCCAACCCCCAGGCGGCATTGATCTCCACGATCTTGTCGAACCCGGTTTCCGTGTCGATCGAGAACATGACGCCCGAACCGCCGAGGTCCGAGCGCACCATCTGCTGCACGCCGATCGACAGCGCGACCTTGAGATGGTCGAAACCCTTGACTTCCCGGTAGCTGATGGCGCGGTCGGTGAACAGCGAGGCGAAGCAGCGCCGACAGGCATCGAGCAGCGCCGTCTCGCCGCGAATGTGCAGGAAGGTCTCCTGCTGGCCGGCGAAGCTGGCATCGGGCAGGTCTTCGGCGGTGGCGCTCGAGCGCACCGCCACATCCGCCTCGTCGCTCCCCGCGCGCTTGGAAAGCTCGCGATAGGCGACGCGGATCGCGTCCGCGGTGTCCTCGGGCCAGTCGCCGCGCACGAACGCTCGCCGGATGGTATCGCCGGCCTCGTGCAACTGGATCTTGCCGGCCTTCAGCTCGGCGAGGGTGTCCTCGATCACCTCGTGCAGGGCGTTGGCCTTGACGTATTCCCAATAGGCGCCGGCGCTGGTCGCGAATCCGGGCGGCACGCTGACGCCGCGCGAGGACAAAGCGTGCACCATCTCGCCGAGCGAGGCGTTTTTGCCGCCCACCAGCGGCACCTGATCGCGGGAAAGTTCTTCGAACCAGAGCACTTGAGGGGGCGATTTGGCCATTTGGAAACTCCCTTGCGGGCGGTCATTTTCAGGCACGCGCGGCACCGCGACCGCGACACTCGATGCACAACAATTTGGGTCCACAAACCGGATTGCGCAACCTCATGCGTCGATTCGTGCGAACCCTAGCCCGGCGCCGGGCGAATTCCTTGATCTCGATTAAGCGGCGGGCGCGGCGGGGCAACGCCGCCCCTTCAGCGCCAGCCGGACCGCCGCGCGACCGACGCGGCGGCGCGTTGGCGGCGGCATCAAAGTCCAGGCAGCACCGGTACGGGGGAGAAAACTGGCGCGCCCGAGAGGATTCGAACCCCTGACCCCCAGATTCGTAGTCTGGTGCTCTATCCAGCTGAGCTACGGGCGCATTGCGCGGGGCGCCTCAGGGGCCGGCCCCGCGGCAAGGCGACACGCTTAGACCGGGCGGCGGGCCATTGCAAGGCGGCCCGAGCGCCGCGGTTGCCCCTAGACCAGGTTCGCGGCCGGCAGGTCGATGGCAAAACAGGTGCCCTGCCCCGTGTCGACGTAACGCAGGCGGCCACCGTTCACCTCCGTCAATTCGTTGGCGATCACCAGGCCAAGCCCGGTGCCCCCCGAGCGGCCCGAGCCCTGGAAGGCCTGGAAGAGGTTTTCGCGCGCCCGTGGCGGAAGGCCGGGGCCGTTGTCGGCGATTTCGATGGTCACCCAGTCCTTCTCCTCGTGAATGCGGACGGCGATTTTCGGATCGTTGACGGCGTCGCCCGCCGACTCGATGGCCTCGCGGGCGTTCTTGAGCAGGTTGACCGCGACCCGGCCGATCTGTTCGGGATCGACCTTGAGGATCAGATCGTCCGGCACCTGGTTCTCGAAGGCGATTGTCGGGTGGCCAAACAGCGCCGCCTGGGCCGCCGATTCGATGACCAGCGCCCGGACGTCGACCGGCTGAGGTTTGGGAACGGTCGCCGACTGGCGGCCGTAATCGAGAACCGACTGCGCAAAGCCGATGGCCCGGTCGAGCGTCTGCACGAGGCGCGGGGCGAGCCGCTGCACCTTCGGATCCTCGAGGGTCGCCACCTGGTCGGACAGGAGCTGGGCGGCGCCGAGGGTGTTGCGAAGATCGTGGTTGATCTTGGCGACCGCGAGGCCGAGATCTGCCAGGTGCTTGCGCTGGTGCAGCATTTCGAAAAGGTCGGTCTCCAGCGCCGCCAGCTCGCGTTCGGCGATGCCGATCTCGTCGCGGCGGCCGGAGGGAACGATGATCCGGCCGGCGTTTTCCGGGGTCTCGCGAAAGGCGATCATGTTGGCGGTGATGCGACCGAACGGGCGCACGAGCAGCCGGTCGAGCGCCATGTAGATCGCGACCGACGTGAAGGCGGCAACGATCAGCGACAGAATGAAGATGTTGCGCGAATACACGAACATATCGGCGCGCAGGATGTTGTCGTTCATCAGCACCTCGATCAGGGTGTCCTCGGCGCCGGGCGGCGTTCCCACGACGCGCACCACGCGCTCGCCGCCCCCTATCAGTTCCTCGACGGCGCCGGCGATCAGACTCATCGGGTCGCGCACCCGCATATCGGCGGTGACGACCGCCTTGGGCATGGGCACGTCCGGGCGCTCGATGAGCTGGCTGCGGCCCTCGCGGCGAATGACCAGCGCCACCGCGCCGGCGGAGCGCAACAGCGATTCGGAAAGCTCGGCGGGTACCTTCATGACGTCGGGGACGACGTCGATGACCCTGGCGGCGACGCCGCCCACCCGGATGCGGTCGTCGAGCCAGGAGGCCCGGAAATTGGCGACCGAGGGCAGATAGATCAGGACCTCGACCGCCAGGATCGTAACCACGATCATGGTGATCAGCTTCCAGGAAAGGCCAAATCCAGGCCGTTCGCCGGATCGGGAGGGGGCATCCGACATGCGCCAAGTATAGGCTCGACAGTCCTAGCCGAACAAACGGTTAAGTTCGAGCAGCCGCTTTAGCCACGGGTTTGAGAGCTGATCGCGATAGTATTCGTAGGCAATCCGCTGCGTCACCTCGTTGAGGGTCGGATAGGGCATCACCGCCTTCGTGAAGGCGCCGATCCTGAGGCGATTGGCAATCGCCAGCGAATAGAAGGCGATCACCTCCCCGGCATTGGGGCCCACCGCTCCGGCGCCCAGGATGCGCCCCTTGCGGTCGGTGATTACCTTGAGCAGCCCGTCCTGGCGCCGCTCGGTGCGCAGGCGGTCGTTGTTTGCATAGTCCCAGCGCAGGACCTTGAACCTGTCTCCGTAGCGCTCACGCGCCTCGGATTCGGTCGGACCGATATGGGCGATTTCCGGATCCGTGTAGGTGACGCGCGGGACGATCGCGGCGTTGACCGAAACCGGCAGGCGGAAGAGCGCGTTCCGCACCACCAGCCCCGCGTGATAGCCGGCGGTGTGGGTGAAATGCATGTCGCCGGCGAGATCGCCGATGGCGTAGATCCGCCGGTTGGTGGTCTTGAGATTGCGGCCGACGCGAATGCGGCCACCGTCGAGCCTGACGCCGGCGGCATCGAGATCGAGTTCCTCGATATTCGGCTGGCGGCCGGTGGCGACCAGAAGATGGCTGCCGGTGACCTCCTCCTCGCCGCTTCCGGTGTCGGCGTTGACGGCGATCGCGTTGCCCTTGGCGGCGACGCCGACGACGGTGGCGCCGCCATGGACGGAGACCCCGTCCTTGCGCACGGCGCGCAACGCGATCCCGCTCAGCTCGGGGTCCTCGTGGTGCAGCGGCTCGGCCATTTCGAAAACGGTGACCTCGGAGCCGAGCCGGCTGTAGGCCTGGGCGAGCTCGAGCCCGATCGGGCCGGCCCCGATGATCATGAGATGCGAAGGCTTGGCGGTCAGATCGAAAATCGTTTCATTGGTGAGATAGTCGACCTCGTCGAGCCCCTCGATCGGCGGGACGGCGGGACGCGAGCCGGTGGCGATCACGAAGCGCCGGGCCCGCACGCGCTGTCCCTCGACCTCGATCGTGCGCCGGTCGGCGAACCTGGCGGTCCCCTGGATGACGGTGGCGCCAAGCCCTTCGTAGCGCTCCACCGAGTCGTGCGGGGCGATGCCGGCGATAACGGTCTTGATGTGCTCGTTGAGGCGCCCGAAATTGACCTTCGGTTCCTCGGCGGCGATCCCGAACGGGGCCGAGGAGCGGAACACATGGGCGCGTTTGGCGGCCGCGATCAGGGATTTCGACGGCACGCAGCCATAGTTCAGGCAGTCGCCGCCCATTTTCCCGCGTTCGATGAGAACCACCGAGGCGTCGAGCGCGCGGGCGGCGGCGGCCACCGTCAGGCCGCCTGAGCCGGCGCCGATCACGCACAGGTCGGGGTCGAGATAGTCGGCCATCGCTCGGCTTCCCGGACCGGCGCCGCTATTCCGCCGGCCGCCGGCGCAAGCGCCGGACGACGGGCGGGATGAGCGCAACCACGCCGAGCGCGGCGAACGCGATCACCAGCTGCGGCGTCACCAGCGCCGCCGGATCGAGCGAAAAGCCGCAATCGGTATTGCCGGCGGCCAGGCAGGCCTGGCGCATCTCGGCCTGGCGCTCGATGACCGAGCCGAGGCCCTCCCCGGCGAAAGAATAGGCGGCGGTGCCCGGCGCGATGCCGATGAAGGTGGTCCACACATAGGTGACAAAATTCACGCCCAGGATTCCGGGCGCGAAATTGACCAGTGCGAATGGAAATACCGGCACCAGGCGCAGGAACAAAAGGTAGTTGGCCTCGTCCTCGCGGAACCCCTCGGCGAGCCTGTTCAGCCATTTGCCGGCCCGCCGCTCGAAGAGGTCCCGGAGCGCGGTGCGGGCGATCCAGAACAGGATCGACGCGCCGAGGGTGGCGCTGAACACCACGATCAGGGAATTCTGCCACCAGCCGAACAGCAGCCCGCCGGCCACCGTCAGCACGCCGCCGACCGGCAGACTGAGGGCGGTGGAGATCACATAGACGACCGCGAATGCGGCCACTGCCGTCAGCCACTGCTCGGCGACGGTGGACTTGAGCGCCACGTAGTTGGCGGTCAGCATCTCGAAGGTGAACACCCGATGCAGGCCGAGGGCGAAGAAGGCGACGATCGCGAGCACCACGATCGCCAGCGGCAACCAGCGGCGCCACCAACGGGCCGGTTCGCGATGGGGCTGGTCGGTATCGGCTTGGCTCACGGCCGGTGGGCTTTCTCGTCGCGGTCGATGCCGGGGCGTTGGCGCCCGGCGCCCGTGCAGGATAGGCCAGGCGCGCGGGGATTGTGCCCCATTCACTCAGCTTTGACGAGGCGTGACGAAGTGGCCGTCGCGAGGCGCGGGCTCGCGTTGACTCCGCATGGTGGTTTGCCTAAAAGCGGGCCGGTCCGGTGGCCGGGTTCCCCGCGACTTCGGAACCGGCGGTCGGCATCCCGCGCGGCCTTGCAGGCCGGCGCATGGCGACCACCTCTAAACGGCGGCACCGGGAAGGCAGCGATGAAACGAACCTTTCAACCCAGCCGGCTGGTCCGCAAGCGGCGCCACGGATTCCGGGCTCGCATGGCGACCAAGAACGGCCGCCGGGTGCTGGCGCGTCGGCGCCTGCGGGGTCGCAAGCGTCTGAGTGCCTAGGCCGTTCGGCGGCCCGGCGCGGCCGGCCCCCGTGGAGACCGATGTATGCGGCGCCTCACAAGACGGGCGCAGTTCGTCGCGGCGGCGCGTGGCGCGCGGACGCACAAACGCGCCTTCGTGCTGCAAAGGGCGCCGAACGGGGCCGAAGACGCGCGGATCGGCTTCACGGTCACCCGGCGCACCGGCAACGCGGTCGAGCGCCATCGCATTCGCCGGCGACTGAAAGCGGCGGCGATGCACAACGTCTCGCAATTCGCCCCCGGACACGACTATGTGTTGATCGGACGGCGGGATGCGCTACATGAACCCTTCGAACGTCTGGTCGGCGAGCTGAAGGCGGCGCTGGAGCAGATCGAAAGACGCGACGCGCGGGAGGCTGGCCGGGACGGACGATGAACGAAACCCGCAATTACATCCTTGCGATCGTTCTGTCCCTGGTCGTGCTGATCGGCTGGCAGGTGTTCATCGCCGGCCCGCAGCTCGAGCGCGCGCAGCGGGAAGCCGAGGTCGCCCAGCAGCAGCAGGCACCCGAAACCGCTCCCTCCGGTCCGGATCTGGCGACGCCCGATACCGCGACGCCCGAAACCGCGACGCCCGCAGGCTCGGCCGCGGCACCCGCGGCACCCGCCGCGCCAGGGGCGACGGTGACGACGGGGGCGGCGATGCAAACGCGTGAGGCGCGGATCGCCGCCAGCACGCGCGTCGATATCGACACCCCGTCGCTGACCGGTTCGATCAATCTGAGCGGCGGCCGCATCGACGATTTGCGGCTGAAAAAGTACCGCGAGACCATCGAACCGGACAGCCCCATCATCACCCTGTTCTCGCCCAGCGGGGCGCCGCATGCGTTTTACGCCGAGCAAGGCTGGGTAGCGGCCGGCAACAGCGCGGCCGGATTGCCGGACACAGACACGCAGTGGCGGGTCGACGGCAACGCCAAGCTGACCGCAAATTCACCGGTGACGCTGGTGTGGGACAATGGCGGGGGTCTTGAATTCCGGCGGACATATTCGGTCGACCCCGATTACCTGTTCACGGTCGAGCAGACGGTGCACAACACGACGGGCGGCGATGTGGCGCTGTTCCCCTATTCGCTGATCTCGCGCCACGAAACGCCGCAGACCTCGGGGTTCTACATCCTGCACGAGGGCCCGATCGGGGTGCTCGATGGCCAGCTGCACGAGATCAACTACAAGTCCCTCATCGACGAGGGTGCCAAGACCTTCGAGTCGACAGGCGGCTGGCTCGGCATCACCGACAAGTACTTCGCGGCCGCGGTCATTCCGCTCAGCGACATGCCGGTCAACGCCCGCTTCTCCTATCTGTCGATCGAAGGGGGCGACAGCTACCAGACGAGCTTCGTGGCCAACACGCCGGTTGTGGTGCCCGCCGGCGGCGAGACGTCGGTCGAAAGCCACGTCTTCGCCGGCGCCAAGGTCGAGGCGATCATCGACCGCTACGAGACCGAGCTGGGGGCGGACAGGCTGGAACTGCTCATCGACTGGGGCTGGTTTCACTTCATCACCAAGCCGATGTTTTTCCTGATCCGCTGGCTCTACGGAATCCTTGGCAATTTCGGGCTGGCGATCCTTGCGGTGACGGTCCTGGTCAAGATCGCCTTCTTCTGGTTCGCCAACAAGTCCTTCGCCTCGATGGCGGGGATGAAAAAGATCCAGCCCGAGGTGAAGCGGCTTCAGGAGCAGTTGAAGGACGATCGCGCCGAACAGCAAAAGCAGCTCATGGAGCTCTACAAGCGCGAGAAGATCAACCCGCTGTCCGGCTGCTGGCCGGTCGTCATCCAGATCCCGGTGTTCTTCGCGCTCTACAAGGTGCTGTTCATCACCATCGAGATGCGGCACCAGCCGTTCTTCGGCTGGATTCGGGATCTGGCGGCGCCCGACCCGACGCACATTTTCAATCTTTTCGGGCTGTTGCCCTACGATCCTGCTTCGGTGCCGATCATCGGCGCCTTCCTGGCGATCGGTGTGTGGCCGGTGATCATGGGCGTCACGATGTTCCTGCAGATGCGGCTCAATCCGCCCCCGACCGATCCCACCCAGGCGATGATCTTCACCTGGATGCCGCTGTTGTTCATGTTCATGCTGGCGCGCTTCCCGGCGGGGCTGGTGATCTACTGGGCCTGGAACAACTCGCTGTCGATCGCGCAGCAGTATGTGATCATGAAGCGCCACGGCGCCGAGGTCGACCTGCTCGGCAACACGTTGGCGGTATTCCGTCGAAAGCCCTCCGGCGAATCCAAGAGCTGAGCCATGGCCCTGCCGCCGGTGGCGCCGCCTGACGCCGAACTGGAAGCGGGCCGGCTGCTGTTCGCGCGGCCCTGGGCGTTCGTGCGCGGCTGCGCCGGTGTCGAGGACCTGCCGCCGCCGGACGCGATCGAGGTGGCCTTCGCGGGCCGCTCGAATGTCGGCAAATCCTCGCTGCTCAACGCGCTGGCCGCGCAAAGCGCCCTGGCGCGGACGTCGAACGAGCCGGGGCGGACACGGCAGATCAACCTGTTCGAGAGCCCCGGCGCCGGGGTCAGGCTGGCCGACCTGCCCGGCTACGGCTTCGCGCGGGCGCCGAAGCGGCAGATCGGGCAATGGAGCGCGCTCATCGACGCCTATCTGAGGGGCCGGCCGAACCTGCGCCGGGTGTTCCTTCTCATCGACGCGCGCCGGGGCATCCAGGCCGCCGACCGGACGGTGATGGACAAGCTGGACGCGGCGGCGGTGAACTACCAGATCGTCGTCACCAAGGCGGACAAGGCCGCATCGGAGGCACGCGAGCAGATGCACGCCGAGATGGCGCAGTGGCTGGCGCAGCGGCCGGCGGCGCATCCCGAGCTCATCGTGACGTCCGCCAGGGATGGCACCGGCATCGAGGCGCTGCGCGCCGAGATCGCCCGGCTAGTGTGAGGCGGCGCCGAGAAAGCGGGTGATGGCGGTGCCCAGCACCGCGTTGTCGAGCGGCTCCGACAGCGAGGCGATAGCGGCGTCGACCGGCGCGTCGCCGACCCGCTGCCGGTGCTTGAGACCGTAGAGGGCGGCGGCGAAGTCCGCGGTGAACTCCGGATGCGGCTGAAAGGTCAGCGCCGGGCCGGAATCGTACCAGAGCCCCGCAAACGGCGCGAATTGGGAATGCATGACAACCCGGGTCCGGGGCGGGGCGGCAACGACCTGATCCTGGTGGCTGGCCGGCACGGCGAGGGTGGCCGGGACATCGGCCATGCAAGGCGGCCGAAAGTCGACGGCGTAGAGGTGGCGCCCGATCCCCCAACCCTTGTCGGACTTCTCCACTTTGCCGCCCAGCGCTTGGGCCATGATCTGGTGGCCGAAGCAGATACCCACGATCGGCGTCTTGGCGCGGTGGGCCCGGCGGACAAAATCGGCCAGCCGCTCAATCCAGTCGCGCTTTTCGTAGGCCCCGGCCGCCGACCCGGTGATGAGCGCCGCCTCGAGGGTCGCCGGATCGGGCAGCTCCTCGGCCCGCGCATCAACGGCCCGGACCCTCAGCGCGGGGTCGGACGCGGTCAGCAACGCCTCGAACATCGCCGGATAATCGCCGAACCGGGCGTCCAGTGGCGCGGGCGGGCGGCCCGCCTCGATCACGGTGATTTTCACGTCGAAATCCCGCCGACGGTTGGCCGGTAACCGCTCGGGATATCGGTCGAAAAAGGGCGGCGATCAAGCCCGCCGCGGCTCAGGCGGGAACGAAACTCAGCGCCAGCCCGTTCATGCAGTAGCGCAATCCGGTGGGCGGCGGGCCGTCATTGAACACGTGCCCGAGGTGGCTGCCGCAGCGCCGGCAGTGCACTTCGGTGCGCACCATGCCCAAGCTGTTGTCGGCGGTCTCTGCCACGGCGTTGTCGAGCGGTGTGTAGAAGCTCGGCCAGCCGGTGTGGCTGTCGTACTTGGTCGCGGCGTCGAACAGGGGCAACTGGCAGCCGCGGCAGGCGAAAACGCCGGCCCGGTGTTCATCGAGCAGGGGCGAGGTCCAAGCGCGCTCGGTCGCGGCCTGGCGCAGCACCGCGTATTCGGCATCGTTGAGCAGGGCGTGCCATTCGGCGTCGGTGTGCTCGATCTCGAAGGGTCCGGTGGCGAGCAGCCCGGCGCCGAACGGCCGCGTGACGCCGACCGCCACCAGTGCGACGGTGGCGCAACCGCCAAGAAGAACGTTGCGTCGGGTCGGCGACATGGCTTGCTCCCTGGTTCCGGCCGGGCCACTGGTGCGGCGCCGGCAGGCGCAACCTAGTCCGAAAGCGGCGCAGGCCGCATGTCAAAACCCCGTGCGGCGACCGTGATCGGCGGCGCGGGGTTTGACGCGAGGTTGGGCGAGACAAGGCGGGCGGGTTTGGCTAAACACGGGGCCAATCAGGAGCCGGGTGGATGAGCGAGCCGGATACCGTCGGAAAGGAAGCGGCCATTCTCGCGCAGGCGCTGCCGTTCATGCAGCGCTACGAGGGCGAGACGGTGGTGGTCAAGTATGGCGGGGCCGCGATGGGCGAGCCGGCGCTGGCCAAGGCCTTCGCGCGCGATATCGCGCTGCTCAAGCAGTCCAAGGTCAATCCGGTGGTGGTGCATGGAGGCGGACCGCAGATCGGCCAGATGCTCGACAAGCTGGGGATCGCCTCGCGCTTCGAGGGCGGGCTGAGGGTGACCGATGCCGCGACGGTGGAAATCGTCGAGATGGTCCTGGCCGGCTCGATCAACAAGCAGATCGTGGCATTGATCAACGCCGAGGGGGAATGGGCGATCGGGCTTTCGGGCAAGGACGGCAACATGGTGTTCGCCGAAAAGGCCGGAAAATCAGTTACCGATCCGGACTCGAACATCGAGCGAGCGGTCGATCTGGGATTCGTGGGCGTGCCGGCGGAGGTGGACCGGACGCTGCTCGACCTCTTGGCGCACTCGGAGATGATCCCGGTGATCGCGCCGGTGGCGCCGGGCCGCGACGGGGCGACCTACAACATCAACGCCGACACCTTCGCCGGCGCCATCGCCGGGGCGCTCGACGCCAAGCGCCTGTTGTTCCTCACCGATGTGGCCGGAGTATTGGGCGGCGACGGGGCACTGGTCGAAAAGCTCGGCGTTGGCGAAGCGCGCCGGCTGATCGCCGACGGAACTGTGAAGGGCGGCATGATCCCGAAGCTCGAGACCTGCATCGCGGCGCTCGAAGAGGGGGTGGAAGCGGCGGTGATCGTGAACGGCAAGGTGGCGCACGCGGTGCTGATCGAGCTCTTCACCGAGCATGGTGCCGGCACGCTGCTGCATCCGGACTGAGCGGCAAGCCCCCCGGCTACTCGGTTACGAAGACGGGGTCGGTGAGCTCGACGGCGTTGTCGGCCTCGTCGACATTGACGGTGCCGGTGATCGAGACGGCGCAGGCCGGGATATCCTGGGTGAGGAAGGCGCCGCAAGCCGCGACATAGGGCGCCAGCGCGTCCTCGGCTACGCCCTCGGTGAGGACCATGATGGTGCCGCCCTCACCGAGGTTGGAATACTGGAAAAACCCGTATTCGGGCAGGACGTTGGCGACCGAGCCGCCGGTGACGGTGACGGTGCGGCCGTTGTAGGTGAAGGGATTGGAGGTCAACTCCCTGAGCGCAATGACGGTGCCGCCCACCACCCAGCGTCCGAAGCTGTTCTTTTGCAGTTGCAGGCCATTTTCGAGTTCGATGGTGTCGGTGGGGGTGAGGACCAGCTCCCCCGTCCCGGTGATTGTGACCAGAACGCCGGCGCGTGCGGGCGCGCCCACAACCTGCGGCGCCGCGTCCTGCGCGACGGCACTAAGTGATTGAAAACAAATTATAAATACTGACGCTATCCAATATCTTCGCATCGGCCGTCCCCTTCGATGGCGGCCATTGTGCGGCGCGGGCGGGCGCGGCGCAAGGCATCAAACCCGCCGATGAGATCCGGGGAAACGCGCGGCGAAGGTCCTCCGAATTATCCGGTGAAGCGAGCGCCGAACCTTCGAGGTTTTTCACAATTGCCCGGAATCCCGGCCGGTCTGTTTGCGGAGCGGCGGCGGGTGCTGTTTCGGTGCGGCCGATTTTGCCATAAGGGGCGATGGCTGAGACACCGCACTTCCCGGACGGGTTCGCCGGCATGGCGGCGTGGGTGTTCGATCTCGACAACACGCTGTATCCGCGCACCTCCAACATCTGGGCTCAGATCGACCGGCTGATCACCGACTATGTGATGGCGGTGAGCGGGCTCGAGCGCGGGCCGGCGCGGGCGCTGCAGAAGGCGCTCTTCCGCGACCACGGCACGACGCTGGCGGGGCTGATGGCGCGCTACGGGGTCGACCCGGAGCACTATCTCGCCGCCGTCCACCGCATCAACTACACGGCCATCGCCCCCGATCCGGCGCTGATCGCGGCGATCGCGGCGCTGCCGGGGCGCAAGCTCGTCTACACCAACTCCGTCGCCGGCCACGCCGAGCGGGTGTTGGCGCGGCTGGGGGCGACGGGGACGTTCGAGGCGGTCTTCGACATCCGCGCCGCCGGCTACCGGCCGAAGCCGGCCGCCGAGGCGCTGCAGACGCTGGTGGCGGCGCACGGACTTGAAGCGGAAGCGACGGCGATGTTCGACGATCTGGCCAAGAACCTCGAAGCCCCGCACGCGGCGGGGATGACGACGGTGCAGGTGGTGCCGGCCGGCGAGCTGCCCGAGGGGGCCGCCGAGGCCTGGGAGCTCGAGGGGGGCGCGGAGGCGGCGCACGTGCACCACGTCACCGACGATCTGGCGGGGTTT
>CAZNOZ010000008.1:55178-74218 GCA_964574935.1 uncultured Devosiaceae bacterium | reverse complement strand
AATGGGTCTCACATCTATAAGTACGGAAGAGGCCTGTTTCGCCTCACGCCGCGTCCCTTCGGGGGCGATGACCGATCCGGGAGGGAAGGGAGCCACGGCAACCGGCGGCGAGAAGCCGGCCGGGGGATTTTGCATGCCAAGTCGACGGCATCGCATGGGAAAAGGCGGACGAGGCCACGGTGTGGCCGAGGACCCCGGCGAACGTCTTCGCCGCGCCCGCGCAGCGGTGAGCGAATAGGACCCGCCGACGCCGGCAAATCAGCGCGGGGCGGCGGGTTGCGCCAGGCCCAGCCGCGCCCCCGAGTAGTGCTTGTCGCGGATCGGCCGCCACCAGGGCTCGTTGGCGAGGTACCAGGCGACGGTCTTTTCGAGGCCGGTGGCGAGGGTCTCTTGAGGCCGCCAGTCCAGCTCCTCGGCGATCTTCGTCGCGTCGATGGCATAGCGCAGGTCATGGCCCGGCCGGTCCGGGACAAATTCGATCAGCTCGCGGTGCGGCTTGCCGCCGGCGCGCGGGCGCACCCGGTCGAGGATCGCGCAGATCGCTTCGACGATTTCGAGGTTGGTACGCTCGGCATTGCCGCCGACATTGTAGCTCTCGCCGATCCGGCCCCGCGTCGCGATCGTCACCAGGGCCCGCGCATGGTCTTCGACATAGAGCCAGTCGCGCACGTTGGCGCCCTTGCCGTAGATGGGCAGAGGCCGCTCCTCGAGCGCGTTGAGGATGGTCAGCGGGATGAGCTTCTCGGGGAAGTGGCAGGGGCCGTAATTGTTCGAGCAATTCGAAAGAACCACCGGCAGCCCGAAGGTGTGGTGCCAGGCACGGACCAGATGGTCGGAGGCCGCCTTCGATGCCGAATAGGGCGAGGAGGGGGCGTAGGGGCTCGCCTCGGTGAATTTGCCGCCGCGCAGCGGCAGGTCCCCGAACACCTCGTCGGTCGAGATGTGGTGAAACCGGAAGGCCGCGCGGCGCGCCTCGTCGAGGCCGGCGACATAGGCGCGGGCGGCCTCCAGCAGGCTGCAGGTGCCGACGATGTTGGTTTCGATGAACGGGGCCGGTCCGTCGATCGAGCGATCGACATGGCTCTCGGCGGCCAGGTTCATCACTACGTCGGGCCGATGGGTCTCGAGGATCTCGCGCATCGCCGGCTGATTGCAGATGTCCTGGCGGATGAAGACATAGTCTTTGTTGCCGGCGACCGGTTCGAGCGAGGCCAGATTGCCTGCATAGGTGAGCTTGTCGACGACAACCAGCGGCGCGGTCATCTCGCCGCTGACCAGCCGACTGACCGCCGACCCGATGAATCCGGCCCCGCCGGTGACCAGGAATTTCGTCACGCCGCCGCCTCCACGCGGCCGGGACGGGCGTCGTATGGCAGGGCGGAACGGGTCACCGGCTCAGTCCTCGACCAATCGCCGCAGATACGCCGCGTAGCCGGTATCGCCGTAGCGCGCGGCAGTCGCCAGCACGGCGTCGGCATCGATGTAGCCCAGCCGCCAGGCGATTTCCTCCGGACAGGCGACCATGATGCCCTGGCGATGCTCGAGCGTGCGCACATAGGAGGCGGCGTCGTGAAGGCTGTCATGGGTGCCGGTGTCGAGCCAGGCAAAGCCGCGTCCGAGCACCTCGACCTCCAGTTCGTCCCGGTCCAGATAGGCCTGGTTGACGGAGGTGATTTCGAGTTCGCCGCGCGCCGAGGGTCTGACCTGCCTGGCGATCTCGACGACGCGCTTGTCGTAGAAATAAAGACCCGTGACCGCGAGATCGGATTTCGGCTTGGCCGGCTTTTCCTCGATCGAACGCGCGCGGCCGGTCTCCGGATCGATCTCGACGATCCCGTAGCGGTTGGCGTCCATGACCGGATAGGCAAAGACCGTGGCGCCCTTTTGGCGGGTGACGGCGGCCTGCATCGCCGCACTGAGATCGGCGCCGTGGAATATGTTGTCGCCGAGAATGAGACATACGGGGTCGCCGGCAAGAAACGCCTCGCCGATCAGGAAGGCTTGCGCCAGCCCCTCGGGCTTCGGCTGCACGGCATAGCTGATGGATATGCCGAACTGGCCGCCGTCGCCCAGCAGCCGTTCGAACAGCGGTCCGTCGTCGGGCGTGGAGATGACAAGAATGTCGCGCAGCCCCGCCTGCATCAGGGTCGACAGGGGATAGTAGATCATCGGCTTGTCGTAGACGGGCAGCAACTGCTTCGACACCGGGATCGTGCTCGGAAAGAGCCTGGACCCCGTCCCGCCCGCCAGAATGATCCCCTTCGTCATCGGCCAGTCCCGTGGCATTTGCGTCGCGCCGAGCCCGGCGCCCGGACATCAAATTGCTTATGTCAGTGCAGTCAAGGCTCTGACCGGATTTGGGTTTCTATCACGAAGCTTGTGTCGCGGCGCGACGGCGTGCGGGTTCGGCGTTGCGGCGGGCCGGTCGGCCGGAGCGGCCGCGGCGGGCCGATTTCAGTCGGGCGGCCCGTGACGGGCATGCGCGAGCTGTCGGATTTGCCTGAGCTCGTCGATCGCGGTCACGACGTCGTGGCGCTGGCGTTCGAGCTCGTCGAGCCGGGCGTCGATACGCTCCACAAGTCCCCCGTCGCGGGGCGTTTTCGCGACGTCCGCGTCGTAGAGCGAGAGATACTCGGCGATCTCGCGAAGGGACAGGCCCAGTCGCTTGCCGCGCGCGATCAGCGCCAGCCGGGCGCGGTCCCGGCGCCGAAACACCCGGGTGTTGCCGACGCGTCCCGGCGCCAGCATGCCTTTCGATTCATAGAACCGAATGGCCCGGGTCGACATGCCGAATTCGGCGGCCAGGTCGGAAATCGAGAAGAGGTCGCGGCCTGCGCGCGTGTCGGGTTTGTTCATCGCCGCACCCTCACGCCTGTTTCAACTCCTGCCGCAGCTCCTTTTTCGACAATTTGCCAATGAACGTCTTGGGCAGCTCGTCCCGGAACTCGATCCGGCGCGGCATCGCGATGGGCGACAGATCGGTCTTGAGGAACTTTCGGAGGTCCTCTTCGGTGACCTGCTCGCCCTCGACGAGCGTGACGAAAGCGACGGGCATCTCGCCGCGCTTGGCGTCCTCGACGCCGATCACGTTGCATTCATGAACGGCCGGGTGCTTGAGCAACGCGTCCTCGATGGTGCGCGGATAGACGTTGAAGCCGTTGACGACGATGATGTCCTTGATGCGGTCGACCAGGTACACATAGCCGTCGGTGTCGACATATCCCACATCGCCGGTCCGGAACCAGCCGTCGGCGAAGCCCTGCTCGGTCGCCTCCTCGTTGGCGTAGTAGCCGAGCATCACCTGCGGACCCTTGATCACCAGTTCCCCGCGCTCGCCGAGCGGCATTTCTTTGGTGGGGTCGTCGAGATCGACGAACCGGATGTCGGTGCCGGGCAACGGCATGCCGATCGACAACGGCTTGGAGGGCGAACGCAGCCCGGCGCAGCACACCACCGGCGAGCATTCGGTCAGTCCGTAACCCTCGGCCAGCAGACAGTCCGATACCTTGGCGAAGGCGGCCCGAATCTCGCCGGGAAGCGCCGCTCCTCCCACCACGCAGGTCTCCAGGCAGCTCAGATCGTGGCCGCGCGTGAGCGACGAGGTGGCGATGATGTGCAGAAGGGTCGGAACGGCAATGAAAACGTTCGGGCGCTTGCGATCAATGATCTCAAGAAACCCCTTGAGGTCCCACCGCGGCATGATCACCACCTGCCCGCCATTGGCGAGAGGTGCGTTCAGGCATGCCGTCATCGCGAAGATGTGGAAGAAGGGCAGCACGGCGACGAGCCTGGAAGGGTACTCGAACAGCCCCAGCGAATAGGTGGTGACCTGCGAAAGATTGGCGGCGATATTGGCGTGGCTCAGCATGGCCCCCTTGGGCAGGCCCGTGGTCCCGCCGGTATATTGCTGCACCGCGACGTCGCGGGCCGGATCGATCTCGACCTGCGTCGGGGCGCGGCGGGCGGCGAGGAGCCGGTCGAATCCCACCACGCGATCGGCAAAGCGGGAGCGGGCGGGACTTGCCAGGTCGCGGGACCTGAACAGGCGGAACGCCAGCCCTTTCAGCCATGGCAGCGCGGAGGTGAATCGGCACACCACGATCTTGTCGATCAGGCCCTTGTCGACGAACGCCTCGGCCTTTTCGAACAACGGGGCGAGATCCGCCGTGATGATCAGATCGGCGCCGGCATTCTCGAGAATCGGGGAGAGCTCCGAGACGGTGTAGAGCGGGTTGCAATTGACTATCGTGGCCCCGGCCTTCAACGCCGCAAAGTAGGCGACCGCGTAGAACGGCGAGTTGGGCAGCAGCATGGCGATGTGGGTGCCCTTGCGCACGCCCAAATCTTGCTGCAGGGCGCCGCAGAACGCATCGATCCGCCGCCCGAGTTCGCGGTAGGTCATCTGCGCGCCGAGGAAATCGAGCGCCACGCGATCGGCGTGCGTCCGGCAAATCGCGGCGACACGCTCGTGGACCGGCGTCAGATCGATTTCGGCGTTGTAGTCGACGCCGGGCGGATAGTTGTCGACCCAGGGACGCTGGTGTTCAACGCTACCTTCGGTAACGCTCATTGCTCCTGCTCCCGTGCTCATCCTCAGGACCGCGCCAGACACAATATGTCGGTGCCTGACGTTTGCGTCAATCAATGAACGCGGTCGTCCGGAGTAGGCGGGCGCCAGGCGGGCGTCGGCCGACAGGCGGACCGGACGAGGCGCGCGCGCCGGCTGTCGCGGGCTCACCGATCGCCATGGTGCGATCGGGCCAGATTGACCCACCGATTGGCGTGTGCGAATTAGGTGCTTGCGGTGCCGGGCGCTGATTTGCAGGCCCGGCCGCGGGGGCGCGCTGGCGCTTGCGGCTTGTCCCGGTTGCGGGCGTCATTCCGAAACCCAAGAGGAAGCGATGACATTGCTGATGGTCATCGTGTCGATTGCGGCATTCGTTGCCCTGGCGCTCCTCGAAGTGCCGCTCCTGGTATGGGGCGCGGTGGCGCTCGCCATCGGCGCCATCAGCCAGTTGCTCACCGGAGGGGGTTCGGTCGGCTGGACGCTGGCCCTCGTTCCCGGCGTGATCCTGGTCCTGGCGGGGATCCCGATCATCCGCCGCCAGGCGATCTCGGCTCCCGTGCTCGGCGCGGTCAGGCAGCTTCTGCCGCGCATCTCGCGGACCGAGCAGGAGGCCCTGGAGGCCGGCACGGTGGGGTGGGATGGCCAGCTGTTTTCGGGCCGGCCCGATTTTGCCAAACTGCGCGCCATCGCCAAGCCGGCGCTGACGCTCGAGGAACAGGCGTTCTTCGATGGCCCGGTCGAAGAGCTGTGCGCGATGCTCGACGACTGGGACATCCGTCACAACCGGATCGACCTGCCCGAGGAAGTCTGGCGGTTCATCAAGGACAAGAAATTCCTCGGCATGCTCATCGCCAAGGAGCATGGCGGACTGGGCTTTTCCGCCCAGGCCCAGTCGATGATCATCTCCAAGATCACGGCCCGATCGTCGGCAACCGGCATCTCGGTGATGGTCCCGAATTCGCTGGGGCCGGGCGAGCTTCTGGAGAAGTACGGCACCGCGGCGCAGAAAGAAAAATATCTCGGACCGCTGGCGCGCGGCGAGGAAATCCCGTGCTTCGCGCTCACCGGCCCGCACGCGGGCTCCGACGCCGCCGGCATGCGTGACGTCGGTGTGGTGTGCGAGGGCGAGTACGAGGGCAAGAGGGTGCTCGGCGTGAAGCTGAGTTGGCAGAAACGCTATATCACGCTGGGGCCGGTCGCGACGCTGCTGGGGCTGGCGTTCAATCTGTATGACCCCGACAATCATCTCGGCAAGGGTGAGAAGGTCGGCATTACCCTGGCTCTGATCCCCACCGACCATCCCGGTGTCGAAATCGGCAGGCGCCATTTCCCGGCCCGCGGCGCCTTCATGAACGGGCCGAATTCCGGCCGCGACGTCTTCATTCCGATGGACTGGATCATCGGCGGCGCCGACTATTGCGGGCAGGGTTGGCGAATGCTGATGGAATGCCTGTCCGCCGGCCGGGCGATCTCCCTGCCGGCCATCGGCGTGTCGGCCCTCAAGTCCGTGCTCAGGGTGACCTCGGCCTACGCCCGGATCAGGCGGCAATTCGATATCCCCATCGGGGTGATGGAAGGCGTGGCCGAGCCCATCGCGCGCCTGGTCAAGGCCGCCTACCAATTCGAAGCGGCGCGCGCGATGACCGCCGCGATGATCGACGAAGGCGGCAAGCCCTCAGTGATCTCGGCGATCCTGAAATACCGCTCGACCGAAGCGATGCGTCAGGGCCTCAACGACGCGCTGGACGTGCATGGCGGTCGCGGGGTGTGCGACGGCCCGTCGAACTACCTGTTCGCCGCCTATCAGGGCATTCCCGTCGCGATTACCGTCGAGGGCGCCAATATCCTCACGCGCACGCTGATCGTCTTCGCGCAGGGGGTGATCCGGGCGCATCCGTATCTGCACTCCGAAATCGCGGCGGCCCGGGCGCGCGATCCGGCGGAGGCCATTCGGCAATTCGACAAGGCGTTTGCGGGCCACACCGGTTTCATGGTGCGCAACGTGGTCGCCACGCTGGCGCACAATCTCACCCTCGGCCGGTTCGCGCGGGCGCCCGACAGCGGTGAGATGCAGCGCTGGTATCGGCAGCTGCACCGCTACACCCAGTCGTTCGCCCTCACCGCGGACTGGGTGGCGGTGGTGCTGGGCGGCAACCTCAGGCGCCATCAGGGGATTTCGGGGCGCATGGCCGATATCCTTTCCGACCTTTATCTTTGGTCGGCGACGATCAAGCGGTGGGAAGATGACGGGCAGATTGCCGAGGACGTGCCCATCGTCGCCGCCGTCGCAAGGGACCGGATCGCCGCCATCGAAGCGAATTTCGCCTCGGTTTTCGCCAACATCGCCAATCCCTGGCTTCGCGCTGCCCTGCGCGTGCTGGTGTTTCCCTACGGGCGGCGGGCGAAGGCGGCCTCGGATGCGGCGAACTACCGGCTGGCGCGGGCGGTGCTCGGCCATTCCACCCAGCGCGACCGGCTCACACGCGACCTCTATGTCAGCTTCGATCCCGCCGATCCCACCGGCCTGCTCGAGGACGCGCTGACGAAGGTCGAAGCGGCGGCGGAGGCCGAAACCAAGCTGCTCAAGGCGATCCGCAAGGGGGTCGTGACCCGGCGGCTGGACCGCGACGTGATCGACGACGCGCTCGAGGCGGGGGTCCTGAACGACCGCGAAGCGGCCCTGGTGCGGGTCGCCGAGGAGGCCAGCGACCGGGTGATTGCCGTCGACGATTTCGAGACCGCCGACCTGGTCCGTCAACAGCCCGCACGGCCGAGGGCGAAACGCACTTCGGTCGAGGCCGCCGAGTAATCCGCTCTGGCGCAAATCGGGATTAGCGTCGTCATGGCCCAGCCGGTTATGCCGAAACTCAAGCATTGGCGGTTCGAAATCGACTTCGAGCGCCTTGCCTGGCTGACCATCGACACGGCCGGCTCGCCGGTGAACGTGCTCAGCCGCGAGGTGTTCGACGAGCTGGAGGTCATCGTGGGGCGCCTCGAAGACCTGATCGCATCCGAGGAGGTGCTCGGCGCGATCGTGCTGTCGGGCAAGCACAACGGTTTCGTCGCCGGCGCCGACATCCGGGAATTCGACGAGATGGCCGACCCTTCGGTCCTGCCGCAGGTGCTGCGGCGCGCCCATGTGCTGTTCGATCGCATCGAGAAGCTCAAGGCGCCCGTCGTCGCGGGCCTCCACGGCTTCTGCCTGGGCGGCGGTCTCGAACTGGCGCTGGCCTGCCACTACCGGGTGGCGGTCAATGCCGCGGGCACCCGGATCGGGTTTCCCGAAACCCGGCTGGGCCTGTTTCCGGGGTTCGGCGGCACCGGTCGTTCGATCCGCCAGGCGGGCCCGGTCGCCGCCATGCGCATCATGCTCACGGCGCGCAACCTCTCGGCGCGGGCGGCGCGGGCGGCGGGACTGGTCGACAAGCTGGTGCCGCATCGCGACAACCTCAGATGGGAAGCGCGCAAGGCGGTGCTGCGCAGGCGCCGGTCCCGTCCCGCCGGGTTCCTCAAGCGACTGCCGGCAATGGGGCCGCTCAGGTCGCTGACGGCGCGGCAAATGCGAAACCAGAGCGCACCGAAGGCCAACCCCAGGCACTACCCCGCGCCCTACAGGCTCATCGAGCTCTTCGAAGCGCATGGGGACAGCCCCAGGGCGTTCATCGAGGCCGAGCTGCTGGCATTCCCGCCGCTGATGGCGACCCGGACCGCCACCAACCTCAGGCGCGTGTTCTTTCTGTCCGAAGCACTGAAATCGCAGGGCCTCAGCGCCGCGAAACGCCCCGAGTTCCGTCGCGTGCATGTCGTCGGGGCCGGGGTGATGGGGGGCGATATCGCCGCCTGGTGCGCGCTGAGGGGGATGGCGGTGACGGTGCAGGACCTCGACATGGCGCGCATCCAGCCGGCCCTCGTGCGGGCCGAGAAGCTGTTCCGGCGACGGTTGAAGAGCGCCCAGGAGATCGACGCGGCGATCGCGCGGCTCAGCCCGGACGTCGAGGGCAAGGGGGTGGCGCGCGCCGACGTTGTCATCGAGGCCATCGTGGAGCGGCTCGAGACCAAGCAGAAGCTGTTCTCTCAGATCGAACCGCGCGCCAAGCCGGACGCGATTCTCGCCTCCAACACGTCGTCGATCCCGCTCGAGCGGATCGCGACGGCGCTCGCCAAACCGTCGCGCCTGATCGGGCTGCATTTTTTCAATCCGGTGGCGCAGCTGCCGCTGGTCGAGGTGATCCAGGCCGAGGCCAACTCCAAGGCCGCCGTCGCGACGGGGTGCTCGTTCGTGCTGGCGATCGGCAAGAGCCCCGTGGTGGTCAAAAGCGCGCCGGGATTCTTGGTCAACCGCGTGCTGATGCCGTACCTGCTCGGCGCCGTGCATCGCGTCGAGCGCGGCGACAACCCGGTGACGCTCGACGAGGCGGCGGTGGCGTTCGGCATGCCGATGGGGCCGATCGAGCTGATGGACGTGGTGGGCTTGGATGTCGGCAAGCTGGTGGCCGAGGAGCTGGGGATGCCGATCGAGGAGGGCAGCCGGTTCGCGACGCTGGTGGAGGCGGGCAAGCTCGGCCGCAAGACCGGTGAGGGGTTCTATCGGTGGCAGGGCGGCAAGCCCGCCAAGCCGGCGGCGGCACCCGTCAGGGATCGGGTGGCGCTCGGCCGCGACCTGTTGCTGCCTTTGGTCGAGGAGTGCGAGCGGTGTGTGCACGAGGAGATCGTCGCCAGCGCCGATCTCGCCGACATCGGGGTCATTCTCGGCACCGGCTTCGCGCCTTTCCTCGGCGGGCCGCTGAGGGCCCGTGCCGATGGGGAGGTGTGAGCGATGGCCGAGGTTGCATTGCGAAGAGCGGCCATCGTCGGGGGCGTGCGAATTCCGTTCTGCCGCGCCTATACCGGCTACCGCAACGAATCCAATCTCTCCATGCTCAGCGCGGCCTTCGCCGGCCTCGCCAACAAGTACGCGCTCGCGGGCGAGGCCGTCGACGAGGTGATCGCGGGGGCGGTGCTCAATCACTCGCGCGACTTCAACCTGGCGCGGGAGGCGGCGCTCAATGCCGGGCTGGCACCCGCGACACCGGGAACGACGGTGCAGATCGCGTGCGGGACCTCGCTGCAGGCGGCGCTGATGGTCGCCGACAAGATCGCCACCGGGGCGATCGAGTGCGGCATCGCCGGCGGCACCGACACGGTGAGCAATTCTCCCATCGTGTTCGGCGACAAGTTCGCTCGTCGCCTGGTGGCGCTCAACCGGGCGAAGTCGCCGGGGCAACGCGTGCGGGCTTTCCGAGGCTTTTCCTTCGGCGAGCTGGCGCCGCTGGCGCCGTCCACCACCGAGCCGCGCACCGGGCTGTCGATGGGCGAGCATTGCGAGCTGATGGCGCGGCAGTGGGAGATTTCGCGCGAGGCCCAGGACGAATTCGCCTTCCGTTCCCACAGCAAGGCGGTGGCGGCCTACGAGGCCGGGTTCCATGACGATCTGGTGGTGCCGCACGCCGGGATCGTCACCGACAACAACGTCCGCTTCGATGCCGATCTCAAGAAAATGGCCAGCCTCAAGCCGGCATTCGACCGGCGGTCCGGGCTGGGCACGCTGACGGCGGCCAATTCGACGCCGCTGACCGACGGGGCCGCCTCGGTGCTGCTGGCAAGCGAGGAGTGGGCCAGGGCCAGGGGGCTGCCGATCCTGGGCTATTTGGTTGCCGGCTCGGTGGCGGCCAACGATTTCGCGCATGGCGACGGGCTCTTGATGGCGCCGACCATCGCCGTCTCCAACCTGCTGCGGCGGTTCGGCCTTTCGTTCGCCGACTTCGACATTTTTGAATTCCACGAGGCGTTCGCCGCCCAGGTGCTGTGCACGCTCAAGGCCTTCACCGACCGCAAATACTGCCGCCGGGTGCTGGGTCGGTCCAGAGCGCTGGGCAAGCTCGACCCGGAAAAAACCAATCTCGTCGGGTCGTCGGTTGCCTACGGGCACCCGTTCGCGGCGACCGGGGCGCGAATTCTGGCGGTGACCGCCAAGCTCCTGGCCACCGGGAACCGGTCACGGGCGCTGATTTCGATCTGCACGGCGGGCGGCATGGGTGTGGCGGCGCTGGTGGAGCGGGCCGAGCCCTGAGACCTTGCCGGCTTGCCGCGCCAGCGCGGCGGGATTGCCGGATTCCGGCGCGTTGACAGCCCGACCTGATGCCCCTATCTAGCGCCCTGCCGGCGTTGCCGGCCGCCATTCGTTTCCGCAGGGAGCCACCCGCGATGAAAGTCAGAAACTCGCTGAGATCCCTGCGTGGGCGGCATCGCGCGAACAAGATCGTGCGCCGGCGCGGGCGCGTCTACATCATCAACAAGGTCAATCGCCGGTTCAAAGCCCGCCAAGGCTGAGCGCCGGCACTCCGGATCGCCACGCCGACGGCGGCTCGTTGCTGCGGCTGGCGGGCGCTATTGGGCGGCGAGGGCGCCGAGAATCCGTGCCCAGGAGCGGGCGCCGCGGTGAAAGCTCGCCAGATCGTATTTCTCGTTGGGCGCATGGATGTTGTCGTCGCGCTGCGCGAAGCCGACAAGAAGCGTGTCGAGCCCCAGCCGCTGCTTGAATTCGGCGACCGCCGGAAGCGTGCCGCCGGTGCCGATGACGAGCGCTTCGCGCCCCCATTCGGCGGCCAGCGCCTGGCGGGCCTTGCTGAGGTGAGCCCCGTCGGTCGGCACCGCAACCGGCAGCGCCGAGGCCTGATCGGTAAACCGCACCGAACAGTCCGCGGGCAGGGCGGCACGGACGTGGGACCGAAACGCTTCACGAATTTTGTCGGGACGCTGGTCGGCGACCAGGCGGAAACTGAACTTGGCGCTCGCCGTGGCGGGGATGACGGTCTTGGTGCCTTCCCCGGTGTAGCCACCCCACACGCCGTTGACCTCGCATGTCGGACGCGACCAGGTCTGCTCGAGAACCGAGCGGTCCCGCTCTCCGGCCGGCACCTTGAGGCCGACCTCGGCCAGGAACGCCTCCTGGTCGAAATCGAGGCCGCGCCAGCTTGCGGCGACGTCTTCGGGCACTTCGCGAACATCGTCGTAGAACCCGTCAATGGTCACGCTGCCGTCCGGGGCCCGCAGGCCGGCGATGATCTCCGCGATCACCTGTAGGGGGTTGCGGGCGGCTGACCCGTAGACGCCCGAATGCAGATCCCGGGCGGCCGCCGTGATCTCGATTTCCTCGGCGATCAACCCGCGCAGCATCGCCACGATTGCCGGGGTCTGCCGGTCCCACATCTCGGTGTCGCAGGCCAGCGCCAGATCGACGCGCGGCAAGTCGGCGACGGCGTCGATCAGCGACCCCAGACCCAGGCTGCCGGTCTCCTCCTCGCCTTCGAGCAGGATCGTCACGCCCACCGGGAGCCCGCCGCCGGCTTCGCGCCAGGCGCGGCAGGCGATGAGAAAGGTCATCAACTGTCCCTTGTCGTCGGAGGCGCCCCTGGCGACGATCGTCCGATTGCCGGCGGGATCGGTGACCAGGGACGGCTCGAAGGGCGGCGTGCGCCAGTTGTCGAGGGGATCGGGCGGCTGCACGTCGTAGTGGCCATAGAAAAGGACGTGCAAGCCGCCGGCTGCAAGGTCGCTGGCGACGACGCCCGGGTGGCCGGAGGTTTCGTGAACCTCGGCCGCAAAGCCGTCGCCCGCCAGCTCCGCGGCGAGCCAATCGGCGGCGGCCCGGCAATCGGACGCGTGGGAGGGATCGGTCGAGATCGAGGGGATGCGCAGCAGCTCGAAGAGCCGCTCGCGGCCGGCCTCGAGGTCGTGGTCGAGTGCGTCGAGCACCCGTTCAAGCCGATCCTTGGGCATCATAAAACCTCCCGGGCCCGCCAGCACCTCGAACCCGCCGCTGCCCCGTCCAGGCCGCCGCGGCGTGGCGCCTACTCCACGGTTGCGATGCGCAGCATGTTGGTCGTGCCGGGGATGCCCAGCGGCACGCCGGCGGTGATCGCGATACGGTCGCCGGGCTCGGCAAAACCCTCGCTCAGAGCAATCTTGCTGGCTCGCTCCACCATGTCCTCGAGATTGCTCGGGTCGTCGGTGCGCACGCAGTGCAGGCCCCAGACCAACGACAATCGCCGCACGGTGGCGAGGACGGGCGAAAGCGCGACGATGGGTTTGGAGGGGCGCTCGCGCGCGGCGCGCAGGCCGGTGGAGCCCGACGAGGTGTAGGTGACGATCGCCGCCAGATCGAGGGTCTCGGAGACCTGCCGGGTGGCGGCCGATATGGCATCGGCGGTGGTCGCCTCCGGTTCGGTCCGCTGGGCGCGGATGATGCCGGAATACAGCGCGTCGTTCTCGACCGCGATGGCAACCCGGTTCATGGTGGTGACCGCCTCGACCGGATAGTCGCCGGAAGCGGACTCCGCCGAAAGCATGATCGCATCGGCTCCCTCGAAGACCGCGATCGAGACGTCGGAGACTTCAGCGCGCGTGGGTGAGGGCGAGGCGACCATCGATTCGAGCATCTGCGTGGCCACCACGACCGGCTTGCCCTGCCGCCGGGCGGCGCGGATCATCCGCTTTTGCAGCCCCGGTACCTCTTCGATCGGCATCTCCACCCCGAGATCGCCGCGGGCGATCATGATCGCGTCGCAATGGTCCATGATCTGGTCGAGCATCTCGACCGCCTGCGGCTTCTCGATCTTCGCGAGTACCGCCGCACGCCCGGCGATTATCTGGTTGGCCTCGATGACGTCGTCGGGACGCTGCACGAAACTGAGCGCGATCCAGTCGGCCTCGAGCTCCAGGGCAACCTCCAGATCCGCGCGGTCCCGCTCGGTCATGGCGGCGAGCACGAGCATTGTGTCGGGCAGGGCGATCCCCTTGCGGTCCTTGAGGACGCCGCCGATCACCACCTCGCATTCGATTTCGCTCCCGGAACTGGCCACGCATTTGAATTCCAGCCGGCCGTCGTCGAGCAGCAGCCTGTCACCGACCTTGATCGCGGCGAAGATCTCGGGATGCGGAAGCTCGACGCGGCGGTTGTCTCCGGGCGTCGAGGAATGGTCGAGGCGCAACCGGTCACCGGCGGCGATTTGGATCGAACCGGTCTCGAAACAGCCAATTCTGAGTTTAGGGCCCTGCAGGTCGACGAGAACGCCGATGGGCCGGCCGACCTTCAGTTCGACCTCGCGGATGTTCGCCACACCCTTGCGAAGCCCGTCATGGTCGGCGTGGCTCATGTTGATGCGGAACACGTCCACGCCCGCGCGTGCGAGCTGTTCGATGACCCCCAAGGTCTCGGAGGCGGGGCCCAGGGTCGCCAGTATCTTGACTTTCCGCAGTCGTCTCATTCGCCAATCGCGCCGGTTACGCCCGCCTCGGTGAGCTCAAGTGTCCAATCCGTCCGGTTCTCGGTATCGACCTCGAAAAACCCCGTGCGTTCATACCCGCGTGCAAGACAGTCTTCGACCCCGAAAATAGTGAAGACCTCGTCCCTTGTGCACATGAACACCCGGCCGTCCCAGGCCCCGCCGTTCACATCGTCAACGGCATAGAGATAGTAGAAGCGCGCATCGAGCGGCCCCGCATAGACGACGGCGCATTCGTCGGGACTGGCAACCCACCAGCCTTCCGATTGCCAGCCGCGGTCGGAGCGGTAGCCGATCGCGATGGAAACGGTTCCCCGCGTGTCGTTGCACACCCGCATGTCCGCCCGTGCCGGCACCGCTGCGAACGGCAGCAAAAGTACTCCGGCAACCATGACGGCAAGCAGCATGCGCAACGGCGCCACACCAGGAATATGGGGCATGAGGTTCGAGGGCCGAGAGTTGTGCAGAAGGGTTTTGGCAAGTCAATCGCTAACCGCACGATTTGGCAGGAGTTTGGCGGCCCGCGTGAGCGTTGCGGGCGCGCCGATCGGCGGTGGACCATGCTCGCCACGTCCGCCGCGGCCGTTTCGATGCTCGCGCGACGGGCAGGGTGATCGGGCTGGCAATTCGGTCTACGATGCCGCCGTGGGGCGCTCGGGCAGTCAGATGCCGGTGCCATTTGGCGCAGGATGGGTACCAATGCACGATTCCGCCGCTTCCAATTCGGTCAAAACCGTCCCCGGGTCGGCCAGCCGGCTGCTGGCGCGGACCGGGCTGGCCGCCGATCTGGCGAGACTTGCCGAGGCCGGCAAGCCGATCCGTGTCGGGGTCATCGGGTGCGGCGAGATGGGCACGGATCTGGTGACCCAGATTTCCCTGATGGATGGCATCGAAGTGGGCGCGGTCGTCACCCGCAAGCCCGAGCGCGCGCGCCGGGCGCTGACGATCGCGGTTGGCACCGACGAGGCGGCGCGGTTTGTCGAGAACGGGGCGGGGATCGACGCCGCCATCGAGGCCGGCGCCCTGGCCGTGGTGCCCGACACCGGGGCGCTGCTCGAAGCCGGACGGATCGATGTCGTTGTCGATGCGACCGGCAAGCCGGCGGTCGGGGCCGAAGTGGGGCTGAAGGTCGTTCGGGCGGGCAAGCCGCTGGTAATGATGAACGTCGAAGCCGACGTGACGATCGGGCCCTATCTGCGTCGGGAGGCCGACAGGCAGGGGGTCGTCTATACGATCGGTGCCGGCGACGAGCCCACCTCGGTGATGGAGCTGTATGACTTCGTCACCGCCATGGGGCACCCGGTGGTCGCCGCCGGCAAGGGCAAGAACAACGCCTTCAACATCGACGCGACGCCCGACGGGTACGAGGAAGAGGCGCGCTTGCGGGACATGAACCCCCGGATGCTTGTGGAATTCGTCGACGGGTCGAAGACGATGGTGGAGATGGCGGCGATCGCCAACGCAACCGGGCTGGTGCCCGACAAGCCCGGCATGCACGGCGCCGAGGCGACCGTGGCGAACCTGCACGAGGTTCTGTGTCCCATCGAGGACGGCGGCATCCTCAGCCGCAAGGGCGTCGTCGATTTCGTGGTCGGCGGCGACGTGGCCCCCGGCGTTTTCGTGATCGCAGAGATGCGGCATCCGCGCATCCAGGAACGTGTGGCCGATTTGAAGGTCGGGGAAGGCCCGTATGTGGCGTTCTTCCGTCCCTACCACCTGACGAGCCTCGAAGTGCCCCTGACCTGCGCGCGGGTGGTGCTGACCGGAAAGGCGGAGATGCAGCCGCTCGACCGGCCGGTGGCCGAGGTCTGTGCGCTTGCCAAGCGCGACCTGAAAGCCGGCGACAAGCTCGATGCGATCGGTGAATACTGCTACCGCTCCTTCACGATGACGGTGGAGGATGCCCGGGCTCGAGACGGCGCTCCCGTGGGCCTGCTGGAAGGGGCCAGCGTGCTCGCGCCGATCGCGAAGGGCGAGTTGATCACCTACGGGGCGCTGAAGCTCGACGCGACGTCGCCGCTGGTCAGGATGCGCCGCGAACAGGACGCCTGGCTCGGCTAGGCCCCGTCACCACCTCGCCGCGGCCGCGAGTGATCCATTGTGTGGCCGATCATTCATATCCAGCGGGGCATAATAAAGTTGCGATCTGCCGCTCGAGGTCGGAGCCATCTCCATATGGCGCCCCGGCTTGACACGCGCGCAATTCCGCGGATACTGGTTTGATCAATAGCCCATGAGTTATCTAAATTCATGCCGCAGGCCCACGATATCCTGTTCAAGACACTCGCCGACCCGACGCGCCGGGCGCTTTTCGAGCGGTTGTGCCGCGACGGAGAACAGACGGTCGGCGCCTTGACGGCGCGGGCGGGGGTCTCGCAACCGGCCGTCTCGAAGCACCTTGGGGTCCTGAAGCAGGCCGGGCTGGTGCGCGACCGTCACGAAGGCCGCCGAACCCACTACAGCGCGCAGCTCGGCGCCCTGGCCCCGCTGATCGACTGGACAATCCAGATGGCCGGGTTCTGGCAGAGCCGATTCGACGATCTCGAGGGATTGCTCACGAGGATGGACCAGTGACCGAAACGACTGCCGAAACGCGATCCGTCGTCGTCGAGCGGGAGTTCCCCCATCCGCCCGAGAAGGTCTGGCGTGCGCTGACCCAGCCGCATCTGATCGAGGAGTGGCTGATGACAAACGACTTCGCGCCGGTGGTGGGGCACCGCTTCCATCTGAGCGGCGACTGGGGCGGCGTGCTCGACTGCGAAGTCCTCGCCGTGGATCCGAGCAGAACCCTGTCCTACACATGGAATTTCGCCCATGACGACCCGGCCTACGCGCTGAAAAGCGTGGTGACGTTCACGCTGACGCCCATGGACGGCGGGACCCACCTGCGCATGGAGCAGTCTGGATTCCGGCCGGAACAGCGGCAGGCCTACGGGGGCGCGCACGCCGGGTGGAAACAGTTCCTCGCGAACCTGGAGACGCTCCTGGAGCGCTCGCGATGAAGCCGGCAGAAGCCGCAGCGCCGGCGCGGCGGCAAGGGCAAAGGAGACAGGCGATGACCGACAATCGAAAGGCCGGATCGAAAAAGGCCGGCGCGGACCAGAGCTTCACCGCCGAAGAACGGGCGGCAATGAAGGAGCGCGCCGAGGAGATGAAGACCGCGAGGCGACGCGGTTCAAAAGCGAGCAAGGTGGACGGCGAGAAGGACGTGTTGGCGAAGATCGCCGAGATGCCGAAGGCCGACCGAGCCATGGCGGAGCGGCTGCACGTGCTCATCAGGGCCAACGCGCCGGAACTTGCGCCCAAGACCTGGTACGGGATGCCCGCCTACGCCAGGGACGGAAAGGTCGTCTGCTTTTTCCAGGCGGCGGCCAAGTTCAAGGCGCGATATGCCACCTTCGGCTTCAACGACGCGGCGCACCTGGATGACGGCGACATGTGGCCGACCGCTTTCGCGTTGAAGGAGCTGGGCGCGGCCGACGAGGCGAAGATCGCGGCGCTGGTCAAGAAAGCCGCGCGCTAGGGACGGGGCCCGGGGACGGGTCGCGATCCCGCGCTTGCCGGCGCCGGCAAGCCCACTCGAGCGCGAAAGCGACGGGCTTCACCGGGCGGTCAACCGGCCCCCGGCCGGTCTTGCCCGATTGCTCCCATGCGGACGATCGCCTGGCGCGGAATGGCGAACTCTTTGATGACGGCGCGATGATCGCGCATACCGCAGACCTCGCGCTGCACGAGGTAGCACCAGGCGTCGTGGGCGACCCTGGCGATCAGGTCCTCCCGATCACCCGTTTCGGCCTCCGACAGTCGGCGCAACGAGGCTTCCAGCCGCCGGCCCATCCGGCCCAGCGTCGCCGCCTTCTCGGCGACGATCTCGTGTTCGAGTTCACCCTGGGCCCGCTCGGCGATGTCCGTTTGCGGGCGCATGCGGGGCATTCGGGCCGGCATCTGTTCAGGCCGGCCGCTCGAGGCTGGCGACGTCGGCGCCGAGCTTGTCCTCACCCAGCGCGGCAAGGGCGGCGGCGACAATTCCCGTCCGGTCGAGACCCGAGGCGGCGTACATCTCAGCCTGCCCCGCCTGATCGAGATGAATGTCGGGCATGAACAGGGGCCTGAATCTCAATCCTGAGTCGAAAAGGCCGGCCTTGGCCAAATGCATTCCGACGCTGCTCGCGAAGCCACCGATGGCGCCTTCCTCGACGGTGAGCAGCACCTGGTGGTCGCGCGCCAGGCGCTCAACGAGATCGGTGTCGAGCGGCTTGGCGAACCGCGCGTCCGCGACGGTGGGAGCGAGCCCGTATCCATGCAGGATGTCGGCGGCGGCCAGCGCCTCGCCCAGCCGTGCCCCGTAGCTCAGGATGGCGATCGACGCGCCTTCGCGAAGGACGCGCCCACGGCCGATCTCGAGGGCGGTGCCATGCTCGGGCAGCGCCACGCCGGTGCCTTCGCCGCGGGGATAGCGGAAGGCGATGGGGCCCTCGTCGAAGGCGGCGGCGGTAGCAACCATGTGCCGGAGTTCGGCTTCGTCGCCGGCCGCCATCAGGACCATGTTGGGGACCGTCGCCAGATACGCGACGTCATAGGCGCCGGCGTGGGTCGGGCCGTCGGCGCCAACATAGCCGGCCCGGTCGATCGCGAAGCGCACCGGCAGATTCTGGATCGACACGTCGTGCACCACCTGGTCGTAGGCGCGCTGCAGGAAAGTCGAGTAGATGGCGGCAAAGGGTTTCAGACCTTCCGCCGCGAGCCCGGCGGCAAAGGTTACGGCGTGTTGCTCGGCGATGCCGACGTCGTAGATGCGCTCGGGATAGCGCTCGGCGAATTTGTCGAGGCCGGTTCCCGAAGGCATGGCCGCGGTCACCGCGACGATTGATTCGTCGCGCGCGGCTTCGTCGATGAGTGAGGATGCGAAAACGGACGTGTAGGACGGCGCGGCGGAGGCGGCCTTGGACTGGGCGCCGGTGACGACGTTGAACCGCGACACCCCGTGATACTTGTCGGCGGAACTCTCGGCCGGCTCGTACCCCTTGCCCTTCTGGGTGACGACATGAATGAGGACCGGTCCGCTGTCGGCGTCGCGCACGTTCTTGAGCACCGGCAGCAGGTGATCGAGATTGTGCCCGTCGATGGGGCCCACATAGTAGAAGCCCAGC
>CAZNOZ010000008.1:40962-55168 GCA_964574935.1 uncultured Devosiaceae bacterium | reverse complement strand
CTCGAACATCGTCCCCCCGGTCCAGAAGCCGCGGGCGTATTCCTCGGTGAGCCGCGCCTTTTCAGAGATGAATTTCGGCAGATGCGCGGTGAGCTGCTTGGCGGTCTCGCGCAGGGAGCGATAGGTCTTGCCGGAGACGAGCCTGGCCAGGTACGCGCTCATGGCCCCGGTGGGCGGGGCGATCGACATATCGTTGTCGTTGAGGATCACGATCAGCCGGGCGTCCATCGCGCCGGCGTTGTTCATCGCCTCGTAGGCCATGCCGGCGGACATGGCGCCGTCGCCGATGACCGCCACCACATGCCGATCCCGGCCGGACAGGCCCGCCGCCACGGCCATGCCCAGCGCCGCGGAAATCGAGGTCGAGGAATGAGCCGCGCCGAAGGGATCGAATTCGCTTTCCGCACGCTTGGTGAAGCCGGAGAGCCCGTCCTTTTGTCTCAGCGTCCGAATGCGGTCGCGCCGGCCGGTGAGAATCTTGTGCGGGTAGGATTGGTGACCGACGTCCCAGATCAGCCGATCGTCGGGGGTGTCGAAGACATAGTGCAGGGCGACGGTGAGCTCGACGACGCCCAGCCCGGCGCCGAGATGGCCGCCGGTGATCGACACCGTGTCAATGAGCTCGGCGCGCAACTCGTCGGCGAGCTGTTTGAGCTGACCGCGATCGAGTGCCCTGAGATCGGACACCGAACCGATCGAATCGAGCAACGGGGTGGGGGGCCGGTTCGCCAAGTCCTTCTCGCTCAGCCGGTCGCGGGGGGATTCCGGGATGGTTCGCTTCCGCGAGGGTGGCAGAGACTTAGCAGATGGTTCGGCGATTTCAACCGCTTGACGCGATCGTGCAGGTCAGCGAGAGGCCACCAGCAGACGGCCTGGGAGGTGAAATCCGGGGAGCAGCGTCGACGGGAGGTTGCCATAGCGGAAACGGGTCTCGTCGGAGGCGTGGCCCAATTCGGTCGCCGGGTCGAAATCGGCGCGGTCGGGCGGGAACAGGACAGCGTAGCGGGCGCTGGCGATCGGCATCGGGTCGGTGAAGACGTCGAGCGCATGCTCGATATCGGGGGCGATGAGGTCGGGGCTGCGGGCCTCGGAAAGCATGGACGCGGCGGCCGGGCCGGCCGTCAGCGCATCCGGAATCGGTTGATTGGGCGCGAGCCCGGCGAGCTCTTCGGCCGGCGCCGGCATCCCGAAATCGGCGTCGACGGAGGCGGTGACGATCGGCGCCTGTTCGACATTCAGCGCCCCGTGCTCGATCGCGGTTTCGGTCCGGCGCTGGTTGATCAGCATGTCGAGAGCCAGGCGGGCCGTCGCCGACTGATCGGCGGAGGCGGCGTGGGAGGCGACCAGAAATTCCTCGCGCTGCGCCGGGTCGCCGGGTCCCTGGTCGAGCCTTTGTTCGAGCAGCATCTCGACCGCCCTCTGGGCGCCGACCGGACCATCCGCCGCCGGCGCATAGGCGGTGAACGGGGTGTCGAACCGACCCTCGAGCGGCGGGGCCACGCCAGCGTCGGGGGCGATAGTGGTCCGCAGGCCGCGCGCCGGCGCGATGTCGGCGACAGCGATGCGATCGGCGTCGTCGATGCCGGTACGCTCGGGCACGGCGGCAGGCGGGCCGATCAGGGTCGCGAGCCGAATCGCCTCGGGCTTGATCGGGGGGGCCGGTGCGAGTTCGGCCTCGGCGAGGAGGATCTCCGAATCCGGCCGCGCCGGGGGCGTCGGCGCGACGGGCACGGGCTGGGTGGTAACGGTGCGTTGGGTCGGGGCGGAGGCCAGCTGCACGTCGTCGGTCTCGTCCTGGTCGCCGCGGAAGAGATCGAGGAGATTGCGGCGCTCACCATCGCTGGCGGAGGCCAGGCGGGTCGAGCCGCCGGTCAGGCGTGAGGAACAGGGGATCTGGTGGCAGCGCTGCCACTCGGCGGCGGCATACTGACGCCCGGATTGCGACAGGGGCACTCCGTCGGGGGGCAGATGCAGGGTCTTGCCGTCCGGAAATAGCCCCTCGAGCTGCGCCCGGGTCATGCGGGGCCAGGCCCGGACGTTGCCGGTGTCCAGATGCACGAACGGGCTGCCCGAGGAGGGATAGTAGCCGACGCCGCCGACCTGGAACTTCATGGCAACCGCGCGCAGCTTCGAAATCGGGATGCCGGGGATGAAGAAATCCATCGCCTGACCGTGCGTGTGGCGGGAGTTCTTGGCGACGGCGCTGGAGCGGGAGCGCAGCATCTCGTTGGTGGCCGGCGAACGGTAGGCGGAGACGACGTTGATCGGCTGGGTGGCCCCGACTTCCTGATAGACCCGCCAGATCAGGTTGAAGAGGTTGGGGTCCATGGCGATGGACTCGTTGCGCCGCCAGTCGCGCAGGAAATGATTGAGCTCGCTGAGCCCGTGCTGGTCGAAATGCCCGTTGCGCCAGAAGGTGATGCGCGCGGTCTCGCCGGTGTGCGTGTAGTGCAGATACAGCGTGCGCTCGCCGGAAGCGGCGGCTGGCGCGGTTGCGGCCGGCAGCAATATGGCAGCGGTCAGCATGGCGGCCAGCGCCTGACGCGCCAAACGAATCACCGCGAACCCGATCTTCCCCGACACCGGTTCCCCTGTCCGTAGCGGTCGATGGTGCAATCGACCCAGTCTAATCAAGCATTTGATTAGACTTTCTTAACATTGGCGAACAGTGGGCCGCGCTCCCCCTGTGCCCCGCATAGTGGGCGCCACGCTAGCGGCGAAACGGGGCCGAAGGAAGGCAAGGGGGCAAACGATATGTGAACAAATCTAAACGGTTGTGGTCAATTGGAGAGAAGATTCACCATCCGTTCATTGTGTCCGTAAACGTCGGGATAGGAGCGGATCGTGCCGTCCTCTCCGACCCTGAGGGTGAAGTAGTTGATGTAGACGGGCACATGGTGCGCGATATTTACCCAGCGCTCGGAGCGCCCGAACAGTGCCGTCAGGCTGGCCGTGTCGAGGTCGGGCTCGTGCACGAGCAGTGCATCGGCAAAGTCCATCGGATTCTGAACCCGGATGCAGCCGTGGCTGTAGGCCCGGGCCGATCTCGAGAACAGCGACTTGGACGGCGTGTCGTGCAGATACACGTTGTGCTGGTTGGGGAACAGGAACTTGATGTTGCCCAGCGCGTTGCCGGGGCCCGGACGCTGGCGGATGCGGAATTCGTTGACGCTGGTCCGTGACCAGTTGACCGCCGAGGCGTTGACGATCTGGCCGCCATGGAGCAGTTCCATGTTGTGGGAGGCCAGATAGCCGGGGTTCGAGGCCAGGATCGGTCCGATCTCATTTCGGGCGATGGACGGCGGCACGTTCCAGTACGGGTTGACGACGATGTGCTCGATCTCGTCGTAGAAGATCGGGGTCTGGTGGGTCTTCTGCCCGACGATGACGCGGGTGTTGTAGGCGACGCGGTCGGCGTCGTGCACCTCGAGCCGGTATTCGGGGATATTCACAAATACGTAGAAGTTGGAGAGGTCCTCGGGCAGCCAACGCCAACGTTCCATGTTGGCGATGATGTCTTCGGCGGACGCGCCGTGGGTGCCGTTGAGGGCCGCGACCGTCGCCGGCCCGACAACGCCATCGACAACGAGCCCGAACTGCTCCTGAAACGCCATCACCGCTTCGCGGATCGCGTCGTCATAGACCAACGGGCCGTCTGCCGGGGCGGTCAGGTCGAGGCGCTGACGCAACAGCGGGATGCGTTCGTCGGTGCGGCCCGCCTTGATGAGCCGACCGTCGGGAATGGTGACCTGTTCCTCGACGGCGCCGTCGTAGATGCGCTGCAGCTGGTCGCGCAGGGCGATGAACTCGCGGTGCTTGGGGTGCAGGTCCATCAGCAGGGCGGCGGGGTCGTCGGCTTCGGCGAGCCGGGTCAGCAGTTCGGCAGGGTCAATCCGGCGCGGCCTGAGCGTGATCGACTGCGAGACCCGCAAGGGATCGATGCGTCCGCCCACCGCATGCCGGGCATAGAGGGAAACGGAGGCGGAGAATGCCGTTTCGACGGCGGCCAGCCGGGCCGGTTCGGCGGTGCCGGGATTGAGCCGGATCGCGTCGGTGAGGTAGTCCTCGGGTCGGAAGCCCTGGGCACGGGCGTCCTTGAAGACCTCGATGATCTGCTTGGCGGCCGGTGAATAGTCGATGCCGGTGGGCGTCTCGACCAGCCACAAGGGCTCGAAGCGGCGCTCGGCATAGAGGAAATAGAGCTGTTGCGCACCCTGCCAGGCGGCGCTTTCGGGAGCGGCGCCGTAGTAGGCGTCGCGCAGGCCGGCCTTGATGATGCGCGCCAGCTCGGATTGGGCGGGCGGGATGACGACGCGGGTCGCCTCAACCCCTCCGACCATGACTGTTTGCTGCGCGACGGCGGCGCTGGTGAGCGCCAGAGCCAGCGCAACCGTTGTCAATGTGCGCAGCGCGACCGCGGTCATCGGGCCTGTCCGGGCCTCCCGTTCGCGTCAAGTTGCCAACCCCGCCGCGTCGGCGACCGAAGCGGGCGCCGGCCGCAAGCGGGCGGATTCAGACAAGAGTCTGTAGGTATAACCGGAATCGAAGACAATGCCATCTCACCGAATTGATAGCGCCGGCAGCTCTGAGGAGCCGCCGGTGTGACAGAACGGTAACAGGCGAAAATGAACGGTGCCTGAACTCAGGCCGCGCGGTCGGATTGATCGGCCAGCCCGTAGGTCTTGAGCTTGCGGTAAAGGGTCGAACGGCCGATGCCCAGGGCCCGGGCGACGGCGGCCATTCGGCCGTTGTACGCCTTGATCGCGAAGGAAATCAGTTCCCGCTCGATATCGATGAGCGGCGCCACCGAGCCGTCCGGCTGGATGAACCGGTCAACGGGCTGGCGGGCGGACGGCAATTCGCTGCGGCCCGGCCGGTCGACGCGGTCGATATGGCTGGGCTCGGCCGGCAGGGTCTGGGCGGAAGTGAGCTGCCTGAGGTCCTCCTGCCCGTCGAGATGGGCCATGATCTGTGGAAAATCCGAGGGTTGCAGGGTATGCGCCTCGGCGAGGACCACGGCCCGATAGACGGCGTTTTCAAGCTGCCGGATATTGCCGGGCCAGGGGTAGCGGCGCAGCAGGTCCACGACCTCGGGGGTGTAGCCGTCGACCCGCTTGTTTTCCTCGGCCGCGAAGCGCGCCACGAAATGATCGAGCAACGCCGGCACGTCGTCCAGGCGCTCGCGCAGGGGCGGCACGTAGATCGGAAACACGTTCAGCCGGTAGTAGAGATCCTCGCGGAACTTCCCGGATTTCGCGAGGTTGAGCAGGCGCCGGTTGGTCGCCGAGATGAGGCGTACATTGACCTTGGCCGGCTTGTCGGCGCCCACGGGCTGAATCTCGCCGTCCTGAAGCGCGCGCAGGAGCTTGACCTGGGCGGCGGGCGGCAGCTCGCCGATTTCGTCCAGAAACAGGGTCCCGCCATGCGCTTCGGCGAACTTGCCGGCGCGGTCTTCGTGGGCACCCGTGAAGGCGCCCTTGGTGTGCCCGAAGAGCGTGGATTCGACCAGATCGGGTGGAATGGCGCCGCAGTTGACGGCCAGGAACGGCTTCGTCGCGCGGTCGCTCGAGCCCTGGATGGCGCGGGCGATGAGCTCCTTGCCGACCCCGCTCTCGCCCTCGATGAGCACCGGAATTGTGCTGGCGGCGGCCTTGAGACCCAGCTCGATCACCCGCGCCATGGACGGGGAGCGGGTGACGATCTCCTCGAAGCCGAGCCGGCCGGTGCGCACCAGGCGCTCGGTGCGCACGGCGGTTTCCAGCGCATCGAGCTTCAGCGCGTTCCTGAGCGATATCATCAGCCGTTCCGGGGCAACCGGCTTGACGAAAAAGTCAGTGGCCCCGGCCCGCATCGCGGAGACGATTGTCTCGAGCGAGGATTTGGCGGTCTGCACGATCACCGGCTGGGTCATGTGATCGCGCTGCATCGCCTCGAGAACGCCCATGCCGTCCATTTCCGGCATGACCAGATCGAGAATGACCGCCGCGATCCCGGGATCCTCGCGCAACATCACCAGTCCCTGCTCGCCGGACTCCGCCGTGACCGGCTCAAAGCCGGCCTTGGTGACCACTTCGGAGGTGAACCGGCACTGCACCGGGTCGTCGTCGATGACTATTACGCGTTTCATTTTGAGCCGTCCGTGGTGCCAATCCCTGCCGGGGAATCGATCTGTGCCATTTCGGGCCACGATACGAACCACGACTTAACGCTCGCTTAATCCCACCGATCGAATTGCACCGGGTTGGCTTGGGGCGGGACGGCCGATATGGTCGCGCCCCGATTTGGCACGCAATGGCGGTGGCTCGATGGAGCGAATGGCACAGTCGGTCGCGGAGGCGGCGGCGGATGGCGGCGGCGAACTGGGCAAGCTCCCCGAGTGGGATCTGAGCGATCTTTATGCCGGCCGCGACAGCGAACAGCTGAAGGCCGATCTGGCCCGATGCGAGACCGACGCGGGGGCCTTCGTCGAAAGCTACAAGGGCAAACTCGACGCCCTGGCGCGCCAGGGCGGGCTCGTCGACGCGGTGGTCGCGTACGAAGCGCTCTCGGAGCTGTTGGGGCGGATCGGTTCCTTCGCCTATCTGCAATATGCGACCGCGACCACCGATCCGGAGCGGGCGAAGTTTCTCGGCGACATGAACGAGAAGCTGACGGCGCTCACGACGCCCTTGCTGTTCTTCACCCTCGAACTGAACCGTATCGACGACGCGGTCCTGGAGGCGGCCTTCGCGGCCGACGAGAAGCTCTCCCGCTACAAGCCCTGGTTCGACGAGTTGCGCAAGGCGCGGCCCTACCAGCTCGAGGATCGCGTGGAGGAATTGTTCCACGACAAGTCGGTGACCGGCCGGGCGGCCTGGAACCGGCTGTTCGACGAGACGATGGCCTCGCTCAGATTCGAGGTCGACGGCGATAGCCTGTCGCTGGAGCGAACGCTGACCCTTCTGACCGACAAGGACCCGAAGAAGCGCGAAGGCGCCTTTCACGGGCTGACCGGCACGCTTTCCGACAATCTCAGGCTGTTCACCCACATCACCAACGTGATGGCCAAGGACAAGGAGATTTCCGACCGCTGGCGCGGCTACAAGGATGTCGCCGACAGCCGGCATCTGGCCAACTCGGTCGAGCCGGAGGTGGTCGAGGCGCTGGTGAGCGCGGTCCGCGACGCCTATCCGCGGCTTTCGCACCGCTACTACCGGATGAAGGCGGACTGGTTCGGGATGGACAAGCTCAACGCCTGGGACCGCAGCGCGCCGCTGCCCCAGGAGGACGACCGGGTCTTCGATTGGGCACAGGCCAAGTCGATCGTGCGCGACGCCTATGGGCGGTTTTCACCGGAGCTGGCCGAGGTCGCCGATCCGTTCTTCGATTCGGGCTGGATCGACGCGCCGGTCAAGGACGGCAAGTCGCCCGGCGCCTTCGCGCATCCCACGGTCCCCAGCGCGCACCCGTATCTGATGCTCAACTATCTGGGCAAGGCGCGCGACGTGATGACCCTGGCGCACGAACTCGGGCACGGCGTGCATCAGCGACTGGCCGCGCCGCAGGGGCCGTTGCTGTCGCAAACGCCGCTGACCCTGGCGGAGACCGCGAGCGTCTTCGGCGAAATGCTGACGTTCCGCTCGATCCTCGCCGCCACCGACGACAAGCAGCGACGGTTCGCGCTGCTCGCCCACAAGGTCGAGGACATGCTCAACACCGTGGTGCGGCAAATCGCCTTCTACACTTTCGAGCGCAAGGTCCATATCGCCAGACGCCAGGGGGAGCTGCGCAGCGCCGAAATCAGCGAATTCTGGCTCGAAGCGGGCAAGGAAAGCCTCGGCGAGGCGTTCATTTTCAACGAGGGCTACGAGATTTTCTGGGCCTATGTGCCGCACTTCATCCACTCGCCTTTCTATGTCTATGCGTATGCATTCGGCGATTGCCTTGTGAATTCGCTCTACGCGCAATATGAAAACGCGCCGGAGGGCTTCGCCGAAAGGTACCTCGATCTGCTCAGGGCCGGCGGCTCCAAGCATCATTCCGAGCTCCTGGCGCCATTCGGTCTTGACGCCCGCGATCCGGGGTTCTGGGGGCTGGGGCTGGGGATGATCGAGGGGCTGATCGACGAGTTGGCGGCGGCGCACGAGGGCCGGTAGCGGCGGCTTCGCAATCGAGGGCAAATGATGGCCAGCAGCGATATCGACGATCTCCAGGAACGGCAGAAGACCTTCAGCGCGTTCCTCAGGCTCATCCGATGGTCGGTCGCATTGATCGCGATCGCGCTCATCGCCCTGTTCGTCCTTGTTGTCGGAAATCCCTACGCCTGACCGCGCGCCTGGCGGGTCAGGCGTCAACGCAAACCGGAAAACGCCGATGGCGCCGATGCCGCCACACGCAGAGCCATGTTCGAGGGATGCGATGGGCCGGCCGGCGCCCGCGCACGCGGCGTGGTGCAAGGTGAGCGGATGAAGGTCGCGGTCGTCAGGGAGACGGTTGCCGGCGAGAATCGCGTGGCGGCGACCCCGGAGACGGTGGCGCGCCTGGTGGAGTTCGGCGCCACGGTGCGGGTGCAGAAGGGTGCCGGGGACGCCTCGGAAATCCCCGACGACGCCTACAAACATGCGGGGGCGTCGATCGGAACCACCGCGGCCAGCACGCTCAAGGGGGCGACGCTGGTGCTCACGGTGCGCCGTCCGGACGCCAAATCCATCGCCGGCCTCGCCTCGGGGGCGCTGGTAATCGGGCTGATGGATCCGTTCGGCCACGAGGCCGAAATCCAGTCCCTGGCCGAGACCGGCGCCAGCATGATGGCGATGGAATTCATGCCGCGGATCACCCGCGCCCAGTCCATGGATGTTCTGTCCTCGCAGGCGAACCTCGCCGGCTACCGGGCGGTCATCGACGCCGCGGAGGCGTTCGACAGGGCACTGCCGCTGATGATGACGGCGGCCGGCACGGTTCGGCCCGCCAAGGTCTTCGTCATGGGCGCGGGGGTCGCCGGGCTGCAGGCGATCGCCACCGCCCGCCGCCTCGGGGCGGTGGTCACGGCGACCGACGTGCGTCCGGCCGCCCGGGAGCAGGTCGAAAGCCTCGGGGCCAAGTTCATCGCCGTCGAGGACGAAGAGTTCCGGCAGGCCGAGACCGCGGCCGGCTACGCCAAGGAGATGTCGGCCGACTACCGGGCCAAACAGGCCGAACTCGTCGCCTCCCATATTGCCAAACAGGACATCGTCATCACCACCGCGCTCATCCCGGGCCGGCCGGCGCCGGTTCTGGTATCGGAGACGATGGTGGACTCGATGCCGCCCGGCTCGGTGATCGTCGATCTGGCCGCCGAGCGCGGCGGCAACTGCGTGCTGACCGAGCCCGATCGGGTGGTCACCCACGGCACCGTGACGATCATCGGGCACACCAACATGCCCAGCCGTCTGGCGACCACCGCCAGCCAGCTCTACGCGCGCAATCTTGTCGCTTTCGTCGAGACCCTGGTGGACAAGGACGCCGGCAAGCTGGCGGTCGATTGGGAGGATGAGCTGGTGGCGGCAACCCTGCTCACGCGCGACGGCAAGATCGTGCATGCGCAATTGGTCCCCAAGGAGCCGAGCTGATGGAAACCACCGACACCCTGGCCGACGCGGCGGGCGCCGCCGCTTCCGCGGCCACCGGCGGGGCGATCGACCCGTTCGTCTTCCGTCTGGCGATCTTCGTGCTGGCGATTTTCGTCGGCTACTACGTGGTGTGGAGCGTCACCCCGGCGTTGCACACACCGCTGATGAGCGTGACCAACGCCATCTCCTCGGTGATCGTTGTCGGTGCGCTGCTGGCCGTGGGGGCCCAGCTCACCGCCGGCGAGGGCATCGCCCGCTGGTTCGGGTTCGGGGCCCTGATCCTGGCCAGCGTCAACATCTTCGGCGGCTTCCTGGTCACCCAGCGGATGCTGTCGATGTACAAGAGGAAGGGCTGAGCGCCCATGACCGCCAATCTCGCCGCGGTTCTGTATCTGGTCGCGGGGGCCCTGTTCATCCTGGCCCTGAGGGGTCTGGTGGGGCCGGACTCGGCGCGCCGCGGGAACATCCTGGGCATGACCGGGATGGCGATCGCCGTGGGCACGACCTTGTGGGTGACCAATCCGCTCGGCGACTGGTGGGCGGTGGCGCTGATCGTGATCGGACTGGCGATCGGCGGCGGGATCGGGGCGACGACGGCACGGCGGGTGCCGATGACCGCGATGCCGCAGCTGGTGGCGGCGTTTCATTCGCTGGTCGGGATGGCGGCGGTTTTCGTGGCGGCGGCGGCGCTTTATGCGCCCGAGGCGTTCGATATCGGCGAGCCGGGCGCCATTCATGTCCAGTCGCTTGTCGAGATGGGGCTCGGGCTGGCGATCGGCGCCTTCACCTTCACGGGCTCGGTCATCGCGTTCCTGAAGCTTGACGGCAGGATGTCGGGAGCGCCGATCCTGTTGCCGGCGCGGCACCTCATCCATCTGGCGCTGGGGCTGGGACTGGTGTTCGGTCTCTACCAGTTCGCGTTGAGCGGCGAGCCGTGGCTGTTCTGGGCGATCGCGGCGGTGGCGCTGTTGCTCGGGGTTCTGATGATCATCCCCATCGGCGGCGCCGACATGCCTGTGGTGATCTCGATGCTCAACTCCTATTCGGGCTGGGCGGCGGCGGGCATCGGGTTCACCCTCGGCAACACGGCACTCATCATCACCGGCGCCCTGGTGGGTTCGTCCGGTGCAATCCTGAGCTACATCATGTGCCGGGGCATGAACCGCTCGTTCATCTCGGTGATCCTGGGCGGCTTCGGCGGCGAGGCGGCGGCGGCGGGCGGCGAGGTGGAAACCCGGCCGGTCAAGCAGGGCTCGGCGGTCGATGCCGCCTTCATCATGAAAAACGCCGCCAAGGTGATCGTGGTGCCCGGCTACGGGATGGCGGTGGCGCAGGCGCAACACGCGCTCAGGGAAATGGCCGACAAGCTCGAGGCCGAAGGGGTCGAGGTCGCCTACGCGATCCATCCGGTGGCCGGGCGCATGCCGGGGCACATGAACGTGCTGCTCGCCGAGGCCAACGTGCCCTACGACCAGGTCTTCGAGCTCGACGACATCAATTCCGAATTCGCCCAGGCGGACGTGGCGTTCGTGATCGGCGCCAACGACGTGACCAATCCCGCCGCCAAGACAGACAAGACCTCGCCGATCTACGGGATGCCGATTCTCGACGTCGAGAATGCCGGCACAGTGCTGTTCCTCAAGCGCTCGCTGGCGCCCGGCTACGCGGGAGTGCAGAACGAGCTGTTCTTCCGCGACAACACGATGATGCTGTTCGGCGACGCCAAGAAGATGACCGAGGCGATCATCAAGGCGCTCGACTGAGCGCCCGCGCGATCGCGCCGACGTGCCGCCAGCGGAGCCGGCGTGAGGCGGGCGGAAGCCGAGGCGGGCGGGGGCTCTAGTTCAGCTCCAGCGAGGCGACGCCGACCGCCAGGTTCAGACCGGTCTGGGCGGTGACGGAAACCGGCTGCAGCGAGAAGGTGTCCTGCGAGCCGCCGACCAGGATGTTGCCGCCCAGGCCGACGCCGAGGGTGGCCTCGCCACTCACCCCGATATAGGTGCCGCGGAGCTTGTGCGGCGCGTAGTCGTCGACCGTCGGGGCCAAGACCAGCCAGGCCATGTAGCCGTGGCGCGTGGCGCCGATGTCGAGGCCGAAACGGCGAATGACGCCATGATAGACCTCGGTCGAAGCGACGACGCCGTCGGCGGGGTCGAACTCGCACCGGATCCGCTTGCGCGAGCCGAAGATGAAGCCGACGCCCCCCTCGATGGTGCATTCGAGCAGGCCGACCTCGGCACGGCGCTCGGCGGCCGGGGCGTTCGAGCTCATCAATGTCACGGCCACCAGCGCGGCGGCCGAAATCAGGTGCTTCATCGTCCTTCTCCGATCGGGGCGCCCGGCGTCGACATGTCGGGTCGGCGGGCGGCTCTGCAGCGGTCCCATTGTGAGGGAACGAGGTAGGCCGAAATCTTGGTTCAATTGCGGCGATTAGGGGGCGGGCGGGCGCGCCCGGGCTCACGATGCCGCTCGCCGACCGCCCTCAGGCAAGGCGGTCAACACCCCAACGATGCAGGGGATCTATCGGGAGGGGCCGCCGGCCACAAGGCCCTCGCGCTGGGCGCGTTTGCGGGCCAGCTTGCGCGCCCGGCGGATCGCCTCGGCCTTCTGGCGGGCCCGTTTTTCCGATGGCTTTTCATAGTAGTTGCGCAGCTTCATCTCGCGGAAGACGCCTTCGCGCTGCAGCTTTTTTTTCAGCGCCCTGAGCGCCTGGTCGACATTGTTGCCCCGAACCACAACCTGCACGTGTCAAACCGTCCTGTCGGTCGAAATCCGCTTTGTTTTCCAGTCGCTTGGTCTTGGCGCCATCCGAATGAGGCGGCGCCGCGAACGAGCCGGGCAGATACCAGAATCGGTCCGCTTTGTCCAGTTTTTGCAGGCGGTTAGCGGCGGCGCGGGGCGAGGCGGACGAGGTGCCCCATCTTGCGGCCGGGGCGGATTTCGCGCTTGCCATAGATCTCGACGAATTCGCCGGGAGCCCCGGTGGTCGGGGCTTTGAGAACCTCGTCGCCGATGAGATTGCGCATCTCGACGTCGGCGAAGCGGCCGGGATCGCCGAGCGGCCAGCCGGCGACGGCCCGGATGTGCTGGTCGAACTGAGAGGTCGCGCACGCCGGGTGCGTCCAGTGCCCGGAATTGTGGACGCGGGGGGCGAACTCATTGACCAACAAAGGATTTTCGCCGCCGGTGACGAAGAACTCGACGCCGATGACGCCGACATAATCCAGCGCGCCGGCGATGGTTCCGGCGGCCCGAACGGCCGCTTCGGCGAGCGGCGCGGGCACGTCGGCGGGAACTTCGGATACTCTAAGGATTTGATTTTCATGGGTGTTTTCAACGGGGTCATAGGCGGCGAACGCCCCGTCCTGGCCCCTCGCCAGGATGACCGAGAGTTCCTTTTCGAAGGATACGAAGCCCTCGAGGATCGCCGGAGCGCCATCCAACGCTTTGAAAACGCGGGATAAATCGTCTCCTCCTTCGATCCGCCACTGACCCTTGCCGTCGTAGCCCAACCGGCGCGTCTTGAGCATCGCGGGGGTGCCGATCGCCGCCAGGGCGGCGCGCAAATCGTCAATGGAATCAACCGGTTGCCAGGGCGCAACCGAAAGTCCGCAGGACTCGAAGAAGCGCTTTTCCTGAAGTCGGTCCTGGGAGGTGGCGAGCGCTGCCGCCGACCCCCGGAACAGTTTCGAAATTCCGGGGTGCTCCACAATTGCCGCCGGGACGTTCTCAAATTCCCAGGTGACGGCGTCGACGGCGGCGGCGAATTCGGCCAACGCCGCTTCGTCGTCATAGGCGGCGACGGTCTTCAGGTCGGTGACGTCGAAGGCGCAGCTTTGCGGGTCCGGACAGTAGATATGGGCTTTCAGGCCCAGGCGGTGCGCGGCCATGGCCAGCATGCGGCCGAGCTGTCCGCCGCCGAGAATGCCGACGGTGGCGCCGAGCTCGAGCGGCGGCGCGGGGGCGGGCCCGCCCGCCGGCTCAATCGTCATCGACGGGATAGAGCGGCACGGTGTCGGTCTGGTTGCGGCGATAGTCGGCCAGCGCCTCGGCGACCTCCTCGTCCTCGAGGGCGAGGACCGCGGCGGCGAGGAGCGCCGCGTTGACCGCCCCGGCGGGGCCGATGGCGAGGGTCCCCACCGGCACCCCGCCCGGCATCTGGACGATCGACAGCAGGGAGTCCTGGCCGTGCAGGGCGTGGGTTTCGACCGGCACGCCGAAGACCGGCAGCAGCGTCATCGAGGCGATCATGCCCGGCAGGTGAGCGGCGCCGCCGGCCCCGGCGATGACCACCTTGAAGCCCTGGTCGGCGGCCGAGGCGGCGAAATCGTAGAGGCGCTCGGGGGTGCGGTGGGCGGAAACGATCCGCGCTTCGTAGTCGATCTTCAGGGCATCGAGGGTCTCGGCGGCGGCGCGCATCGTCGGCCAGTCGGACTGCGAGCCCATAACGATGGCGACTTCAGGGGTTTCGGCCATGTCGCGCGGCCCCTTGGCACTGCTTTCGGAAGCCGGGGGATTAGCGGATGGCGCGGCGGGGGGCAAGGGGGATGGGTTGGCTGGTGTGCCCTCGCGCCAGGCGAGCTGGTGTGCCCTCGCGCCGGGCCGGCTGGTCTGCCCTC
>CAZNOZ010000008.1:38693-40862 GCA_964574935.1 uncultured Devosiaceae bacterium | reverse complement strand
CGCCGGGCGGGCTGGCGCGGGCGCTTCAGGAAGGCACGGGGATTAGCGGAAAGGGGAAGGAGGGGCAAGGGGGAAGGGAAAACGCCCGCCGCGAGGGTGCGGCGGACGCGAAATGCGAAAGGGCCGTTACTCGAGCGGCCCGACATAGTCGAGGTCGAGGCGTTGAACGCCGGCCGACACACTGAGCCCGGTCTGCACCTGGACGCTAACCGGCTGCAGGGCGAAGGAATCGGCGCCGCCGCCGATCAGCGCGTTGGCGCCAAGGCCGACGCCCACCGCCGCATCGGCGCCAACCCCGACATAGGTGCCCTGAAGCGAGCCGGCGGCGAAATTGGCTCCCACCATGTCGGCGGGGCCGAACACCAGCCACACCAGGGATGTGTTGCCGGTCTTCCCGAGGTCGATCCCGACCCTTCTGATAACCGCGGTGTACTGACCGCGCACGGCGCCGTCGTCGCCGGAGAAGGTGCAGGTGAAGGTTTTTCTGGAGGTGATGATCAGGCCCCAGCCCCCTTCGCCGGAACAGGCAAGCACGCCGGCCTGCAGGCGAGTCTGGGCGGTGGCGGGGGACGCCGTCAGGGCGACGGCGGAGGCCGCGAGAAGCGCGGTGGTTGCCGCGAACACCCACCGGGCGATCGCGGATGAGGCGCGTTGCGTATTCATTCGGGTCTCCTTCGTGTCGGGTTTCGGTACCGCGGCAAAACCCCGGCCTGATCGGCCGCGACGCCAGCGCGGGTGATAGGGGTGTAGGTAGGTGTCAATCGGCGTCCGGCAAGCCGAAACCCAGCCTCGGGCGCGAAAACGCTCTTGCGGGCAAACGCGCGCATCGACCCCGCGCAACCGGGCCCGGCACCCGGCGGCGACCGGCGTCAGGCCGGCCGAAACCCGGCGCGTGCGGGCGGGTCCGATGCCCGGGCGAACCGACGGGCCGCGCTCACTTCGAGGCCGGCAATCCGGCGTGTTTCGGAGCGGCCGATTCCGCCGCTCCGGTCCGGTCCATGGCGATCCGCGTCAGGATCGGGCCGGCGACCTCGAAGACGACCGTCGAGCCCACGGCAACCGCGAGGATGATGTCGGAATAGGCGGGGAAGGATTCGGCGGCGACCAGCGCCATGCCGATGGCGACGCCTGCCTGGGGCATCAGCGTGGCGCCCATCCAGCGGCGTTCGACGGGCGCCATCTTCGCCAGGCTGGCCCCCAGCCAGCCACCGACGAGCCGCCCGGCGGTCCTCAGGACAATGTAGCCGATGCCCACCAGGCCGATCGCGGGCAGCATGGCGACGTCGAGCGAGGCGCCGGCGAGCACGAAGAACAACAGCATGAACGGCCACTGGAAATTCTGGATCTCGTGGAAGGGGCGGGTGTGGTGGCGGGCGAGGTTGGCGATCACCAGCCCCACGATCATCGCCGTGAGAAGGAACGAGACGTCGAAGAAGAGCGCCACCCCGCCGGTCAGCAGTACGATCCCGAGGGCCTCGACGCGGGTCGCCTCGCCGCGCTCCAGGCGACCGGTGAGATAGGCCGCCGGCACCCCGATGGCGACCCCGATGACGGCGGCGCCGCCGATCTCGCGCAGGGCGATGGTGAGCGAGCCGCCCGGGTCGTTGCCGGAGAACGCGTCGGCGATGGCGAGCAGGATCGAGAAGACGATCAGCCCCCAGGCGTCGTCGATGGTGACCACGCCCAGGAGGATGCGCCCGAAGGCCCGGCGCTCGCCCGCCTTGCCGACGATGTCGGCGGTCGCCGCCGGATCGGTGGCGGTGGAAATGCCGGCCAGCAAGAGGGCCAGGATCGGGTCGATGCCGATGGCAGTCAGGCCAACGAAGACGATGATGGCGGTGACGATGACGGCGGCGCCGGAGACCATCAGCACCGGCCGGCCTTCGCGGAGAAGGGTCCGGCGGGTGAGGCGGCCGCCGAGCAGGAACGCCACCATGACCAACGCCACGGCCGCCAGGAGCGGATACCAGTCGCCGGATTGAGCGGGCAGCAGAGCGAGCCCCGACGGGCCGGCGATGATCCCCAGCAGCACCAGCAGCGTCACCCGGGGCAGCCGGATGCGACGGCCGAGCAATTCGACCCCCAGGCCCGCCAGCAACAGCCCGGCGATGGTGATCAGCACAAGGTCGTGGCTCATCGGGCGTGGCTCTTGGACAGTGGCTCTTGGAC
>CAZNOZ010000008.1:31285-38593 GCA_964574935.1 uncultured Devosiaceae bacterium | reverse complement strand
GTGGCTCTTGGACAGTGGCTCTTGGACTGTGGCTGTCGGAGGGAAGGGAGCGGGGCGCGGGGCCAATCTCCGCCAACCGGGGGCTCAGTGCAAGCGGGGGACCTTCGGGGTATCGGAGGGGGGCCGGGCGGTCAGGCGATGATATCGGGCAGGAGGAGGTTTTCGAGCTCGACGATGCGGTCCTTGAGCAGGAGTTTGCGTTTCTTGAGGCGCTGGATGAGCATCTGGTCGGCGGTGTCGGAGCCGACCATTGTCGAGATCGCGGCGTCGAGATCGGCGTGTTCGGCGCGCTTGGCGGCGAGCTCCAGACCGAGCCTGGCTTGAAGTTCCTTGGTCAGCGGCAGCATGGCGCCATCATTGATCGCCCGCCCGTTCGGCGGCGGGGCGACACGCTATCGCATCCGGCGCGCGGACGGAACTGCCCCCCGCATTCGCGGCGCCCGCTGGCTTCCGAACGGGTGCCGGGGAGGGGGAAAAGCTATGATTTGCCAAGGGGTTGGATAGGTTCACCGACTATCCACCACGCAAGCGGCCGGACGTTGGACAAGGGCGGGTTTTTTTGTCACCATATCGTCATCGAAACCGATCTCAGGGAGTTGCGCATGACAGCCGCGTCCCATCTGGCCGCGTTGGAACGTCGTCACCAAATCCTGGAAGCGAAGATCGAAGAGGAGATGCAGCATCCGGCGCGCGATGCGCTTCTGATCACGGCGCTGAAGCGTAGAAAGCTGGAAATCAAGGACGAGATTGCGCGCCTGGAGCGCGAATCGCGACACTGAAGACAAAAAGCGATTGCGAATGGCGAAGGCCCCGGCTCCTCCCGGGGCCTTTTTGGTGCCGGCGCCTAGGAGAACCAAAGCCCCGTCGCGCCATCCCAGATCAGCTTGAAGGCGAGGGCGAAGACCAGGGCGTAGGCGAGGCGGTAGAACAGCGTCGGGGAGACGCGGCGGACCGCCCAGATGCCCACCAGCATGCCGCCGACGGCGACCGGGAACAGGGCCATCGAGACGATCAGCGAGCCCGTGTTGATCTGGCCCAGCGCCAGATAGGGGCCGACCTTGAGGGCATTGACGACGGCGAAGAAGACGACGCTGGTGCCGGCGAAAATCGGCGGCGGCAGGCGCTGGGGCAGAACGTAGATCTGGAAGGGCGGGCTGCCGGCGTGCGAGACGAAGCTGGTGAAGCCGGCCACCGAACCCCAGAAGACCCCCCACGGCCGGTTGGGCGGCAGTCCTTCGAGTCGCTTGCGGATGGGCAGCCATTCGTCGAGCACGAAGGCCAGCGCGATGATGCCGATCGCCAGGCGCACGGCGCTTTCCGAGGTTATCGCCCAGAACAGCCACCCGATGCCGATCCCCATCGCGGCGCCGGGCAGGAGGGTCCTGAGATTGGGCCAGTGAACCTCGCGGCGATAGGCGAGGAGCCCGATGGCGTCCATGACCAGCAGCACCGGCAGCATGACGCCGGCGGCCTCGCGGGCCGGCATGACGAAGATCAGGATCGGCACGCCGAGGATGCCCAGGCTGGCCACCAGCCCCGACTTGGCGAGCGCCACGACGAACACGGCGGTCGCCGCGACAAGCGCGAAGACGATGTCGGCCGACACGGGGCGAGGCCGGCGCGGTCAGCTCTTGGAGTCGGTGGCGGGCTTCTTGCGCGACTTGAGCGAGGCGAACACCGAATCGGCGTCGAACTGCTCCTCGGCGGGCTCGGCGGCGCCACCGGGCCCGGTCGTGAAACCGGTGGTGGGCTGCAGGGCCGCCTCGGCCTCGGCGCGGGCGAGGGCCTCCTCGGCGCTCATCAGGCCGGTGCCCTGGTCGGCAACATCGGGCGGCGGAGCCTCGGCGGCGGCCTTGCGGACCTCGGCGTCGAGTTCGATCTGGGTGCACAGGCCGATGGTGACGGGGTCGGTCGGGGTCTGGTTGGCGGCGTTCCAGTGGGTGCGCTCGCGAACCGCGTCGATCGTCGGCTTGGTGGTGCCGACCAGGCGCATGATCTGGGAGTCCTTGAGTTCGGGATGGTTGCGCACCAGCCACAGGATGGCGTTGGGCTTTTCCTGGCGCTTGGAGACGGGCGTGTAGCGCGGCCCCTTGCGCTTGAGTTCGGGGACCGTGGTCTTGGGCTCGGAAATCTGCATCCGGTAGGCGGCATCGGCCTCGCCCTTCTCGAGCTCCTCGCGGGTGAGCTGGCCGGTCTGGACCGGGTTGACGCCCTTGATGCCGAGGGCGACGTCGCCGTCGGCGATCCCCTGCACCTCGAGCGGATGCAGCGTACAGAAGGCGGCGATCTGATCGAAGGTCAGCGAGGTATTGTCGACCAGCCACACGGCGGTGGCTTTGGGCATCAGCAAGCTAGTGGCCATAATCGCTCCTCGGAGGTGCGGCGGAATTCGGCGCGCACGTCCCATGAAACCAGCGGTTCGTGGAATGGCGCACATATAGGCGAGGGGCTTTTGCCGCGCAACCGGATTGTGAGGGGACGCCGGGCAAGCGGGGCGTCTCAGCGGGCGACTTCGAGCACGATCTTGCCGAAGTGGCCGCGGTCGTCGAAGGCGCGGTGGGCGGCGACGGCGTCGGCGAAGTCGAAGGCGAGGAGGCGGGGCTTTCTGATCCGTCCGTCTTCGATGGCCGGCCAGACTTCTTTCATGAGGGACGCGGCCCAGCGGGCCTTGGCCTCGGCGGACTGGGGACGGAGGGTCGAGCCGAACCAGGTGAGCCCCTTGGCGACCAGAAGACCGGGGTCGACCTCGCCGGGACCGGCGAGGGCGGTGAGCTGGACAATGGTGCCGCCCCGGGCGACCGCGTGCAGGTTTTTGTCGGCATTGGCGCCGCCCACCACGTCGATGACGATGTCGGCGCCGGCGCCGCCGGTGAGCGCCTCGATGCGGGCGACGAAGTCCTCGCAGGTGTGGTCGATGGTCGCCTCGGCGCCCATGGCGCGGGCATAGTCGGCCTTCTCCGGCGAGGAAACGGTGGCGAAGGGGATGGCGCCGTGCAGGCGGGCGATCTGGATGGCGGTGGCTCCGATGCCGCCGGCCCCGCCATGGACGAGCAGGGTCTGGCCGGCGGTCAGGCCCGCATGCTCGATGAGCGTCTGCTGGATGGTGAAGAAGGTCTCGGGCAGGGTCGCGCCCTCGAGCATGGACCAGCCCGTGGGCAGCGGCAGGACCTGGCCGGCGGCGATCGCGGCGTATTCGGCGTAGCCGCCTCCGTTGGCGAGCGCCACGACCTCGGCGCCCATCGCGGCCGGGTCGACCCCGGCGCCGAGCCCGACGACGGTCCCGGCGACCTCGAGGCCGAGCAGCGGCGAAGCACCGGGCGGGGGATCGTAGCGGCCGCGGCGCTGGAAGCGGTCGGCGCCGTTGAGGCCGGCGGCGGCTACCTCGATGAGAACCTCGCCGGGGCCGGGGGAAGGCGTCGACATCTCGATGAGTTCGAGGACCTCCGGGCCGCCGGGACGGCTGACGGCGACGGCGCGCATGGCGGTGGGAATGTCGGCCATGCACGCCACGATAGTCATCGAGGTTTTCCCGGCAAGCGGCAGGGGCTAAAATTGCGGCCAGGGAGGCGCGCCATGGACGAGGACGACGAGGTCAAGCGGCCCACGAGCCATGAGATCGGCATGGAGCTCGACGCCATGTCGGTGGAGGAACTGAGCCAGCGAATCGCGCTGCTGGAGGCGGAGATGGCGCGCCTGAAAGAGGCGATGGCGGCGAAAACGGCGCACCGGTCCGAGGCGGAAGGGTTCTTCAAGTCGTGAAGCGGCGGCGGACGGCGCGCCGTCGCAGAGCCCGGACCGGCCGGTGACCGGGGCGCGTCCCCGGCAGGGTTAAGCAATCGCTTCCCGTTAAGATAAAATTAACACTTTGTCGTTAACCTCCAATTATCCAGAGCGATCTGGATCTTTCAGAGCGGTTTCCTCCCTCTGTTTGACGCCTCCCTGTTAACTTTCGAGAGCCGTGCTCGCACGGCTCTTTTTTTGTTGCCCCGGCCCGCTCTGAAAGCTCTGTGTGTCCTCGCGCCCCTCGGGTCGAGCCCGAGGGCAGGCTCCGGGGCTGGCAGAGCGGTTTCCTCCCTCTGTTTGACGCCTCCGAGGTCAACTTTCGAGAGCCGTGCTCGCACGGCTCTTTTTTTGTTGCCCCGGCCCGCTCTGAAAGCTCTGTGTGTCCTCGCGCCCCTCGGGTCGAGCCCGAGGGCAGGCTCCGGGGCTGGCAGAGCGGTTCTTTCCTGGCGGCGGTGTGTGCCCGGCCGCGGCGTCGGCCGGGCGCCGATCTCGGCGTTAACGATAGGTTAAGATGGGGTCGGCGGGCGGATGACGGGGCCGGCAAGGCGCGGTATCATCTGTTGAATCTGGCCTGACCGGCGGGGCTTTCTTGACCGAAAACGAAAAAATCTCCGAAACGGTGGTGCTCGGGCCGCGAATCGTGGCCTCGGCGGCGTTCGACACGCTTTATCGCGACGGCATGCAGCTCGTCGAGGAGGTGGCGGCGTATCTGGACGGCCCCGGCCGGTCCGACAGCCGGGCGCTGCCGCGGGAAGTCTCGCTCGTCTACGCCACCGAATCGATGCGCCTGACGACGCGGCTGATGCAGCTGGCGAGCTGGCTGCTCCTGCAACGGGCGGTCAAGGAGGGCGAGATCACCGCCGAGCAGGCGCGATCGGAAAAGCACAAGGTCAGATTCCGGCCCGCACCGCACAACGAGCGCGGCGCGGAGTTCGACCAGTTGCCCGGGCGCATGCGCGATCTGATATCGCGCGGCGACTCGATGTATGCGCGCATCGCCAAGCTCGAGGCGATGGACCGGGAGGGACCGTCCAAAAGCGAAGATTCCCCCAACGCGGTCGCCGACCAGCTGGCCCGGCTCAATACCGCCTTTGGCGGCAAGGGCGGAAAATGAAAAGGCCCGCCTGAGCGGGCCCGTGCGCACCGGGGGCGGCGATCGGCTCAGGAGCCGAGAATGCCCTTGAACTTCTCCTTGAAACGGGTGACCCGGCCGCCGCGGTCGATCAGGTGACCGGACGCCCCCGTCCAGGCGGGGTGGGTCTTGGCGTCGATTTCGAGCTTCAGGGTGTCGCCCTCGGCCCCCCAGGTGGAGCGGGTCTCGAATTCGGTGCCGTCGGTCATCACCACCGTGATTCGGTGATAGTCGGGATGGATGTCTTTTTTCATCGTCGCGGGACTTTCAACGTCGCGGAACTTTTTTGGTCGCGGAACTGTTTTCGTCGCGGCACCGGTTCGGACCGCCGAAGGACGGCAGCGGAGATGCGGGCGGGTTCTAGACGATGGCCGACGCCGGCGCAAGTCGGCGGCAGGCGCGGATCGGCAACAGCGCGCGCATTGCCGGGGCGGCGGCGAAGCACTAACTTGGGTCTCCCCTGATGCCATCGCGAGCGAAAATGGACGAAAGCGCCGCCCGCAGATATCCGAACCAGTCCGCCTGGCGCTGGCGGCTCAGCGCCGAAGAGGGAGCTTCGCGCTCCCTCAGGCCGCTCAGGCGCCTGGTGCCCTACGTGTTGCGCTACCCGTGGCGGCTGGGGGCGATGATGGTCTTTTTGCTGGTGGCGGCGTTTTCGTCGCTGGCGGTGCCGGCGGTGGCCGGCCGGGCCATCGACAAGGGGTTCGTGGCGGAGAACATCGAGGCGCTGTCGCAATATGCCTGGGCGCTGATCATCATCGTGGCGGTGATCGCGATCACCTCGGCGGCGCGCTTCTATTTCATTTCGGCGCTCGGCGAGCGTGTGGTCACCGATCTGAGACGATCGGTGTTCGAAAACCTGCTCAGGCTCGATGCCAGCTTCTACGACACCAATCGGGTCGGCGAGCTCACCTCGCGGCTCAACGGCGATGTCGGGGCGATCCGGTCGGCGGTCGGCTCGACCGCTTCGGTGGCGCTGAGATCGTCGGTGATGCTGGTGGGGGCGTATGCGATGATGTTCGTGACCAACCCGCCGCTGGCCTCGGCGATCGTCTTCGTGGTGCCGGCCCTGGTGGTGCCCCTGGTGTGGTTCGGGCGCCGGATCCGGGTGGTCTCGCGACGGACGCGGGACCGGGTCGCCGATCTGACCGCGATGGCGACCGAGATCCTCAGCGCCATCAAGACGGTCAAAAGCTTCACCCGCGAGCCGGACCAGAACGACGAGTTCGGGGAGCAGTCGGAGCTCTCCTACCAGGCCGAGATCAGCCGCCTGACGCTCAGGGCCGTGATGATCTCGGCGATGATGTTCATCTCGCTGAGCGCCATCGTGGTGCTGTTGTGGATCGGCGCCATCTCGGTGATCAACGGGGCGATCACGATCGGCGAGCTGGTGCAGTTCGTGATCTATTCGATGATGGCGGCGGGGGCCTTGACCTCGCTTTCGGAAATCTGGGGGACGCTGCAGCAGATCGCCGGCTCGACCGAGCGCATCGTCGAGTTGCTGGAGACAGAAACCGAGCTCGAAGCGCCGTCGGACGCGGTGGCGATGCCGTCGCCGCCGCTCGGCACGCTCGGCTTCGAGCATGTCGAATTCGCCTACCAGACCCGCGACAACGAGACCGTGCTGCACGATATCAGCTTTGCGGTGGCGAAGGGCGAGACGGTGGCGCTGGTCGGCGCCTCGGGAGCCGGCAAGTCGACGATATTCGCACTGTTTCAGCGCTTCTACGACGTGACGGCAGGCGCCGTGCGGGTCGACGGGGTCGACGTCCGGCGCGCCGATCCGGCCGAGCTGAGGTCCCGCATCGCCTATGTCGAGCAGGATCCGATGATGTTCGCCGGATCGATCGCCTTCAACATCCGCTGGGGCAAGCCGGACGCCAGCGACGAAGAGGTGAAGGCGGCGGCGAAAGCGGCGCTCGTCGACGAGTTCGTCCAAAAGCTCGAGTTCGGCTACGAGTCCGTCGTCGGCGAGCGCGGGGTGATGCTCTCGGGGGGACAAAAGCAGCGCGTGGCGATCGCCCGGGCGCTGCTCAAGAACGCCCCGATCCTCCTGCTGGACGAGGCGACCTCGGCCCTCGACGCGGAATCCGAAAGGCTCGTGCAGCAGGCCATGTACACCCTGATGGCCGGACGGACGACGCTGGTGATCGCGCATCGGCTGGCGACCATCCGCGGGGCCGACCGGATCGTGGTGCTCGAGGAGGGGCGGGTCATCGACGAGGGCACCCACGAAGAGCTGACCGCCAAGGGCGGCCGCTACGCGGAGCTCGCAAGGCTGCAGTTCGTGGACCTGCCGCTGACCGCGGCGCAATAGGCGGGGGCGTTGGCGCCTCAATTCGCGCCACTGGAGCGGGTTGACCGCCTGCGGCGGTCGCTGGCCCCTCGACCAT
>CAZNOZ010000008.1:3261-31185 GCA_964574935.1 uncultured Devosiaceae bacterium | reverse complement strand
TCGGACCTAAAATCGAGCCACCGGCTCGATTTTGCGGCGCAAAGCGCCGCCGGTCCTCACTACTCCGTCAGTTTGAATTCGATGCGGCGGTTGCGCCGGTAGGCCTGTTCGGTGTCGGCGGGGTCGATGGGCTGGAATTCCCCGAAGCCGGCGGCGACCAGCCGGTTGGGGGAGACCCCCTGGGCGATGAGGAACTTGGCCACCGCAATGGCCCGGGCGGCGCTGAGTTCCCAGTTGGAGGGATAGCGCGGGGTCGAGATCGGCCGGCGGTCGGTGTGGCCGTCGATGCGGATGACCCAGTTGATGTCCTCGGGGATTTCCTGCTCGAGCTCGACAATGGCCTGGGCCATGGAGGTCAAGGCGTCGGCGCCGCCGGTCTCGATGCCGGCCTCGCCGGAGGCGAACAGGACCTCGGACTGGAAGACGAATCGGTCGCCGACCACGCGGATGTCCGAGCGGTCGCCGAGAATCTGGCGCAGGCGGCCGAAGAAATCGGAGCGGTAGCGGCTGAGATCCTGGACCCGCTGGGCGAGGGCCAGGTTGAGACGGCTCCCCAGGTCGGCGATGCGGGCCTGGCTGTCGCTGTCGCGGGCCTCGGAGGCCTCCAGCGCCTCCTCGAGGGCGGCGAGCTGCGACCGCAGGGCCGAGAGCTGCTGGTTCAGAATCGCCACCTGGGCGGCCTGCTCGTCGGTGAGCTCGACCTGCTGCGCCAGATCGCCGGTGAGGGTCGTGATCCGGGCGTCCTTGTCCTCGGCGCCGGCGCCGAGGGTGGAGAGCTGGCCCACCAGATTGTCGCGTTCGGCCTCGGTGCCGGCCAGGGTCGCGCTGAGGGTGGCGACGGTCGCCTCGAGATCCTCGGAATTGCCGCGCTCGAGCTGGAGCAACTCGGTGAGCTCGGCGATCTGGGAATTGAGGCGCGACAGGACGGTGTCGCGGCCGAGGATCTCCCGCGAGAGGAAGAACTGGGCCAGCATGAACACCGCCAGCAGGAAGAAGATGACCAGCAGAAGCGAGGCCATGACGTCGACGAAGCCGGGCCAGTAGTCCTCGCGTACCACCCTGCCGCGGGTGCGGGCCAATGCCATGGTTGCCTACCCCTTTCGCCGAAGCTGCGCGGTCATTGCGGCAATCGGACGGCGCCGTCCGTCCCCAGGGTCCAGCCGGGGTTGTGGGCGACTTCCCAGTAGTGACCGTCGGGGTCGCGGAAATAGCCCGAATAGCCGCCCCAGAAGACCTTTTCGGCGGGCTTGACGATGTCGGCGCCGGCCGCTTCGGCCTCGGCGAGGGTGGCGTCGACCGCCTCCGGCGATCCCAGATTGAGGGCCAGGGTGACGGCGGCGGAACCGTTTCGGGCGGCCACCGCGCCAGCGTCATCGGCAAGGGATTCGAACCGATAAAGGCCAACCGCCATGCCGCCGGCCTGGAAGAAGACGACGTCGGCGGACGAGGCGGACGAGGCGCGCCAGCCGAGGCGCTCGTAGAAGGCGCGGGCGGCGGCGATGTCGGCAACTCCCAGAGTGACAAGCGAAACGCGCTGGTCCATGGCCGGCTATTCCCCGGGGGTCTCGTGCTCGCGCCGCCGCTCGGGCTCGGTTTCGTCGACGCTGTTCAGAAGCGCGTCGACCAGATCGCGCATCTTCTCGTTGTTGGCGGCCTGCTCGGTGATGTGCTGGCGCAGATCCTCCTGCTCGGAACGGATGTGCTTGACCAGCCCGTCGATGCCCTTGGCGAGTTCGGCCATGGCGCGGATGGCGTTCTGCGAGGACGACGAGGATTGCACGGTCGCCCCCAGGCGATCGAACATCTCGTGCATCTCGGTGGAGGAGATGCCGAGCTCGCTCGCCTGCATCTGAGCGACCGGGTGGTCGAGTTCGGTCATCGAGCTCATCCAGTCCTCCAGGTCGGTATAGAAGGCGTTCTGGGACTGCGATGCCTGCAGGTCGAGAAAGCCCAGGACCAGCGATCCGGAGAGGCCGAACAGCGACGAGGCGAAGGCGGTGCCCATGCCGGACAGCGGCGCCTCGAGCCCGTCCTTGAGGTTGGAAAAGAGATTGCCGGCGTCATCGGTGGTGACGTCGAGGCCTTGAATGACGATGCCGACGGAGTTGACCGTCTGCAACAGCCCGTAGAAGGTGCCGAGCAGGCCCAGAAACACCAGAAGGCCGGTCATGTAGCGGGCGGTGTCCTTGGCTTCGTCGAGCCGGATGCCGACCGAATCGAGGATCGATCGCATCGAGGCGGGGGTGATGACGGTCTCGCCCATGCGGTCGCGCATGATGACGGCGACGGGCATCAGCAGCGTCGGCAGGCGAGAGCCGGAGGGGTTTCCGTCCTGCAGGGAATTGACCCAGGTCACCTCAGGGAACAGCCGCACCACCTGGCGAAACGAGAGCACGATGCCGATGCCCAGGACCATCAGGATGAGGCCGTTGATGAATGGATTGGCCCAGAAGGCCTCGATCAGGCGCGGGGAAAGCACGACCCCGATCAGCCCCACAAGGATCAGGAAGATGATCATCTTGATGAGGTAAACGGTGGGACTGGCGAGATGATAGGGATCGTATTGCTGGGACATCTCCCGGTCTTTCAACCCATCTCCGGCGCGGGCGCCAGACTAACAGAGTAGCAAGGCCTGACAATGGCCAAGGGGTGATCAGCTGACTTCGCGCAGTTCCTTGAGGAGGGCGCGCTGCACGGTGTCGTTGCCGGCCACCAGGGTGCCGTCCTCGAGCATCTTGCCGCCGCCCGCCATGTCGGAAACGATGCCGCCGGCCTCGCGCACCATGACGATCCCAGCGGCGCAGTCCCAGGGGTTGAGGCCGGTTTCCCACATCACGTCGAAGCGTCCGGCCGCGACCCAGGCCAGGTCGATGGCCGCCGAGCCGGTGCGGCGGATGCCGGCGAGGATGGTGTTGAGCCGGGCGACGGTCCTGACGTCGCGGGCGTCGCGCTCGGGCACCGTGCGCTTGATACCGGTAACCCCGACGCTCTCGGTGAGCCGGGTGCGGGCGGCGACCCGAATGCGGCGGTCGTTGAGGTAGGCACCGCCGCCGCGCTCGGCGGTGTAGAGCTCGTTGGAGACCGGATTGTAGATGACGCCGGCAACGATGTCGGGACCGCGTTGCAGACCGATGGAAACCGCGAACAGGGGAACCGAATGCAGGAAGTTGGTGGTGCCGTCGAGCGGGTCGATGAGCCAGCGGTGCTGGCCGTCGGTGCCTTTGACCTCTCCGGACTCCTCCATCAGGAACGACCAGGTGGGGCGCGCCTTGCGCAATTCGGTGAACACGATCTCCTCGGCGCGCCGGTCGGCATTGGAGACGAAGTCGGCGGGGCCCTTTTTCGAGACCTGGAGATTCTCGATCTCGCCGAAATCGTGGCTGAGCGACCGCCCCGCCTTGCGGGCGGCGTTGACCATGACGGTGACCAGGGCCGTCTGCGGCATCAGCGGGAGAAAATGGCGCGGGCGGGACGGCTGGGGCGCGTCGGTGCCATCAGTCGGCCCGTTTGACGTAGGTCAGCTCGGCGGTATCGACGACGATGGACTCGCCGGCCGAGACGAAGGGCGGCACCATGACCCGGACACCATTTTCCAGAACCGCCGGCTTGTAGGAGCTGGCGGCGGTCTGGCCTTTGACGACCGGTTCGGTCTCGGCGACTTCGACGGCGACCTGCTGGGGCAGGGTGACCCCGAGCGGGGTGCCCTCGTGAAGATCGACGGTGACGGTCATGCCTTCCTTGAGGAAGCCGGCCCGGTCGCCGATGAAATCGGTGGGCAGCTCGATCTGCTCGTAGCTCTCATTGTCCATGAAGACGAGATTCCCGGCCTGGGCGTAGAGGAACTGGAATTGCTTCTGATCGAGGCGGACGCGCTCGACGGTCTCGGCGGAGCGGAAGCGCTCGTTGAGCTTGGTGCCGGAAACCACGCCCTTGAGTTCGACCTGGGCGAAGGCACCGCCCTTGCCGGGCTTGACATGCTCGACCTTGACGGCGACCCACAACTCGCCGTTGTGCTCGATTATGTAACCGGGACGGATTTCGTTGCCGTTGATCTTCATGGTGCCGTGCGGAGATGAGGGGCGCGCCGGAGGGCGGCGCGAAGGGCTTGTGCATCAGAAGCCCGCGCCGCGCAAGGGCCTGGCGGCGCAACGCGACGCGCCGGCGGGTCCGACGTGACGCCAGAGGGGTCGGGGCGGCCTCGCTGGCGGCGGATGCCGGTCACCCTGGCGCTCGCGGCGGGGTGTCTGGTGGTATCACTGGCGACGCTGGCGCGGCCCGACCTCTATGGGGCGCTGGGCGGCCTGCGTCCGCTCTCCCATCCCTGGCAGCCGGCGACCGCCGCCTTCGAGCACGGGTTCGACGGCGTGCCGCTTGTCGCGCACCTGGCCGGCAATCTGGTGCTGCTGTGGGCGACGGGGCGCATCGCCGAGCCGCTGCTGGGCTCGCTGCGATATGCCTGCGTGACCGCACTGGCGATCGCCTGTTTTGCGCTGGCGCTCCTGGTGGGACCGGTCGACGGACACGGGGCCTCGAGCTTCATCTACGCCTATCCGCCGGTGCTTCTGGCGGCGCGGATCTACGCGAAAGCGACGAATGACCCCGGGGCGCTCGCGGTGACCGGGCCGGTCAACGCGCTGCTGGTGCTGATGTGGGGGGTGGTGCCGGCGCTCATGGCGATCATCCCCTATGCGGTCGGCTGGCGAGGCGGGATTTTCGAAGCGCTGGTGCTTGGCAACCTCTTTCATTTGACCGGCACCGCGGCGGGGGCCGCCGGCGCCTGGATGTGGCGCGGCGAGATCGCACGGCGCCTCGCCGGGCCGCAAGCGCTCATGGAGCCGGGCGACCGGCTCGCGGCGGGCGCGTCCGTGCTACTGCCGGTGGCACTGGTGGCGATCGTGGCGGTGGCGGCGGGCTAGCCGGAGGGCGCCGGCGCGGTGTTGCCGGAGGCGGTGGTGTTGAGCGGCGGGCGGTTGGGCCAGAAACGGGCGCGTTCCTCGGCGCGGGCTTCCTCTTCGGGGCTCAGAGATGCCAGGGCCGCGTTGAGCTTGTCGTCGACCAAACCCTGGCGGCGGGCCAGGGACCGCCACATGGCGGCCTCGACGAGATCGCGCTCGACCCCGTCGCCGGCTGCGAGGAGCTTGGCCAGGCGCACCTGGGCGACCGGATTGCCGGTCTCGGCGGCGGCGCGATACCACACGGCGGCGAGCGCGGGGCTCTTCGGCACGCCCCGGCCGAGATAGAGCAGGGTCGCGTATTCGATCTGGGCGGCGATGTCGCCGCTGGCGGCGGCAAGGCCGATATAGCGGGCGCCCTGATCGGGATCGGGTGGCACGCCGGCGCCCTGCATGAGCAGCGTCCCATAGTCGTACTGCGCCGCGGCGAGCCCGGCCTCGGCGGTCTCGCGCAGCAGCTCGGCGGCGCGGTTGGTGTCGGGGGCGACATAGCGGCCCTCGATGTAAAGCAACGCCAGGTTGTATTTGGCGCCCAGATGCCCGGCGGCGGCGGCCTTCTCGATGAGTTCGGCGGCGCGCTCGCGATTCTGCGGCACACCGTTGCCCTGCTGGTAGGCCATGGCGAGGCGGAAGGTGGCCCGGATGTCGCCGTTCTTGTCGGCAAGCGCGTACCAAGAGGAGGCGCGGGCGGCGTTTTCGGGCACCCCCAGGCCGTTGGCATACAATTCGCCGATCAAGGTCTGGGCCGCGGCGTCGTCGGCCTCGGCGCGGGGCAGGGCGAGGGCGAGGGCGGTCAGATAGTAGCCGCGCTGATAGGCGCCGAAGGCCTCGTCAACAGGCAGCTGGGGGCCGAAGAACCGGCGCGAGATGTCGAGGGCCTGGTCGGTCTGCTCGGAGCCGGTGGCGACCGGCAGGGGCGGCGGCGGCTCGGTCGCCCGTTGGGCAAGGGCGGGGCCGGCCACCAGGGCCGCGGCAACCAGAAGGGAGGCGGGCCGGTTCATGCGGCCCCCCGGCGGCCGGTTCTGGCGAACGCGGCGAGGGCGGTGGCGGGACCGCCGGGGGCGTCCCAGACCGAGCCGCGCAGGGCGACGAACTCGCATTGCGGGTCGTCGGGGCCGGGGCCGGCGTCGCCGGCGTCACCGGCGAAGAAGACGGCCGGGACTTCGACGGCCTCGACCCACCAGCGGGCGATCTCGCGCAGTTTCTCGTCGGCGGGGGCGGTGCCCAGGGAGCCGAAGAAGACGTAATCGGCGCCCGCCTCGGCGGCCTGCATGGCGTCGTGGCGGCTGGCGATGGCGCCGGCCCCGACGATGAGGTCGGGTTTGAGGGAAGAGATCGCGGATTTGACCGCGTCAATGCCGCCGCTCACATGCACCCCGTCAGCGGCCAGGGTCCGGGCCAGGTCCGGCGCGTTGTCGAGGAGGGCGGCGGCGCCGTGGCGCTGGGCGATGGGGATGAGCGCTCTGGCGCGCGCTTCGTAAGCGGCCGGGTCGGAGGCGCCGCGCTGGATGAGGCAGGCGGCGACCGGCGCCGCGCCGAGGGCGGAATCAAATGCGTCGGCGAAGTCGGCGCCGGGATCGGGCGGGGTGATCAGATAGAGCTCAGGCTGCATGACGGCCCCCGAAGCGCGCTATTTGCGGTCGAAATTGGGCGACAAAAGGTCCCCGCGCAAGGGGCCGGCGCGGTGAGCCCGGGCAGCGGCGCGCTCAGGACGCGGCGTAGATGGCGATGATCTTGCCGATGAGCGCCAGGGCTTCGGCGCGCGGACGCTGGAAGACGTTGCGGCCGATGATCGAGCCGAAGCCGCCGCCCTGGTGGATGGCGGCGACCTCCTCGAGCAGCGCGGCGTCGTCCTTGCGGGCGCCACCGGAGAAAATGACGATCCGCCGGCCGGCATAGGCGGCCTGTCGAATGTGCGCGATACGCTCGGGGAGGGTCGAGTTCGGCGCCCAGTCGGCATAGGCCGGGCCGGCGTTGGTGAGCTCGATATGGGCGGTGGGCGGCTTGAGCTTGATGACATGGGCGCCGACGGAAGCGGCGACATAGGCCGCATAGGCGCTCACGTCGAGGGCGGTCTCGCCGTCCTTGGTCAGGGTGCCGCCGCGCGGATAGGCCCAGATGAAGGTCGGCAGGGAAAGGGCGCGGGCCTCGGCGACCAGTTCGCGGGCTTCCTCGAGCATCTCCTCGAACTTGTCGGCACCCGGATAGATGGTCAGCCCGATCCCTTGGCAGCCCAGGCGCAGGGCGTCGCGGGGGGAGGCCATGATCGACTGGTCCTGGACTTTGGTGAGCACAGTGGCGGAGTTGAGCTTCAAGAGGCGCGGGACGCGGTCGAGGGCGAGCGGGGCGCACACCTCCATCATGCCGAGCGGGCAGGCGAAACCGCTGAGGCCCCCGTCGATGGCCAGCTGGACGTGATAGGCGGGGTCGTAGCCGTCGGGATTGGGGGCGAAGGAGGCGCCGGGGCCGTGTTCGACCCCCTGATCGACGGGCAGGATGACGAGCTTGCCGGTGCCGGCCAGCGCCCCGGCGTTGAGGAACCGGGCGAGATTGGCGATGAGGCCGGGGCTTTCGCCGGCGTAGTTGTCGAGAATGGCGGCGGTCTGGGACATCGGTTCGAACCCTATGCGGTTTTCAGCGCCTCGACGCCGGGCAGCGGGCGGCCCTCCATCCATTCCAGGAAGGCGCCGCCGGCGGCCGAAACATAGGTGAAATCCTCGGTGACGCCGGCCCGGGCGAGGGCGGCGACGGTGTCGCCGCCCCCGGCCACCGAGACCAGCTTGCCGGCCCTGGTGCGGGCGGCGGCGTAGCGGGCGATATCGAGAGTGGCGGCGTCGAAGGGGGGCATTTCGAAGACCCCCAGGGGGCCGTTCCACACGAGGGTCGCCGCCTCGTCGATGGCGCCCCTGATGCGATCGATCGAATGCGGGCCGACGTCGACAACCATGCCGTCGCCGTCGATCGCCTCGATGCCGTAGACGCGGCTGGGGGCGCCGGCCTCGAGGTGCCAGGCGACCACCCCGTCCACCGGCAGGATGATGGCGCAGTTGAGTTCGGCGGCGCGGTCGTAGATGCGCCGGGCGACATCCGCCTGGTCCTTCTCGCACAGCGAGCGGCCAATGCCGATGCCCTCGGCAAACAGGAAGGTGTTGGCCATGCCGCCACCGATGACCAGCGCCTCGACCTTTTCGACAAGGTGCTCGAGCACGGCGATCTTGGTGGACACCTTGGCGCCGCCGACGATGGCGATGACCGGCTTTTTCGGATGGCCGAGGCCGGCCTCCAGCGCCTCGAGCTCGGCCTGCATGGCGCGGCCGGCGGCGGCCGGCAGAAGATGGGCGATCGCTTCGGTGGAGGCGTGGGCCCGGTGGGCGGCGGAAAAGGCGTCGTTGACGTAGATGTCGCCCAGGGACGCCATGCGGGCGGCGAGGTCGGGGTCGTTGTTCGTCTCGCCGGGGTGAAAGCGCGTGTTCTGCAACAAGATCACGGCGCTCGGCTCGGCGTCGGCGATTGCCATTTTGGCGGCGGCGAGGTCGTTCCAGTCGGTGTCGACGAAGATCGCCTTGCGGCCGAGCGCCTTGTTGAGGGCGGGCAGGACCGTGGCGAGCGAAAATTCCGGGTCCGGGGCGCCCTTGGGGCGGCCGAAATGGCTCAGGATCACCGTCTTGCCGCCGGCCCCGGAGATTGCCTGGATGGTCGGCAGCGAGCGCTCGATGCGGGTCAGATCGGTGACTTTGCCGGCCTCGACCGGGACGTTGAAGTCGGCCCGCACGAGAACGGTTTTGCCGTGCAGATCGAAATCGTCGAGGGTGCGGAAGTCCGGCATGGCGGCGGTCAGAGGGTCTTGCCGACCGCGACGGCGACGTCGGCCATGCGGTTGGAGAAGCCCCATTCGTTGTCATACCAGCTCATCACGCGGACCAGGCGGTTGGAGATCACCTTGGTCTGGGCGGCGGCGAAGTTCGACGAATGCGGGTCGTGGTTGAAATCGATCGAGACCTTGGGCTCGGGGTCGTAGTCGAGGATACCCTTGAGCGCGCCCTCGGCGGCGGCTTTGACCGCGTCGTTGACCGCCTCGACGGTGACGTCGCGGGCGGCGACGAACTTGAAGTCGACGGCCGAGACGTTGGGGGTCGGAACCCGGATCGCCGAGCCATCGAGCTTGCCGGCGAGTTCGGGCAGGACGATGCCGACGGCGCGGGCGGCCCCGGTCGAGGTGGGGATCATCGACATGGCGGCGGCGCGGGCCCGGTAGAGGTCCTTGTGCAGCGTGTCGAGGGTCGGCTGGTCGCCGGTATAGGAATGGATGGTGGTCATGTAGCCCATCTCGATGCCGAAGGCGTCGTTGAGGACCTTGGCGACCGGCACCAGGCAGTTGGTGGTGCACGAGCCGCAGGAGATCACCTTGTGCTCGGCACTTATGTCGGCGTGGTTGACGCCGTAGACGACGGTGATGTCGGCGCCCTTGGACGGCGCGGAGACGATGGTGCGGGCGGCGCCGGCCTCGAGATGGGCGGCGGCCTGGTCGCGGGCGGTGAAGCGGCCGGTGCATTCGAGCGCGATCTCGACGCCGAGTTCGGCCCAGGGAAGGGCCGCGGGGTCGCGCTCGGCAAGCGCCTTGATGGGGCCGCGCCCGATATCGATCGAGTCGCCCTTGACGGTGACCTCGCCGGGGAACTTGCCGTGCACCGAATCGTAGCGGATGAGGTGGGCGTTGGTCTCGACCGGGCCGAGATCGTTGAGCGCCACCACTTCGATGTCGGTGCGGCCGGATTCGAAAATGGCGCGCACGATGTTGCGTCCAATGCGGCCAAAGCCGTTGATCGCCACGCGTGTGGGCATGGGAGACTCCGTGGATCGTGGCCTGAGGGCCTCAGAATGTGCCTGGAGGCCTTTTACAGTTGGGCGAGGGCCGCATCAACGGCGGCGTCGACGGTGATTCCGAAATGCTCGTAGAGGGCCGGCGCCGGGGCGCTCTTGCCGAACCCTTGCATGCCCACAAACCGGCCGGTGTCGCCGATGAAGCGGCACCAGCCCATTTCAACTCCGGCTTCGATGGCGACCCGCGCCCTGGGGGCGGCGATGATTTCGGCCTGGTAATCTTCGGACTGGGCGGCGAAGCGCTCGAAGCTCGGTACCGAGACGACGCGGGCGTCGATCTTGCGGCCGGCCAGTTCGGCGCAGGCGGCGGCGGCGATGTGCAGTTCGGAGCCGGAGGCGAAGAACACGACCTCGGCGTCGGCGTCGCCGGTCAGGGTGTAGGCGCCGAGCGCGCTGAGATTGTCGGCCACATATTCCTTGCGCAGCGCCGGCAACCCCTGCCGCGACAGCGCGATGACCGAGGGGCCGGCGCGATCCTCGATGGCCAGCTGCCAGCATTCGGCGGTCTCGGTGGCGTCGGCGGGGCGGTAGACGGTGAGGCCCGGCATCGCCCGCAGCGCCGCCAGATGCTCGACGGGCTGGTGGGTGGGCCCGTCCTCGCCCAGCCCGATCGAATCGTGGGTCATCACGAAAATCGAAGGGAAACCGGACAGGGCGGCGAGGCGAATGGAGGGGCGGCAGTAGTCGGTGAAGGTGAGAAACGAGCCGCCATAGGGGATGAGGCCGCCATGGGCGGTCATGCCGTTGAGGGCGGCCGCCATGGCATGCTCGCGGATGCCGAAATAGATGTAGCGGCCGGTGCGGTCGTCGGGGGTGAAGGGCTCGAGCTGGGAGGTTTTGGTGTTGTTCGAGCCGGTCAGATCGGCGGACCCGCCGATGGTTTCCGGCAGGGCGCCGTTGATCACTTCGAGGGCGTTCTGCGAGGAGACGCGGGTGGCGGCCTTGGGCTGCTCGTCGGCGAGCCTGTGCTTGAGCTCGTCGATGGACTTGCCGAAGGCGGTGTTGAGCTCGGCGTTGATGCGGCGCTCGAACTCGCCCCTCAAGTCGGCGTCGGCGGCGGCGAGCCGTTCCTGCCAGGCGACGCGCTGCTTGGTCGATCTGAGCCCGGCGAGCCGCCAGTCGTCGAGGATTTCGGTGGGGATTTCGAAGGGCGGGTAGGGCCAGCCGAGTTCTTCGCGAGCCGCCGCCACCTCCTCGGCGCCGAGGGCGGCGCCATGGACCTTGGAGGTGCCGGCCTTGTGCGGGGCGCCGTAGCCGATCGTGGTCTTGGCGGCGATCAGGGTCGGGCGGTCGGAACTCTTCGCGGCTTCCAAAGCGCCCGCGATGGCGTCGGGGTCGTGGCCGTCGATGGCGATTGTGTTCCAGCCGCTGGCGGTGAAACGGGCCTCCTGATCGGTGGAGTCCGACAGCGACACCGGACCGTCGATCGTGATCGAGTTGTTGTCCCAGATCACGATCAGCTTCGACAGTCTCTGGTGGCCGGCGAGCGCGATCGCCTCCTGGGAAATGCCCTCCATCAGGCAGCCGTCGCCGGCCAGCACGAAGGTGAAGTGATCGACCAGTTCCGGTCCGAACTCGGCGCGCAGCTTTTCTTCGGCGATGGCCATGCCGACGGCATTGCCCAGACCCTGGCCGAGTGGGCCGGTGGTGGTCTCGACGCCGGAGGAAAGCCAGTATTCGGGATGGCCGGGGGTCTTCGAGTCGAGCTGCCGGAAGTTCTCGATCTCCTCGATCGTCATGTCCTCGTAGCCGAGCAGATACAGGCTCGAATACAGCAGCATCGAGCCGTGGCCGGCGGAAAGAACGAACCGGTCGCGGTCGGGCCATTTGGGGGATTTCGGATCGAACTTCATGACCCGGGTGAACAACACCGTGGCGATGTCGGCGGCGCCCATCGGCAGGCCGGGATGGCCGCTCGCCGCTTTTTCCACGGCATCCATGGAGAGCGCGCGAATGGCATTGGCCATGGCGTCGTGTTTGGCTCGATCGGTCATCGCGTCACTGCCATTGTGGGAACGGTGCGGGGGTGGTTCGGGGCCGCTTCTGGATCGCTCGGGTCGGCCGGCGGGCAGCAATAGCAGGTCTTGGTGCGTAGTCAAATCCACCGCTGAGCGTGCCGGCGGGCACAAACGCGGTTGCTTTTCGAGTGCCGCATACGCTTAGCTAGCGAGGGGGCAGAATCATCCCGGTCGGGAGCGGAGAGCATGGCGGTGCAAGAGGAGTCCGGACCGAGCCCGCTGGATTCCGCGGTGTCCGGAATCGACGACGCCCTCAAGCGTCTGGAGCAAGGGGTGCGCGGTGCGGCCGAGCGCCTTGACGGTCTGGATGCGATCGAACGGGAGGCCAAGCGGCTGGCCAATGACCGCGCGCAACTGGCCAACGCCCTCGAACGGATGACGGCGCGCGCCAACCGGCTCGATCAGACGGCGGACGAGGTCTCCCGGCGGCTGATAGCGGCGATGGAAAAAGTGCGCGCCGCGCTGAGCAAGGAAGAGGGCTGAGCGCCATGGCGGAGGTCAGCATCGAGGTCAACGGCCGCAGCTACCGGATCGCGTGCGAAGACGGGCAGGAAGACCACGTCCAGGAGCTGGCGAAGTCGTTCGGGGTTTTTGTCGAGGGATTGAAGAACGAGTACCGGGAAGCCGGCGACGCCAGGCTGGCGGTGATGGCCGGCATCATGGCCATGGACGAGCTTGACGAGATCAAGCGCCGGGTCGGCGAGCTGGAGGCCGAGCTCAAGGGCCTCGGCGAGGCCGGAGAGGCGATGGGCCGCGAGCACGCCGAGCTGGAGAACGAATACGCCAGGCAGTTCGCGGCGCTGGCCGAGCGCATCCACACGCTGGCGGGCGAACTCGAACAGGCCGGCGTGGGCGGCGCCTGACCCGGCATTTTCCGAGCACGGCGGCGGGTTTGGTGCGCTAAGCCTCGGGCTTGCGGGGCGCGGCGGCCGGTGCCGCCTCCTCGAATTCCGCGGGCAGCCGCGAGGCGAGCTCCTCCTCGATGCGGCGCAACTCCTCGATCGCCTCGCGAATGCGGCGGCGGTCGGGAATCGAAACCGCCACGTGGCGGCCGACGCGGCGCATTTCGCCGCCGCCCTGCTCTCCGCGATCCTGCAGGGACTCGAGGCGGAAATTCGGAACCGGGCGCATGAAGCCCTTCAGGTTCAGGTCCGGCATTTGCGTGCACTCGGCGGCATCGGCGAGCAGCAGATGGGTGTCTTCGGAGAGCAGGACGGTGTCGGGCTCGGCGGCCGACTGCAGGCGCGCGGCGAGATTCACCGGCGAGCCCAGGACGGTGTATTCGAGCCGGTGCTCGGAGCCGAAATTCCCCACGGTGCAATAGCCGGTCGCGATGCCCATGCGGACCCGGAGCGGCTTGGAGATGCCGTTCTCGTGCCAGACCTGTTCGAGCTCCTTGACCCGCTCGCACATTCTGAGCGCCATGTGGGCGCATTTGAGCGCGTCTTCGCGGTCGCCCTCGGTATCGGGATCGCCAAAGAAGATCAGGATCGCGTCGCCGATGAACTTGTCGATGGTGCCGCCGTAGTCGATGGCGATGTCCGACATTTCGGAGAGGTAGGTGTTGATGAAGAACGAAAGCCGCTCGGGCTCCATGCCGTCGGTGATGTCGGTGAACTTCTCGATATCGGAAAAGAAGATTGTCAGGTTCTTGCGCGCCAGGGGATCGGCGGCCTCGGATCTGCCGGAGAAGATCGAAGAATAGATCTGCGGGCTGAGATATTTGGCCAACCGATCGGCGATGCGTTCGAGCTCGCGGGTTTTTTCCTCGATCAGTTCCCGGTCGCGCAGCTTCTGCTCGAGCAGTTCCTCGCGTTCGCGCCTGAGCTCCCATTCGGCGGTGCGGTCGATGAACTGGCCCTGGACGCCGTTGAGATAGGTGAAGGAGGGGTCCTGGGTGCGGGTGGACAACAGCGAGTAGACGCAGTCCTTGCCATCGATCTTGATGGGGATCTGGGGAATGTAGACCCGCCCGTGCTCGGCGATCTGGGAGGCGAAATTCTCGATCGTTCCGGCGTCGACGCCGAGCTGCTCGAGGACGTCGGGGAAGAAGGCGTTGGAGACGTTGCCGAGCACCGGGAAGAAGGAGCGGAAATTGTCGTTGACCCTGAGGATCCTGAGGTCCGGGTCCGCGAAGTAGCAGGCGGTAATCGCGTTGCGGAAATTGAAAAAGCTCAAATCCACGATGTTGGCGCGGTTGAAGAGCTCCTCGATGATCATCGGCGCCTCCCTGGCAGGCCGCAGTGAGGACTATCGCGTTCGGGGCTGAGGCACTATATCGAATTTGCTGCCCGGTGCGTGCTGGATCACAAATCCCCGGGGCCTTATCGATCTCTCAGGGAGCTGTCCCTGGCGTGGCTCGTGGGCCGCACCATACGGCGCCCACCTACTCAGGTAGGTTCCCGGGATCGGCTATCCCACGGCCGGGCGGCATCCAAAAGAGGCGGTGCGCACCATGAGTGTTCCTCAAACGCAATCGGACGACATCTCGGCGACCAAGGCCGGGCTGCGCGAGCGGGCGCTGGCACGGCGGGAGGCGATCGGGGACGCGGCGCGCAAGCAGGCGGCCGAACGGGCGGTGGAGAACTTCTTTCGCGACGTGCCGGTCGAACTCGGCCAGACGATCTCGGCCTATTGGCCGATGCGCGGCGAAATCGACGTCAAGCCGCTGTTGAGCCGGCTGATGGACGAGGGCTGGCGGGTGTGTCTGCCGGTGGTGATGGGCGAGGACGAGCCGCTCGCGTTCCGGCGCTGGGAGGAAGGGGCGCCGCTTTACCCGGCGGGTTTCGGGATGCTCGAGCCCGGCGACGACGCGCCCGAGGCGGTGCCGGAAATTGTGGTGATGCCGCTTCTGGGTTTCGACCGGACCGGCACGCGGCTCGGCTATGGCGGCGCCTATTACGATCGGACGCTGGCGACGATAGAGCCGCGGCCGCTGCTTGTCGGCTACGCGTTCGCGGCCCAGGAGTTCGATACGATCCCGCGCGCCGAGCACGATATCGCTCTCGATCTGGTGGTCACCGAGACCGGGGTGGTGCGCTTCGCCGCCACGGCGGGCTAGGATCGCGGCATGCGGATCCTGTTTGTGGGCGACGTGATGGGTCGCGCCGGGCGGCAGGCGGTCACGCGCCATCTGCCGGGGCTGATCAGCGAATTCGGGATCGATTTCACCGTCGTCAACGGCGAGAACGCCACCCATGGGTTCGGGCTTTCCGAGGCGCATTTCAAGACGCTCGTCGACGCCGGGGCCGACGCGGTGAGCCTGGGCGACCACGCCTTCGACGTGCCGGAGACGCGCTCGTTCATCGAGCGTGAGCCGACCCTGATCCGGCCGGTCAACCTGCCCGAGGGAACGCCGGGACGCGGCGCCATGCTGTTGCCGGCCGGTGAAAGACAGGTGTTGGTCATTGCCGCCCAGGGGCGGGTGTTCATGGACCCGGTCGACGATCCGTTCCGGGCGGTGGAAGCGGCGGTCGCCGAGTGTCCGCTCGGCGAAAGCGCCGACGCGATCCTTGTCGATTTCCACTGCGAGGCGACCTCCGAGATCACCGCCATGGGGCGGTTTCTTGACGGTCGGGTGAGCGCGGTGGTCGGCACCCACACGCACGTGCCCACCGCCGACGCGCGCATTCTGGCGGCGGGGACGGGGTTCATCTCGGACGTCGGGATGTGCGGCGACTTCGATTCGGTGATCGGGATGGAGGCGGCCGAGCCGGTCAACAGGTTCGTGACGGGGCTCAAGAGCGAGCGGCTGACCCCGGCGGGCGGCGAGGCGACGGTGTGCGCGGTGGTGATCGAGACCGACGGGAAGACGGGGCTTTGCGCCTCGATCGAGCCGGTGCTGCGGGGCGGCGTGCTGGGCCCGAAAGGCAACGAGGGTCCGGACTGCTAAAGGTTTCGGGCGTGGCCGGTTACCAGTTTCATCAGTTCGTCGACCACGGCGTCGGTTTCCTCATTGGGGTGGCCGGCGGTCACGGCATGGCCGAGATAGGTCCAATAGGCGAGCCGGGCGAGTGGCCGCGCGCGGGGCCCCGGCACCCCGGCTTCGGTGAGAAGGCGGGCCATGATATCGGTGCGGCGGGCATCGACGGCAAGCAGCGCCCCGGCGACCTGTTCGTTGACTGTGCCCCAGGCGCGGAAGGCGAGCTCGAGCCGGCGCCGCGAAGCCAGGGTGCGACGCATCAGGGTCTCGAAGCGCTCGACAGGCGAGGCGATGTCGCCCAGGACCCGGTCGAGTGCGGCGAAGATCAGTTCGCGCCAGCGCGTGATGACGGCGGCCTCGAAATCGCCGAGATCGCGGAAGTGCCAGTAGAAGCTGCCCCGCGAAACACCGAGCCGCTTCGCCAGCGCCAGGGCGCTGAGGGCGGTGAAGCCCTCGTCCTCGAGCACCGCGAGGCCGAGGTCGGTCCAGTCGCGGCGGCGCAGTCGGTCGCGGGGGATGACGCGGGACATTCCATACACCTATGTATGGTAATTTGCGCGGGTGGGGAGTGAGCCTAACCATACAGCCATGTATGGTCAAGGACCGAACCAGGGCCGATGATGCCGCCGCCTGGATTGCCGACTGCCGGTTTGAGGATCGGATCGATGGTGCGGCGGCGGCGGCAATGCGAACCGCCAGGGCCGCCGTTCAGCGCGAGGAGCGGTTGGCGAAACCGGTCGGCGCGACGATCAGGAAAATCAGGGCGCCCAGCGCCGCGATCCCCGCCGCCGGCGGGATGGCGGCCATGAGCGCGACGATGGCGAACGCGCCGATCACCACCCAATGGCCCGGATAGCCGATGTCGCGCAGCCGTTTGGCCTGCAACACGATCAGCGAATAGGCGATGGCGAGGCTGGCGAGGATGTAGACGGTCATCGCCGGCCCGGGTTGCGCCTCGCCGGCGCTCACCATCAGGCGAAGGGAATCGCCGCCGCCATAATCGAGCGCCTTCTGCACGCTGAGGCCGGCCAGGCTCGCCAGCACGAAGCTCTGCCGGTCGAGGCGGCCCCGAAAGGAGAACAGGCAATCCATCAGAACCGGCATCGGTCGCCCCTTGGCGCGGAAGGAATTGTCGACATCGCTAACATGGGCGGGTTCGGGTCGGCCTACGCCGAAGGCGGCATTTTGGCACCGGCCGTTAATGGTTCGTTCGGACCGCCGGCTGCTTTGACGCCGCGGCCGTTCCGCCATATATGCCGGGGACATCCTCAAATAGCGGGGCGGCACGAGGCGCGATGGCCGGACATTCGCAATTCAAGAACATCATGTACCGCAAGGGCCGCCAGGACGCGGCGCGGTCGAAGCTGTTCTCGAGGCTGAGCAAGGAAATCACCGTGGCGGCCAAAACCGGCATGCCCGACCCGGACATGAATCCGCGCCTGCGCCTGGCGGTGCAGAACGCCAAGGCGCAATCGATGCCCAAGGACAATATCGAGCGGGCGATCAAGAAGGCGGCCGGGGGCGACGCCGAGACCTACGACGAGATGCGCTACGAAGGCTACGGGCCCGGCGGCGTGGCGGTGATCGTCGAGGCGCTGACCGACAACCGCAACCGTACCGCCTCTTCGGTCAGGGCGACCTTCACCAAGAACGGCGGCACGCTGGGGGAGACCGGGTCGGTGGCGTTCCTGTTCGACCGGGTGGGACAGGTGGTCTATCCGCCCACCGCCGGGGGCGAGGAGAAGGTGCTGGAGGCGGCGATCGAGGCCGGGGCGACGGACGTCGAGTCGGGCGCTGACGGGCACACGATCTACTGTGCCTTCGAGGATCTCGCCGACGTCGCGGCGGCGCTTGAAACCGAGCTCGGCGAGGCGGAGAGTGTCAGTCCCGCCTGGCGGCCGCAGACCGAGGTGCCGGTCGACCAGGAGGCTGGTGGCACCCTTCTCAAGCTCATCGCGGCGCTCGAGGACGATGACGACGTCCAGAATGTCTATGCCAATTTCGAGATGTCGGATGCCGATATGGCCGCGCTGTCGGCCTGAGGCGTTCGGACGCGCCTAGGGAACCACGGCGGCAAGGGCTTCATCGGGGGCGTCGAATTCCGCTCCCACGACGGCGCAGTCGCGGCCCGCGTCCTTCGCCTGGTAGAGCCGCTTGTCGGCGCTGTGGAACAGATCGCTTGCGTCGGCGCCACCCGAGAATACCGTGCCGCCAACGCTGACAGTGAGCCGATGGCGCTTGCCGTGCGGGCGGAACGGGGCCTGGGCGACGGACGCGCGAATGCGCTCGGCGATCGACTCGGCCTCGACCAACCCGGCTTCGGGCAGGAACACGGCGAATTCTTCGCCACCGAGCCTGCCCACCATATCGCCCTCGCGCACGCTCAGGCGGATGGCGTTGGCGAAAATGCGCAGCGCGTGGTCGCCATGGGCGTGTCCGAAACGGTCGTTGACGGATTTGAAGTTGTCGGCGTCGAGAAACAGCAGCGCTCCACCGGCGCCGGAGGCGAGGGCATTGTCCAGGTCGCGGGTGAAGGCGCCGCGATTGAGCAGCGAGGTCAGGGAATCGATGTCGGCCAGCACCCGCAACCGCCGCTCGGCCAGGGCCAGCTTCCGGTTCTGCATCGACAGGTACATCAGGATCGGCGGCGCCAGGATGATGGGCATGACGATCGCGCCGGCGATCATGGTGGCGCGAACGCTGCCGCTGGCGTGCGACTGGAACAAGAAGACATAGGCCAGCGACACGGCGATGGAGGCCAGCGTGCCCACCAGCGGCCACAGCACCACACGGCCATAGCCGGCCGCACCGAAGTCCATCAGCTTGATCAGATCCCGTCCGGAGTGTGGTTTCACGGCGCTTCTCCCTGTACACGCAGATAGGGCCCAGAGGTGAACAACGCCTTGGCGCGGATGGTAAAACCCGCACTTACGAGTACGGGCGATACCAACGGTCGCGTTGCGCGGGCGCCGCCGCGGAGTCAAGGTGGGCCGGGCACAAGGAGCAGGTTCGATGCGTGGATCATGGCTGTTGCCGGCCGGGGCGGCGATGTTGATGGCGTGCGGCGGCGGTTCAGCGCTGGCGCAGGATAATCAGACCGACGTCGACATGGGGCCGGAGAGCGCCGGCGAGCTGATGCCGGTGATGGTCCATCTCGGCGACCTGCTGATCGAGGATCCGTGGACCCGGGCGACGCCCCCCGGCGCCCCGACCGCGGCCGGGTATCTGACAATCACCAACAACGGCTCTGAGCCCGACACGCTGATCGGCGGCACCGCCGGCATCGCCGATCAGGTCGAAGTCCATGAGATGACGATGCAAGGCGAGGTCATGGAGATGCGGCCGGTGCCCGGCGGGATCGAGATCGCGCCTGGCGAGAAAATGACGCTCGAGCCGGGCGGCTACCACCTGATGCTGATCGGGCTCGACGGCGCGATCGGATTTGGCGACGACATCCCCGTCACCCTCGAGTTCGAAAAGGCGGGAGCGGTGGAGATTACGTTCCATGCCACCGTGGTGGGGGGCGGCAATCCCTATTCGATGGGGATGGGCGGCTCGCACGAGCCGGACACGATGGACGGCATGGACGGCATGTAACGGGCTGTCCGCGTTTCCGGTTTGTTCACAGGTTTGCGTTGAAGTCGTCCCCGCTTCGACTAGACTGATTCAATGAGCGGCGCGGTGCGAATCATCGGCATCGATCCGGGGCTGAGATGCACCGGGTGGGGGATCATCGAGACATCCGGCAACCGGTTGCGCTTCGTGGCGTGTGGCACCGTGCGGCCGCCGGTCGGCGGTGCGCTGGCGCTGCGGCTGGTGGCGCTGCACGAGGAGCTGGCCGAGATCATCGCGGCGCATCGGCCCGAGGCGGCGGCGGTCGAGGAGACCTTCGTCAACGCGGGGGCACGTTCGGCGCTGAGCCTGGGGCAGGCGCGCGGGGTGGCGCTGATGACACCGGCGGTCGCCGGGCTTGCGGTGGGCGAATACGCGGCGAACCTGGTCAAGAAGTCGGTGGTCGGGACGGGCCATGCCGACAAGGCCCAGGTCGAGATGATGGTGCGCACGCTCTTGCCGACCGCGACGATCGGGGGCGCCGACGAAGCCGACGCCCTGGCGATCGCCATCTGTCACGCCCATCATTTGCAGTCGGCGGCCCGGCTGGCCGAGGCGTCATGATCGGCAAGCTCAAGGGTCTGGTCGAGGCGATCGAGGACGACGCGGTGATCGTCGATGTGGGCGGGGTGGGCTATGTGTGCCATTGCACGGCCCCGTCGATCGCCGGGCTGCCGGGACGCGGCCAGCCCATCGAGCTCTTCGTCGAGACGGTGGTGCGCGAGGACATGATCCGGCTCTACGGTTTTTTGAGCGCCGCCGAGAAGCAGTGGTTCCGGCGCCTTGTCGGCGTGCAGGGGGTGGGCGCCAAGGTGGCGCTCGGTGTGCTGTCGGTGCTCAGACCCGACGAGTTGGCGCACGCCATCGCGATCGGCGACAAAAAGGCGGTCGGGCGCGCGCCGGGGGCGGGGCCGAAACTCGCGCAGCGCATCGTCAGCGAGCTCGAGGGGCAGGTGCCGGTGGGCGCCATTGTCGAGACGGGCGGGACGATCGGAAACGGGCAGACCGAAGGGCCGGCCGCCGACGCGGTCTCGGCGCTGGTGCATCTGGGCTATCCGCGACTGCAGGCCTCGATGGCGGTCTCCAAAGCGCTGGCGGCGGAAGGCGACGAGGCGGGGGTCGAACAGCTTGTCCGGCTCGGACTGCGGGAGCTGAGCGGGTGACCGATCTCACCGCCGCCACCGCCGGACGCGACGACGCCCTAGACGTGAGCCTGAGGCCGCAGCGCTTCGACGAATTCATCGGCCAGGCGGCGGCGCGGGCCAACCTGAAGGTGTTCATCGAGGCGGCGTCGAAGCGCGGTACGGCGCTCGACCACGTGCTCTTCGTCGGCCCTCCGGGGCTCGGCAAGACGACGCTGGCGCAGATCGTCGCCCGCGAACTGGGGGTGGGGCTGAGGGCCACCTCGGGGCCGGTGATCTCGAAGGCCGGGGATCTGGCGGCGCTGCTCACCAATCTCGAAGAACGCGATATCCTGTTCATCGACGAGATCCCCCGGCTCAACCCGGCGATCGAGGAAATTCTCTACCCGGCGATGGAGGAGTTCGAACTCGACCTCATCATCGGCGAGGGACCGGCGGCGCGCTCGGTCAGGATCGATCTCAAACCCTTCACGCTGATCGGGGCGACGACGCGCGCGGGGCTGTTGACGACGGCGCTCAGGGACCGGTTCGGCATCCCCGTCCGGCTCAGTTTCTATTCGCCGCAGGAGCTGATCGGGATCGTCGAACGCGGGGCGCGGGTCCTGGGCATCGCGATCAGTCCCGACGGGGCGGTGGAGATCGCGCGGCGCTCGCGCGGGACGCCGCGGATCGCCGGGCGCCTTCTGAAACGGGTGACCGATTTCGCCGAGGTCGAGGGCGCGGCCCGGATCACACGCGAAGTGGCAGACCGGGCGCTGGGGCGGCTGGAGGTCGATGCGCGCGGGCTCGACCAGCTCGACCGGCGGTATCTGCTGACGATCGCTTCCCACCACGGGGGCGGACCGGTGGGTGTCGACACCCTGGCGGCGGCGCTTTCCGAGCCGCGGGACGCGCTCGAGGAGATCGTCGAGCCGTTCCTGATCCAGCTGGGGTTCCTGCAGCGCACGCCGCGCGGACGCGTGCTGACGAAACTGGCCTTCGCGCATCTGGAGCTCACGGTGCCCGCCGGCTTCGCGGATCTGCAGGCGTCGCTGTTCGGGGAGGGGGGCGAGGCGCCGGACGCATGAAAAAGGCGTGATCCGCGTCACCCGCTACGCCCTGACCCCGGCCGGCTGGCCGGCGGAGATGCGCCTGAGGATCGCGGCGCTGGCGGACATCCACGCCTGCCGGCCCTGGATGACGCCGGCGCGCGTCCGGGAAATCTGCCGCCAGGTCAATGCCCTCGATCCCGACATCGCCTTGTTGCTGGGCGACTATGTCAATGCCCTTGGCGGGTGGGCGCGGCCGGTGCCGGCAAGCGAATGGGCCGGGGCTCTGGCCGACCTCGAGGCGCCGCTGGGGGTACATGCGGTTCTCGGCAACCACGACTGGTGGGAGGACGAGGCGGCGCAGAAGACGCTCACCGGACCGATTTTGGCGCGCCGGGCGCTCGAGGGGGCGGGGATTTCGGTCTACGAGAACGACTTGGTGCGGCTCGACTGGCAGGGCGGGCACTTCTGGCTCGCCGGGCTGGGAGACCAACGGCCACTCGAAGCCGGCGACCGAAACAACTTCTATGACGGACCGGGGCTCGACGATCTCGACGGAACGCTGGCCGAGGTGGCGGACGACGCGCCGGTCATCCTGATGGCGCACGAGCCGGACATCTTCCCGCGGGTACCCGAGCGGGTGGCGCTGACGCTGGCCGGGCATACCCATGACGGACAGGTTCGGGTGTTCGGCTGGACGCGGTGGACAAGTTCCGCCTATGGCGACCGGTTCGCCCATGGGCATATTCGCGAGAAGGGGCGCGACCTCATCGTCAGCGCCGGGTTGGGACTGTCGGGCCTGCCCTTGCGGATCGGGGCGCCGGCGGAGATTGTCATTGTCGAGCTGGGGAGCGCGACATGAACGAAAGCCCGGCGGATCGGCTCGACATCCGCGTCTACTACGAGGACACCGATTTCTCCGGCGCCGTCTATCACGCCCAGTATCTGAAGTTCTTCGAGCGCGGGCGCACCGAGTATCTCAGGGCGCGGGGCGTGCACCATTCGGAGCTGATCGAGGACGGGCTCGCCTTCGCGGTCACCCATATGGAGATCTGGTTCGACAAAGCGGCACGCATCGACGACGAAGTGATCGTCGAGACGAGGGCAAGGACGGTGGGTGGCGCGCGGGTCGAACTCGAGCAGGCGATCCTGCGGGGCACGACGCCGATCGCGCGGGCCGAGGTCACCATCGCCATGGTCGACAGGCACGGCAAAGCGGCGCGGATTCCACTTCGCGTAAAGGATGCGCTCAGCCGATAAAACGGTTTGTTAACCATAAATTGGCGCAACTGCGCTAGAATTCGCTTCAAATGTGAAATTGTCGAAACGTGCCGCATCTCACCGCAGTTTTGACACGATTGGCCCGCATTGGACCGGCGACGTTTGGACCGGCGGGGGGCGCAGGACCATACGGGGTTACTGAATGGAAGTGATCGACGGCGTCGGCTCGCTGGCAGCGCAGACCGACTTTTCTGTGTTGGCGCTTTTCCTGAGGGCCGACTGGGTCGTCAAGATCGTGATGCTGGGGCTCTTGGCGGCCTCCGTCTGGTGTTGGGCGATCATCTTCGACAAGTCGGTGCTCTACGGCCGGGTCGGCCGCGAGATGAGCCGGTTTGAGCGCAATTTCTGGTCCGGTCAGTCGCTCGAGGAGCTCTATCAGAAGCTCTCCGACCAGCAGACGGCGGGCATGGGCTCGGTGTTCGTGGCGGCCATGAAGGAGTGGAAGCGCAGCCACGAGCAGGGGGCTTCCTCCTATATCGGCGTGCAGCAGCGGCTGGACAAAGTCCTCGACGTCACCATCTCAAGGGAGTCCGAGAAGCTCGAGAAGCGGCTGGGTTTTCTGGCCACCGTCGGCTCTTCGGCGCCATTCGTCGGCCTTTTTGGCACGGTATGGGGGATCATGAACTCGTTTCGGGCCATCGCGGGATCGTCGAGCACCAACCTGGCGGTCGTCGCGCCCGGCATCGCGGAGGCATTGTTCGCCACCGCGCTGGGCCTGCTGGCGGCGATTCCGGCGGTGATCGCCTACAACAAACTCTCCGGCGACTCCAACAAGCTGGTGGCGCGGCTCGAGAGCTTCGCCGATGAATTCTCGGCCATCCTGACGCGGCAGCTCGAAAGCCGGGGCGCCGGTTGATGGCGATGGCGGTGGGCCGGCGGGGCGGGCCGTGGCGGCGCCGGGGGCACCGGCACTCGCCGATGAGCGACATCAATGTGACCCCGATGGTCGACGTGATGCTGGTGTTGCTGATCGTGTTCATGGTCACCGCGCCGCTGTTGGCGGTGGGCGTGCCGATCGATCTGCCGAAGACACAGGCCACGGCACTGAACACGCCGACCCGCCCGGTGACCATATCGGTGACCGACGACGGACGGATCTACTTGATGGACGATGTGGTGCCGGTCGACGAACTGGTGCCACGGCTCGACGAGCTGATGCAGACCGGGGCCGACGAACGCATCTATGTGCGCGGCGACACCGCCGCGCAGTACGGGACGGTGATGCAGGTCATGGGGCTGCTGTCGGGTGCCGGCTACAACCAGATCGGGCTGATTACCGAACAGGCGCCGCCCGGGCAGTAGGATGCGGTCATCCCTGATAGCCTCGGTTTCGTTCCATGCTCTGGTGCTGGCCATTGGAATGCTGTCGCTGCAGGGTGCCGAAGCGCTGAACCCGCCGGAGATCCAGGCCATTCCGATCGAACTCATTCCGATCGACGAATTCTCCAACGCCCGGCTCGGTTCGCTGGAAAGCCAAGTCATCGAGACCCAGGCGCCGTCGGCGGTCGAAACCGACATCGCGCCGGAGCTGGCCGAGCCGACCGGCAACACCGAGCAAGACCAGCCCCGACCCGAGGCGACGGACGTGCCGACGCCATCGCCGAGCATCGAGACGGCGCCCGCCCCGCAACCCGAGCCCGAACCCGAACCGGTGCCCGAACCGCAACCGGCGCCCGAGCCGGCGCCGCCGCCGCCGCCGGTACCCGAGCCCATACCGGAGCCGACCCCGGAGCCGCAGCCCGCCCCGCCGGTCGAGGATCAGGTGCTTTCCGCGCCCGAGCCGGCGCCCGAGGCGATTGCACCGGTGCCGCCGCCCTCCGATCAACGCGTCGAGGCGGCGCGGCAGCGTTTCGCCGAAGCGCAGGCGGCCGAGCGGGCGCGGCAGGAGGCCGAACGGCAGGCGCGCGAGGAGGCCGAGCGGCAACGGCTGGCCGAACAGCAACGCACGCAGGAAGCCGACCAGGTCTCCGACATCATCAACAACGAACAGTCCCGCGGTGCGACCACCGGCAGCGGGGGGGCGCAGACCGCCGGGCTGACGAGCGGCACCGCGGCGCTGCTGACGCAGTCCGAAAAGGACGCGCTGGCCGCGCAAATGCGCAAATGCTGGAACCCGCCGATCTCGGCGCTGGAGGTCGAGGGGCTGACGGTGCGGCTGCTGGTGACGCTGAACATCGACGGCTCGGTCAACGGCAACCCCGAGATCCTTTCGCCGCCGACTACCGACATCGAGCGGGCGACGGGCCTGGCGGCGCAGCGGGCGGTCAGGGCCTGCGGCCCCTACCAGCTGGCGCGGGAGAAATTCGAGGACTGGCGGCAGGTCGATGTCACATTCGATCCAAGGGACTTGAGCTAGACCCTCAGCGGCGGCATCAGGAGTGCGAACGGAATCGTCATGGCCGAAATCACGCGTCGACAGGCGCTGAAACTCTCCCTGGCCGGCGCCTCGCTGGCGGCCGGGCTGACCCCGGCGCAAGCGCTGGTCAGGATTGTCGTGACCGGCGGCGAGTTCGAACCGCTGCCGATCGCCATCCCGACCTTCTCGGGGCTCGAGGTGGCTCTGGGCAGCGACGCGGCGCGGGTGGTCACCGACGATCTGAAGCGTTCGGGCCTGTTCGCGCCGCTCGATGCTTCCCGCTTCCCCGTACAGGCCGGGGACATCGAGACGACCCCGGCATTCGGCGACTGGCGAAATCTTCAGGCCGACGCGCTGGTGATGGGCCAGGTGACGCGCTCGGGCAACCAGATCCGCGCCAACGTGCGCCTGTGGGACGTCATCGCCGGGGAACAGATCTTCGGCTCGACCTACGCCACCGATCAGTCGAACTGGCGCCGCATCGCGCACATCGTTTCGGATGCGGTCTATTCCCAGCTCACCGGAGAGGGCGGGTATTTCGATTCACGGGTGGTCTATGTCGCCGAGAGCGGGCCGAAGGCCAATCGCCAGAAACGCCTGGCGATGATCGACGCGGACGGTGCCAACCTCAAATACCTCACCGACGGGCGGGATCTGGTGCTGACGCCGCGCTTTTCGCCCGACAACCGCCTGCTCGGCTACGTCAGCTACGTGGCCGGCAATCCGCAGGTGTTCCTGCTGGAACTCGGCACCGGGCGCCAGCAGCAGATCGGCAACATGGGGCAGATGACCTTCGCGCCGCGCTTTTCGCCCGACGGGGGCCGGCTGGCCTTTTCGGTGACCAACTCCGGGAACACCAACCTGCTGGTCATGGACATGGCCAGCGGTCGGCTTGGACAGCTCTCGGCGAGCGCGGCGATCGATACCTCGCCATCGTTCTCGCCGGACGGGACCCAGGTGGTCTTCGAATCCGATCGGGGCGGCTCGCAGCAGATCTACGTGATGGGCGCCGCCGGCGGCGGTGCCCAGCGGATCAGTTTCGGCGAGGGCATCTATTCGACGCCGGTGTGGGCGCCGACCGGCGATCTGATCGCGTTCACCCGCAAGAACGGCAACGATTTCTCGATCGGCATCATGCGCCCGGACGGCACCGGCGAACGGATCCTGACCACCAGCTTTCACAACGAGGGGCCGACCTGGGCACCGAACGGGCGGGTGTTGATGTTCTTCCGCGATCTGGGGGGCACCGACGGGCCGCGGCTGTTCTCGATCGACGTGTGGGGCCGAAATGAACAGGTGCTGCCCACCGAGACCTTCGCGTCCGACCCCGCGTGGTCACCGCTTTTGAGCTGAACGGCCCGGTGGGCGCTTGCTCCCGGGCGCCTTGCAGGTTAGCGTGGCGAGAATCGACTGCAATGGCTGCACGAAAAGGGGAAGTCGGATGCACGCCAAGACCCTCGTGAAGGCGGTGCTGTACAGCACCGCGACGTTCTCGCTGCTCAGCGTTCTTGCCGGCTGCGGGCTGTTCCACCACAACCTTGTTGCCTGAGCGATCCCGGACCCGGCCCGAGGGCTGAGACCGACGATCGACTCGTTCGACCAAAGACATCTGGTTTTCTCAGTCAAATGAGAGAAGGGGAGTATCGCATGAGCGGGAAGTCGATTGTGAAAGCGGTCCTTTATTCGACCGCGACGTTTTCGCTGCTGAGCGTCCTGGCCGGCTGCGGGCTGTTCCACCACAACATCACCTGAGTGCTCGCAACGCGGGCCGGGCGGTACGGTCGGTGACCGGTCCGTTCGACCAGCGGGGTCTCGAGCCCTCACTGCATTTCGCGAAAAGGAGAATCGCATGAGCGGGAAGTCGATTGTGAAGGCGGTCCTTTATTCGACCGCCACGTTTTCGCTGCTGAGCGTACTGGCCGGCTGCGGGCTGTTCCACCACAACGTCCTCTGAGCCACCCCAGGCGGCGGTGCCGCCAGGCGCCTTGCCTGCGGGCGGGGCCGGAACGCATCATACCAGACCCGGGACCGACGAAAGGTTCCGGGTTTTTTGTATCGCCGCAGGCGCGTCGCGCCGGGCCTGGGCGTTGGCGCGGGCGGGGTGGGAGTCGGCCCTAATTCGGCCCGATTAAGCGTCGATTAACCGAACTTCGGAACGCCGAATTAAGATAACGAGCGGTAAAGCAATCGGCGATATTTCGTCGCGTTCGGAGAACTCTTCCCGATGATTTCGGCTGCCCCTTATCAGCGCATCTTCAAGGCGATTGCGATCGTGGCGCTCCTGGCGCTGGTGGCGTCGTGCGCCCGCACCCGCGAGACCGCGGGCGAGCTCTCGGCCGGGCAAACCGGCCCGGGCACGCAACAGGAGTTCCTGGTCAATGTCGGCGACCGGGTGTTCTTCGAGACCGACAGTTCGGTGCTCACCTCCCAGGCCCAGGACACCCTCAACAAACAAGCCGTGTGGCTCGGCCGCTACGCGCGCTACAACGTCCTGATCGAGGGGCATGCCGACGAGCGCGGGACGCGCGAATACAACATCGCGCTGGGGGCGCGGCGCGCCACGGCGGTGGTCAACTATCTGGTCAGCCGCGGGGTGGACGCGAACCGGATCACCTGGAAGTCGTACGGCAAGGAACGGCCGGTGGCGGTGTGCAACGACATCTCCTGCTGGTCGCAGAACCGTCGGGCGGTCACCGTCCTGCAGTGATGCGCCAGTTTGGCTGGAAGTCGGC
>CAZNOZ010000008.1:0-3251 GCA_964574935.1 uncultured Devosiaceae bacterium | reverse complement strand
GCGGTGACGGTATTGGTCGCCCGATAGGGCGGCCCGGACGAACACTGGAGGCAAGGCGTCGGGTCGTGCGAAAGCCGGCCCGGCGCCTTTCGCTCATTTAGGCCCTTATCGCCGGGCGGGTGCCTGCCTACAATGGCGGCACCTTCAACGCGAAAGGATGTTCGTCTTGTCTCATCAGTTCAGGCCAGGCCCTCTGGCCATCGCCGGCGCGCTGGCGGCGGCGGTCCTGAGCGGGGCGGCGATGGCGGCCCCCGTGCCCCTGGGTGACACACCGGGTGCCTCCGGCGCGCCGCCGACCTGGGTGGCGCCGCTCGGGATCGAGGCGGGAGTTGCCATCCCGGCAGCGCCGGCGCGGCTGCATCTGGCGCAGAGCCGCGAGGTCGCGCAGATCAATGTGCGCCTCGACCAGCTCGAGGAGCAGATGCGTGTGCTCACCGGCCAGGTCGAGGCCCTGCAATTCCAGCTCTCGCAACTGCAGGCGCTCATCGAACGCATGCAGCAGGACTACGAATTCCGGTTCCAGGAACTGGAAGGAACCGGCGGCGGCACCTCGCAGGCGACGCCGCCTTCGAGCGGCGCGAGCGGTGGCGAGATTGCGCCCGGCGCCGGCGCGGACCGGCTGCCGGCCGAGGCGCCGACGGGCTCGACCGATGTCGGCGGTTCCCTGGATCCGATGCTCATCGAACCCGACAATCCGAATGCCGGCACGCTGGGCCAGCTGCCGGCGGACCTGTTCGAGCAGCCGCTTCCGGAAGAGGGGATCGGCGGCGAGGCGTCGCTGGGTCCCTCCGACCGGGTGGGCGACGCGGACGCGCAGGCGCAGTTCAATGCCGGCTACGACGCCATGCAGCGCGGCGATTTCGAGTTCGCGCAGGTGCAATTCGGTCAGTTCATCGGTCTTTATGCGGACCATCGGATGGCGCCGGCGGCGACGGTGCTGTTGGGCGAGGCGCTGCTGCGCCAGTCCAAATACGACGAGGCGGCGCAGACGCTGGTCGCCGGCTACGAAAACTACGGCGATTCGGAAGCGGCGCCGGAAATGCTCCTCAAGCTGGGCGAGGCGCTGGCCGGGGCCGGCGAACGGGAGACCGCCTGCCGGACCTACACCGAGATTCTGAGGCGCTATCCAAACCAGCAGGCCGACTTCTATGACGAGCTGACGGCCCAGCAGCGGGCCGCGCAGTGCTGAAACGCAGCACTCCCGGCGCCGGATTGCTGGCGCCGGAGCGGCTCGAGGCGATCTTCTCGCCGCTGGCCGGGTTCGGGTCGCTGGCGCTGGCGGTCTCCGGGGGGCCGGACAGTCTGGCGCTGATGGCGATGGCGGCGCGCTGGCGCGCGGCGAAGCCGGCGCCGCCGGAGATGCTGATCCTGAGCGTCGATCACGGATTGCGGGCGGCGGCGGCCGATGAGGTGGCCCGGGTTTGCCGCTATGCCGCCGAGGCGGGGCTCGACTGCGTGGCGCTGAAATGGGAGGGCGCCAAACCCGAAACCGGGCTGCCGGCGGCGGCGCGCCGGGCGCGCTACCGCCTGATGGGCGAGGCGATGGCGGCGCGTGGCATCGAGGTTCTGGTGACGGCTCATCACATGGACGACCAGGCCGAGACGATCCTGATGCGGCTCGCCCATGGCAGCGGGCCGGCGGGGCTGGCGGGCATGGCGCTGCTTGCCGAAGTCGAGGGGGTGCGGGTGGCCCGGCCGCTTCTGGGCCTCAGGCGTGCCGACTTGCGCGACGTGGTCGCCGAGACGGGCTGGACGGCGGCGGACGACCCCTCGAATGCCGATCGCACCCAGGAACGGGCGCGCTGGCGGGCCGAAATGCCCCGGCTCGACGCCCTGGGGCTGACCGCCGAGCGGCTGGCGAAGCTCGGGGAGCGGCTCGGGGACGTGGAGGCGGCGCTCGCCGAGACGGAAGAGGCGGCCTACGAAGCGATTGTCGAGACCGATGCCTTCGCCTGCTTCCGGCTGGATCGGACGGCGCTGGGGCACCTGCCGAAGGCGATTGCGGTGCGTGTGCTGGGGCGGGTACTGGCGGAGGCCGGAGGGGCTGCGCGGGCGTCTGATCTGGCGCAGGTCGAGGCGCTGGCGGCGACACTGGGCACCGCGGACGTGCCCGCGACGACGCTGGGCGGGTGCGTGGTGCGCGCCGGGCCCGGTTCGGTTGAGATTTGCCGGGAGGCGGGACGGCTGGCGGCCGAGCCGATCGAGCTGACACCGGGCGCCCAAACGATCTGGGATCGGCGGTTCAAAATCTCGTCATCGGCGGCGGCGCCGCCGGTGCGGATTGCCGCGGCGACACAGATGACGCGGGGAGGGCTGGAAAAGCTGGCCGGACGCGGGGTGGGCGCGACTTGGATGGAGGCGGTGCGCGGCGCGCCGGCGGTCACCGAGGGGGCGCGGGTGATGGCGCTGGGCGCCCTGGTCTTCGACGAGCGGGTCACCGTGGCCGTATCGGCCGGCCCGCGTCGGCAGGCAAACCGTTAACCGCGCGCGGCGCAAATGCTTGCCCCGGGGGCTGCCTCAGGCATCCTGAGGCGCCCTTGTAACGCCGAATTCGCGGTCTTACATTGGCTCGTGATTTGGCGGGCCGGCGGCCGCTCCGGCGGCCGATGCCGGCCCGAGGCTTCGGGGAAATCCTTTATGAACGGCAATTTCCGCAACTTCGCCATCTGGCTGGTCATCCTGTTTCTGTTGATGGGGCTGTTCCAGGTCTTCCAGTCCTCGACCCGGAACATGGCGGTCGCCGACAAGACCTACAGCCAGTTCGTCTCCGAAGTGGACGCGGGCAATGTCACCTCGGTGACCATCGTCGACAACAAGGTGCGCGGCACGATGCGCGACGGGGCGCGCTTCGAGACGACGGTGCCCGACAATGTCGATATCGTCAGCCGGCTGGAGGCGCGCGGCGTTCAGATTTCGGCGCAGGACGCCGAGGGCTCGCCGTTCTGGTCGATCCTTCTGAGTTCCTGGCTGCCGTTCATTGTCATAATCGCGGTGTGGTTCTTCTTCATCCGTCAGATGCAGGGGGGCGGACGCGGCGGTGCCATGGGCTTCGGCAAGTCGCGCGCCAAGCTCTTGACCGAGACCCAGGGCAAGGTGACCTTCGAGGATGTCGCGGGGGTCGACGAGGCCAAGCAGGACCTCGAGGAAATCGTCGAATTTCTGCGCGATCCGGGCAAATTCCAGCGCCTGGGCGGTCGTATCCCGCGCGGGGTGCTGCTGGTCGGCCCGCCGGGTACCGGCAAGACGCTGCT
>CAZNOZ010000007.1:40935-78559 GCA_964574935.1 uncultured Devosiaceae bacterium | reverse complement strand
TCGTCACCCTCGGGCCAGCCTGCCCGGCGCGAGGCAAGACAAAGCCTGCCCGGCGTGAGGGCAGGCAGAGACCCGAGGGCCCATGATGAGGCTCAGTGCGGAGGGAGTTCGTGATGTCGCAGGCCCGAGCGCAGCGAGGAGTGAGGGTGGAGGCTCAGTCGATCCCGCGGATCGATTGGAGCCCGAACGCGTGAGACAGAAGAGCCCGCCCGAAGGATTTGGCAAGCGCGCCACCCCCTCACAACCTGATCAGCCCGCCGAAATAATCGAGCGCATAGGCTTCGGCGCCGTCCACCAGGATCGCCTCGCGGCCGTGGAAGCGCGCCACCGTCCCGCGCGAGACGTCCACATATCGTCCGTGTTCGCCGGCCCACTCGAAGCCGCCGAGAAACCGCCCCTCACCATACATCGCGGAAAGCGCCGCCTTGATCGTCGCCCCCGCGCGTTCGGCGTCGATCAGATCGGGGCGGATGTTGTAGCCGTAGTAGTTCATCGCCCAGACCGGCTCGCCGGCGTGCCACACCACTTCCTGCCCGAGAAAGTCGGTGCCGCCGAAATAGCTGTCGAGATACCGCCAGTCGCCCTCGACATATTCCAGATCGTGCGACCCCGCCCGGCTCGGCGCCATCTTTTGCCCGTCGCCCACATAGGTGGCCGCCTTGGCGGCGATGATGAACCGCTCGAGATCGGCCTCGTCCATGTCTGCTGCCCTCTCCGGCTTGACCCGGCCGCCCCACCGGCCCCATGAACAACACCATGGCTGAGCCCCGTCCGCAACAAGGCCCCCTCACCCGCGCCCAGGCCCAGGCCCTGGTCGATGCGGTGATGGACCGCGAGGGGCTGGCGCTCGCCGCCGCCGCCTACGAGCGCGCTTCCGGCGAGTGGGTGTTCGAGGCGACCTGCGATGGCGAGCCCGATGTCGCCGCCTTCGAGGCGCTGGCCGGCGAGATTCTCGGCGGCGCGGTGGGCTTCGCCGCCGCCCCTCTGCCGGCGACCGACTGGGTGGAAAAATCCCTCGAAGGGCTGGAGCCCATCTCTGCCGGCGGCGTCTTCGTCCACGGCAGCCATCACGAGGCGCCCCCGCCGGCCGGGCTTGTCCCCGTGCGCATCGACGCCGGCGCCGCCTTCGGCACCGGCCACCACGCCTCCACCGCCGGCTGCCTTGAAGCGATCGATCGCGAACTCAAACGCCGCCGTCCGCGCCGCATTCTCGATCTCGGCGCCGGCAGCGGCATTCTCGCCATCGCCATCGCCAGGCGCCTGCGTGGCCCCGTCCTCGCCGCCGATGTCGATCCCACCGCCGTCGCCGTCGCCCGCCGGAACGCCCGTGCCAACGGCGTCGGCAATCTCGTCACCGTCCTCGCCGCCGACGGCCTTGCCCATCCCGCCATCACCGAGGGCGGCCCGTACGATCTGATCGTCGCCAACATCCTGGCCGGTCCCCTGCGCCGGCTGGCCCCGAAGCTGGCGCTCGCGACGGCCCGGGGCGGCGCCGTCATCCTATCCGGCCTGCTCGCCCACCAGGCCCCGGGCCTCATCGCGATTTGCGCCGACCACGACCTGGTCCTCGGCCACAAGGCCCTCCGCGACGGCTGGGCGACGTTGACGTTCCGCAAGGCCTAGCGCGCAAGCTCATGCCCGCCGCCCTCCAGTCCTTCGACGATAGCGCCGATCCCGCCCGCGTCGCCCCGCATTTGAAGCTCCTGCGAAGCGCGATGGCCGAGGCCGGTGTCGATGCGTTCCTGATCCCGCGCGCCGATGCGCATCGCGGCGAGATGGTGCCGCCCGGCGACGAGCGCCTCGCCTGGGCGACCGGCTTCACGGGCTCGGCCGGCATCGGTGTCGTCAGCGCCGGGGCGGCGGCGCTCTTCGTTGACGGCCGCTATCACCTGCAGGCGCCGCTTGAGACCGATACCGGTCTGGTCGACGTGATCCCGCAGCCGCCGGGCAAGCCCAGCGCCTGGCTCAAGGAGCATCTCACGGCGCCCGCCCGCGTCGGCTACGACCCCTGGCTGCACACGCCCGCCGAACGCCGCCGCCTGAGGAAGTCCCTCGAACGCACCGGGCTCGACCTCGTCGCCATCGACAACCCCCTCGATGCGGTCTGGGCCGACCGCCCGCCGCCCCCGGCGACGCCGGTTGAGGTGCTCGACCTTGCCCGCGCCGGTCAGAGCGCCACCGAAAAGCTCGAGGCGGTCGCCGATCAGATCCGCCGGGCGCCGGCCGACGCCCTGGTGCTTTCCGTACCGGAGTCGATTTGCTGGCTGTTCAACATCCGCGGCCGCGATGTCGCCCACACCCCGGTCACCCTCGCCTACGCCATCGTCCATGCCGATGGCCGCGCCGAGCTCTTTCTCAACCCCCTGAAACTGACCGACGAGTTGCGGGCCGCCCTCGGGGACGCTCCGGCGCTGCGCCCGTCCGAAGAACTGGCCGACGCGCTGCAAACGCTCGGCGAACAGGGCGCCGGCGTCTGGATCGACCCGGAATCCTCACCCGCCGCCATCGCCGACCTGCTGACCGGCGCCGGCGCCACTCTCGTCGAGCGCCGCGATCCGGTGTTGCTGCCGAAATCGAAGAAGAACCCCGTCGAAATCGCCGGCATGCGCGAGGCCCACCGCGTCGACGCCGTGGCGGTGGCCCGCTTTCTCGCCTGGGTCGATGCGGAAGCCCCGAAAGGAGAGCTCACCGAAATCGACCTCGTCGAGCAGCTCGAAGCGACCCGCCGCCGGGCCAACTCCTTCCTCGACACCAGCTTCGACACCATCGCCGGCGCGGGACCGAACGGCGCCATCGTCCACTACCGCGTCACCCGCTCATCCAACCGCCGGATCGCGCCGGGAGAGTTGGTGCTGGTTGATTCCGGCGGCCACTACCGCCAGGGCACCACCGACATCACCCGCACCGTCGCCACCGGCCCCGCCACCGACACCCAGCGCGACGCCTTCACCCGGGTGCTCAAGGGCATGATCTGCCTGACGACGATTCGGTTTCCCGCCGGCACCTCTGGCCAGGAGCTCGATCCGCTGGCGCGGCAGTATCTGTGGCGGGCCGGCATGGACTACGGACACGGCACCGGCCACGGGGTCGGCGCCTACCTCTCCGTTCATGAGGGTCCGTGCTCGATCTCCCGGCGGCCCTCGGCGGTGCTCGAGCCGGGGATGGTCCTCTCCAACGAACCGGGCTTCTACGCCGAAGGCGAATTCGGCATCCGCACCGAAAATCTCATGGTCGTGGCTGAGGACGGCGAAGGGACGGACGGCAAGCCCTGGCTCAGCTTCGAGACCCTGACCCTCGCCCCCATCGACGTCCGCCTGATCGACAGGGGTCAACTCACCGACGCCGAGCTTGATTGGCTCAACGCCTATCACGCGCGGGTTTTCGAGGAAATCGGCCCGCTTCTCGAGCCCCCCGACCGCGCCTGGCTTGAAGCGGCGACGAAGCCGCTCTAGCCGCTAGTTCTTGCCCTCGACCAGCACGAACCAGCCGTCCTCGTCGATCACCTTGACGCCGAACTTCTCGGCGTTCGCGAGCTTCGAGCCGGCCCCCGGTCCGGCCACCACCAGATCCGTCTTCGCCGACACCGACCCGGAGACCTTCGCCCCCAGCCTCTCCGCCATCGCTTTCGCTTCCTGGCGCGACATCCGCTCCAGCGACCCGGTGAAAACCACCGTCTGTCCGGCCACCGGGCTCTCCGCGGCCGAGGCCACTTCGTAGCTGCGCGGGCGCACCTCGGCCGTCAGATCGTCCAGCGCCCGCCGGTTGCGCTCGTTGCTGAAGAAAGCGACCAGGGACCCGACCACCGTCTCGCCGATCCCCTCGATGGCGTCCAGATGCGCCACCGCATCTTCGTCACCGCCCGCCGCCGCCTCGGCGGTTTGCCGGAAGGCTTCGAAGGTCCCGAAGCTGCGCGCCAGCAGCGCCGCCGTCGTCTCGCCGACATGGCGAATGCCGAGCGCGAAGATGAACCGGTCGAGCTCCGGCGTCCCGGCCGCCTCGATCGCGGCGAACAGCTTCGCCGCCGAGGTCTCCCCCCAGCCCTCCTCCTCGGCGAGCTTCTTCTCGGACCGAGCGTCGCGCGCCGCCAGGGTGAAGATATCGGCCGCGTGCATGATCCGGCCTTGCTCGTAGAACGCAGCGACCTGCTTGTCCCCGAGCCCGTCGATATCCATGGCCGTGCGGGAGACGAAATGCTTGAGCAATTCCACCGCCTGCGCCGGGCACACCAGCTCGCCGGTGCAGCGCCGGACCGCGTCGAGCTTGCCGGTTTTCTCGTTCAGCTCCCTGACCGCTTCCGAGCCGCAGGCCGGGCAGCGCGTCGGGAACTTGAAGGGCCTGGCGCCCTTGGGCCGCTTTTCGATATCGACGTCGACGATCTGCGGAATGACGTCGCCGGCCCGCTGCACGGTGACGGTATCCCCGACCCTGAGATCCCTGCCGTCCCGGATCGGTTCGCCGTTCGAACCGACCCCGGCGATATAGTCCTCGTTGTGCAGGGTCGCGTTTTCGACAACCACCCCGCCGACCGTGACCGGTCGCAATCGCGCCACCGGCGTCAGCGCGCCCGTCCGCCCGACCTGAATGTCGATCCCCTCCAGGATTGTCGTCGCCCGCTCGGCCGGGAACTTGTGCGCCAGCGCCCAGCGCGGCGCCCGGCTGACGGTCCCCCAGCGCTCCTGCAGGTCGAGCCGGTCGAGCTTGTAGACCACCCCGTCGATGTCGTAGCCGAGCATCGCCCGCTGCGCTTCGATCTCGCGATAGTGCGCCAGCATCTCCTCGACGGTCCTGACCCGCTTCATCAGCGGGTTCACCTGCAGGCCCCAGGCCTTGAACCGCTGCACGACCTCGTACTGGGTAGCGGCCGGCAGAACGCTGATCTCCCCCCAGGCATAGGCATAAAATTTGAGCTTGCGGCTGGCGGTGATCGAGGGGTCGAGCTGCCGAAGCGAGCCGGCGGCGGTGTTGCGCGGATTGACGTAAAGCGGCCTCCCCTCGGCCTCCGCCCGCACGTTGAGGCGGTGGAACTCCTCGTGCGTCATGAAGACCTCCCCGCGCACCTCGACGACCTCCGGCACGTCCTTGCCGGTGAGCCGTTTCGGGATGTCGTCGAGGGTCCTGAGATTGGCGGTGATGTCCTCGCCCTCATAGCCGTCACCGCGGGTCGCCCCGCGCACGAATGCACCCGCTTCGTAACGCAGCGATGCGCTCAGCCCGTCGATCTTCGGCTCGGCGGTGAAGACCAGCTCGAGACCCTCGTCCCGGGCGAAGTAGCGATGCGCCCGGGCGACGAAATCGGCGACGTCCTCTTCGGAAAAGGCATTGCCGAGAGAGAGCATCGGCACCGCGTGCCGGACTTTTGCGAAGCCCTCGGCGGGCCGCGCACCGACCCGCCGGGTCGGGCTGTCCTCGCGCACCAGATCGGGGAACCGCGCCTCGATCGCCTCGTTGCGCGATCTGAGCGCGTCGTATTCGGCGTCCGACACGACCGGGGCATCGTCCTGATAGTAGGCGCGGTCGTGCGCGGCGATGGTCTTCGCCAGCCGCGCCAGCTCGGCCTTCGCTTGGCGCTCGGTCAGGGCCTCGACCGCCCTCTCGCCGCTCAATGCGCAACCTCTGCCATCAGCCGCTCGGCGGCCGCGCGCGCTTCGTCGGTCACCCGCGCCCCGGCCAGCATCCGCGCCACCTCTTCCCGGCGCGCATCGGCATCCAGCGCTCCGACATGGGTGCGCACGAAAGCGCCCTCCTCGACCGCCTGCTTTTCGACCAGGAGATGATGGTCGGCGCGGGCCGCCACCTGCGGCGCGTGGGTGACCGAGATCACCTGCACGGTCTCGCTCAGCCGCGCCAGCCGCTTGCCGATGGCGTCGGCCACCGCCCCGCCGGCCCCCGTATCGACTTCGTCGAAGATCAGCACCGGCGCCGAGCCGCGATCCGCGAGCACCACCTTGAGCGCCAGGAGGAACCGCGCCAGCTCGCCCCCGGAGGCGACCTTCATCAGAGGGCCCGGCCGGCTGCCCGGATTGGTCTGCACCGCGAAGGAAATCTGATCGAACCCGGTCGCCGCCTCCCGCGCCTCGTCCACCTCCTGCTCGACGATGAACCGCGCCCGGCCGAGCTTGAGGTCCGGCAGCTCCTTTTCGACCGCCGCCACCAGGGACTTGGCGGCGGTCTTGCGCGCCCCGCTCAGCGCCGCCGCGGCCTGGCGGTAGGCGCTCGCCGCCGTCTCGCGGTCCGCCTCGAGCCGCTTGAGCTCTTCCTCACCGCTTTCGAGCAGCTCGAGCTCCAGAGTGTACCGCTCCAGCACCGAGGGCAGTTCGTCACAGCCGACCTGGTGCTTGCGCGCCGCGGCCCTGAGCGCGAACAGGCGCTCCTCGGCCCGTTCCAGTTCGGCCGGATCGAAACTGAGTTCGCGCTTGATGGCCTCCAGCGCTTCGCCGGTACGGTCGAGCGTCACCAGCGTCGCATCTAGCGCCTCGATCAGCGGCGCGAACACCCCGCCCTCGCCTTCGGACTTGCGCATCAGCCGCCGCATCAGCCCCGCCAGTGCCGGCCCCGGCGCCCCGGCCCCACCGATCAGCTCGTCCGCCTCGGCAATGTCGTCGGCCGCCTTTTCGAGCTGCATCAGGCGCTGCCGCTTGTCGGCGAGGGTGTCCTCCTCGCCGGCGGCCGGCGCCAGCTCCGTGAGCTCGGCGACCACGTGGCGGGCGAAATCCTCCTCCGCCGCGGCCGACGCCACCCGCGCCTGTTGCGCCGCGACCCGCTCCCGTGCCTCGGCGAGCCGGCGATGGGCGGCGTCCAGCGCCGCCACCTCGCGGTCAAGTCCGCCATAGGCGTCCAGCAGGGCCCGGTGCGTGGCCGCGTCCACCAGCGCCCGCTCGTCGTGCTGGCCGTGGATTTCGACAAGGCGCGAACCGATCTCGCGCAGCAGCCCCGCCGACACCGGCTGGTCGTTGACAAAGGCGCGGGTGCGTCCGTCGGCATGCTGCACGCGCCGGAGAATCAGCTCCTCGTCGTCGGCAATCTCGCTGTCACGCACCAGCTGCCGCGCGGGATGCTCGGGCGGCAGGTTGAGAATGGCCACCACCTGGCCGCTCTCCTGGTCCTTGCGCACCAGCGACTGGTCGCCGCGCCCGCCAAGGGCCAGTGCCAGGGCATCGAGAAGGATCGATTTGCCGGCGCCGGTCTCGCCGGTCAATACGCTCAGCCCGCGCTCGAGCGCCAGATCGATCTGGTCGATGAGAACGATGTTCCGGACCGAGATGGCACTTAGCATGCCGGCCGCCACCCCCGCGGGCGTCACCCGGAGAGCGTTGCGCCCAGCGGGTTGCCTTCCTGCACCTGTGGTACGAGCCCCTGACTCTGCAACAGATTATAGGCATCCTCGTACCACTGGGAAGACGGGTAGTTGTGTCCCAGCACCGCGGCGGCGTGCTGCGCCTCGTTCACCAGCCCCAGGGCCAGATAGCATTCCACGAGCCGTTCCAGCGCCTCTTCGACATGCGTGGAGGTATCGTATTGATCGACCACCGTTTTGAAACGGTTGAGCGCGGCGGTGTATCGCTTGTTGCCCAGATAGTAGCGGCCCACCGACATCTCCTTGCCGGCGAGCTGGTCGTGGGCGATCAGGATGTTCTCCCGCGCCTGATCGGCATAGTCGGAAGTGGGATAGTTGTCGATGAGCCGGTTGTAGGTGTCGATGGCGTCCTGCGCCTTGGCCTGATCGCGGGTGATGTCCTTGATCTGATTGAAGTAGGACGTGCCCTTCATATACATCGCGTAAGGCGCGTCCGGCGAGGACGGGTAGAGCGCCAGATAGCGGTCGGCGGCCAACACCGCCTCGTCATACTGGTGCCCGCCGAACAGAATGAACACCCTGAGCAGCCGCGTCTTTTCGGCGTACTCGGAATAGGGGTGCTGGCGTTCCAGCTTGTCGAACGTCTCCAGCGTCGACTTGCCGCGCCCCTTCTCCATGTAGCCGATGGCTTCGTCGTAGAGCTGCTCGGGGGGAACGATCTCCTCTTCGACGATCTTGCCCTTGCCGAAAAGCCCCAGGCCGCTGCACGCGGTGACCGCCAGCGTCAGCGCCAGTGCGGCGGCGAGACGCAGGGCCGGACCCGGCCGCGCGTAAGAGGCCTCTGTCCTGCTGAACACGTTACGCGATCCTTGCCTTAAGCTGATGACTGCCGGGCTCGGCAGGTAGCCTGCAAAATGATCGAAACTGTGGCCGAGGGCAAGGGCTATCCGACCGAGCGGAGGTAGCTGCGCCGGTCCATCGTCTCCGGGAAATCGTCCAGCGCGTCGAACTCCAGGGGCAGCTGCGCGGCGGTGACCACCTCGTAGTTCTGCGGGTTGTCGAACAGGCTGAACAGAACCAGCGCGTTGAGCTTGTGGCCGCCCTTGTAAGAGCGGAACCGGCCATACACCGGGTGCCCCGCCAGCGCCAGGTCGCCGAGCGCGTCGAGCATCTTGTGGCGCACGAATTCGTCCTCGAACCTGAGCCCCTCGGGGTTCATGACCTTGTCCGATTCGACCGCGATGGAGTTCTCAAGCGACGAGCCGAGCGCATAGCCGGCCTGCCGCAACACCTTGGCCTCCGACACGAACCCGAAGGTGCGCGCCGGCGCGATGTCGGAGGAAAAGCGCCGCGGCGACCAGTCGAAGATCATCCGCTGATGGCCGATCACGTCGCTGTCGAAATCGATCTCGACGTCGAACGAGCGCCCGTTGTAGGGCTCCAGGACCGCGTAGGCGTCATTGTCCCTGACCGTGATCGAGCGCGCCACCTTGAGGAACTTGCGGTCGGCGGGCTGCACCTCGATGCCGGAGTCCAGGATCGCTTCGACGTAAGGGCGCGCGCTGCCGTCGATGATCGGGCACTCGGGCCCGTCGACGGTGATCAGCGCGTTGTCGACGGCGAGCCCGGCCAGCGCCGACATCAGATGCTCGGTGGTGGCCACGCTCAGCGAATCACCAAGATCGACGACCGTGCACAGCGCGGTATGGGTGATGCGGTCCCAGGTGGCGGCCACCGGGCCGGCGTGCTTGCCGTCGACGTCGACGCGTTCGAGCAGATAGCCGCTGTCGGGAGGGGCCGGCGAGACCGAGACCGTTACCGGTTGCCCGTTATGCACGCCGATACCGGAAAAACTGATGGGCTTTGCTAGCGTACACTGCTTCGCGGCGAGTCTTCTCATCTCAACTACGCTCCCCCCGCCGCAAAGCCAAATCGTTCCGTCAGGCTAGAAGATCAACCGGACCGATCAAGCCATAAACGACTGTCGGTCCCCGCGAAAATGCCGTGGGTGGCATTTTTGCCACTTGTCGCGCCCTCAGCCGTGACGGCGCAAAAAGGCCGGAATCTCAATCTGTTCCTTGGCCCGGGCCGGTGCGGCCCGCCCCTGATCGTCGAGTTGGCCCTTGGCCCCCTCCTCGGCCGGCGCCGGTTCCGGGCGGCGCTGCACGGCCTCCACGGCGCTGCGCGCGGCGGCGTCGTTGGCGCCCTCTTCCTCGTCTTCCTTGCGCTGCAGGCCGACATTGGTGGCCAGCCTCTTGAACAGGGCCCTGGCGTTCTTGGGCCGCTCGTCGTCCTCTTCGTCGTTCGCGGCCATCGCCTGCTGGGCGATTTCCGGCATCTCGGCGCGCTGCGGCATGCGGCGGCCGGCCTCGGGCCGGGCCGCGGGCTGCGGCACATAGGACCGCGGAGCGGCGCGTTCGGGAACGGCCGCCGGCATGTCCTCGATCTCGGTCGCCGGCTCGGCGGTCGGAATGTACGGCTCGACGGTGACGTCTTCGTCGGTCGTTTCGTCGGCATCGGCCGATTTGCTGACCGCTTCGGCCACTGCTTGCTGCATACCGGTCTCCAGTTCCTTTGCTGAGCGTTCTTCGGCCGCCGCCGGCTCGGTCGCCTGGGCGGGGTCGGCCTTTTCCGCCGCTTCGGCGCGGGACCCGCGTGCATCAAGCGGCCGGATGCGGTCGGTATCGAGCGGCTCCATCGCCTGCACCATGGAGGGCTCCGTGCCGGTCGCCACCACCGACACCCGGATCACCCCTTCCAGGGAATCGTCGAAGGTCGCGCCCAGAATGATGTTGGCTTCCTCGTCGACCTCCTCGCGGATGCGGCTGGCGGCCTCGTCGACCTCGTAGAGCGTCAGATCCGAACCGCCGGTGATCGAGATCAGCAGCCCGTGGGCGCCGGCCATGGAAATATCGTCGAGAAGCGGATTGGCGATCGCCGCCTCGGCGGCGTGCCGGGCGCGCTCCTCGCCTTCCGCCTCGCCGGTTCCCATCATTGCCTTGCCCATGCCGCGCATCACGGCGCGAACGTCGGCAAAATCGAGATTGATGAGCCCGTCCTTGACCATCAGGTCGGTGATGCAGGCGACCCCCGAATAGAGCACCTGGTCGGCCATCGCGAAGGCGTCCGCGAAGGTCGTCTTGTCGTTGGCGACCCGGAACAGATTCTGGTTGGGGATGACGATGAGGGTGTCGACATGCCGGTGCAGCTCGTCGATGCCGTCCTCGGCCAGCACCGCCCGCCGCCTTCCCTCGAAATGGAACGGCTTGGTGACCACGCCGACCGTGAGAATCCCCTGCTCGCGGGCCGCGCGCGCCACGACGGGTGCCGCCCCGGTGCCGGTGCCGCCGCCCATGCCGGCGGTGATGAACACCATGTGCGAGCCCGAAAGATGGTCGTTGATCTCGTCGAAGGTCTCTTCGGCCGCCGCTCGGCCCACTTCCGGGTGCGATCCGGCGCCCAGCCCCTGGGTCACCCCGACCCCGAGCTGAATGACCCGGTCGGCCTTGCTCAGCGACAGGGCCTGGGCGTCGGTATTCGCGACAACGAAATCAACGCCTTCCAGCCCCGACCTGATCATGTTGTTGACGGCGTTTCCGCCAGCGCCCCCGACGCCGAATACGGTGATTCTCGGCTTCAGCTCCTTGATGTCGGGAATCTGCAGTTTGATCGTCATGGCCGGCCCCATAGTTGGCGATGGAGCTTGGTTTACGGCGCAAATCGTTAACTCATTCCTAACAATTGCATCGAAAGTGTTAACCGGCTGGCCGATTGCGAGACCGGACGCCGCCGCCGGTAACCGACCGTTAGGGCTAAGCAGCGGTTAAAAGCTCTCGCGCAACCATCCGCCGATGCGCGCGAAATACCCATCGGTGCCGGTCAACGCCGGCTGCGCCCGCGGCTCGGAATATTCGGCCTTGCAAACCTGCGGATAGACCGTCATCCCGACCGCGGCCGCGAAGGCCGGGCCCTTGGCCATCGGCGGCAGGCCGGAAATGCCCAGCGGCCGCCCCTGCCTGACATTGCGGGTGAGGATTCGCCGCCCCAGCTCCGCGAGCCCCGTCAACTCGCTGCTGCCCCCCGTGAGCACGAACCGGCGCCCGGCCACGTCGATCATGCCGGTGGCCTGCATCCGGTCCTTGACCACCGTCAGCACTTCCTCGATCCGCGGCCGGATGATCCGGGTGAGCGTCGTGCGCGGGATTTGCGCCGGCGCTTCGTCGGTACCCGCCCCCACCGGCTGGATCGCGATCATGTCGCGCTCGTCGGCCTGGCCGGGCAGCACCGACGCGTAGAGCGTCTTGAGGCGCTCCGCGTCGGCGATCGAAACCGAAAGCTGGCGCGCCAGATCCATGGTGATGTTGTGCCCGCCGATGGCGATGGCGTCGGCATAGACAAGCTGGCCGCCGGAAAACACGCTCACCGTGGTGGTCCCGCCCCCGAAATCGACGCACGCCACCCCGAGCGCCATTTCGTCGTCGACAAGGGCCGCCAGCCCGCTCGCGTAGGGGGTCGCGATGAAGGCCTCGACCTGCAGATGGCAGTGGTTGAGAACGAGTTCGAGATTGCGCATCGCCAGGGTCTCGGCGCTGACCACCGCGACATCCACCCCGAGCGTGTCGCCCACCAGGCCGATCGGGTCCCGCACCCCCTTCTGGCCGTCGAGCGAATGTGAGATGGGCAGGGCGTGCAGCACCGCGCGTTCGTCGCGCACCGAGCGTTCGTTGACCGCCTTGAGCACCCGGCGGATGTCGGCGTCCTCAACGGGGTGGCCGTCGAGGGAAACGGAGGCGTTGAAGGTCTCCGAGTCCAGCCGTCCGCCCGACACGTTGACGATCACCGATTGCACCGTGACCCCCGCCATCCGCTCGGCCATCCCGACCACCGGGCGCACCGCGCGCTCGGCCGCCTCGAGATCGCTGACGACCCCCGCCTTGATCCCCGCCGAGGGCCCGTATCCGAAACCGATAACCTGCGCGGCATGCGTGCGCTCCCGGAAGGCCCGCGCCTCCCCCAGCGGCACCAGCCGCGCGATCACGCAGCAAACCTTCGACGAGCCGACATCGAGCACCGAGATCAGGCTCGCGCGCCCGGGCTGCGCCGGCTTCAGCCGCCCCGTCATCGCATCGGTCAGCATCAGCCCGAGCCTCCTCGGTCGCTCGCTTCAGAGCGCTCGGCGGGACGCACCGCGAGCTGTCCGGGCACCCTCAGATCGATGATCTGAAGATCCCGCGCCAGCAGCGCGTGCGCCGAATCGAGCCGTTCGATGCGGTCGATCGCGGTCGCGACCCCGCTCTCCGGCAGCATGATCCTGAGACCGTTGTCGTAGATGAGGTCCCATCGCCGGTCGGCGATGCGGCTGACCGCCAGGAGCTTGCGCTGCAACAGCGGGTGCTGGTCGAGCACCAGGATGATCGCCGCGGCATCGTCGGCCGCCCCGTCGCCGATCACCAGCGGCAGATCGCCGCCGGCCCCGTTCAGGACCGCCAGCTGCGCGCCGCTTGCGTCGATCGCGAAGGTCACCCCGTCGACCCGCCAGCGCGCCACCGGCAGCCGTTCGGTGACCGTGACGCTCAGCGACGCGGGATAGACCTTCTGCACCGAGGCCTCGGCGATTGCCGGCAGCGCTTCCAGCCGGGCCCGCGCCGCGTCGGCGTCGAAGGCGACGATCGACATTCCCTCCCTGACGCCGAGCGCCGCCAGTAGGCTCGCCTCGTCGGTAATCGTGTGGCCGGTCAGTTCGATCCGCTCGATCTTGAGCCCGGCGCTCGCAAAGCCGTGCGCGGCCCGGTCGGAGACGACGCCGATCGCATTGGCGATGCCGTCGCGGTAGTGAAAGGATGCAAGCGCCGCCGAGGCCGCGATCACAAGCGCCAGGGCCCGAACCAGGGTCCTGCGGTGCAACACCCAGGTTCGCCTGGCCGCCCCGACCAGAGAGGATCCGGCCCGCCGCGACCGCGCCGGCAGCAGGCGCGGATCGGTGAGCGCGATTGCCGAGGCCAGTTCCGCCCGGCTTACCTGTTGCAACTCGCGTCCTCCACCATCCAGGCGACCAGCTCCTCGAACGAGTAGCCGGCGAGCGCCGCCAGTTCGGGAACCAGGGATGTCGGGGTCATGCCGGGCTGGGTGTTCAGCTCAAGGCACACCAGTTCGCTTTCACCCCCCGGCTCCTCGTGCAAACGGAAGTCCGTCCGCGTCACGCCCCGACAGCCAAGCGCCCGATGCGCCAGCAGCGTGAGTGTTTGAACGCGCTGGTAAATATTCGATGAAACCGGCGCCGGAATGAGGTGTTTCGAGCCGCCTTCGGCGTATTTCGCCTCGTAGTTGTAAAAAGGCAGGTCGGTGACGATTTCGGTGACCTCAAGAACCTTGTCGCCCATGACCGCCGAGGTGAGCTCCCGGCCGGGCACGAAGCGCTCCACCATCACCTCCTCGCCCCCCGTCCAGTCCTCGCGCAGAATTTCCTGCGGCGGGTGCGCGGCGCCTTGCTTGACGATGAAGATGTTGACGCTCGACCCCTCGGCGATCGGCTTGACGACATAAGGGGGCGCCATCACGTGTTCGCGGGCGACCTCCCAGCGATCCGCGATCAGATGCTCGGCGACCGGAATGCCGACCGATTCGAAGATCGCCTTGGCGCGGTGTTTGTCCATGGCCAGCGCCGAGGCCAGAACGCCGGAATGCGTGTAGGGGATTTGCAGAACCTCGAGGATGCCCTGCACGGTTCCGTCCTCGCCGACGGTGCCGTGCAGCCCGTTGAATGCGATGTCGGGCTCGAGCTCGGCCAACCTGGCGGCGATCGACCGGTCGACGTCGATCTCGGTGACCCGATACCCTCGATCGCGCAGCGCCCCGGCGCAGGCGTTCGCGGTCACGAGCGAGATTTCCCGCTCGTTGGACCAGCCGCCGCCCAAAACCGCGACATGGGTGTCCGCCGCATGCAGGGGCGCGCCGCCGCTCGCCGCCGCCGTCACCGCCTACACCGCCCCGACAAAGATATCGCCGTCCAGGAACTCCCGCACCTCGCGGCCGGGCTCGAACCGTCCCATGCGGCGGATTTCCCAGTCGAGCGCGACGCCGGAATTCTCCCGCACCCGCGCCCGCACCGTCTCGCCCACCAGCTCGATGTCGTGGGCGCTGGCGTCCCCCAGGTTGATCAGGAAATTGCAGTGCTTCTCGGAGACCTGGGCGTTGCCGATCGTCAGCCCCCGGCAGCCGGCGGCCTCGATCAGCTTCCACGAGGACTGGCCCTGAGGGTTCTTGAACGTCGAGCCGCCGGTGCGCGACTTGGTCGGCTGCGAGCCCTCTCTCGTCTCGGTGATTTCGCGCATGCGGGCCTTGATCGCTTCGGTCTCGCCCGCCGAACCCTGATAGACGGCCTGGGTGAAGATGGCGCCCTCGGGACCGTTCGAATGGCGATAGGAATAGCCCATCGCGTCATTGCGCACGGTGACGATCTCGCCGTCCCTGGTGACGGCCCTGAGCTCGACCATCCGCTGGCGGGTCTCGGTGCCGTAGCATCCCGCGTTCATGTAAAGCGCCCCGCCGATGCCGCCGGGAATGCCGCGATAAAAGCTCAGCCCGTCGATCCCGGCCTCGGCCGCCGCCGTCGCCAGCTTGACGTCCGGCACCGCCGTGCCGACCCTGAGCCGGTGCCCCTCAAGGGGCTCGATGGTGCCGAACCCCTTGGCGCTGAGCCGGATCACCACCCCCGCGATGCCGCCGTCACGCACCAGCAGGTTCGAGCCCAGCCCGATCGCGGTGACCGGGATCGCCGGATCGAGATGGCCGAGAAAATGCGCCAGATCCGCCTCGTCGGCGGGCAGGAAGAAGAGCTGCGCCGGCCCCCCGACCCGAAACCAGGTGATGTCCGCCAGCCGCTGGTTGGGGACCAGCCGGCCGCGCACGTCGTTCACCCAGTCGCCGAGCGACGGCAGGAGGTCGTCGAACGCTGCCGGCGCCGTTGATTCGCTTTGCGAGGAAGCCGGCTCAGCCACTTTGCTTTTCCCGCTTTTCCGTCTTTTTCGTGCCCCGCCCGAGCTGGGTCTCAAGTTGCCCGGGCAGCGCCGCCGCCCATTGGGTGATGCTGCCGGCGCCCAGAAACACCACGAAATCGCCCTCCCCGGCCCGCTTTGCGATCATCGCCGGCAGTTCGTCGGGTGCCGCGATGAATCTTGCGTCGCGATGCCCGGTGGCGCGCAGACGCTCGGCCAGCGCCAGATGGGTCACCCCGGGGATCTCCTTCTCCCCCGCCGCATACACCGGGGCGATGATCACTGTGTCGGCGTCGTTGAAGCACCCGGCGAATTCCTCGAACAGATCGTGCAGCCGCGAATAGCGGTGCGGCTGCACCACCGCGATCACGTCGCCGCTCGCCGCCGCCCGCGCCGCTTCCAGCACATGCGCGATCTCCACCGGATGGTGGGCGTAGTCGTCGATGACGGTGATGCCCGCAACCTTGCCGACGGTGGTGAAGCGCCGGGACACCCCGGAGAATCTCGCCAGCCCCTCCCGGATCGCCTCGGCGCCCACCCCGAGCCGGTCGGCGACGGCCACCGCGGCGGTCGCGTTGAGCGCGTTGTGCAGGCCCGGCATCGGCAGGCTGAGGCCATCGATCAGCTTGTCGGTGCGGGTCAGCCGATCGCGGATGGCGACCGAAAACCGGCTGCCGCCATTGCCGGTCGTCAGCCCCAGAAGGCGAATGTCGGCCTGGGGGTTCTGCCCGTAGGTGATCACCCGCCGGTCCTCGATTTCGCCCACCAGGGCCTGCACCTCGTGATGGTCGAGGCACATCACGGCGAAGCCATAGAAGGGGACGTTCTCGATGAAGTTGAGAAACGCCGATTTCTCCCGCTCGAACGAGCCGTAGTGATCCAGATGCTCGGGATCGATGTTGGTGACCACCGCCACGTCGGCCGGCAGCTTGACGAAGGTGCCGTCGGATTCGTCGGCCTCCACCACCATCCAGTCGCCCTCCCCGATGCGGGCGTTGGTGCCGTAGGCGTTGATGATGCCGCCGTTGATGACGGTGGGGTCCATGCCGCCGGCGTCGAGCAGCGCCGCGATCATCGAGGTGGTCGTTGTCTTGCCGTGGGTGCCGGCGATCGCGATGGCGTTCTTGAACCGCATGATCTCGGCCAGCATCTCGGCCCGCCGGACCACCGGCAGCGAGCGGGCGCGGGCCGCCACCAGCTCGGGATTGTCAGACTTGATTGCCGAGGAGATGACCACCACCGCCGCGTCGCGCAAATTGTCGGCCTTCTGCCCGATGTCGATGGCGATTCCCATCTTCTGCAGGCGCACCACGTTGGCGCTGGCGGCGATGTCGGAGCCGCGCACCTCGTAGCCCTGCGAATGCAGCGCCTCGGCGATGCCGCTCATGCCGATCCCGCCGATGCCGACGAAATGGACCGGCCCGATATTGGCGGGCATCTTCATTGGGTATCCCCCTCGGCCGGCGCCCGGGGCGCCGCCAGCTCGGTGGCGATATCGGCGAGCCGGCTCGCCGCGTCAGGCCGGCCGAGCGATTGCATGGCCGCGGCCATTGTCGCCAGTCTCTCCGGCCGGGCTAGCAGGCCGGCGAGCTCACTGGCAAGCGATTGCGGTGAAATGGTGGCCTGCTCCATGACCACCGCCCCGCCGGCATCCGCCGCCACGGAGGCGTTGGCGAGCTGATCCTGGTCGAGCGACCCCGGCAGCGGGATCAGGACCGCCGGGCGGCCGATCACCGCCAACTCGGCGATCGTCGAGGCGCCGGCCCGCGCGATCACCAGATGGCTGCCGGCAATCCGCTCCGGCAGGTCCGCAAAAAACGTCGCCAGCTCGACATTGACGCGCGCCTCGCCATAGGCACGCGTCACCCGGTCGAGATCCTCCTCCCGGCACTGCTGCGTGACCTCGATCCGCGCCCGCAAATCCTCCGGCAGGCCGATCACGGCGCCGGGGACGACCTCGGACAGGAACCGCGCGCCCTGGCTGCCTCCGAACACCAGCAGTCGGATCGCGCCGCCATTTTCGATCGGCGCCAGCGCCCTGCCGGCCAGCGCCAGAACCTGGGCGCGCACCGGATTGCCGGTCACATGCTTGGCGATCTTGAACCGTTCGGCGCCGCGCGTCGCTTCGAACCCCAGCGCCAATGCGTCCGCGAACCTCGCCAGGGCGCGGTTGGCGCGGCCCATCACCGCGTTCTGCTCGTGCAGCAGCCCGGGGATTCCCATCAGCGCCGCCGCCAAAAAGGGCGGAAAGCTCGGATAGCCGCCGAACCCCACCACTGCATCCGCCTCGATCCTTCTCAGGACCCCGAAGGCGACGGCCAGCCCGTAAACGATGATTCCGCCCGCCTTGAGCGCCGCGACCGGTCGGCGCGGATCGGGGCTCGCCGCCGGCACCACATGGATGGCGCGCGGCGGGAAGCTCTCGGAAATCGGCGCCGCCCTCTTGTCGGTGACCAGCTCGGCACGGTGGCCGCGCTTCGATAGCTCCTCGGCCAGCGCCTGGGCGGCGAACAGATGGCCGCCGGTGCCGCCGGCCATCAGGGCAAATACACTCATCCGGTCTCGTGCCTGAGCGCCTCCCGGCCGAGCGGCAGCCCGGAGGCGATCGCCTCCTGCGGTTTGCGCCGCGTCAGCGCCAGCAGAACGCCCATGCCGAACGCGACGGCAAGCATCGATGTGCCACCGTAGCTGACAAACGGCAAGGTCATGCCCTTGGGCGGAATGAGGTTGATGTTAACGGCCAGGTTGATTGCCGACTGCAGTCCGAATTGCAGGGCCAGGGCGCTCACCGCCAGCCGCGAGAACAGATCGCCGAGCGCCTGCGCCCGGCTCAGCCCCCTGACCGCCACGAAACCGATCAGGACAACTAGCGCCAGACAGAACACGATTCCGAACTCGCCCGCGGCGGCCGAGAAGACGAAATCTGCATGCGCGTCCGGCAGCGCCCGGTTGGCGACCGCTTCCCCCGGCCCGCGCCCGAACCAGCCCCCTTCGACAAGCGACTGCAGGGCCTTGTCCACCTGGTAGGTGTCGCCGGAATCGGGGCTGAGGAAGGCGTCGATGCGCCGGCTGACATGCGGAAACAGCACATAGGCGGCCGTGAACCCGCCGGCGGCGCTGGCCGCCAGCACGCCAATGATCCACCACGAAATGCCGGCGATGAACAGCAGCGCCGCCCAGGTGAGGATCAGCAGCGTCGTCTGCCCGACGTCGGGCTGCACCACCAGCATCCCCACGATCACCACCAATAGGCCCACCGTCAGCGCATGGCCGGGCACGTCGCGCCGCCGCATGCGCTCCGCCATCAGCCAGGCGGCGATGACCGCGAAAGCCGGCTTTACGAACTCCGAGGGCTGGATGGAAAAGCCGATGACGCTCAGCCAGCGCGTCGAGCCGTTGACTTCGGTACCCCACACCAGGGTCAGCGCCAGCAGCACGATGGACACGACCAGCACCCCCAGCGCCGCCAGCCGCGCCTGGTGCGGCGTCAGCAGTGAGGCGCCGACCATCACCGCCACCGCCGGCACCGCGAACAGCACGTGCCGGATGATGAAATGCCACTCGTCGAGCCCCAGCCGTTCGGCGACCGCCGGGCTGGCCGCGAAGCTCATGACGATCCCGACCCCGATCAGCGCCATGAGCGCCGCCAGCAGCTCGCGGTCGACCGTCCACCACCATTCGGCGAGGGCGCTCTTGGAGTCTCGTGAGAACATCTGCCCGGCTTCGCCCGACGCGAAAAGACCGTCGAACCCTACCGCGGCAGTGGTTACCAAACCCCAACCGGCGCCCGCGACGCGCCGCTCGCCCCTCAGCGCAGCTTCAGCGAGCTCAGCCCCACCATCGCCAGCATGAAGGAGATGATCCAGAACCGGATCACGATCTGGCTCTCGGTCCAGCCCAGATGCTCGAAATGGTGATGGATGGGGGCCATCCGGAAGATCCGCTTGCCGGTGAGCCGGAACGAGATCACCTGCACGATCACCGAGACGACCTCGAGCACGAACAGGCCCCCGACGATCGCCAGCACCAGCTCGTGCTTGGTGGCCACCGCGATGGCGCCGAGCATCCCCCCCAGCGCCAGCGAGCCGGTGTCGCCCATGAAGATCGAAGCCGGCGGGGCGTTGAACCACAGGAACCCGAGCCCCGCCCCGATGATCGCCCCGCAAATGACCGAAAGCTCGCCGGTGCCCGGGACGAAATTGATCAACAGGTAGTTCGCGAACACCTCGTTGCCCACCAGATACGCGATCAGCCCGAAGGAACCGGCCGCGATCATCACCGGCACGATGGCGAGCCCGTCGAGCCCGTCGGTGAAGTTGACCGCGTTGCCCGCGCCGACCACCACGAAGGCGCCAAAAACGAAGAAGAACCAGCCCAGATTGATCACGAAATCCTTCACGAACGGGAACGCCAGGGACGTCGAAAACGGCGCCTCTCCGACATTGGCGACCATGTAGCAGGCCACACCGGCGAATATGGCTTCGAGCGCCAGCCGCTGGCGTCCGCCGAAGCCCTTGTGCGAGCTCGAGGTGATCTTCAGATAGTCGTCGTAGAACCCGATCGCCCCGAACGTCACCGCGATCCAGATCACCACCCACACATACGGGTTGGCGAGATTGGACCACAACAGCGTCGCCACCACCACGCCGGCCAGAATCATCAGCCCGCCCATGGTCGGGGTGCCGGTTTTGGTCAGAAGGTGGCCCTGGGGTCCGTCCTCGCGGATCGGCTGTCCGCGGCCCTGCCGCAATCCGAGGAACCGGATCAGGGCCGGCCCGAACAGGAACACGAAGAACAGCGCCGTGACCGTCGCCCCGCCGGTGCGAAAGGTAAGGTATCTGAAGACGTTGAAAGGCGTGAAGGCGTCGCCGAATTGCTGGAGATAGTACAGCATGCTGCCCCGCGCCGACGCCCCTCAGCTTTTCGGGTTCGAGGCCGCGCCGAAGCGCTCGATGATCGCTCCGACCAGTGCCGACAGCCCGATTGCGTTCGACCCTTTGACCATAACCACGTCGCCCGAAGCAAGCAGATTCAAGAGCTTGTCGCGCATCTCGGCGGCGCTGGCAGCGTGCCCCGCCACCACCTCTTCGGGCAACGCATCGGCCAACGCTTGCATGTGAGGCCCGACCAGAATCACCTTTTGAACCGAGGCATCTAGGATCGGTTTCGCGAGCTCGGCATGAAGCGCCGGGGCGGCCGCGCCAAGCTCCAGCATGTCGCCGAGAACCGCGATGCGGCGGCCGGCGGCGCCCTGTCCGCCCAGGACCGCGAGGGCCGCCCGCATCGAGGCGGGATTGGCGTTGTAGCTCTCGTCGATGACCGTGACCGAGCCCGCCAGGTGATGGACAACCCCCCGTCCGGGCTCGGCTTTTGCCGTCTCCAGCGCCCGCGCCGCGGCCCCCAGCGGCACCGAGAGCACCTCGGCCACCGCCAGCGCCCCGGCGGCATTGACCAGGGAATGGGCGCCCAACTGATTGAGCGCCAGGGAGATTTCGTCGCCGCCGATGCGCACCGTGTGCGCCTCGGTGTCGACCCGCACCTCGGCGGCATCGGAGCGCCCGTAGGTGACCACCCGGGACACCCCCGCGCCCAGCGCCCTTTCGGCGAGCCAGCCGGTGAATTCATGGTCGGCGCCCAGGACCGCGGTTGCTTCCGGCTCGAGTCCCGCAAACAGCTCCGCCTTGGCCGCCGCGACCGCCTGAAGATCCGCGAAGAATTCCAGATGCGCCTCGGAAACATGCGTGATCACAGCGACTTGCGGGCGCACCAGGCGCGCCAGCGGGATGATTTCGCCGGGGTGGTTCATGCCGATCTCGAAGACCCCGAAGGCGGCGTCCCGGGGCAACCGGGCGAGCGACAGCGGCACCCCCCAGAGGTTGTTGAAGGAGCGCAGCGAGGCGTGGGTTCTGCCCTGGGTCGCAAGCGCTCGCCGGATGAGCTCCTTGGTCGAGGTCTTGCCGACGCTGCCGGTCACCGCAACGATCCGCGCCGTTGTCCGCCGGCGCGAGGCGGCCGCCAGCCGGGTCAGGCCGGCCAGCGGGTCGGGCACGATAATCAAAGGCAAATCAAGCCCTTGCAAGGGGGCGGCGCGCTCGGCCGCGACCATGGCCCCCCCCGCCCCGGCGCCGATGGCGGCGGCCACGAAGTCGTGCCCGTCATGGTTCTCGCCGGCGATGGCGACGAACAGGTCGCCCGGCTCGACGGTGCGCGAGTCGATGGAAACGCCACCGAATTCGGCCGGCACCGAACCGCGGAATCGATGCGGAGTTTCGACATGTTCCGCAATTGCCAACGCGGCCGCGATTTCGTCCCGCGTCCACAACGGCCGATCGCTCATTTGCCGATCGTTTCGAGGACAACTTCGTGGTCCGAGAAATGCCGCTTCTCGGTGCCCACGATCTGATAGTCCTCGTGCCCCTTGCCGGCGATCACCAATACATCCCCAGGTTGCAATTGCGAGACGGCGGCAGCGATCGCCTCGCTGCGGTCGGCGATCTCCCGCGCCCCCGGCGCGGCGGCGAGGATCTCGGCCCGGATGGTGGCGGCGTCCTCGGTGCGCGGATTGTCGTCGGTGACGATGACGTCGTCGGCGTGGTGGGCGGCGATCTTGCCCATGATGGGGCGCTTTTCGCGGTCCCGGTCGCCACCGGCCCCGAAGACGACGATCAGCCGCCTCTCCGCGAAGGGCCTGAGCGCCTCGAGCACCGTCTGCAGGGCGCCGGGCTTGTGGGCGTAGTCGACATAGATGCCCGCCCCGTTCTTCTCCCCGACGAGCTCCAGGCGCCCCGGCGCGCCCTTGAGGGTGCCCAGCGCCCTGAGCGTCGTGTCGGCCCCCACCCCGCTCGCCATCGCCAGCGCCGCCGCGACCAGCGCGTTGAGCACCTGGAATTCCCCGGCGAGCGGCAGGACGAATTCGGCGGGTTTGTCGTCGAGTCGGACGGCGACGGCCTGGGCGAGGCCGGCCCGCTCGATGCGCTCGATGGCGATGTTGCCGCCGCCATGGCCGACGGTGACCAGATGCGCGCCGGCATCCAGCGCCGCGAACAGCATCGCGTCGCGCTCGGGATCGTCGGTGTTGACCACCACCGTGCCGCCGGGGACGAGCAGATCGGTGAACAGGCGCGCCTTGGCCGCCCGGTAGGAGGCGAGGTCGCCGTGATAGTCGAGATGGTCGTGGGAGAAGTTGGTGAAGGCGGCGGCCCGGAAGCGCACCCCGTCGAGGCGGCGCTGGTCGAGCCCGTGGGAAGACGCCTCCATCGCCACATGGTCGATGCCCCTTGCCTTGAGCTCGCCGAGCAGGCGATGCAGCGTCTTGGGATCGGGGGTGGTGAGCTCGCCGGGGGTGCGGATGTCGCCCACCGTCAGCCCCAGGGTGCCCAGGCTGGCCCCCTGGATGCCCGCCGCCTCCCAGATCTGGCGCACGAAGGCGACCACCGAGGACTTGCCGGAGGTGCCGGTGACCGCCACGCAGGTCCGAGGCTGCGGCGCGAAGACCGCGGCGGCGGCGCGGGCGAAGGCGACCCGCGCGTCCTCGACCGCGATCAGCGGCGCCCCGGCACTGTCGACGTCGGCCCGGTCGGCCACCACACCGACGGCCCCGCGCGCGACCGCGTCGGCGGCGAACGCGGCGCCATGCGTATGGGTGCCCGGCAGGGCGAAGAAGAGCTCGCCCGGCTCGACGGCGCGGCTGTCGGCGGAAATGCCGGCGGCCGTGACGCCTTCCGGCAGCGCGTCGGCGGCAACGTCGGGCAGCAGGGTGGCGAGATCGAAGGACAAGCGCGGCGCTCCGGCAGAATCGCGGCAGAAGATGCGCAGCCGCAGCCGGAATGACAAGGAGGGCGTGGCAGCCCTGCCGATCGAATTCAGGGGCCGCTTCCTTGAACTGGCAGATCCGGATACGATTTCAGGCCGGATCGCATTTGCCGGAGCCTCGATTAAGGCTCGGGCGCGGGGACCCGGAGCCACTGGTGGGCTTTCCCATGCGCCGCCTCGTCTATTCCTCCATCGTTTCGCTCGACGGCTATTTCGAGGGGCCGGACGGCAAATTCGGCTGGGCGCGCCCGGACGATGAGCTGCACGCCCATATCAACGACGCCCAGGCCGCCTTCGACACCTACGTCTTCGGGCGCCGCATGTACGAGATCATGCGCTTCTGGGACGAGGTGGAGCCGGCGTCCCTGCCGCCGGTCGAGGCCGGGTTCGCGCGGCTGTGGACGACCAAGCGCAAGCTCGTCGCCTCGCGCACGCTCACCGAGGTCGGCCCCGGCGCCGAACTGATCGACGGCGACCTGGTGGCGGCCGTCAGGACCCTCAAGGACGACCAGGGGCAGGACATCTCGGTCGGTGGCGCCGGTGTCGCCAGGCCGCTCATCGAAGCCGGGCTCGTCGACGTCTTCACCGTCTGGGTGCTGCCGGTGGCGGTCGGCGGCGGCAAGCCCTTCTGGCCGGTCGGGCTCGGCCCGCAGCCGCTCAGGCTCGTCGATCTGACGCGGTTCACCGGCGGCGCCGTCGCGCTCAGCTACGCGCCGGCGTGAGCTATCTCAGCACCACCGGCACTAGCGCCTCGTCGAGCCCCGGGTCGAGGTCGGGGACGACGCCGAGCAGCGGGCCGACCCGCCGGATGATGCGGCCGGAGACCTCGCCGGCGTTCCAGGCGGCGGTCTTGCCCGACTGTGCGTTTTCGCGCTGCGGCTCGTCGACCAGGATCACCATCGCGTAGCGGGGCGCATCCATCGGGAAGACCGAGGCGAACACTGCCAGCGTGACGTCCGAGGAATAGCGGCCATTGATGACCTTTTCGGCGGTGCCGGTCTTGCCGCCGATCCGGAACCCCTCGGCGATCTCGGAGGTCCGCTTGCCGGTTCCCTCGATGCCGTTGAGCCGGAGCAGATACCGCATCAGGTCGCTTGTCTCGGGCCTGAGCACGCGCCGGCTCTGGGCCCGCGCCTCCTCCTCGGTGCGCGCCATCAGGGTCGGCGGCACGAACAGCCCGCCGTTGGCGATCGCCGAGTAGGCGGTCACGAGCTGCAACGGCGTCACCGAAAGCCCGTGCCCGAAGGCGGCGGTGGCGGCGACGATTTCGGAAAAGCGCTCGGGGACATTGGCCCGCTTGCGCTCGGGCAGCTCGATGAGCGGCGCCCCGTCGAGCCCCAGCCGGCTCAAAAACGCCCGGTAGTTGTCGCGCCCCAGGGTCTGCTCGACCTTGATGATGCCGATGTTGGACGAGTATTTGTAGATCTCCGGCACCGAGAGCACCCGGTGCTGGCCGTGGAAATCGTCAATCGCGTAGCGGCCGAAATGCACCGGATAGCGGGCGTCGAACCGGTCGGTGATCGAGATGGCGCCGGCATCGAGCGCCGCCGCCATGGTGATCGTCTTGAAGGTCGAGCCGAGCTCGAAAGTGCCCGCGGAGATGCGGTTGATGCGCGCGTCGGTGCGCCCCTCGACCGGCGCCAGGGCGCTGGCGGGGTTGTTGGGATCGAAGTCGGGCAACGAGGCGAGCGCCAGGATCTCGCCGGTCCTGATGTCCATCATCACCCCGGCCGCGGCGATCGCCTGGTAGCGTTCGAGGGCGTCGGTGAGCTCGGAGTGCATGGCGTTCTGGACCCTCAGGTCGATCGAAAGCCGGATCGGGGCGAGCGCCCGGTCGCGGGCGAAGCCGAGTTCCTGAAGCACCGCGACCTGATCGGTGTCGATGTAGCGCTCGAGGCCGGCGATCCCGACATTGTCGACATCGACCGCCCCGAGCACGTGCGCGGCGACCGGGCCGCCCGGATAGTAGCGCTTGGTCTCGGTGACGAAATCGACCCCGGGGATGCCCAGGCGCAGGATCGCGTCCTCCTGCGCCGGGCTGAGCTCGCGCTTGAGCCACACGAACCCCTCGTCGCCGTCGAGGCGCTCGCGCAGGAAATCCCGGCCCAGCTCCGGCAGGGCCTGCGCCAGTTTCTCGACCGCTTCGTCGAGATCGATGATGTTGCGCGGTTCGGCATAGAGCGACGGCGCCTGCAGGTCGATCGCCATCTCCAGCCCGTTGCGGTCGATGAGCGCCGGCCGCGAGGCGGTGAGCGCCGACTGCACGGCACCGGGAAATTTCTCCTCCGCCGCCGTCATCGCCAGCTGGACCAGGCGCCCGCCGAGGATCGCGAACACCACGCATCCCACAACGATCGCGAGGCGAATGCGGTTGCGGGTGAGAGCCCCGCGCACCTTGCTGGCGCCCTCCAGCGCGATCTGGGCCTGCGTCGCCGCCAGGGTCATTGGGCCGCCCCGATTGTCGGGCTCGCGGTCGGGTCGATGCCGGCCTCCAGAGACACCAGCAAGGCCTCCAGGGCCGCCGAATTGGGCTCGGAGGGCGGCCGCATCGGGATCGATTCGAGGCTCGTGAACTGCTCCGCCGAAGAAGGCGCCAGCCCCAGCTCGGCGGCGTGGCGGACGATGATCGGCTCCAGGGTCGAGGGCTGGTTCAGATACGCCCAGTCGGCCCTCAGCGTCGACAGGAACTCGGTCTTGCGCGCCACTGTGGTCTCGAGCGCGGAAATCTCGACGGCGGTCTTTTCGGCCTGGGATTTGAGGGCGTAGACCGCCACCAGCCCGACCACCGAGACGACGACGAGCAGGGTGTTGAGCGAGCGGATCATCGCCGCGCCTCCCACCCCGCGCGCACCGGCACCCCGAGCCCGGCGACGTCGGCGGGACGCGGCGGGGCGGCGCTGCGGACGCCCGACCTGAGGGTCGCCGAGCGCGCCCGCGGGTTCGCCGCGATCTCCTCGGCGCTCGGGCGCACCGCCCGGCGGACATCTTTCCAGGCGACCGCCGGCGTCGGACGCGGCGGACGATGCCGCGAGGCGGTCACCTGTGGACGGAAGAAACGCTTGACGATCCGGTCTTCGAGCGAATGGAAGCTGACCACCGCCAGCCGCCCGCCCTCGGTCAGAAGCCGTTCGGCGGCGAACAGGCCCTCGACAAGCTCGCCGAGTTCGTCATTGACGGCGATTCGAAGCGCCTGGAACGAGCGGGTCGCCGGATGGATCGGCCCGGCCCGGCCGCCGACCGCCCCGGCGACGATGGCGGCGAGCTCGGTGGTGGTGGCGATCGGCGCCTTCTCACGCGCCGCGACAATGGCCCGGGCGACGGCCCGGGCCCGCCGCTCCTCGCCCAGCCTTGCGAAAATCTCCGCCAGCGCCTTTTCCGAGGCGCCGTTCACCAGATCGCCGGCGGTCGGCCCGGTCGCGCCCATGCGCATGTCGAGCGGCCCCTGGCGCCGGAACGAGAAGCCGCGCCCGCCGTCTTCGAGTTGCATCGAAGAGACCCCGAGATCGAGCACCACCCCGTCGGCGGCGTCGGCGCACAATGAATCGAGTTCCGAGAACTTGCCCGCAACAAACTGGAATCGCTCGGGATATTTCACCTCCAGCGGCGCCGCGAAGGTCGCCGCCTGCGGATCGCGGTCGATGGCGCACACGCGCGCGCCGGCTTTCATGAGGGCCCGCGAATAGCCTCCGGCCCCGAACGTGCCGTCGACGACCCGCCCGCCGGCGAGCGGCGCCAGGGCCGCGACGATCTCGGCCAGCAGCACCGGCTCGTGCCCGCTTTCCACGCCCGAAGCGTTTTTGGCCATCCCCGACGCACTCCTGCCGCCGGTTGGCGGCAACGCACCACTTCCGGGCCTCACCTAGCATCGGCGGGCTTAAGATTCCGTTTGCTATTCGGCCGTCGCCGGGGTGCGTCAGCCGGTTTGAGACTTGGATTCGCCGGCCCCGTCCCGCACCCCGAAAACCAGCAGGTACCCGACCATCCACAACTCGCCGATCGTCGCGGGGATGACCAGCACCCCCTCCACGAGATCGGCACCGTCGGTCAGCAGGCTCGCGGTGAAGGCGCTCAGCACGTAGCCCACCCCGCCGACGATGAGGATCTGCCCCAGCAGGCGCGGCATCCAGTCCGAAACGATCACCGCGTAGCCCATCGGGATCAGCCACAGGCCGAAGAACAGGGCCCCCGCGGTCCACGCCGCTTCGCTCAGGACGTACATGAGCTGGGCGGTGCCGGCCGCGTCGCCGCCCGGCGCCAGGGCCGGATCGAGGGCCGCCTCGAGGGCGACGGTGAGCGCCGCCGCGCTCACCAGAATGGCGACCGCGTTGACCATGCCGAAGGCGGCGATTGACCCGGCCGCCGCGACATTGACGGATCGGAACAGCAGGTAGAACCACACCGCGACGAGCGCCTGGGTGAGCACGACGCCCAGTTCCATGGCGATGCCCAGCCGGGCGAGCCATTCCTTGTCCACCAGATTGGCGGCGGTGGCGGCCGCGTCGGCCGGGTCGTAGAGGGCCGAGCGAATGACCATGAAGCCGAGCGCGCCGGTGATGGCCAGGCCCAGATACAAGAGGCCCGTGACGCGGGCGGTTGTCTTGAGCGATTGCATTTCGGTTTCCTTTCCAGCTTGCCGCCGCATCGGCGGCGCCTGTGTGTCCGGTCCGGCGCGGCGGTCAGCGCCCCTTGCCGTCCGGTTCGAAGGTGAAGACCGCCTCCAGCGGCACGCCGAAGACCGCGGCGATCCGGAACGCGACTTCGAGCGACGGCGAGTAGCGCCCTTGCTCGATGGCCAGGATCGTCTGCCGGGTCACGCCGACCTGTTCGGCCAGCGCCGCCTGCGTCATTTCGCCATTCTCGAACCGCAGGCGCCGGATGGAGTTGGAGATTGGGGGGCTGCCCATGTCAGAAGCCCCGCCGGTACTCGACCAGCTTGACGATGCTGCTCAAGACGTTGGCCAGCGCGCCGGTCACGATAATCAGGTTGAGAACGACGAAGGCGGACTGCCCGAGCGCCAGCGCCACCATCGACAGGACGAAGCCCACCCCCAGACCGAGCGCCGCGACCCGAAACGAACGAAGCTCGATCATCCGGTCGCGCTCGTCGGTAGCCATGTTCGGATGGGCGTCGCCGGTGGCGATTGCGAAGACGATGTTGACGAGGATGGCCGCGACGATGTTCACGACGATGCCGCCGCCCACCATCACGATCAGAACCGTGCGCCCCAGCACCGCCAGCCCGTCCGGCGCCGCGAAGACGCCCGCGCCGAGGAGCTGATTGACGTAGAGGAGATAGGCGCCCGTGACGAGCGCCGTGCTCGCCAGTTGCGCCCAGGTGTTCTTCTCTTCGTGCGACATGACGGCGTCCTCATCGGTGCGGGGCAGCCCAGCGCCCCCTGGTCGAGAATGATGGACACCATGTATGATATCAATTACACCGTGTCAAGTATGTTTGACAAATTGTCTGGCAGATTTGACACGCGCACCGCCGTGCCTCGCGCCTGGCCCTCGATCATCGCCCCAAAACTGGCGCCGCCGGCCCCCTTTTTCTCGGGAACCGGCGGCATTCGTCATATCAGTCGGCCTGTAAGCCGGGTTCTGTAAGGCCCGGCATCCCGTCGGCGCGAAGCCGGCGCGCTGCCGGGCGTGGCAGCCATTCATCTGGGACGCCCGTTGCCGGACGCCTCGTGCAACCTACCCGGACGACGGGCCAGGAAACCGGCTCGGGATCGCTCCCGGTGTCGTCCCTATTCGGTCTTGCTCCCGGTGGGGTTTGCCGTGCCGGCCCTGTTGCCAGAACCGCGGTGCGCTCTTACCGCACCCTTTCACCCTTACCCCTGGCGGGGCGGTTTGCTTTCTGTGGCACTTTCCCTGGGGTCGCCCCCGCCGGAGGTTATCCGGCACCGTGCTTCCATGGAGCCCGGACTTTCCTCCCCCCGAAGGGGGCAGCTGCCCGGCCAACTGACGGCTCTCAGATATGGCGGCGGCAGGGCGCCGTCAAGCCGGGCGAGTGGCCTGGGTCGGCGCCTTCATCCCCCGCGCCTTGGCGATCTCGTCATAGGCGTGGTTGATGGAGGCCAGCTTCTGGCTCATCAGGACGACCAGCTCGTCGGGCACCCCCCGCGCCGCCAGCCGGTCGGGATGGGTCTCGGCGACCAGTTGCCGCCAGACGCGCCGCACTTCCTCGTCTGGCGCCGACCGGTCGAGCCCGAGCACCAGATAGGGGTCGCGGCCGGCCCCGCGCACCACATGCTGCGCCGCGATCTGCTCGAAGCGCCTGTCGTCGAAGCCGAAGATGGCGCTGACCGCGGCCAGATAGTCGAACTCCGCCTCGTGGATCGCGCCGTCGGCCGCCGCGATGTGGAACAGCCCGTCGAGCACCAGCTCGAGGGATTCCGGGCTGTCGGCGAACAGCCGTGCGATGCGCCGCGCATAGGCGTCGTACCCGGCCACGTCCTGCTGGGCGAGCCGGAAGACGCGCGAGATCTGCCGCTCGGCGCCGGGCGGGATCTCCACCGTTTCGCCGAAGGCCTGGACCTCGGCGTCCGTCACCACCCCGTCGGCGACCGCCATCTTGGCCGAAAGGCACACCAGCGCCAGCGTGAAGGCGGCATCCCGCCCCCCGTGCAGCCAGGTATCCGGGTCAATCAAGTTGGCGAGCAAACCGGCGATCCCGGTGCGCTCCGAATACGACCCGACGATGTCGGCGACGGTCTGCCAGACGTTCATGGGTGCCTCTAGGCCCGCGGCGCCTGCCGGCGCAAAACGGATGTGGTTTTTGAGAAGAGCCGAGCTCTATAGAGGACTTCGGCGCTCAGTTGAAGCTCAACAACGCCCCCGAAGCGCCTTCCTCGATCCGCCGGACCAGGCCGCGGACACTCGCCGCGATCGCCGCGCTGGCGGTCTGGGGCCGCCCCGGCGCCGTGGCCGATTGCGTGGGGACCGGGGCGGACGCGGCCATGTCGGGACCGGCCAGCGCGATGTCGCTGGTCAGCGACGGCGCCGTCAGCCCGTCCAGAAGGTCGATCGGCCCGCCGGCACCGGGCACGGGCGACACCGCGATCACCGCCGGTGCGACGGAAGCCAGTGCCTCGTCACCGCCCACCGGCTCGTCGGCGGCCGGCATGAGACGCTCGCCGCGCTTGACGCCGGCGAAATTGTCGACCTGCTCGAACTGCGCGGTCTGGTCGTAGACCACCGCGGGCACCAGCAGATCTGGCGGCAGATAGCGATCGGGCACCGGCGTGGACTGGACGGGCGGTAGCGGCGCGGGCACGACCTGCTGCCAGGACGAGATGGCGATCAACGCCAGAAATACGAAACCGACGGCACCCAAGACGATAGTGTTGCGCATCGGTCCGCCCCCGATCCTCGCCTCGATTCGGATCAGACGGGCCCAAGATGGCGAGATTATGAATCGGCGGCCCGCTCCCCTCGCCCCACGGCGCCGCGCCGCCCCAGGACCCGCGCCAGCGCGTAGACCAGGCTCGAGCGGTTCATGGTGTAGAAGTGGAACTCCGCCACCCCGCGGTCCATGAGCTCGGCGACCTGTTCGCTGGCGACGGCGGCGGCCACCAGGGCGTGGCTTTCCGGGTCGTTTTCGAGCCCCTCGAACCGCTCGGCCAACCAGTCGGGGACGGTCGCCCCGCAGCGCGCCGCGAACCGGGCGACCTGCGTGAAATTGTGGATCGGCTGGATGCCGGGCACGATGGGCGCCGAAATGCCGGCCCGTTCGGCCCGGTCGAGCAGCCTGAGATAGTCCTCGTTGTCGAAGAACATCTGGGTGATGGCGCGGGCCGCCCCGGCGTCGAGTTTGCGCCTGAGATTGTCGAGCTCGACCTGCCAGTTGGCGCTCTCGGGGTGCTTTTCGGGATAGGCGGCGACCGAGACGTCGAAGCCGCCGCGCATGGCGATCGCCGCGACAAGTTCGGCGGCGTTGACATAGCCCTCGGGGTGCGGCTCGAAGCGGGCCCCCGGCCCTTCCGGAGGGTCGCCGCGCAGGGCGACGATACGGTTCACCCCGGCCGCCGCGTAGGACTCCACGACCGCGTCGACCTCGGCCCGTGAGGCGCCCACGCAGGTCAGATGCGCGGCTGCCGGCACCCCGGTGCGCGCCGTGATCGAGGCCACCAGCCGAAGCGTGCGCTCGCGGGTCGAGCCGCCCGCCCCGTAGGTGACCGAGACGAATCGCGGGGCCAGCGGGGCGAGTTTCTCGACGCTCGCCCAGAACGAGGCCTCCGCCTTGTCGGTGCGCGGCGGGAAGAACTCGAAACTCATCTCGACCGGGGGCCGTTCGGCCGCCGGCCGCCGGCTGGCCCGCGTCGGCGCCACCCCCGCCTCGCCCTGGCTCATGCGGCGCGCTCCGCGGAGCGGTCGGCCGCGTCCTCGAGCAGCCACAGGCACACCGTCAGCCCCTCGTCGCCGGCGGTCGACGGCATCACCCTGGTTTCGGCGACCGCCAGGCTGGCGGCCCGGGCCCATTGCGCCATCTGCTCGGACGACATGCCGAGCCTCAGATGCGCCTGCTCGGTGCGCAGGAATTCCAGGTGATGCGGCGCGAAATCGACAACCAGCATGCGGCCCCCGGGTGCCAGCGCCAGGCGCGCCTGCCGGAGCGCCCGGCCGGGATCGTCGAAATAGTGCAGGACCTGATGCAACACGATCAGGTCCGCCGCCCCTTCATATTCGTCGAGCCGGGCGATATCGCCGAGCCGGGCCTGGGCATCGTGGCGGGGCAGCGATTCGAGCCTGGCGCGCGCCACCGCGATCATTTCACGGCTCGAATCGACCCCCACCCCGCGCCGGTAGCGGCCCGAAAGCAGTTCCAGCATCCGGCCCGTGCCGGTGCCCAGGTCGAGGCACAACTGGGCCCGCCGGTCGGCGAGAACTTCGAGGATCGCCCCTTCCACCGCCGATTCCGGTACATGCAGCGAGCGCAGCCGGTCCCAGCTTTCGGCGACCTTGGAAAACCAGGCGGTGGCGCGCTGCTGGTGATCGCGGCGCACCGAGTCCAGGCGCTCGCGGTCGGCGACCAGCACCGGGTCCGACGGGTCGAGCCGGGTGATGAAATGACTGACCAGCGTCACCGCCTCGGGCTTGTCGGAGAGCCGGAAATACGCCCATGCGCCCTCGGCGTGGCGCTCGATCAGCCCGGCCTGTGTCAACAGGCGCAAATGGCGCGACACCCGCGGCTGGCTTTGCCCGATGATCTCGGTAATGTCCTTGACCGACAGCTCGCCCTCGGCGAGCAGCGCCAGCAATCTCAGGCGCGTGGTCTCGGCCGCGGCGCGCAGGATCTCGACAAAAGCGGCGAGCTCGGTCATCGTGTCTCCCGGCACATAAAGATATCTTTATATCCAAGTCCGGGAAATTGGCAACAAAACCGGCTAAACGAGACCGTGTTCTGATTGCAGGTTCGAGCGTGTAAGCCGACTCAATATTTAGCCTTTTCAGTGCGGAGCTCCACGGATGTCCGAGCCAGCTCGCCAGATGACCCCCTCAATTTATGAAACTTACAGCGCCCTTTTCTCGGCGCTCTCCGATCCCGTCCGGCTCGAGATGATCGACCAGTTGTCCAAACACGGCGAGATGTCGGTGGGCCAGCTCAGCCGGCCGTTCGCGATTTCGGCGCCGGCCATTTCGCGGCACCTCAAGGTGCTGGAGACCGCCGGCCTGATCGAGCGCCGGGTGGACCGTCAATGGCGGATCTGCTCGCTCAACCTCGACACGCTCAACACGGCGTGTCTGTGGCTGCACGAGGTGACCGGCAGCGAAGCGCCGGCGCACCTTCGGATCAGGTAGCAGCCCCGGTCCTCAGGCGGCGCCCCGTTCGACAGCGGGCGGCCGGCTTGTTTCGCCGCCGCGGCGGCGGAACGAATGGGCCCGCCACAGATCGAAAATGCCGCGCGCCTCGGCCGGGGACAACGCTTCGAAGCGGCGCCGGATATTGGCCCGCTCCTCGGTGCTCGGCAGATCGCGCCAGGGCATCACCGCCACCAGGTTTTCGAACAGCTCCGGACGCATGCCGAGCGCCCGCGCTGCCACCGTCAGTGCGACATAGTCCTGGTTGGCCAACCATTTGACCACGATTTCCGGCATCACGTTGAGCATCAGGGTGAGCCCGGCGGCCGTGTGGTGGCCGTACCCGAAGCGGGCGAAGCGCTCGATGGCTCTGGCGTCGAGCCGCTTGCGGTCATTGAGCGCCCTGACCTGGTTCCAGGCGATCTTCCATTCCTGTGCGTCGAAGCCGGCGCGGTTCTTCATGCGGTTATAGACGACCGCGTTGACGCGGTTGACGGCCGCGCCCTCCTCGCCGTTGTCGCCGAGACCCAGTTCGGCGAGCACCTTGTGACCGGCCTCGTCGATCTGGTCGCGGACCGCAGCCCAGTCGATGTCCGTGCGGGCCCGAAGTTCCTCGGCGAGCGCCGGCAACTTCCCCACCCTCTCGATCAGCTTCGGCAGGGTGTGCTCGCCAAGCTGTGCGTTGGCGTTGTTGACCAGCCGGCGCATCGAGGGCTCCTCGCCGTGGGTCACGATGGCGCCGCCGACCCGGTCGGTGAGCTGTTCGCGGCCAGCGATGGCGACGCGGTGATCCTCGGAGAGGTTTTGCACGATCTCGATCAGATCGTCGTCGCTGAGCACGTTCGAGAATTCCAGAAGCGGCCGCGCCACCTCGATGGCGTCGTTGGCGAGTTTGACCACCACGGTGCCCGGCGCCCGGTCGAGTGGCGCCAGCAGCTGCGCGACATGCGCCCTCGCCTCGGCCTCGACAAGGTCGGCGAGCTGACAAAGCACCTCGTCATACTGGGCCACCTGTTCGTCGTCGCAGCGTTCCGACACATGCGTAAACAGCTGCGCCATGTTCCGAATCAGGACGTTGCATTCGTCGACATTCGGCGTCCCCGAGAGCGCGCGAAACGTTTCGAACGCGCTGCCCTTTTGCTGTTGATCCAACACTTCTCCACCTCCGGCAAAGCCTGAACGGCGCAACACTACGTACGATCTCTGGACCGCACCTGAAGCCGGAAATCGGCAATTGAATCGAATCCGGAAGGCAGGCGGAACCCGCCGTTAACCGCTCGCCGGCGCTTCGGCCGCCGGCCAGGCGGGTTGGGCGCGCACCCTGACGACAGCCGCTTCGCCGATCTCGATGACGCCCGGCCGGTCGACCCAGCCCACCAGGCCCCGCCGCCCGGCGGCCGCCTTGACGAATCCGAGCTCGATATCTTTCCGGCCTTCGAAGTTGTCGGCGATCGATTTGCCGGCGAACCGGCAGGGGGCGTTGTCGCCGTCAACGCGGATCGAGGCGCCGCCCGCGAAGACGATCCGGGTGCGCGGCGGCAGGCTGGTCAGCGACGGGATGCCCGACAGCGCGATGTTGGCGACGATCCACTCGGGCCTGAGCTCGTCGATGCCGAGCGTCGCGGCGATTTCGGCCAGCTCCTCGACCGCCAGGATCGAGACCTGGCGCTCGTTGAAGATCTCCGTGCCGCGTTCGAACCACTTCTCGTCGCTGCCCGAGCCCCGGGTCAGCCCGCCATGGCGGTCGCCAGCGATACCGGTGAAGCCCAATTCAATTCGTTCGACCGGGTGCGAGCGGAAGTCGCTGTCGTCGGCGACGAACAGCCCCTCGACCCGCGCCGTCAGCTTCTCGGCCGCAATCGCCTGCATCGGATGGGTCTCCCCCGCCTCCAGCCTCCAACACCCACGATACTAGCATCGCCGGGGCGGGCCTTCCATTGGCGAAGCGGTCGCGGCTTTCCGTCCGGCCCACGATCGCACCGAGGGCGCGCCGCGCCTGCCGGACCGCCATCGGGGACCGCCATCGGGGACCGGCATTGTGGACCGGCATTGTGGACCGGCATGGGAACCGGCATTGACCCCGATCATGGATTCGCCCATCTCATCGGGCCAAGTGTTGATATTGGCCGCGCAGCGAAAGGCACCCCATGAAGCCCCTCACCACCTGGATCCTGATCGCCGACGGCGCCCGCGCCCGGGTCCTCGAAAACACCGGCCCCGGCAAAGGCGTCGCCGAGGTCGCCGGCCTCGAGTTCGCCGATGAGCATCTGAGATCCAGCGACATCATGGCCGACAAGCCGGGCCGGGCCTTCTCCTCCGCCGGCGAGGGGCGCAGCGCCATGGAACCGAGCACCGACCCGGTGCAAAAGCGCCAGTCCGATTTTGCGCGGCGTTTGGCCGAGACGCTGGAAAAAAAGCGCCGCCAGAAGGCCTTCGACCGGCTGGTGCTGGTGGCGGCACCCGCCGCGCTGGGGCATTTGCGCAGCGCGCTGACCCCGCAATTGCGCGAAGCGGTGTCCGGCGAACTGGCCAAGGACCTCACCAAGGTGCCCAATCCCGACATCCCCAAGCACCTCATGGGGGTGCTGGCGGTCTAGGGCAATCGGCCGCCGGCCGGCGCGGGCCGGGCCTCACCGGACTTAATCCGCTGCACTCAGTTTGAATCAGTTTGAATCAGTGGGCTAACGGGGCACACACCAATTCGGCGTAGCACCGGAACGACTAGTTTGCGTCGAGGTGTCCTATGTCGATCGATATCCCCACCATGACCGTGACCGTCGCGTTCATCGAAATGATGTGCGGCGGCCTCCTGATCGCCACCTACTTCTATTATCGCGACGAGCCGGCGGCCCTGTGGTGGGGCGTCTCCCACATGCTGCTCGCCACCGGCGTCGGGCTGTCGACGGCCGGGGGCATCACGGGTGCCGACTGGATCACCGCCGTCGGATTCGTCGTCTTCCTCAGCTGCGCGGCCATCCAGTGGCACGGCACGCGCCTGCTGACCGGCGCCCGCCCCTATCTGCCGCTGGTGTTTGTCGGGCCGGTGCTTGTCGCCGCGGTCAACCTGCTGCCGGTCGGCGACAGTCTGCCCATGGTCCGGGGCATGGCCGCCGCCGTTCTCAATGTCACCTATTTCGGCGGCGCGGTGTATATCCTGCTGCGTCCCCCCGGCGATTCCCTGGCCGCCTACAAGCCGCTCGCCGTGCTGTTTGTCGCCAATATCGTGGCGCTTGGCCTCGCCCCCTTCGGCGGCCTGGGCGGCACCGAGGGCGGCCTGCCGCAGCTCTTCAGCATCGTGGGTTTCCTCTATGTCGAAGCGGCGATCTTCGTTCTGGGCACCACGATCTTCGTGGTCGCCGCCGTCCGAGAGCGCAAGGAAGTGCTCAACCGCTCCGCCGCCACCACCGACGAGCTGACGGGCCTGGCCAACCGCCGCAGTTTCTTCGAGCTCGGCGAAAAGCTTGTCGCGCGCAGCCGCATCGACGGCACACCCTACAGCGTGCTGATGATCGATCTCGACGGGTTCAAGTCGATCAATGACCGCCTCGGCCATTCCAGCGGCGACGACGTCTTGCGCAAGTTCGCGGAGACGGCCCGCAACGCGTTTCGCCCCAACGACATTCTCGGTCGGGTCGGCGGCGAGGAATTCTCCGTCATTCTCCCCGGCAGCGGGGTGGAGGCATCGATGGCGATCGCCGAGCGTCTGCGCAAGGCCTTCGAGGAAGCGGCCGAATTCGTGGACGGCGCCCCCGTGCGCGCCACCCTTTCGGTCGGTGTTGCCGCCTCGACGATCGGCGCCAGCCTGGAAAGCCTGATGAAGGAGGCCGACTCGGCCCTGTATGCCGCCAAGCAGAACGGCCGCAACCGCGTCGAACGCCTGCACGACGCCCTGCCGCCGACCCCCACCCGGATTGCCCGCGTGGCCTGAGGCGGCCCGGCCCGCGGCAGGGGCAGGCTACCCCGGCACTAGGGCGACGAGGCAACCCCGGCGATCACCGCGTCGAACAGGCCGCGCACCCGCGGTACGAAATTCTCGAGCGTCCAGAAGACGATCTGCGAGGAGCCGAACCCTTCCTGCGAGCGGTAGTAGTTGAAATACTCGAACCTCGTGCCCTCGAAATCGACGCGGTAGCGGATGACCTCCCAGCTCTGACCGGCGATGGTGGCGGTCCCTTCCTCGACGATTTCGATCTCGTCGGCGGAGACGCCGGAGGCCTCGGCGGCATTCTCCAGGATGGCGGTGCGCAAGAACGAACTGCCGAACGGCAGCCGCTCCGCGATCAGCGCCATGCCAGCCGCGCCGTCGGTGGTCATGAAGGTGAATTCCTGCTCCGGGCCGGGGTCGATCTCGGACCAGCGGCCGGGATCCACGCACAGTGTCAGCGCCACCACGGCGCTCGCGACCCGGCTCTCTGCAGGGCACGCGGCACCCTTGGCGGACTTGTTCGGCGCCGCATAGGCCCACGTGCCGTCCTCGTCGAGAATGACCGTGCGCCCACCGAATTCGACCCGACCGAGCTCGGCCGCAAGGGCGGGGGTTGCCCCGAGCGCCAGCAGGATTGCGGCCGCAATTGCCAACGAGCCTTTGTTCATCGCGCCCTCCCTCGGGGAAATCGGGCGCCGCGCCGGGCGCCCGGATGGCCGGCGGAACGGTAGCACAAGGCGGCAAGAGGCGGCGAGAGGCGGCGAAAGGGGTGGCGGCGAGGCCCCTCAGCGCCACATC